>JAXMAF010000001.1:0-5150 GCA_046350555.1 Phycisphaerales bacterium
AAGGCGGTCGGGGCAGGGTCCGCCAGGGCCGAGTCGGCGGGTGCGAAGTCGGCGGCGGCGAAGTCGGCGGCGGCGAAGTCTGCCGCCGCGGTCAGAGCCGGCACGCCGGCCGCCGTCGTCGCGGCGCGCGACACCCTGCGCGCGCGCGGCCGCGCCGTGATGGCCGAGGTGCTCGGCGAGCCCTACGTCGCCCGCCGCGACGCATCGACGACGGCGTTCAACGGACCGGTGCGCCGGCTCAGCGAGGAGTTCGCCTACGCGACGCTCTGGACGCGCGAGGGGCTCTCGCGCCGCGAGCGCAGTCTCGTGACGATCGGCATGCTGTGCGCGCTGAACCGGCCGCACGAGCTTCGCATCCACTTGGCGGGCGCGATCAACAACGGCTGCACCGCCGACGAGATCCGCGAGGTCTTCACGCACGGCGTGGCGTACTGCGGTTTTCCCGCGGCGATCGACGCGCTGCGGGTCGCGGAGGAAGTGCTTCGGGAGCACGGGCTGCTCGCGGGCTGACGGGGCCGGCGCTCGGTCAACGGCCGCCTCCCGTCAGAGCAGGAAGAATTCCCCAGTCGCGCGCACCGTCACCTCGCTGATCGACACCCCCCAGGGCTGGTCGATGGCGTGCAGGATCGCGTCGGCGATGTACTGCGCCTGAAGAAACATGTAGCCGGGACTCTCTGGGTCGAGCGCCGCCGGGTCGAGCGCGCCATTGACGAATTCCTGACGCGCGCGGACGAACTCCGCCATGTTGTGCCCGACGATCCCGACCGCCGCCGCACGATTCACGACTCCTGCAGCGAGTCCGGTTTCGGGCACGCCGGTCGGCTTCACCGTCGTGACCTTGATTCGGCCGCGCGACTCCACGCGCAGCGACTCGGACAGGAAGGCCACCGCCGCCTTCGTCGCCCCATACACCCCCGCGCCGGCCACCGGAAAGTTGCCGTAGATCGACGACAAGTTGATCACGTGCCCGCGGCCCTGCGCGATCATCGGATCGTAGACCGCGACCATGCCGTTGAGCACGCCCTTGAAGTTGACGTCGATGCAGCGGTGCCACGCCGCCAGCGCCGCCGCGTGATCGGCAAAGAACGCGAGCGGCATGACGCCGGCGTTGTTCACCATCACGTCGATCCGGCCGAACCTCGCGACGGCCGCTGCGGCCAATGCCTTCATGTCGTCGATCGAGCTGACGTCGGCCTTCACCGCCATGGCCTCCCCGCCCTGCGCCACGATGCCCGCGACGACCTCCCCGACGGCGACCTCGTCGATGTCGGCGCATACGAGCTTCGCTCTGCGCGCAGCGGCTTGACGGGAGACGAGCGCGCCGAAGCCCCGGGGCGAGCCGGCTCCAGTGACGACGATGACCTTGCCCGCGATGTGATCGACGGAGCTCATTTCACCTCCTTGTTGTCTTCCACTCCTGTGGGGAAGCAAGAGGAAGGCGCGGCGCGGATCAATCCGTGCCCCGTTCGCGACGCTTCGGTGCCGGGACCGGCGTCTCCCAGGTCCCGTCGCTCTTCAGCGAGTGGCGTGCGTAGCACTTGACGTCCTCGGGGATGATCATCCAGTCAGCCGATTCCTGCGTGAATAGGTGAAACCGGGGCTCGAACCAGCTTGGATCGTCGAAAGCACCGCGGTACAGGACGAAGTACGCAGGGTATCGCTCGGCCGTGACGCCGACGGTGCTCGCGCACTTCGCGCAGGAATGAACCCGAAGCGCGCGACCGTGCTCGGGGGACCGATAGTCGAACGTGCTGATCGGTCCGCCGCTGAACGAAACGTTTTCCCTCGGGAAGAAGGCTTCGGCCACGAACGCACTTCCGCTCACGCGCTGACAGAATCTGCAATAGCAGATGCAGGTTGTGACCGGTGGACCGATGGTCTGAAAGCGAACCGCGCCGCAAAGACAGCCGTCTTCGAGTCGTTCGTTCATGATCGTCTCCGCGTCGAGTGGCACCCGCGACCCATTCGCCAGGTCAAGCGGGCTTGGTTAGGCTTGACTCTGAGATTGACTCGTCCGGGTTCCTGTCGCTCTTGGCGCGGTCGCGAGCTTCCTATGGACGACTCGCCATGCGAAACATAAACTCACCCGAGGCACATCGGATCGCTCGACTCGTAATGGGATGTCCGGGTAGGCAATCGTCAGTATGCCCCCGTAGCCCCCCAACACGCGAGAGGCTCAAATGGACCTCAGGTCGCAGTTCAGCGACGTCGTCACCACTGAAGAGCAGTTCCGGGCCGTCATGGGTCTGCCCAGTTCTGCCGTCGTGAGGAAGGAGCTGACCGCTCTGGACGCGCATGCGCGAGCCTTCATCGCGCGCTCGCCGTTCATTATCGTGGGCACGACCGGGGCGGACGGCCACGTGGACATGTCGCCGAAGGGAGACCCTCCGGGATTCGTTCAAGTGCTCGACGACACGACGATTGCGATCCCCGACCGCCTCGGCAATCGCAGGGCCGACACGTTCAAGAATCTGCTCGTCAACGATCAGATCGGTCTCATTTTCTTCATACCGGGAAAGCAGGAGACGCTGCGGGTCGGCGGGCGCGCCATCATCGTGCGCGATCAGTCGTTGCGCGAGCGCATGGCCGTGCGCGACAAGGTCCCGGACTTTGCGATCGTGGTCGGTGTCACTCGAATGTTCTTTCACTGCGCCAAGTGTGTGATCCGCTCGGACCTCTGGAGGCACGAAGCGTGGCCCGGTCTCGACGGACTGTCGTCGATCGCCGAAGCCATGGTGTCGGCCGCGAAGCTGAACATGTCCGTGGCCGATGCGCAGGCAATTGCCGACAAGGACATCGAGACAAGGCTGTATTGAACGACTGATGCCATGTCCGACCTGAGGCAGACCATCCGCTACTGCAAGGCCCCCAACGGAATGGCGATCGCGTGGTCGACGATGGGGAGCGGGCCGCCGGTGGTCGAATGCAGGGTCGCGGGCCATCTCGAAAACGAACTGCGCAATGTCCCGAGTGTTCCGTTCCTGCGGGCACTCTCGGAGCGGCACACGCTGATCCGGTACAACGGTCGCGGCGTAGGGCTGTCGGACCAGCCGTTCGACGAGGTTTCGCTGGAGAACTCCGTCGCGGACCTGGAGTGCGTCGTCGACGCCGCAGGCGTCGATCGTTTCGCGCTGGTGGCTCGGACGTCGGGGTGCGCCGAGTCGGTGACGTATGCCGCGCGTCACCCGGAGCGGGTCTCGCGGCTGGTGGTCATCGGAGGCTTCGCGGGGGGATCGGCGAGGGCCGCATATTCGAACGACTTCCGGTTCAAGCGCGACGCGATCGTTGCCGCGATCGAAGCCGGATGGGACGATCCCAATCCCGGATTTCGACGACTGTTCCTGTCGAGACGCTTCCCGCGCGCCACGCCGGAGGAGATGGCGTCGATGGAGCGCTACACGCTGACAGCGGGCAGCGGGCGCTTCGGGGCAGCGATGATCCGATACCAGGCGAACTCGGACCTGTCGGAACTCGCCACGCGCGTGCGTTGCCCCGCGCTGATCCTGCACGGGCTTCGGGACATCTGGGTTCCGCTCAGCAGCGGGCGCGCGCTTGCGAGCCTCGTCCCGAACGCGCGACTGGTGGCGCTGGACACCGACGCGTCCGATCCGCTTCCGAGCGACCCTGCGTTTTCGGTGCTGCTGCGGGAGGTCCTCGACTTCCTGGGCGAGGAAAGGGATCCGACGAAGGCGGATGTCGTGCCTTTCGCCGACCTCACCGCTCGCGAACGTGATGTCCTCGAACTCATCGCCCGCGGCCTCGACAACCTCCAGATCGCCGCCCACCTGAACATCTCCGAGAAGACCGTGCGCAACAACATCACGCCGATCTTCGACAAGCTGGGCGTCGAGAACCGCGCTCAGGCCATCGTTAAGGCGCGTGACGCTGGGATGGGCAAGGCGAAGTAGGGCCGATTGCACCGGGATCGCAACGGCGGCTACTGCCTCGGATTCATTGCCTCGTACACAAGCCGCTTCGCCTCGAATGCAAACGGGTGCGACAGCGAACGCATTCTGTGCGTCATCATCGCGCCCGCGACCCCGAGCCTCGGTGAGATCCACCACTGCGTGCCGCCGGTACCCCCCCAGAAGATCTCTCCCAGCGAATCGGAGTGCTGAATCGGCATCGGATCGACGATCACCGCGCCCGCCAGCCCGAAGCCGTTGCCCCGAAACTCGCCCTTTCCGGGGAACGACACCCAGACGCCTTCGGGCAGTTGGTTTTTCCCCAGAAGCGCGATCGTCTCCGATGAAAGAAGGGTCCTGCCGCCCGGTAACAGGCTTCGCAACAGCGCGACCATGTCCCCAAGAGATGAAACGAGGCCCGCTCCGCCGCCGCGCAATGCCACCTCCCGACGGTACGCGCCGGGGTACGGCGCTTCCATTCGGGTCAGCCCCGGCTTCGTCGGATCACTCGGGTCGGCCCCCGCATACAGCGGCGCGAGCCGGTGCTGTTCTGCCTCGGCGACGAGATAGCCCGTGTCGTGCATGCCGAGAGGTTCAAGGATGCGCGACCGGATGAATGCTTCGTAAGGCTGTCCGGACACGACCTCTACCAACCGTCCCAGCACGTCCGTGGACACCGAGTATTCCCAAGCGGTGCCGGGGTGAAACAGAAGCGGCAACTCGGAAAGCAGGTCCACCGATTCGGCCAGCGTCTTCGATGGTTGCAGCACGCCGCGCGCGACATATGCCTTCGACATGATCGCTCCCGGATCGAAGAGCGAATACGTCAAGCCGGAGCAGTGGCTCAGCAAGTGACGGACCGTTATCGGTCGGGTCGCCGGTTCGGTGTCCGCGAGATCGACCGCTCCGCGCCGCAGTACGCGGGGCTCGGAATACCGGGGCAGGAAGCGCTCGATCGGGTCGTCCAGCCCGAAGTGGCCCTCTTCGATCAACATGAGCACCGCGCACGACGTGACCAGTTTGGTGTTCGAATTCACCGGGAACAGGTGATCTGTTCGCAGCGGGATCTTCGCCTCCCGATCGGCCCATCCCGCGCAGTGCACGTCGACGAGTTCGCGCCCGTGAAGCACCGCGATCGAAACCCCCGCGAGCACTTCCTGGTCGACCCATCGCTGCAACGCGGCATGCACCGGGCTGAAGTCGAAGCGGGTCGATGAAGCGGTCATATCGGTCACGATATCCTCA
>JAXMAF010000002.1:0-2231 GCA_046350555.1 Phycisphaerales bacterium
GTAGCGCTTGCCGATCGCTTCCCAGCCGAGGCCGGCGCGCAGGTACGGCAGGAACCGGTACGTCGTCCACAGGCTCGCCGTGTACGGCGGCGTGTTGACCGGCACCTTGCCGACGTCGTTCGGGTTGATCGACTCGTCGATCCGCGCGCGCAGGAAGGAGACGCCACCGAACACGTCCCACTGCGGCGTGATGCGGCCGGCTGCCTCCAGCTCGACGCCGTCGGTGTGCCGGCGTCCGGACAGCAGGAACACGTCGGTGATCAGCGGATCGGTGTTGCGCTCGTTGGTCTTCTCGGACCGGTAGACGACCGCCTGCAGCGACAGGTTGCCCTCGAGCAGGTCCCACTTGGCGCCCGCCTCGTAGTTGTAGTTCTTCTCGGGTGGCGTGTTGGCGCCGCGCGGGTCGAGCGCGTAGAGCTCGCCCGACGGGTTGAACGAGCTGCCGTACGACAGGTAGTACGACTGCTCGTCGGTCGGCTGGAAGAGGAGCCCGGTACGGAAGCTCCACACGCGGTCGGTGCGGCCATAGTCGGTCAGCGGCCCGACGCGCTCGTAGTCGGCGTCGAACCAGTCGTAGCGTACGCCGGCGAGGAACTTCCACAGCGGGGTCAGCTCGAGGAAGTCCTGCGCATAGACGCCGACCGTGCCCGACTGGAACCTCGTCTCCTGCGTGACGCTGTGCACGAAGAAGTCCGGCGGCAGCGGCGGGCTGTCGTCCGGATTCGCGACGGTCGTCGTCGGGACGGCGACGCCGGGTGCGTGCCCCCAGCGCTGCGTCCACGAGTCCTCGCTCGCGAGCTCCATGCCGACCAGCACCAGGTGCTTCACCGTACCGGTCGCGAACTTGACGGTGTAGTCGGTCTGGTTGGTCCAGTCGCGGTCCTCGCCCTGGCGCCCGGGCCTGCTGCGGGTGATGACCGACGTCGGCAGCAGCGGGTCCGGATTGCCCGAGAGGCGCGGCGCGGTCGGCCACAGGTCGCGCTCGTAGTTGCCGTAGCGCAGGACGTTCTTCAACTGCGCGTCGGGCGAAAAGCGGTGCACCCAGGTGACGGTGCCGATCGCCGTCCGGTACTTCTCGTAATCGGCGTTGGCGAGGCCGTAGTACGACGCGTCCACGGGCACCGGCAGCGGCAGGCCCCGGTAGAAGGGGACGCCGTAGTCGGGGATGTTGCTCTCGTCCAGGTAGAAGAATGCGACGTTCACCTCGTCGCGCGTGCCGAGGCCCCACGTGTACGAGGGCGCCACGCCCCAGCGGCGGTAGTGCGGCCCGTCGCGGAAGCTCTCGCTGTCGGTAATCATCGCGTTGACGCGCAGCGCCGCGTTCTCGCCGACGATGCGGTTCACGTCGGCGATGGCGCGCACGTAGTCGAAGCTGCCGACGGTGACCGAGCCCTCGCTCTGGTTCATCAGAAACGGCACCTTGCTCACCTGGTTGACCACGCCGCCGGTCGAGCCGCGGCCGAACAGCATCGACGCCGAGCCGCGCAGGACGTCGATCTCGGAGAGGTTGAAGGTGTCGCGGTTGTACTGCGCGACGTCGCGGATCGTGTCGAGATAGAGGTCGCCGACCGCGGAGAAGCCGCGGATCGTGATGTTGTCGCCGTTGCGGCCGCCCTCGCCGGCATTGAACGTCACGCCGGGCACGTTGCGCAGCGCCTCGACGACCGTGCTCGCGTTGCGGTCCTGCATCAGCTGTTCGGTGACGATCGACAGCGACTGCGGGATGTCGCGCGGCATCTGCGGCACCTTGCCGATGTTCGTCACCGTCGCCTGGTAGCCGGTGTCCTTCTCGCGGGTGTCGCGCACGGGAACGGTGGGCAGCGTCACTTCGGACGCCGGTGCGGGTTCGGTCGGGACCTGCTGGCCGAACGTCGCGTCGGGGGCGAGCGCCATCCCGGCGACGATCGCGCCGAGCGGCAGCAGCGCGCGACGGCGCGTGTCGGCGGGCCGCGGCGCGAGCGCGCGGTCGGTGTCGACGGAGCGGCGAGGCGCGCCGGCGAGCGGGCGCGGACGGAAGGGGACGGCCATGCGAACTCTCCTCGGGGGTTCGGGGACGGGAATCGCTGGCTGTCACGTGCCGTGCACATGGTGGCTGGCTGCGGACTGCGGACTACGTGTCGAGCGTGAACTGGATCGGCACCAGCACCCACGCGGCGACCGGCTCGGTGCCGCGGCGCGCCGGGACGAATCGCCAGCGCTTCACGGTCTCGATCGCGGCGTGGTCGAGGCGC
>JAXMAF010000003.1:0-19140 GCA_046350555.1 Phycisphaerales bacterium
TGGTATGACGAATCGGTAGCCGGCGAACTCCGAGCAACCTCGTACGGCGGGACACCGGGGCGGACCTGGAACGGCCGACGGCGTGGCATCGGAGGCGAACGGGGGCATCGTGCTCACGAGCCAGTCCCGGCATCCCATCGACCGGATCGGGACCGTCCTCCTGCGAGTTCGAGCCCCATGGCTGACGCCGCCTCGGACTCACAGGCCATCCCCGATCGTGCCGATTCGCCATTGGCGGAGTGCGAGTGAATGCCGCGCTCCTTCCCGGCACGGCGGCCTTTCCTTGGGAATCGGCGGCTCGTAGACTGCGCGATCTTCCGCGAATACCCGGAGAACAGAGGATGGCACTGTCCGGCACCGACGCAGCGCCGTTCGCCCAGGCGCGCGCCTCCCTGTCCGACATCGCCGAACAGGCGAAGCCTCGCACCGGAAGGATCATCAGGACGAACGGGAACGGCAGGCGCCCTGTGGCGCATCGGGTGAAATGACCAACGAGGCCTTCGCTCGCGTGAAGATCGACGCTCTGCTCGCGGCGCAGGGCTGGGACGTGCTCGACAACAACGCCGTCCGATTCGAAGTCCAGCTGCCGGACGGCACCCGCGCCGACTACGTGCTGTGTGATCGCCATGGCCGCTCGCTGGCCGTGATCGAAGCCAAGCGCTATTCGGTCAATCCGGGCGACGCGGCGGCTCAAGCGAAAGCCTACGCACGGCAACTCGGCGTGCCCTATGCCTTCCTCTGCAACGGCGATGAGGTGCTGTTCTGGGAATGGCAGCACGAGGCCTATCCGCGGCCGGTGAAGACGATCTTCAAGCAGGACGATCTGGAGCGCCGGGCCGCCACACGGGCCGTGCGCCGCGATCCGGCCGGCGTGGCGATCGATCGGCGCATCGTCGAGCGCGACTACCAGATCGAGTGCATCGACACGCTATGCCGCGAGATGACCCTGGGTCGGCGCAAGCTGCTGGTCGAGATGGCGACGGGCACCGGCAAGACGCGCACGGCCGCCGCGTTCATCAAGCGCCTGTTCGAGGCCAACGCCGTCACCCGCGTGCTGTTCCTGGTCGATCGCATCCCGCTGGCCAAGCAGACCGAAGACGCCTTCGCCGAGCACCTGCCCGACTACCCCGCCTACGTGCTGCGTGCCGGCCGGCGCTTCCAGGACGAGAAGCGCATCACCATCACCACGCTGCAGAGCATGGTGAACCTCTACGCCGAGTATTCGAGCGGCTACTTCGATCTCGTCATCAGCGACGAGTGCCATCGCAGCATCTATGGCCAGTGGAGCGGCGTGCTTCGGCATTTCGACGGCGTGCAGGTCGGGCTGACCGCCACGCCCTGCGTCGCGGATGCCGAGGCCGTGGCGGACGACGAAGACAAGGCGTTCGTCCGCGACACCCTTCGATTCTTCGAGGTCGATGCGCCCACGTTCTCGTACAAGCTCAAGACCGCCATCCGCGACGGCTACCTCGTCCCGTACCAGATCTACAAGGCCCGGACGGTCAAGACGGCGGCCGAGGGCGGCTTCGAGGTCAAGAAGGCCGAACTGGATTGGACGACCATGGACGCCGACACCCGAACCGAACTGGAGCAGCTGTTCGGCGAGGCCGAGACCATCACCGTCGACCCGTCGGCGCTGGAACGCCGCTTCACGATCCCCGAGCGCAACCGGGCCATCGTGCGTGAATTCCGCCAGGTGCTCGATCAGGGCTACCTCGACGCCAAGGGCGTGTTGCGCCAGCCGCTGCTGGGAAAGGCGATCGTCTTCGCGGTCACGAAGAAGCATGCCGAAACCCTGGCACGGCTGTTCGATGCCGAGTTCGCGCACCTCAAGCCGTCGCCCGACGTACGGTTCGCCGACTACGTCGTCAGCGGACAGGGGGCGGACGACACGGTGGATGGAATGAGCAAGATCCGGCGCTTCAAGAAGGAGCCGTTCCCGCAGATCCTCGTGTCGGTGAACATGCTCGACACCGGCTTCGACTGCCCCGAGGTGGTCAACCTGGTCTTCGCACGCTTCACCCGTTCGTCCATCCTGTACCAGCAGATGCGCGGCCGTGGCACCCGCAAGGCGCGCAACAAGTCGTCATTCACGATGTTCGACTTTGTCGGTGTCTCGGACTATCACGGCGACGCCGACGACCCCGCCGAGGGCGGCGTCGTCCTCGCCCGGCAGGCGCGCAGGAAGTACGAACCACGGCGCCTGCTGGCGCTGGACATCGACGACCACATCGACCCGACGACGCGCGAGTGGATCACCGTCGACGAGAACGGCAACATGGTGTTCCCCGAAGCGTCGGAACAGCGGGCGGCCGCGTTGGGTGCGCGTTTCGAAGCCTGGCTGTTGCAGCGTACCGACCTCGGCGTGGGCGAAGAATCGTGGCTGCGCATGATCGGTCACCAGTTCCGTGCGAACGCCGACCACTACGTCGGGCCCGACGCCGGGTTCTCGCTCGACCAGTTCGCCTTTCATCCGTTCTCGCAACTGGGCGGCATCGCACAAGCGGTGCGCGTATTCGGCCATCCGGAGCGCCTCGCCGCGGTCATCGGCAGCCTGAACGAACACATGTTCGGCACGCCGAGCGATGACGGTGCGGCAGGCGATGACGGCGTCGACGCCGCCCCGCCGCCCGCGCCGCACTGAACTTGCGCCTTTTGAGCTAGCTAGCTACATTTCAAGCCTGCCCGCTGCTGAAAGGTCCTGCCATGCCCACCGTTGCCTTGTTCGAAGCCAAGAACCGCTTGTCCGAGCTGGTGGATCGGGTGCTGGCGGGCGAGATCATCGAAATCACGCGCCACGGCAAGGTGGTGGCCCGGCTGGCCCCGCCCGAGGACGACTCGGCGCGGCAACGCAGCGCGCAGGAAGCCGTGGATCGTTTGCAGCAGGCCAGCCGCGGCGTGAGCCTGGGCACGCTCAAGAGCCGCAACCTGGTCCGCGAAGGGCGGCGCTGATGGCGCCCGGTGGGCCGGCAGGCCGGCCCACGCGCAAACCCTCCGCTCGTCGCCTGGTGGCCCGCGAAGGACTGCCGGCCCCGACGGCACCCTCCACCGCATTCGTCGTCGATGCATCGGTCAGCGCCGCCTGGTTTCTGCCAGACGAAGCCACGCCCTACACCCGGCCGCGCTGCATGCCACGGCCACGAGCGCCGTCTGGGTGCCGGCATTGTGGCTGGCCGAGATGGCCAACCTGCTGCACGGCGCGCAACGCCGACGGCGCATCACGCCAGCCCAGCGCATCGAGTTGGCCGCCGCAGCCTCGGCCCTTCGCCTGCAGGTTGCCGCGAACCCGTGAGCCTGCAGACACTGGACGCCCTGGCCGCCGAGTACGCCTTGAGCGCCTACGACGCCTGCTACCCTGGAGCTGGCTCTGCGCCGGCAGCTGCCACTCGCCACGCTGGATGCCGCCTTGCTGAAAGCCATGAACCAGGCGCGCCTGCCGCGGGCGGACTTGTGAACGCCCCCCACGCTCCCTTCGCTCGCTGCCCCCCAAGGGGGCTCAGTGGCTTCGGGCGGCCGGGCACAGTCGCATGCCCCCCCACGCTCCCTTCGCTCGCTGCCCCCCAAGGGGGGCCCAGTGGCTTCGGGCGGCCGGGCGCCGTCGCATGCTCCCCCCACGCTCCCTTCGGTCGCTGCCCCTCGGGGGCTCAGTGGCTTCGGGCGGCCGGGCGCCACTGACATGAAACGATCCTCCGACCCCGCGCGCCAGCCGCTCGCCGACCCCATCCCCTCCCCACCTCCCCTTGAAGGGGAGAACGAACGAGGCTTCGCTCCAGCGCTCTCGTCCTGTCCCACTGGCGTGTCCGCGAGCGACCGACACCTTCCCCTTCAAGGGGAAGGCCGGGATGGGGATGGGGGACAAACCTCGGTGCGATGGCGCGCAGCGCAATGGACCACCAGGATGAAACGATCCTCCGACCCCGCGTGCCCGCCGCCCGCCGTCCCCATCCCCTCCCCACCTCCCCTTGAAGGGGAGGAGGAACGAGGCTTCGCTCCAGCCGTCTCGTCCTGTCCCACTGGCGTGTCCGCGAGCTACCGACACCTTCCCCTTCAAGGGGAAGGCCGGGATGGGGATGGGGGACAAACCTCGGTGCGATGGCGCGCAGCGCAATGGACCACCAGGATGAAACGATCCTCCGACCCCGCGCGCCAGCCGCCCGCCGTCCCCATCCCCTCCCTACCTCCCCTTGAAGGGGAGGAGGAACGAGGCTTCGCTCCAGCGCTCTCGTCCTGTCCCTCTGGCGTGTCCGCGAGCGACCGACACCTTCCCCTTCAAGGGGAAGGCCGGGATGGGGATGGGGGAGAGACCTCGGTACGATGGCGCGCAGCGCAATGGACCACTGACTTACGGGTTCGAGGCATCAAGCGTGCACCGACCTCTTTGCCGGAGGACGCGCCCCCACTTGACGCCCGTTTCATGCGTCGCGGGTCGCGCCAAGCGCGGTGGAGCCACTGACATGCCCCTGACGCCCGACATGCGTCGGTCGATCGACCAGATCCGCGACTACCTCTTCGGCGGCGGCTACCCCGACCCCGTCAGCAATGCCGAGCAGCTTTCCTTCCTGTTCTTCTTCTATCTCGTCGAAGGCATCGACGCCGAGAACCGCGCCCGCGCCCGGTTCCTGAAGAAGTCCTACACCAGCCTGTTCGAAGGCACCTGGGCACTCAAGAACCCGCTCAACGCCACGGCCGGCTTCGCAGTGCAGGAGTCACGCGGCGCCCGTGCCACGGCCCTGAGCACCGCCGCCACCGTCCCGCGCGAGCGCTTCCGCTGGTCGATCTGGGCCAAGGGCCTGTCGGGCGAGTCGCTGGTGCGCTTCGTCCGCGACGAGGTGTTCGCCTTCTTCGCCGAACTGGGCGAGGGCGCGGCACACAACTTCATGGCCGGCGCCCGCCTGACGATCGACGAGCCCACGGTGCTGACCCAGGTGGTCAACCTCGTCGACGGCCTGCGCCTCGACCAGGCGGACGCCGACACCAAGGGCGACCTGTTCGAACACGTGCTGCGGCAGATCAAGCAGGCCGGCGAGCTGGGGCAGTTCCGTACGCCACGGCACGTGATCCGCGCCATCGTCGAGATGGTCGACCCCAAGGTCGGCGAAACCCTCTACGACCCCGCGGCCGGCACCGCCGGCTTCCTGGTGGCCGCGTACAACCACATCCGGCTCACGAATTCGTCACCGGCTGCCATCACCACCGCGGAGGTCGACGGCAAGCTCCAGCGGCGCGGCCTGGGCGACAAGCTCTCCGCCGCGCAGGTGAGCGCGCTGAACAACGCCACCTTCTTCGGCAACGACGTCGACCCGAAGATGGTGCGGCTGGCCACGATGAACCTCACCCTGCGCGGCCTGCCCGACGTGCGCATCCAACTGCGCAACGTGCTGACCACCACGCAGGACGCCGAGCGCAAGGCCGAACTGGGCCTGCCGGCCGACGGCTTCCACGTGATCCTGGCCAATCCGCCCTTCTCCGGCCGGGTAGACCGCGACCGCATCGTCGAAGACGTGAAGGTCGGCACCACCACCGCAACCGAACTGCTGTTCCTGAAGTACATGCTGGACAGCCTGAGGCCGGGCGGGCGCTGTGGGGTGATCGTGCCGGAGGGCGTGCTGTTCGGCTCCACCGGCGCCCACAAGGAACTGCGCCGGCAGTTGATCGAGAACCACCGCGTCGAGGCCGTGCTCAGCCTCCCTGGTGGCGTGTTCCAGCCCTACAGCGGCGTGAAGACTTCGGTACTGTTCTTCCGCAAGGGCGGCAGCACGGAACGCGTGCTGTTCCTCCACGCCGACGACGACGGCTACAAGCTCGACGCCAACCACGACACACCGATCGAGGCCGACGACCTGCCGGGGTTGGCCCAGGTCTACGTGCAGCGCGAGTCCGCGTGGGACCGATGGACGGCGCGCGATGCTGCTTCCGAGTGGAGCGAGAAGTGGTGGTTTGCCGATGCGGCGGCGCTGCGCGCGAACGACTTCAACTTGTCGGCGGGGCGGTATCGACCGATGAGTCAGGCGCAGGTGGAGCATCGCGATCCGCGGGAGTTGCTGGATGAACTGGCGGCCATTGAGGCGGAGATTGCTGAGGAGATCGAAGCATTGCGCGCAGCGCTGGCCGTACGGACAGCGTGATGGTGCGGATGCAAAGACTCGGAGACGTCTGCGCGATCAATCCGCGGCTGCCGCGTGACCATGGTCTCGCGAACGACACCTCGGTCAGCTTCGTTCCGATGGCTGCTATAGGCGAGATCTCGGGAACTATCGAAGCGGCGACGACTCGGCGCTACGGCGATGTGAAGAAGGGCTACACGGCCTTCTCAGACGGTGACGTGCTATTCGCGAAGATCACGCCATGCATGGAGAACGGCAAAGCTGCACTCGCCACTGGCTTGGCGGGTGGCCACGGATTTGGTTCAACAGAGTTCCATGTGCTCCGTGCTCGGGAGTCTGTGCTGGCCGAGTGGATCTACTACTTCGTGCGGCGAGAGTCCTTTCGACGAGAAGCCAAGCGCAACTTCACTGGCACCGCTGGCCAACAGCGCGTGCCAGCTTCGTTTCTACACGACACACTGATTCCTGTACCGCCACTTGCGGAGCAGCGCCGCATCGTCGATCTGCTCGCCCGCGCCGAAGGCATCGTCCGCCTGCGCCGCGAAGCCCAGCAGAAGGCCGCCGAACTGATTCCGGCGATCTTCATCGACATGTTCGGCGACCCGTCGACGAATCCGATGCAGTGGCCAGCCGCCAAACTCGGCCAGTTGCTCGCCGAGCCCCCCGTACTTGGGACGATGCTAAAGCCAACGGCCACTCCTGGTAGCTGGCTCGACCTTAGAGTTGCGAACATTCAGGGAGGCGAGCTGACACTCACGGACAAGAAGTGGGTCGAACTCAAGGCCGGCGAGATAGACCGATTTGCGCTACGTGACGGTGATCTCCTGTTGGCGCGAGCAATCGGTTCACTCGATCACCTGGGAAAAGCGGTCGTCATCGAGCAGCCCGGCGCATGGACGTTCGACTCGCATCTCATGCGAGTCCGCTGTAACCGTTCAGCATTGCTCCCGCAGTATCTGAAGTCGTTCTTGAAGTCGCCCGGCGGTCGAACTGAGTTTCTGAAGCACACCCGCCGATCCGCGGTGCAGTTCAACATTAACGGGAAGGAATTGCGTCAACTCTCCATTCCGCTGCCACCAATCGCGGAGCAGATCTTGTTCGCGAGCCGCATCCGAGACGTGGAATCGATCGGTCGGCGGCAGGTTGCAGCCTCTGCAAGAGCGCTAACAACATTCGACGCGATCTTGTCCAAGGCGTTCTCGGTCGAAGGTCAACAAATTGCCGGACGGTAGCTTCAACTGCCGCTTCTTCCTTCACGGCCTGCGCCATGTCTCCGACGCCGGGCGGCAGCGCGCCGAGCTCCTCGAAGCAGGCGAACCGCTTCAAGTGGCCGTCGAGGTCAACAACCCTGCCACCGGCCTGGCCGTGCAGCTGCAGAGTGACGATTGCCACATCCTCGGATGGGCGCCGTGCTATCTGGTCCAAGACCTGTGCGCCGCGATTTCGGAGCATTCGCGAATCGAAGCAACGGTCACGCGCATCAACCGCATCGAAGCCCCGTTGGCGCGGCGCGAGCTGGTGGAACTCCGCGGCGGCTTTCAGAGTCATGTCGAGCCCATGGCCGCGGACGAGTACGAAGTGCTGACCGCGTAGGTCGACAGCGCCGTGCAACGGTGAGGCGAGCGGGCCTCCCCCGATCTGACTCGACACCGCTCCGGCAGTCGAATTCGCCCCTCGCCCACTCCGCTTCGCCGCCGGTCGTGTTTGATGGGCACCGGCAGGCTGTGCCTGTTCGATCGGCAGCCGGACCCGGGTCGGTTCCCGCAGCGCCGCCCGCCGGGTCCGCGGCACCGAGTGCTAAAGTCGCCCACTCCCCGCCACCGTCCGGCGGTATGCGAACAACCGAAGAGATCGCCATGCCCAACATCGTCGAATACCAGGTCCAAGGCCACGTCGGGGTCATCACCCTCAACAACCCGCCCGTGAATGCGCTGTCCGTGAGCAAGGGGCTGCTGCAGGGCATCCTCGACGCCTTCAAGGAGGGCGACCACGACCCGGCCGTCCGGGTCTTCCTGATGATCGGCGGCGGCCGGAACTTCTCGGGCGGCGCGGACATCACCGAATTCGGCAAGCCTGCCCCGCCCGGACTCGCGAACCTGCGCGACGTCCTGCTGTACATCGACACGGTCACCAAGCCCATCGTCGCCGCCATCGCCGGGCCGACGATGGGAGGCGGGCTGGAACTGGCGCTCGGCGCGCACTACCGCTGCGCGATCACCGGGGCACAGATCGGCCTGCCGGAAGTGAAGCTGGGCATCCTGCCCGGCGCCGCCGGCACGCAGCGCCTGCCCCGCCTCATCGGCGCGAAGACGGCGCTCGACATGATCGTCACGGGCGATCCGGTCTCGACGGAGCGCGCGCACGAGCTGGGCATCGTCGACGAGATCGTCACCGGTGATCTGCGCACCGCGGCCGTCGCCTATGCGAACAAGGTCGCGAAGGAAGGCCGCCCGATCCGCCGGGCCAGCGCACTGACGGCCGCGGTCGACGGCGATGTCGACACCTTCTTCGCGGAAGCCCGTGCACGGGTCGCCAAGGAGTACCGCGGCTACCCCGCACCGCTTGAGTGCCTCGCGTGCGTCGAGGCCGCGGTGAAGCGGCCCTTCGCCGAGGGCGTCAAGTTCGAGCGCCAGCGCTTCGAGTTCCTGGTCGGCACGACCGAATCGAAGTCCCTGCGGCATGCGTTCTTCGCCGAACGCGCCGCCAACAAGATCGACGACGTCCCGGAAGACACGGCGGTGCGCGAGATCCGTTCCGCCGCCGTGATCGGCGCCGGCACCATGGGCGGCGGCATCGCGATGAACTTCGTCAACGCCGGCATCCCGGTCAAGGTGCTGGAGGCCGCGCAGGACCGCCTCGACAAGGGTTTCGACATCATCCGCCGGAACTACGCGGCCACCGTGTCGAAGGGCCGGCTGTCGCAGGAGGTCATGGACAGGCGCATGGGCCTGCTGACGGGCGTGCTGTCGTACGACGACCTGAAGGACGCGGACATCATCATCGAGGCCGTGTTCGAGGAGATGGACGTCAAGCAGGACGTCTTCCGCAAGCTCGACGCCGTCGCGAAGAAGGGCGCGATCCTCGCCACCAACACGTCGACGCTCGACATCGACAGGATCGCGGCCGTCACCTCGCGCCCCGAGGACGTGATCGGCCTGCACTTCTTCAGCCCCGCGAACGTGATGCGCCTGCTGGAGATCGTGCGCGGCGCGAAGACCGCGAAGGACGTCATCGCCACCAGCATGAAGCTCGCGAAGACCATCAAGAAGGTCGGCGTGCTCGTGGGCGTGTGCGACGGCTTCGTCGGCAACCGCATGGTGCACGCGTACTTCCGCGAGGCGGGCTTCCTGATCGAGGAAGGCGCGCTGCCGCAGCAGGTGGATCGCGTGATGGAGGACTTCGGCTTCGCGATGGGGCCGTTCCGCGTGAGCGATCTCGCGGGCCTCGACATCGGCTGGGCGATCCGCAAGCGCCAGGCCGCGACGCGCGATCCGTCCGACCGCTATTCGAGGATCGGCGACCTCATCTGCGAGAAGGGCCGCTTCGGGCAGAAGACCGGCGCGGGCTACTACCGCTACGAGCCGGGCAACCGCAAGCCGATCCCCGATCCGGAGATCGAGGCGCTGATCGTGCAGGCGTCGAAGGACTCCGGCATCGAACGGCGCGAGATCTCCGATCAGGAGATCCTCGAACGCTGCATCTATCAGCTGGTGAACGTCGGCGCGCAGATCCTGGACGAGCGCATCGCCCAGCGCGCGAGCGACATCGACATCGTCTACCTCTACGGCTACGGCTTCCCGCGCTATCGCGGCGGCCCGATGTTCTACGCCGACTCCGTCGGCCTCGACAAGGTGCTGGCCGCCGTGCAGGGCTATCACGCGAAGCACGGCAAGACGTGGAAGCCGGCTGCGCTGCTGGAGAAGCTCGCGGCGGAAGGCGCGCGCTTCAATCGCTGACGACGCAATGAGGGGCGCACGGCGCCTGGGCGCCGCCCTCGCCTGCCTGGTCACCCTGTGCGCGGCGCCGGCATCCGCCGGCAAGCTCGATGACTTCGAGCGGGCGACCACGGGCGACGGGGGCGGCGCGTCCCGTCCATCGACGCCGCCGTCGCGGACGGGCGTCACGAGGTTCGCCTGGCGGGGCGGTGCGAACGCCGACCTCGGCAATGATCTCGGCGGCGCACTCGTGCAGTTGCTGCTGACCGGCATGGTCGAAGGCTCGCGGCTGAGCCTCGCCCGCCTGCAGGGGCCGGAGGCGTCCTCGCTCGCCGGCGTGACGTCGCGCCTCGCCGGCGACGCCGACCTCGCCGACGGTGCGCCTGATCTCGCCCGCCAATGGGTCGATCAAGGCATCACCGCGGGCGATGCGCGGCTCGAAGCCGGTTACGGCCCGTTCGCCCTGCAAGGGCGCTATACGCGCTTTCGCGAGGACAATCCGCCGGACACGCTGTCGATGACCTACGTGCACGGGATGATCCGCGTGGCTCCCGTGCCGGCATTCGAGTTCAGGACCGGGCGCAAGCACGCTCGGGCAACGTCGCAGAGCGGGTTCTCCACCGCGCTGGCCGCGACGATCCGGCCCATCGGTGCGTTCGACGTGCGGTTTGCCCCGACGTGGACGTCGCTCGGGCAGCGTACGGTCGAGGACTACGACCTGTCGATCGGCTTCATGCCGAAGCACGTGGGCGCGCGCCTCGGGTATCGCTGGTTCAAGGCCGGCCCCGAGATCCTGCGGGGGCCTTACGTCGGCGTGTCGCTGTACTACTGACCCGTCAGGTCGTCCGGCTCGGCGGGCGACGGTCCGACCCGGATGAAGCGGGAGATCCGCACCTCGGCGTCCCCGGTCTGGAGCTGCTGCACGCACGTCTGGATCTCCTCGTCGCTCACGGTGCGGCGGGCGCGCAGGCGCGTGTACTCCGCCCACGACTCCACGACGAAGCGCTCGATGAAATGTTCGTCGTCCTCCAGATCCCGGAACACGAGCCAGTTGCTGGCGCCATTGCGGCGGCGGATCGGTTCCAGGGCGTGGATCGCGTTGAGGAAGGCATCGCGGTTGGACGGCGCGATGCGGTACTCCACCTGGATCAGCACCGGTCCGTCGTCGGGCATCGGCTCGCCCGCCACGGTGAGATCCGGCAGGCTCGACCCGGCCGTGACCTCGGATTCGTGCCCCAGGGTCACGCGCACACGGCGGTTCAGCACCATCAGCAGCAACGCGACGCCGGCCGATGTCGCGAGCGCGACGCGCGTCCCCGAGACCGACGCGAGCGCGCCCCACACGACGCTGCCGAGCGCCAGGCTGGTCTGCAGGGCGACCCAGCTCATGGACACGGCGCGCGCCCGCACCCAGGCCGGCGCGGAGGTCTGCGTGCCGGCGGACAGGCTCGCGTGCACGCTGACCCACGCGAAGCCGGCGGCGAAGGTGCCCGCGACGGCCACTGCGAGGATCGGCACGGTCGCGATCAGCAGGGTGCCCACGACCCAGATGAGCACGCCCGTGTTCACGAGCGTGTTGAGCGAGATCCGGCGCAGCAGCCGCGGCAGGTTGATGGACCCGACGATCGCGCCCGCACCGAAGCAGGCGAACAGCAGGCCGAAGCCGCCCGCCCCGAGGCCGAGCTGCTCCCGGGCGATGACGGGGAACAGCGCCCACAACGCGCTGGCGCAACTGCTGAAGGAGAGATTGCGGATCACCAGCGCCCGCAGCGTCGGCGAATGGCGGGTGTAGCGCAGGCCGCTGCGCACACCGGACACGATGGTCTCGGGAATGCCGGTCGCGACATAGCGGGCCGCGGGCCAGTCGCGCAGCGAGAACAGCATCGCCGAGAAGCTCGCGGCCGCCATGAGCAGTGCGTAGCCCAGCCCCAGCAGTCCGGCCAGGGCGCCGGCCAGCGCAGGACCGGCGGCGCGGGCCGCATTGAAGGAGACGGAGATCAGCGCCACGGCCGACGGCAACTCGGTGCGCGGCACGAGATCGTTCAGCAACGACTGCTGCGCCGGGATGTAGAACGTGAAGCCGGCCCCGATGAGGAAGCTCAGGACGAGCACCGCCGGCGGATTGATCACGCCGACGAGCGTCGCGATCGCGAGGATCAGCGTCGAGAGGAACAGGACGGCCTGGGCCACGAACACCACGCGCCGGCGGTCGACGATGTCGGCCAGGGCACCGGCCATGAAGCCGAACAGCAGCGACGGGACGGTGTTCGCCGTCTGCACCAGCGCGACCATGAACACCGACGGCGTCAGCGTGGTCATCAGCCACGCGGCGACCGTCGCCTGCATCGTGACCCCGAGCGCCGTGCCGGTGGACCCGAGATAGAAGCGGCGGAAACGCACGCGCCGCAGCAGCGTCGAACCGAACAGGCGCGCGAACAGGCGGCGGCGCGCGGTCTCGAGGGACGACTTCGGATTGAGCCGGGGACGGGGCACGGGACTCCCTGGATGGTGGGCGAAGGATCGCCGCTTACGCCGTGCCGTGCAACCGTGGCCCCGGCGCGGACATCGCTCGCCCCGCGACCGCCCCCTGGCTTATCATTCGCGCCGCCCGACCATGCGCCGCGGACCTAGGGAAGGTCTGATCTATTCGCGCGGTCGCGAGAATAGATCAGACCTTCCCCAGCCGTCCCCGGTCCCACAACAGGATTCCGAGTCTTGCCCATGATCCACGCCCCCGCCGGCGGCCTGTCGCCGGCCCTGCGCCGCGCATTCCGTCCCCGTACCCGAGGAGCCGCGTGATGGCCGAACTCTCGACCTACGCGTTCTGGGTCGCGCTCGCCCAGATCATCGGCGTCAACATCGTGCTCTCCGGCGACAACGCGGTCGTCATCGCGCTGGCGGCCCGGTCGCTGCCGCCCGCCCAGCAGAAGCAGGCGGTGATGTGGGGCAGCGGCGCCGCGGTCGTGATGCGGATCGTGCTCACCATCGTCGCGGTGGAGCTGCTGCGGATCTCGGGCCTCAAGCTGATCGGCGCCGCGCTGCTGCTGTGGATCGCCGTGCAGCTGCTGATTCCCGAGAGCGAGGAGGACGGCCACGGCAAGGCGGCCTCGAACATGGCGGCCGCGATCCGGACCATCCTGCTGGCGGACCTCGCGATGAGTCTCGACAACGTGCTCGCGGTGGCGGCCGTCGCGAAGGGCAGCCTCACGCTGCTGATCGTCGGCCTGGCCATCAGCATTCCGCTGGTCGTGTTCGCCAGCACGTTCCTGCTGAAGGTCATGGACCGCTACCCGGTCATCGTGACCGCCGGCGCCGGCCTGCTCGGTTACGTCGCCGGCGAAATGGCGGTCTCCGACGGACTGGTCCAACCCTGGGTCGACGCCAATGCCCACTGGCTGCACTATGCCGTCCCGGCCGCGGGCATCGTGATCGTCATCGCCGTGGGCAAGGCGCTGGCCGCCCGCGCCCGCGAGGAGGAGGCGGTCAAGCCCCTGGAGGACATCGCCACCGCCAACGGCGGCCCGAACACCGATCGCCCGTCCTGAACCGCCTGGAGCCCCTGCCGTGAAAGTACTCGTCCCCATCGATGGTTCGGACACCGCCCTGCGGGCGATCGACGCCGTGTTGAAGAAACTGAAGTCGTGGGTTGCACCGGTGGAGGTGCATCTCGTCAACGTGCAGAACGCGCTGCGCAAGGACGTGGGTCAGTTCGTGAGCCCCGACGAGATCCGCAGCTTCCACCAGGAAGAGGGCATGAAGGCGCTCGCACCGGCGCGTGCGCGGCTCGATGCCGCCGGGGTCGCCTACCTCCACCACGTCTTCGTGGGGGACGATGCCGCGAAGGTGCTGGTGCAGTTCGTCCGCGAGAAGGGCGTCGACGAGGTGATCATGGGATCGCACGGCCGCTCGGGCCTGACGCAGATCCTGCTCGGTTCGGTCGCGCGCGAAGTGCTGCGCGATGCCGGCGTGCCGGTGACGCTCGTCAACTGACCCGGTTCGGCGCAGCCAGCAGCTGCGTCAGGGCCGCCCGCAGCCGGTTCGCACGCACCGGCTTGTGCAGTACCGGGAATCCGGCCGCCCGCAACCGTTCGAGTTCCTCGACGGAAGTGTCACCGGTGATGATCAGCACCGGTACCTCGCGACCGTGACGCCGATGCAGGGACGCGACGACCTCGAGTCCGTCGCCCGCCCGCTCGCCCAACCGGAGATCGACCACCAGCAGTTCCGGTCCCTCGACGTCGAACGTGTCGAGCGCTTCCGCGCCGCTGCCCGCGACCCTCGCGTCGCACCCCCATTGCGTCAACAGCGTGGCGGCGCCTTCGCGAACGGCCGGGTCGTCGTCCACCACCAGCACGCGCCGACCCGTGAGCCAGGGGGCGCTGTCGCGCCCGCCGGTGCGCAACGCCGGGACCTGCGCCGGATCGCCCGCCGGCAGCGTCAGCGTGAACACGGAACCGCGGCCGGGCACGGAGTCGAGCGCGATCGTGTGATCGAGCCGGCGGGCAAGCCTCCGCACGATCGCGAGCCCGAGTCCGAGCCCCTGCCCGTCCCGCCCCCGTCCGGGCAACTGGAAGAATTCGTCGAACACGCGATCGTGGGCGTCCGCCGGAATGCCGGGTCCGGTGTCCACCACGCGCACATCGATCTGCCCGGCGCCCGGCTGCACGTCGATCCGCACGCTGCCCTGCACGGTGTAGCGCACGGCATTCGCCACCAGGTTGCCCAGCATCCGCTCGAACAGCACCGGATCCGTGACGACGGCGAGCCCGCTCGCGGGCACGGCGAACGCGAGGCCCTTGCGTTCGGCGACCGGTCGATGCTGCAGATCGAGCCGGCGCAGGATGGGATCGAGCAGCGCATGCACCGGCACGGGTTGCACGTGACCGGCATCGAGTCGCGACAGATCCAGCAGGGCGCCGCACATGGATTCCAGCGCGTCGACGCTCGTGAAGATCCGGTCCACCAGGACCTGCTGCTCCGGTTCCAGGCGACGGTCGCGCAGCGCCGCGGAGAACAACCCGAGCGCGTGCAGCGGCTGCCGCAGGTCGTGCGTGGCCGCGGCGAGGAAGCGCGACTTGGCGCGATTGGCCTGCTCGGCCTCGTCGCGCAGCCGGTCGGCTTCACGCTTGCCGGACTCCAGCGCCGCGATGAGATCGAGATTGCGGTGCCGCAGGCGGATCGACTCGGCGATCTTGCGGTTCTGGGTCCGGGCGTTGGCCACCAGGAAAAGATGGAAGACGAGCACGGTGGCGGCGAGCGGCAGGTAGCGCCAGTCGCGCGTGGCCAGCAGCCAGGCGACCGTGGGCAGCAGGGTCAGCGATACGAAGACCACCACCGGCGGCAGGTGGAACGACTGCGAGGCAATGCTTCCGGCCGCGACGAGGGCGACCACCGCGACGAACGACGCGACCGCCAGCGGTTCGGTCGGATCGAGGAAGAGGAAGGGGGCCGCCGCCCAGCAGAGTCCGCCTGCTGCGACCATGACCGTGTACCGCCTGGCCCACCGTCCGGCTCGCGAATCCCGCGCCTCGTCTCTGCCGTAGGCGCCGACGAGCGGGACGCGCGCCGCCACGATGGCCAGACACACGAGGAGCCAGCCTGCGAGACGGAGCCCGCCCACGAACGGGAACATCACCCCGACGAGGCACACGGCCGCCAGCGCGGCCCCGCGTCCGTTCGCGTGCGCCTGGCGGAACAGCCCCTGCACGCGCTCGACGAACTCGCGGGCCGCGTCGTCCTGCGGATCGGAGCCGGTCAGCACGCGACGATCAATGCACCAGCCCGAGTTCCCGCGCCCGCACGAGCGCCATGACCCGGTTGTCGACGGACAACGCGTCGAAGATGCCGGCCATGTGCGCCTTGGCCGTGCGTTCGGCGATGCCGAGCGCCGAGGCGATCTGCGCGTTGCTGTGTCCGTGCGCCAGCAGGGCGAGGACTTCGCGTTGACGATCGGTAAGACCGCTGCCACTCGAGCCCGCAGGCAGGGTCGGCGCAGGAGGCCAGTACTCGCCGCCTTCGAGCACGCCCTCGATGGCGGCGATCAGCGCGTCTCTCGGCAACGACTTGGGCAGGAAGCCCTGGATGGCCGCCGATCGGCAGGCCTCGATCGCGGCGGGAGACGCATCACCGGACACGATCATCCGGCTGACGGCGGGGTGACGGGATCCGATGACGTCGATGACGTGGAGCCCGTCTGCGGCCTCGAGCCACCGGTCCACCAGAACCAGGTCGATCTGCGGATGCACCGCGAGCACGTCGAGGGCCTCGTTCACCGAGCCGGCGCCGAACACTTCGGCATTCAGCGGCGGGGACTGCAGCGCGACGATGACGCCCTCGCGGTACAGCGGATGGTCGTCCACGATGAGCAGTTGCGGCATGGCGGGCTCCCCGGGTGGCGGGTGCCGGTGCGGCCGGGAGTCCGGCGGCGCTTCACCCGTTCGATGTGCGTTCCGACCGAATCGTGTCGACCCCGAAGGTACCGACAAACCTGCCCGGGCGCCGATACGAGGAGCCTCGTACCGGTCCCGCGGGCGCGCCGCTCACGTCGCCGGTCTTGCCAGGAAGTCGCGGTTGTAGAGGCAGTAGTGCGCCGCCCCGAAATCGATGATCCTGCGCTTGGCGTCGTCGAGCGGTCCGAGGCGGCGGGCGGGCTTGCCGGCCCACATCGCATCGGCGGTGAGGCGCTGACCCGGCAGCGTGACCGAACCGGCGGCGAGCAGGACGTCGTCCTCGACGACGGTGCCGGCGGCGAGCACGCTGCCGATGCCGATCAGGGCGCGGTCACCGATGGTGCAGCTCCGGATCGTGACGTTGTGCCCGACCGTCACGTCGGTGCCGATCTTCACCGGACCGGCATCGGCGCGGATCACGGTGTTGTCCTGCACGTTGGCCGCTGCGCGCGCCCACCGAGATCTCGTGGCCCGCCGCGTCGAGCAGGCAGCTGAGCCACACGCTCGCCTGATCGGCCAGACGACGCGCCCCTGGAGCCGGGCCGTCGGCGCCACGTAGTTCGTCGCGCCGCCTCGACGCGCCCGCCCGCGGGCACGGCAATGGGCGCCGCTCGGCGTGAGGCCCCCCGGAACACGCTCGTGAGCGGCGGCGAGCTGCTCCGGCGTGAGTGACGAATGGGCTTCGCCGGGCTGCCCTCGCACCAATGACCCGCCGGCAACTCGGCGCGCGGAAACACGACGGATCCGGAGGCGACCACGCAGCCGTCGCCGACCCTGGCACCGTCGAGAATGACGACGTTGTCCTCGATGACGCACTGGTCGCCCACCGTGCACGCATGCACCGTCGTGTTGATCCCGACGGTGACGTGATGAGCCGACCTGCGCCGGCAGGACCTCGTGCGCGATGTGGATCGTGGAGCGCGGCCCCAGCCAGAAATCGTCGCCGACCGTGACGTGGTGGCCATCGGCGCGGATCGCGCCAGCGCACCGAAGTGACTGCCTCGCCCGAGCGTGGCACGGCCGGCGACGCCGCCAACCCCGAAGGCGACGGGGGGTTCGGCGAAGGACGGGGTGTACTGGAGATAGGGAAAGGCAAGAACGGACGGCGTCATGGCGATCTCGGGGGTGGCAACGAAGGGGATTTTCGGGGGAACGGACGCGCCGCCCACATCCGGTGCGGCCGGCGCGACGTCAGTCAACCGGATTCTCGCGGCAAGTGCCCCGGGCTGTCTTCAGCTTTTTTGCCGATGGCCCTCGGGACGTCCGAGCCGTCACCCGGTCGAAGTCCGTGAGGCGAGCGCTCCAAGCCGGGCATTCGACAGGGCGGAATCGTCGGCGGACTCGCGCCCGGAGCGGCCTCAATGCATGAAGACGGTGAGCACGTCCACTGCGGCGGTGTACGGATCGATCTCCCGATCTGCCACCCGGTCCGCGAAACCGGTGACGGCGGCGATGCCCTGCTCCCGGAAGCGTTCGAGGAGCACGTCCTCGGCGGTCCTGGACAGCCGGAACTCCGCCATCGTCCGTCGACGCGCGAGGCCGGCGGGGCCCTGCGAATGCGCACGATGTCGCGCAAGCGCGGACGCCAGATCGGCGAGACCGTCACCCGACATGGAACTCGTTCCGATCACGGGAATCCGCCAGCCGTCCGTCGCATCCGGGCGCAGACCGGGCGGCAGCATCTGCTCGAGATCGAGGATCGTGCGCTGCGCGTCCGGCCGATCGCACTTGGACACGACGTGGATGTCGGCAATCTCGAGCGTGCCGGACTGCATCGCCTGGATGTCGTCGCCGAGCCCGGGCGCCGAGACGACGACGGTCGTGTGCGACGCCCGGGCGATGTCGACGTCGTCCTGACCCGCGTCGACCGTCTCGATGAGGATGGTGTCGTAGCCGGCGACGTCGAGGAGATCGACCGCCTCCAGCGCGCCGTGAGCGAGGCCGCCGGTGGTGCCGCGCGTGGCCAGGCTGCGGATGAACACGCCCGGATCGGCGACGAGATCGCGCATCCGGTGGCGGTCGCCCAGGATCGCGCCGCCGCTGCGGTGCGACGACGGATCGATCGCCAGCACACCCACGCGAGCGCCGCTCTCCCGCAACACGGCGACGAGCCTGGCCAGAAGCGTCGACTTGCCGCTGCCCGGAACGCCGGTGATGCCGATGAGGTGCGCGCGCCCGGCGAGCCGATAGGCGCTGGCCAGCGCGGGCCGGACTTCCGACGTGCCGGCTTCGGCTCGCGAGATGAGGCGCGCCACCGCGGTCACGTCGCCGGCACACGCGCGTTCGAGCAGCGCCTCGGACGGAACGTACCCGGCCATCAACCGCCCTCAGCGCGGGCCGCGTTCATCGACCCACCGGCGCAGCGCGTCGATCGTGGCCTGCGACGGCGCGTCCTGCCCGAGGAACTCGCGCACGCCCAGCTGCTTCAGCCGCGCGATGTCCTGGTCGGGAATCACGCCGCCGGCCACGACCACCGTGTCCTCGCGCTGGCGTTCCGCGAGCCGCTGGAGCACTTCCGCAAACACGGTCGACGGTGCGCCCGCCAGCAGGGTGACGCCGAGGATGTCGACGTCCTCGTGAACGGCAGCCGTCACGACCTCGCCGGCAGTGCGATGCACGCCGGCGTAGATGACGTCCATGCCGGCGCCGCGC
>JAXMAF010000004.1:0-3204 GCA_046350555.1 Phycisphaerales bacterium
CGGCAGCGGGTTTGCCGCCTACCTGAGCGGGCGCGATCGCGCCGCCCACGAGCGGGCGATGCGAGCGAACGGCGCTCCGTCCGACTACCGCATCAATCCGCCGGGGTCGCGGCCGGAGTATTCCGCCATCACCGCCTTCTATCCGCAGAACGCGGGAAACGTGGGTCTGCTGGGACGCGACGTCCTGACCATCCCGAATCGTCGGGAACCCATGCTCATTGCCCGCGATACCGGCATGGCCGCCGTGAGCGAACCGTTGGCGCTCATGACCGACGGGGCGACACCGGACAGGACCGGCCACGTTGCCTTCTCGGCGGTGTATGCGCCTCGCGTTCCCGTGGAAACGCCCGCGCAGCGCAAGGCCGCGCTCCGCGGGTGGGTCTACGTCACCTATCACCTGAGCGAGCTCCTCGAATCGCTGTGGGGACGCGATCCGGGCGTCGCGGTCACCGTCTGGGAATACGATGGGCCGCGCGATGCACCCACCTACACCCTGGGCACCGTCCACGCCGGTCTGCCCTCCACGGAGCGCTCGCTGTCATTCGGCGGGCGACCGATTCACGTGGTCTTCCACGCGACGCCGGCCTTTGTCGCGGAGACCGGCGGCGCCGCCGGGCAATCGACGTTGTTCATCAGCATCGTGGCGACGTTGGCCATCGTGGGACTGGCCGCCACGCTCGCTCGGCGCCGGGACTGGGCAGTCGCGCAAGCGGGCCGCATGACGCGTGAACTGGAACGCCACACCGCCGAACTCCAGGCGATCCACGACCAGTCGCCCATCGGCGTGTTCCACACCGATCTCGACAGTGCACAGTTTCACTGCAATGCGCGGCTGGCCGAGATTTCAGGGCTGCCGACGAAGTCGGTGTCGACGGTGCAATGGTTCTCGGTGGTGGTGCCCGAAGACCGGACTCGCGTGCAGGGCTCCTGGTACGAGGCCATCGCGGCGGGCGCCGAGTTCGATGCCGAATTCCGCATGCAGAGCCCCGGCCGGCCGATCGTCTGGGTGCATGGCAAGGCGGCTCCGCTGCGCGAAGGGCGCGTCCTGATCGGCTACGTCGGGACGGTGCGCGACATCACGCGGGAGCGCGAGGCCCATCTCGCGCAGGAGCGCAGCGCGGCATTCCTGCAACTGGTCATCGACACTGCGCCGGCGCAGATCCAGGCGAAGGACGAGCAGGGACGCTACGTCGTGGCCAACGAAGCCGTCTGCCGGCACGTCGGCCGGCCGATCTCCGAAGTCATCGGCAAGACCGATGCGGACCTCTATCCGTCCGAGGTGCTCGCGACGATTGGCGACGGAACCGTCGTGCCCTCGCCTCGGGCGAACTCATGGCCTTCGAGCACAGGTCCCGCACACTCGACGGCGCCCCCTGCTGGTTCCTGAAGCTTCTGTGCCGCGCCGCCTCGCTGGGCGGCGGCACGCGCCACCTCGTCACCGTCACGCTCGACATCACGGCGTCAAAGAACGCGGAACGCGACATGGTCCGCGGCCGAGTTCATGGAGAGCGATGCTCGACAACCTCCGCAACCCGATCTTCGTCAAGGGCGCCGATCACCGGCTGCTGCTCGATGAACCGCGCCTTCTGCGAGTGGACGGGGCACCCGCGAGTCATGCTCGGCCAGCGCGACGCGCTGCCCACGCGTCCCGAAGATGCGGGGCGGCGAGGCCGGGGACAGGCGGTCTTTGCAGGGGCAGGACATCCTTGTCGAGGATGAAGATCTCGACCGGGACGGGCGGCCGCGGTGGGTCATCAAGAACCAGTCGCGCGTGTCGTGCTGCCCGACGGTGCCGCCGGGTTGGTGGAGACCGCGGCCGACATCACGCGCGTGAAGCTCGCGCCGAACAGACCGCCGAGCAGAGCCGCAGCTTCCTGCGCGCTGCTCAATGCGTTGCCGAATCCGGTTTTCGTGAAGGACAGGAAGCATCGGTGGGTCCTCGTGAACGACGCCTATTGCCAGAGCGTGTTCAACGGCCGTTCGCCCGAGGAGATCGTCGGCCGGTGCGACGAGGACTTCTTCGACGACGTCGCCGCGGTCCGTCAGGTCTACGAACAGGACGATGCGGCATTCGCGTCGTCGACGCCGATCGTCATCGAAGACGCCCTGCGCACCACGGAGGGGGTCGAGCCCGGTACCTATTTTCACAAGAGCAAGCGCTCGTTCCGGCTGCCCGACGGCAGCGAATTCGTCGTCGGATCGATGACCGACATCACCGCCACGCGCCAGATATCGCTGGATCTGGAACGGAGCCAGCAATTCCTGCGTGTCGTGCTCGATTCCATCCCGCAGCCGGTGTTCGTGAAGGACGAGCAGCATCGCTGGGTGATCGTCAACGAGGCCTTCTGCCAGATCTTCGGTCGCCAGCCCGAGGAGATTCTCGGACGAACCGACAAGGACGTGACGACGCCGGATTGGGCCGCGATCTCCTTCGACCAGGACGACCAGGCGCTCCGATCGCCGACCCCGCTCACGTGGGAATCGAACCTGAAGATCTTCGATGGAACGGATCGCTGGATGAACCGGACCAAGCGGGGGGTCACGCTCCAGGACGGGACGCGCTACGTCATCGGCGTCAACATCGACATCACGGACGCGAAGCGCGCGGCGGTCGACGCGGAGAAGAGCCGGCGTTTCGTCGAAGCCATCCTCAACGCCATTCCCAGCCCGGTCTTCGTCAAGGATCGTCAGCACCGCTTCGTGCTGGTCAACGACGCGGTCGGCCAGGCGACGGGCCAGACACCGGTCGCCGCCATCGGCAACACGCTGGGCGAGCAGACGCCGCCGGACCGGTTCGCCGCGTACATGAAGGAAGACGAGGCGGTCTTCGCTGCCGATCAGCCGATGTTCTTCCACGACGTGCGTACGTCCGAGGACGGCCGCACGACGGCCTGGTACAAGAGCAAGTGCGCCATCACGCTGCCCGACGGCAGCGAGTACCTCGTCGGCGTGATGACGGATGTCACACAGTTGCAGGAGGCGCAGAACGCCCTTGCCCGGAACGAGAGCCGTCTCAATGCGCTCAATGCCATCGCCGGCGCCATGGCGCGGGGCGCGGCGCTCGACGATGTGCTGACCGCGGCCGTCGAGGGCCTCGCCGTCTGCTTCCCGTTCGCTCGCGTGTCGTACATGCAGGTGGAAGTGGGCCGCGTTCTGAAGGTGCCGTTCTCCTCTTCGCGCGGCGCGCTTCGCCCGTTGTCGGGG
>JAXMAF010000005.1:0-459721 GCA_046350555.1 Phycisphaerales bacterium
TCGTGACCTGCTGCACATCGCCATCGGTCGCGCGGGCCACGCCGAAGTCGAGGATCTTCGGCTGACCATCCCGATCGACCAGGACGTTGGCTGGCTTGAGATCGCGGTGGATCACGCCCTTCTGGTGGGCATGGTTCACCGCGTCGCACACGCGGGCGAGCAGCGCCAGACGCTGGCGCATGTCCAGTCCATGCGTCTCGGCATGACGCGTGAGCGTCTCGCCCGCGACCAGCTCCATGGCGAAGTAGGGCGTGGTGCGCCCGTGGCGATCCTTGAGCGATCCGGCCTGGTAGATCTGGGCGATGCCCGGATGCTTGAGGCAGCCGAGCACGTGCGATTCATGCTCGAAGCGCTTCAGCAGCGACGGCGTCGCGAACGAGGCGCGGATGACCTTGAGCGCGACAAGCCGTCGCGGATGCTTCTGCTCGGCCTCGTAGACGGCGCCCATGCCGCCCTTGCCGAGGAGGCGCAGGACGGTGTACGCGCCGATTCGCGGCGCCGTCGTGTCGGACGAGGCCGCTCCGTGGCCGCCGGATCCATCGATATCCGCGGGTTCGCCGGGGCGTGGGCCATCGAGCGTCGGATCGCCGCCGTCGAGCACGAGGCAAGGGTATCGAGTCCATCGGCCGATGCACGCGGCGCGGCGACTCGGCCAACACCCATGTCGCGCTCGTCGCCGCGATGGGATCCAGGTTCCGGCTCCATCGCCATCCGCGAAGTCGCGCCCCGATCGCTACTCCAGCGTCGCCAACGCCACCGCGAGCTGGCATCCTTTCACGAATTCGGGGACATCCACGTATTCCTTCACGGTGTGGATGTCGTACTGGCCCGCGCCGATGGTGACCGTGGGCATGCCGTGCTTGACGAACCAGTTGGCGTCGAGGCCGCCGTTGGAGAAGACGGTCTTCGGCTTGAGGCCGAGCGACTCGACGGCGCGCATGGCGCGCTTCACGGCCGGCGAGCTCTCCTTGACGTTGAACGAGGGATACTCGGCGCGCCCCTTGAACTTCACCTTGGCCGGCTTGCCGCCATCGTCCCTGACCTGCTTGCCCGCCTTCGTGAAGGCGTCCTTGTAGGCCGCCGTGATCGTCGCGGCGAACTTCACGTCGGGGCTGCGGGTCTCGCCCCTGACGTAGGTGTAGTCGGTCACGACGTTCGTCGCGTCGCCGGCGGCCTTGCCGTCCTTGCCGCCGAAGATGCCCGCGTTGCTTGTGCCGCGTCCCTGCTTCTTGACCACCTTGCCGAACCAGCCTCCGCGGTGCGCGTCGGCGAGGGCGATCGACGCAACCAGGGTCGACGAGATCCCCTTCTCCGGCGCCACGCCCGCGTGCGACGCCTTGCCGGCGATCTCGACTTCCCAGCTCTGGGCGCCGACCGCGCCGGTGATGAGATCCGAGACCAGCTTGCTGTCGACGTTGAAGCACATGGTCACGCCCTTGGTCTGGGCCGGGTCCATGAAGCGCGCCCCTTGCAGTCCACTCTCCTCTCGCACCGTGAAGATGAGCGTGATCGGTGGATGGGGAAGCTGGTGCTTGATGAGCGTCTCCGCCAGCGTCACGAGGACAGCGCAGCCGGTGCGGTTGTCGCCTCCGAGCGCCGTGTTGCCCGCGGGGACGATCTTCTTGCCGCTGCGCTTGGGCTTGGCGCCCGCGCAGAGCGGCACGGTGTCGAGGTGCGTGGCGAAGGCGATGCGCGGTCCGGGGCGCGTGCCGGGCAGGTCGACGAAGAGGTTGCCGGTCTGCGTCGGCAGCGGGATGCGAGTGTGGGCGTCGTCGAAGCGGATCGCCGAAGCCGGCACGCCGACCTTCTTGAGCGCGTCGCAGACCGCCTCGGCGATCGCCTTCTCCTGGCCGCTGACGCCCTCCACGGCCAGGAAGTTCATGAGGTGCGCTTCGGCGGACTTTGCATCGACTGGCGGGGGCTTGGTGGTCATGGTGTGGTTGCAGTGCGACGTGAGTCGAGGAAGGAGATGTGCGAACGTGTCGAAGGTCGACCGCGGCGGCGGCTCACCCGATCCCCCACGGGAGCCCGAGCACCTGCCAGGCGACGAAGAGCGCGGTCCACGCGACGAAGATTCCCGCCACGTATGGCAGCATCAGGGCGACGATCGTGCCGACGCCGGCATTCTTGTCGTACTTCTGGGCGAAAACGACCACCAGCGCGAAGTACGCGTTCAGCGGGGTGATCATGTTGATCGGCGAATCGGCGACGCGGTACGCGGCCAGCACGGCCTCCGGCGCGACGCCGAGCTTCATGAGCAGCGGCACGAAGATCGGCGCAAAGAGCGCCCACTTGGCGATCGCGCCGGTGATGAGCAGGTCGAGGATGGCGACGACCACGATGAAGCCCAGCAGCAGCGCCAGCGGCGGAATGCTCGCGCCTTGCAGCACGTCGGCCATCCGCACGGCCATGATCGTCCCGATGTTGCTGTAGTTGAAGTACGCGATGAACTGGCTCAGGATCAGCAGCAGGAAGATCAGGCTGCCAAGCCCGGCGACCGCCTTCTCGATCGCCTTGATGATCGCGCCGGTGCCCTTCAAGGTGCCTGCGCCGACGCCGAAGGCGACGCCGGTGACGAGGAAGAGCACCATGATGACGGCGATCAGCCCGTTCATGAACGGCGAGTCGCCGATGAGGGCGCCGGTCTCGGGGTTGCGCAGCGGCGCCCCCGACCAGAGCGTCAGCACGCCGAAGAACGCGAGCACGCCGACGAGCCCGAGCGCCGCCCAGACGAGGCCGCGCGACTCCTCGGCCGTGATGGCCTCGCTCTCCGGCTCCGTCTTGCCGCCCTTCGCCGCCGACTTGCCCGCATCCTTGTCTCCGTCCTTGGCTGGCTTGTCGGTCGATGGCGTTCCCGTGTACTTGCCGAGGCGCGGCTCGATGATGCGCTGCGTGATGAACGTGATCACCACGGTCAGGATGGCGACGGAAACGATCGAGAACCACAGGTTCGCGGTGAGGGTGATGCTCCGGTTGGGGTCGACGAGGTGGATCGCGTCGTTGGTGAACTCCGTGAGGATCGCATCGAGCGGCTTGATCACCGCGTTCACCGTGAACGCCCCCGCGACAGCGGCGAAGCCGGCGGCCAGGCCCGCCAGCGGGTTCCGTCCCACGCTGAGAAACGCCGCGCCCGCCAAGGGGATGAGCACCAGGTAGCCCGCGTCGGCGGCGATGCTCGACAGGATTCCGACGAGCACGAGGATGTAGGCGATGGCCCAGCGCGGCGCCACCGCCACCAGCTTGCGGATCAGCGTCTTGATGAGCCCAGATTCCTCGGCCACTCCGACGCCGACCATCGCCACGATGATGAGCCCCACCGCCGCGAAGCCCATGAAGTTCGGGATGATCGAGGTGTAGATGAACCGGATTCCGTCGGAGGTGAGCAGGCTCCGGACGGCGACCGTCTCCGTCTTGATCTCATGGTGCTTCGAGTCGACGAGGCCCCAGCTCGAGACGTACTCGTCCTCAAGCGTGGTCCCCTCGATCGCGATCTGTTGCGGCTGGTATTCGACCACCTGCGTCGTCGCCGATGCGCCGGCGAGATAGAGCACGTGGGAGAGCACGACGACGATGGCGATGAGGACGAGGAAGATCACCACCGGATGGGGAACCTTGTTTCCCACCCGCTCGACCACGTCGAGGACCTTCTGCATCGCCGTCTTCGGCGCTTCGATTGACTTGGCCATGGCGGAGAACCTCGTAGGGACGAAGGCGGCGGACCGTTTGGATCCGTCTCAAAGGGGCAGCAGCAACGGCACCAGGACGACGCTCACGAGCAGCACGACGACGGCGAAGGGCGCCCCGACGCGGACGAAGTCGCCAAAGCGGTAGTTGCCCGGCGTCACCACCAGCGTGTTCACCGGCGACGAGACCGGCGTGATGAACGCCGTGGACGCGGCGAGCGCCACGATCATCGCGAAGGGGCGGGGCGAGGCGTGCATGTCGTTGGCCAGCGCGATGGCCACCGGTGCCATGAGCACGGCGGTGGCGGTGTTCGAGATGAACATGCCCAGCAGCGCCGTGATCGCGAAGAGCGCGGCGAGCACGACGTGCGCACCGGCGCCGCTGGTCACCGTCATGAGCGCATCGGCGCCCAGGTCGACCCCGCCGGTGCGCTCCAGCGCCATCGAGAAGGGCAGCATGCCGACGATGAGCACGATCGTCTTCCAGTTGATCGACCGGTACGCGCTGGCGAGGTCGACGCAGCCCAGCGCGCCCATCAGCAGGCATCCGATGAGCGCCGCCTGCACGTTCGGCACGATGCCGCTCACCATCAGCCCGATCACGAGCGCGAGGCAGAGGACCGCGTGGAGAGCCTTCCCGGGAACCGGGAGGACCTCGTCGAGCTCGGTCGGGAGGGTGATCACGAGCACGCCGGCTTCGTCGGGCTGAAGGCGCTCGATCTTCTTCCAGCGACCGACGACCAGCAGCGTGTCGCCGACACGCAGCTTCTCTTCCGACGGCTTTCGTTCGTTCGCGGTGCGGCCGCGGCGAAGGCCGATCACCGTCAGCCCGGTGCGCGTGCGGAAGCCGGACTCGACGACCGTCTTGCCGACGAGCGGCGAGTCCGCCGGCACGATCACCTCCGCCATGCCGATGTCCTGCGCGCGGTCGTTGAAGTAGGCGCCGGCGAGCGGCAGCGCCTCGAGTCCGAACCGCGTGCGGATCGCCTCGATGTCCGGATTCGGCTCGAGGAGGTCGATGAGCAGGATGTCGTCGCGCTCCAGCGTCGTGGTCGCCTGGGGCTGGATGAGTTCCCTCGACCGTCGGCCGGCCCGCTCGATCGCGATGATGTTCGCCCCGGACGTGCCGCGCAGGTCGAGCTCCGCGAGCGTCCGGCCCACGAGCGACGAGCCCTCGGCGACGCGCAGCCGATACTCGCGCTCGGCGAGCCCGTACTGCTCCGTCCAGTCGGCGAGGCTGGGTCGGCTTGAACCGGTCGCCGTCCCCTCCGCCTTCGTGCCCGGCAGCCAGCGCCGCGCGAAGAGCATGTACAGGATTCCCAGGACGAGGATGGGGACGCCGAAGGGCGTGAAGCTGAAGAAGTGGAACTCCAGCCCGGGTTCGTGGCGCTCGAGCTCGCTGTTGACGACGAGGTTCGGGGCCGTGGCGACGAGCGTCGTCATGCCGCTGATCAGCGCCGCGAAGCTCAGCGGCATCATCAACCGGCCGGGCGCGGTGCCGGTGCTGCGGGAGATGCGCAGCGCGACCGGGATGAAGATGGCGGTCACGGCGGTCGAGCTCATCGCCGCTCCGAGCCCGCAGACGCAGAGCATCAGCAGGACGATGAGCCGCGCCTCGCTGTCGCCGGTCTTGGTGATCACCCAGTCGCCGAGCTTCTGGGCCACACCGGTGCGGACCAGGCCCTCGCCGATGACGAAGAGCAGCGCGATCAGCACGATGTTGGGATCGGCGAACCCCCTGAGCGCCTCGCCCATCGTGATCGGGTTCTTGATCGGCAGCAGCGGCAGCAGCGCCAGCATCAACAGCGCCACCACGTCCATGCGCGGCTTGTTGATCGCGAACATGACGATCGCCGCGACCAGCAGGGCGAGAACAAGTGCGAGATCGATGCTCATGGGCGGCGCATCAAGGCGAACGTTGGGCACCCCGCCGAACCCGTGCCGCCGTCGCCGGCGAAGACCGCACCCATGGCCGAGCGTCGAACGGAGGATCGATCCACAGGTGGCTCGCGGCGCGCTCGAGCGAAGGGGGTTCTACCGCCCGGCGTTCCGCTTGTCCAGTATCGCGTCCTGCGGCGCGCTGGATGCATCGACCTCGCGGAGACAGGCCGCGCAGCGGCCTCCCGGTCGCGAGCGATGGCAGGCTCCTCCCGACATCCGGTCGGCAGCGCCCGCCAGGCACGCCTATGAAGCAAATCAATTATGATTCCGCCCATGAACCGCACATCCAACCGCTCCAACGCCCTCCTGCTCGCGACGCTTGGCGCCGCCTTCGCCCTCGCCGGCTGCGCCAACCAACCCGCGCTCGTCTCGGACACCACGACCCAGGCTGAACAGCAGGCGATGACCCCCGATCAGGCGCTGGCCCACCTCAAGGAAGGGAACGCCCGCTTCGTGAGCGGCAAGAGCGAGCGCCGCGACTTCCCGGCGCAGGTGCGCGCCACCTCGAAGGGACAGTATCCGTTCGCCGTGGTGCTCTCGTGCATCGACTCCCGCTCGGCGCCGGAGATCGTCTTCGATCAGGGACTCGGCGACCTCTTCGTGCCGCGCGTGGCCGGCAACTACATGCAGGCTGACCTGCTCGGAAGCACGGAGTTCGCGACGAAGGTGGCGGGCGCCAAGTTGGTGGTCGTGATGGGCCACACCGAGTGCGGCGCGGTCAAGGGCGCCTGCGACAACGTGCAGCTCGGAAACCTCACCACCGTCATCGACGCCATCCGTCCCGCGGTGAACGCGGTCCAGAACGTGCCCGGTGCGCGCGACTCGCACAACGGGCCATTCGTGCTCGCGGTGACCGAGGAGAACGTCCGTCTCAACGTCGAGAAGGTCCGCACCGACAGCCCCATTCTCCGCGACCTCGAGAAGTCCGGACAGATCAAGGTCGTCGGCGCGATGCACAACATCGCGACGGGCGAGGTGGTCTTCCTGAACTGATGTCGCGAGCCGGGCCCGTGGATTCGGCCTTGCGGCTCCCTTGGCGACGCGTGCGGCCGGGCCGCCGCTGAGCGCTCGACGTGCAATTGGATCGCCGATGATCGGAACGCGGCGAGCGGTCGCGGCGGCGAACCGATCGAGAACGAACGCAGGGCGCTTCCACCGTCGGAAGCGCCCTGCGTTGTCGTTCGATCGTCCGGATGTTGCGCGGTCGCGCTACGGACATGCGCCCCAGGCGCCAAGCATGAGACCCAGGTCGGCGCCATCGACGACGCCGTTGTGGTCGAGATCGGCCGCGGCGTTGTTGGTGCCCCAGGCGCCGAGGAGCACGCCGAGGTCGGCGCCGTCGACGATGCCGTTGGCGTTCAGGTCGGCCGGGCACGGCGCCGGCTCGCACGCGTCGCCGATGCCGTCGCCGTCGCTGTCGGCCTGATTGGCGTTGGGCGTGTTCGGGCAGTTGTCGCACGCGTCGCCGACGCCATCGCCGTCGCTGTCGGCCTGATTCGCGTTTGGCGTGCCCGGACAGTTGTCGGCGCTGTCGCAGACGCCGTCTCCGTCCGCGTCGGGACATGCGGGCGAGCAGGCCACGAGCAGCGAGCCGGTGCCGAAGCCGCTGACGGCGCCGAGGCGGATGTAGACCTGCTGGCCGCTGCTGACGGGGATCATCACCGTCGACGTGCCCAGGTTGCAACCAAGCGTTTCGTCATCGCAGCCGAGCGGCACCGTCCCGGCGGTCGGACAGGTTCCGCCGGGGTAGATGATGATGCGCGTGTTCAGCGTCGTGAGGTTGCACGTCGTCGCGGTGAGCGTGCCCGTGCAGGCGGCGGTGTACTTGAACCAGACGTCGTTGACGAGCGTCGTTCCGTTGCCGTCGTTGCACGACGTCGGCGCCGGCGGCTGGCTGGTCGTCGAGTTGAACGTGTTGAAGTTGGTCACCGGCGAGACGATCGTCGCGGCGCCGGTGCACTCGTCGTTGCTCGGCGCCGGGGCGAGCTCGACCTTCACGTCGTCGATGTACCAGTCGTCGTTCGTCTCGTTCACATCGGTGCGGAAGCGGATGCGGAACTGGTCGTGCTTCGCGTTGACCGGCAGGGTGTGGCTCCAGAACTGGAAGTTCGTCTCGTCGACGCCGTTGGAGACGATCGTGTTGATCGCGGTCCAGTCGAGGTTGCTGTTGAGGTACTCGACGATGAGCTTCTCGCCGCTCTCGACGCCCTTGTGCTGGGTGTAGTAGGAGAAGATGACGTCCTGGCCGACACCGCCGAGGAGGATGAAGTTGCTGCGGATCTCGTCGTCCTCGTAGAGGCCGCTGCCGGTGGCGTCGAGGTTCAGCGAGTTCGGCGCGCTCGGCTCGTTGGTCGCGGCGCTGCTGACGGCCGCACCGTTGCTGTACACCCACTTCGCCGTCGAGATGGTGGCCGACGCGAACGTGTCCACGAACGGAGGCCCCGAGGGCGCCGTGAGGAGCAGGTCGCATGTCACGGAGTTCCGATAGGCCACGATGTCGGCGACCTCGGGAACCCCGAACTTGAGGTTCGACCCCACGATGCCGTCGCAGCCACCGAGGCCCGAGCACATGATGTGGCAATCGCCCTGACCGTCGCAGTGCGAGGCGCCCCAGTTGTGGCCGAGCTCGTGCGCCGAGAGCGCGATGCGCTCGTTGAAGCTGGCGCCGGCGAACTTCGACTCGACGAGCGAGTACGCCAGGTTGCCGAACGATCCACAGTCGTTGCCGGTGCCGTTGCAGGTCGTTCCGGTCCACGCGATGCCGAGGATGGTTCCCTGGAGCACCTTGCCCGTGAAGAGGTGCGCCACCTCGCGCTGGATCTGGTTCTCCGGCGCGCCGTTCCATTGCGTGCGGAACTCGCAGAGGAGGTCGCCCGCGACGTTGGAGTTGTACGGGTCGGAGGCGGTGTCGCGCACGACGATCGTGGTGAACTCGTAGTTGATGTCGACGTCCCGGTCGTAGATGAACTCGACCTGGTTCATGACCGTCTCGATGTCGGCCACCGTGAGATCCACGAGGCTGCCGTTCTTGTTGAAGAACTCGAAGTCGGCGTCGAACGCGATCTCGCCGAGGTACTTCGAGCCGCCGGCGATGCCGCCTTCGTCGCCGCCCGCGGCGTTCAGCGCGAGCTTCTTCGCCTTGGCGTCGTCGACGATGGGCTTCGCGAGGTCGACGAAGTCGTTGCCGCAGTGGCCGCCGCTCCCGATGACGTCGCCGGCGCGATAGCTCACGTGCAGTCCCTCGGGAGCGCCGGGCACGAGATTCGAGAGCGGTTCGACGTGCCAGCGCTCGCCGTCGCCTCGCTCCACCAGGGCGATGAGCTTGCCATTGACGAGCGACGCCGCGACGGCCGATCCCGGCTCGCCGATGATCGAGCCACGGTACGTCTGCTCGATCGGCGGCGGAACGACCTCGCGATTGCCGTTGCCATGGTCGACGATGACCTGGAACTCGGAGGATCGCAGGCTGTGTCGGAAGAGCCGGAGCGTGACGGCGTCGCCGCCGAGCGTCGCGGTGGCGTCGAACTGACTGGGAGCGCCGGCAGGCAGCAGCATGGCGCGAACCGTGTGCTCGCGCAGGTTGGGAATCGAGAACGATTGCGGATCGGCGGCGACCGTCGCGCTCGTCACCGAAGCGGCGAGCGCGACACCGAGGCCCGCCGCGCTCACGACGCGGCGGATTACGTGCAAAGGCATTGGATTTCCTCTCTGAGCAGGGAAGACGAACGGGGGAAGGGGAAGGAAGGAGAAACGTGGGGAAGAGGACTTTGACGCAGCGCGTCCGTCGGCGTTCCATCCGCCGGCTCGGACGACCTCCCTCGTTCCGTCACGGCGCCCCCACAGGCGCCCCCCGCATGCGGACACAGGCGCGCCTCGCGGCGCTTGAATCAGCCCCAGGCGCCCAACAGCACGCCGAGATCCGCGCCGTCCGTCGTGCCGTCGCCGTTGAGGTCCGCGATGTCGGTTCCCCATGCGCCGAGCATGAGGCCGAGATCGGCGCCATCCACGACGCCGTTGCAGTCCAGGTCGGCGGGCGACGCGCACACCGGCGACGGCGCGCGGCCGACGAACGACACGGTGTCCGGCGCATCGCCGGCGCCGGGCTTGAAGAGGCCGATTGCAATGGTCGCGGTCATCGGCGGCGACGCCGCGTCGAACCGGAAGTTGTACAACGTGCCCCAGCGGAGCGCGTTGGCGTTCGCGTTCTCGGCGTACGTCGCGGTGGACCAGGTGACATCGCCCGGCGCGACGCTCGAGTTCCAGTCGTCCGAGGCGTACGGCTCGCCGGAGTGGTATGCGATGTCCCTGAACGCGACGTTGGAGATCGCGGCGCCCGCCCCGCGCGGCACGCTGAAGCTCCGCGCCGAGCGGTCTGAATTGAAGTTCATCACCGCATACTCGTAGTGCCACGTGCCATCGCCGTTGTCGCTGACGCGCGTGCCAACCACGAAGCGTCCGTCACCCTCGACGTCGACGTTCACGATGGCGACCATGGGGTCGGCGGCCTGCCACGCGTAGATCGCCGGCTGCTGGACGAACGTGGCGCCGGTCATCGTGAGCGGGTATCCGCCGCCACCGATGGCGCCGACCATCGCCTGGCGGTAGGTCGCGTTGTTGTTGGCGTTGCCGTCGGCCGCGTCGTCTGGATGGACGTAGAGCCCTTCGCCGAAGAAGGTCGCGCCGGGGTTGAGCGCCGGATTGAGGTCGTCGTTCCTGACCTGAAGGCGGCGACCGATCGTGGCCTCCGCCGGCGGCGCCGTGAACGGATAGGGGAAGTACCCGGTCGACGCGTTCACCTGCGAGCGCGGCCCGAGATAGAACTGAAGGCCGTTGACCAGCGCGTCGTATGGATCGAAGCAGCCGATGCCGAGCTGCGACCAGCAGCCGCCGCCTCCGAGCGGCATGCACACACCGCACTGCCCGCTGAGCTGCTCGGCGCAGAAGCCGTGCTTGACCCAGCTCAGTCCGATCTGTTCGAAACGACCGTCGCGCAGTCGGTAGAGGTTCTGGGCGATGACCGGATGCTGGTTCGTGTCGTCGACCCAGTCCAGCGGCACGTCGCCAACGTTGCAGGAGGTCGTTCCGATCGAATAGGCCGTGATCCCGTTGACGGTGCCGAACTTCCAGAACGAAGGCAGGGCGCTCACGATGACGTCGTTGCCGATGCTGGCGAGGCCGCCGTCGCCGGCGGCGTCATCGGCGGGGATGGGCGACGCGGAAAGACGACCGACGCCGATGGCGATCAGGCCGAGTGACACGGTCAGGAGCAGCGGCGCGAGCTTCGTCGAGGACATGGGATTCATCGTGGCCGATCGAGACCGCGGGTTCAAGTCTCCTGACGCTCGGTTTGTCGTTCGGCACATACGTCGGAACGGAAGCGGACGTTCTTGCTCGCCGACGACGATCGCCGGAATCGATGCCATGCCGTTCGCACCCGCACAAGCGTGCGGCGACGCCGCGCCGGTCCCAACCGAAGCAAATCGACGGCAAAAAGCACCGCCGCGGCCGAAGATCGGCCGCGGCGGGTTGATCGTGAGATCCTGATCGTTGCCGCGAATTACGCGCGACGACGACGGCCACCGGCGAGACCGGCGAGACCGAGCAGCGCGAGCGCGCCCGGAGCCGGAATGCAGAGGACCTGCGAGAAGCTGAACGTGCCCTGAACGCCCGGGGTGCCGAGACCCTGGTTGTTCGTGTAGCCGCCAGCGATCGAGAACGCCTTCGGGGCGTTGTCGAAGACCAGGCGCATGATCCAGGTGGCGGCGCCGGTGTAGTTCACCGAGCCATCCTTCTTGACCAGCGTGACATTCGCGGCCTTGCCCTGGAGGTTCGGCGGGTTGCTGTTGAACCAGCCGGCGTTCGCCGGGATGGCGATCTGGTTGAAGCCCGCGGCGCCCCAGTTCGGGTCGGCGTTGGTGCTGTTGCCGAAGTTGGCCTGGCCGCCGATCACGCAGAACGAATCCATCGCCGGATTCGAGCTGAACTGCGGGGCCCACGAGCCGCCGACGAAGTCGTTGTGGATCAGCGAGCCGAAGCCGCCTTCGACGGTGACGTTCGCGTTGAAGATGTTCAGGAGGACATCGTCCGTCGTCGAGAACGTCGCGTAGATGTCGGCGACGCACTTGTCGCCAACCTTGGACTCATTCCAGGAGATGCCTGAGAACGAAGCATTCGCCGCAGCGGCGAGGGCGAGCGTCGCAGCGCCCGCAAACAGTGCCTTCATCATGATGGAAATCCTCTTTCCGGGTCGATCCCGCTGCGCCGTGTGGGTAGATGAACAATCGGGGAACGGCGGCGCAGCATGTGCCGTCCCCCCTCCGAAGCGGCGAGTCTATCACAACCGCGAATCGGAACAACCGATTCTCCCAAAATGGCCCCCTGCGATGCCGGAACTGACGGCATTGCAGCAGTTTGGCCGGTCAATGTTTGGGTGTTCCGGAAAGGAGCAGTGCAGCCGCGTTCTCGATCTGCACGGGCACGATCCGGCCAAGCCATGGCACCGGGTCGGTACCCGCGGGAAGATCGAAGACGACGATCACGTCGCTGCCGGTGCGGCCGGAGAGCTGCACCCTCCCACCGCGCGTGTTGGGACGCATCGGTGCCGGTGAGCGAGCCGGCGCGTCGGCAACTTCAGTAATCGAACCTTCGCCTTCCACCATCTGCAGGAGGTTCGTGCTCGCTGCCGCCCGTCCAGCCACACTGTCTTGACCTGTCGGGAACCCGGTCCCGGCGGCCGCGGCGGCGCGCGGCCGCGACTCCCAGCCCAATTCGATCGTTGGTCGGCCCGGAGTATGCGCCCGTCGGTCTTCGTTCGACCGGGTGTCGGTGGATGCGGCCATCCCGCCCTCCGACCGATCGGTGACCCGTTCGACGAAGACATCGAGCGTGCGCCCGACCAGCGCTCGATGCTCGGCCGCACTGATCCGGCCCTGCACCGCGAGCAGGTGGTTGTTCCGCCATCGCTTGACCTCGTCGGGCACGTCGTCCTCGAACCGCTCGATCGCCGTCGTTCCCGGGCGCGGGGAGTACTTGAAGATGAAGCTGTTCTTGAAGCGGACACGCTCCAGCAGCGCCACCGTCGCGGCGAAGTCGTCGTCGGTCTCGGTCGGGAAGCCGACGATGAAGTCGCCGCTGATCCCTGCGTCCGGCAGGAACGAGCGGGCCCGGTCGATGAAATCGAGGTACTCGCCGACCGCGTAGCCGCGGTTCATGAGCTTCAAGATCCGATCGGAGCCCGATTGCGGCGGCACATGCAGATACCGGCAGATGCGAGGGCTCTCGGCGATGACCGAGAGCGCGTCGTCGCCGAAGTCGCGCGGATAGCTCGTGACGAATCGCAGCCGCTTGATCGCCGGAACCTCGTCGTGGATGCGCTTGAGCAGGGCGGCGAAGGTCGTGACGCGCTGCCCGGCCGCGATCCGCCGACCGCCGTCGCGAAAGGCCGAGAGGCCCGGACCGACCTGCGGCGCCTCGCGGCCATCCACCGAGATCGCGGCGCCGTGCACGTAGACGTAGTGATTCACGGTCTGGCCGAGGAGGGTGACCTCGACCACACCCGCGTCGGCGAGCCGGCGGCACTCGTCGACGATGTGGTCGGGGGGACGATGAACCTCCGGCCCGCGCGTGTTCGGCACGACGCAGTAGGTGCAGAACTTGTTGCATCCTCGCGTGATCCGGACGTACGCCGCCCTGCCACCCGCCGGTGCGCCGCCGCCGCCACCGAAGTGATCCGGATCGAAGGCACGCGAAAGGTCGAGCAGCTCGAGCGAATCCTCCGCGGCCGCAAGCGTCGCGGTGCGCCGGTTGCGGTTGCCCTGGAGCGCGACGACGGACGCGATGTCGCGACCCGCCGGGCCACGGCCATCCTCGCCCGTGGAACGCTCCGGCAGGCGGTCCAGTCGGGCCACCGCCTGGACCTTTGCCGCGTTGTCGATCAGTTGCGGCAGCCGATCGAGCTCGCCGGGGCCGCACAGCAGGTCGATCTGCGGATGCCGGCGCAGCATCGCCACGCCGTCGCGCTCGGCCATGCAGCCGATCACGCCAAGCAGCACATGCTCGCCGGAGCGCTTGCGCTGCCCGACGATCCCGATGCGGCTGTACGCCTTGTTCTCGGCCTGTTCGCGGACGGAACAGGTGTTGTAGAGGATGATGTCCGCGTCGCGGTCGGCTTCGACGAAGGAGTACCCCAGGGCGACCAGTTGGCCGCGCACGAGCTCGCTGTCGAGCTCGTTCATCTGGCAGCCGAAGGTCTCCATGTAGACCCGGCGGCCCGTGGCGTGGTGCGACGAAGGGGACACGGCGCGATGGTAGCGATGGCGGGCCCCGACGAGCCGCTCGCGCGGATGGCCGGCGAGCGCGCCGGCCCGCGACGAGGCGCTTCCGCCGCGGCCCACATTTCTCCACCCATCCGGCCGCCTCGGCCGATGACCAATGCACGATGCGCCTCGGCCATGGACTTATCCTCGCCGCCCTCGCGCTGTTGATCATCGGGGTGGTGATGGTCAACTCGGCCGGGCTCACCGTCGACGCCATCACGCCAATCTCGCTGCGCGGCGTGCTGCTCGGTCGCCCGGCCGTCTATGCGGCGCTGGCGGTGGTCATGCTGGTCATCGGTTCGCTCGTTCCGGTCGATCGTCTCTTCACCCTCCGAGGCGGCCTGTCGCCGATCCCCTGGATCGTCGCAGGCATGATCGCACTGCTGTTCGCGGCGAACCTGCCGGGAATCGGACACGCCGAGAACGGCGCGCGGCGCTGGATCAACCTGGGTTCGCTGACGTTCCAACCGAGCGAGGTCGCCAAGTGGTCGCTGCCGATCGTGATCGCGTGGCACTGCGCGCGGCGGGGCGACGCGCTCTCGCGCTTCCGGACCGGCTTCCTTCCGCCGCTGGCGATCGCCACGATCGTGTGCGCACTGATCGCCAAGGAGGACCTGGGCACCGCGGTGCTCGTCTTCGGCGTGTGCATCGCGATGCTGCTGGCCGCCGGTTGCCGCGTCTGGCACGCGGCGCTGCTCATGATCCCGGCCGCGGCCGGAATCGTCGGACTGATCCTCACCAGCCCCTACCGCGTCAACCGGATCCTCGCGTACCTCGATCCCTACAAGGATGCGCAGGGCATCGGCTACCACATCATCCAGTCGATCACCGCGGTCTCCGGCGGCGGCGTCGCCGGGCGCGGGCTCGGCAACAGCATCCAGAAGTTCGACTATCTCCCCGAGGACACCACGGACTTCATCTTCGCGATCCTCTGCGAGGAGCTCGGCGTCGCCGGAGCGGTCGTCGTGGGTGCGCTCTACGCGACGATCATGATCTGCGGCCTTGGAATCGTGCGCCGGGCCAAGACCCCCTTCTCGAGGCTGCTCGGGCTCGGCATCGTGCTGACGCTCGGTTTCCAGGCGGTCATGAACCTCGCCGTGGTGACGGGACTCGCGCCGACCAAGGGCATCGCGCTGCCGCTGCTCTCGCGCGGCGGGACCGGCTGGCTGCTCACCGCGTTCGCGATCGGGCTGCTGGTCTCGATCGATCGCGCCGCCGGACCGGTGGCGGAGGCCGACGACGAGCAGGCCGACGACGCATCCGAATCGCTCGATCGCTCGCTCGTCGCGGAGCCCATCCTGCGCCGCGGCTCCGAAGAGGTTCCGCAGCACGTGGTCGACCGGGCCATCCCGCTGGGGGCCGGGGCGCAATGAGCCACGGCGTCCTCGGCGGCGCGCGGCGCGAGGCGAACCACGACCCGCTGCGCGCTCCGTCGACGGCGACGGCGCCGAAGTCCGCGCCGACGATCGCCTTCGCCGGCGGCGGATCGGGCGGCCACATCAGCCCCGGCCTGGCCATCGCCGAGCGGCTGCGCGAGCTGGCGCCGCACGCCCGGCTGCTCTTCCTCTGCTCCACCCGCGCCATCGACGCGACGATGCTCGCGGAGGCCGATGCGCCCTTCTATCCGCTGCGGGCGGCTCCGATGTCCGCCCGGCCGCTCGCCTTCGTTCGTTTCGTCGCCGCGTTTCGCCGCGCTCGCGCCGAGGCGGAGGAGATCATCGAGCGCGAGCGCGTGACGCAGCTCGTCGCGCTCGGCGGCTTCGTGGCGGCGCCGGCGGCCGCGGCGGCGGTGCGGCGACACGTGCCCGTCACCCTCGTGAACCTCGACGCCATCCCGGTCGCGCCCAGCCGCTGGCTGGCGAGGCCGCAGCGACCGCGTGCTCTCCGCCGTGCCGACCGGAATGGACCGGAAGTTCACGCGGCCATCGAGCAGACCGGCGGCAGCGTGGTGGGCATGCCGCTGCGTCGAGCTGGCCGTCGCGGCCAGTGAACCTGCGGAGTGCCGCGCCCCGGCTCGGCCTCGATCCCGCGGCTTCGGACGCTGCTCGTGACCGGGGCGTCGCAGGGTGCGACGAGCATCAACCGTCTCATGGCCGCGCTGGCGACGCGCTCGCCGCGGATCTTCCGCGGATGGCAGATCCTGCACCTCGCCGGAGCGGGCGATCACGAGCCGCTGGTCGCCGCGTATCGCGCGCCGGAATCCCCGCGACGGTGCTCCTTCCTGCCGTCGCATGGGTCTCGCGTGGGGCAGCGCCGACGCGGCCGTCACCCGCGCGGGCGCGAGCTCGGTGGCCGAGGCGGCCGCGAACGCGGTCCCGTCGCTCTTCCTGCCGTATCCGTACCACCGCGACCTGCACCAGAAGCTCAATGCGCAACCGCTGGTCGACCTCGGCGGCGCGATGCTCGAGTTCGATCAGCGTCGACACCGAGGCGAACATCCACGATGTCGGTCCGGCGATCGAGCGACTGCTCACCGACGACGACCTGCGGCGCTGCGCGGGATGCACACCGCGCTTCATGCGCATCCGCCACCCGACGCCGCCGCGGCCATCGCGGATGCTCCTCAACTGCTGATGTCGCGAGGCGACGTCGCCCGATCTCCCGCGGCGACGCCGTCGACCCTGCAGCGCCGCACGCCCAACCGGCGCGCGGCGCCCGGCCATCCGCCGCCCACCACCGTCACGTCGGTGGGCCGAACGTGATCATTCCCTTGCCCCTTCGCTTGCTCTCCAGGGCGCGGAGATCGGCCGCGGCGAGCAGCGTCGGGGCGTCCACTCCATCGCGCGGGAACGCGGCGAGGCCCGCGGAGACGCTCACGACGCCCAGGCCTTCCTGGCCAAGCTGCGGAAGCCGCATCGCGCGGATGCGCTCCTGGAAGCGCGAGGCAAGCTGGTCGACCGACTCGACCGGCCCGGAGCCTTCCTCGCGCGGACTGGACGGATCGGAGAAGACGACGACGAACTCGTCCCCGCCGATGCGGAAGACGCGATCGCCGCGCCGAACGACCGCCTTCAGCAGCGTCACCGTCTCGCGCAGCACCTCGTCTCCGGCGGCGTGGCCGAACCGGTCGTTGTAGCGCTTGAAGTTGTCGACGTCCCACGCCATCAGCGCCAGCGGACGGCTGCGCACCCTGGCCAGCTCGATCGCCTCCGCGACGAAGCGATCGAAGGCGCGGCGGTTGCCCGCGCCGGTGAGCTCGTCCGTGTACGCGAGCTCGTGCAATCGCCGATGGGCCTCGGCCAGGTGCAACCAGGCGCCCAGCGACGCCGCCCACGACGCGAGCGCCTCGGGCGCGAGGTTCGCGCTCTCGAGCCGTCCGAAGGTCCTCGCGCCGTGCGCGACCCGCGCCCGATGAACCGGGCTCGGCGGCGCGGCGCCCTTCCCCGCGGCCGCTCCCGCGTCGTCGGCATCATCGGCGACGAAGCGCAGGTCGTCCGCGAGCTCCTCGCCAAGTGAAAGGAATGCGGCCAGCACCGCGTCCGCGCCGCCTTCGACGGCGTCGGCCAGCGTCGATGGTGGAGGAAGCGCCGAAGCCACGATCGATGCAGCGTAGCCAACGATCGTCCGCGGTGCGCCGTGGCCGCTGCGCACGTTCGTTCCATGCGCCTCAGCCGCGACCGGCGGCGCGCTCGCGGCGCTCGTTCCCGGCCGCGCTTCCCTCGGCCCGGAAGACGCGCCCGGTCGCCTCTCGTCCGATCGCCGCCTCGATGAACCGCCCCGCCTCGTAGAGCCGCGCGGCGTCCACGCCGCAATCGAGGCCCGATCGCTCGCAGAGGTAGACGAGGTCCTCGGTCGCGAGGTTTCCCGCGGCACCCGGCGCGTAGGGACAGCCGCCCAGTCCGATGCACGAGGCGTCGAAGCTTCGCACCCCGAGCTGGACGGCCCGATGCACGCATGCCAAGGCCGTGCCGCGCGTGTCGTGCAGGTGCAGCGTCGTCCCCTCCGGCGCGCGCACCGTCGCGACGGCACCGAGGAGTCGATCGATGTCGTCGGGCACCGCCACGCCAATCGTGTCGCCGAGGTCGAGCTCGTCGGCGCCCAGTTCGATCAACCGCGCCGCCACCTCGCGCACCGCCTCGGGCGCGATCGAACCCTCGAACGGGCACGCCACGGCGCAGCTCACGTAGCCACGCACGGGAAGACGGGCGGCGTGCGCTCCCTCGATCACCGGCGCCAGCCGCGCCAGGGACTCGGCGATCGATGCGTTGGTGTTGCGTCGACTGAAGGTCTCGCTCGCCGCGGTGAAGACCGAGACCTTGCCGACGCCGCAGGCGATGGCGCGCTCGAGTCCCCGCTCGTTCGGGACGAGCGCCGAGTAGACCACGCCGCTCCGCCGCTGGATCGACGCGAAGAGCTCGGCCGCGTCGCGCAGTTGCGGCACCCACTTCGGGCTCACGAAGCTCGAGACCTCGATCTCCGCGAAGCCGCATCCGGAGAGCAGGTCGACGAATCGCGCCTTGGCGGCGGTCTCGACGAATCCAGGCTCGTTCTGAAGACCGTCGCGCGGTCCGACTTCCGTGATGCGTATGGCGGTCACGCGGGAGCGTAGTCCGCGCCGCATCGGATCCACCGGCGACGGTGCGCTGCGCCGCGGGCCGATCGACTCGCCGCATGGGAGACGGCTACGTCCCGGTGTCGTCCTCGCTGCCGCCTTCGCTGTCGCGGTCGGCATGGCGCAGCACGAACCACGCGAATGCGCCGCCGCAGAGAAGCACCAGCACCGCCGCGGCGATGAGGAGCACGACCTCGAGCGTGACCTCGAAGCTGCCCTCGTCCACCGTCTGCGCCGCGAGCGGGGGGATCATGCCGCGCTCTCCGGCGGCTGCGTCGCCGTCGATGGCGGAAGCGTCTCGCCGCCGGGCGCAGCGGCGGCGCGGGATGCTGGATTCCAGAATCGCAGCGGCGAGACGGTCGCCTCGGCTCGATCGCCATCGCCCGTGACCAGCAGCGTGCGCCCCGGCTCGGTGTGCGCGATCCGGACCATGGCGAAGGCGATCGGCGCCGCGCCAAGCATCGGGCTGATCGTGCTGCTCGTGATGGTGCCCACGGGCTCGCCGAGGATGGCCGCGGGGCCCTCGCCCTCGCGCAGGTGCACGTGCGTTCCCGCGACCGGAAGGACGTCGCCCTGGACGCGAAGTCCGACGAGCCTCTGCTTCGGTCGGCCGAGCGACTCCATGCGCGCCACGACCTCCTGGCCGAGATAGCACCCCTTCCTGAAGCTGACCCGCTCGTGCAGGATCCCCGTCTCGTGCGGCAGGCAGGAGGTGTCGAAGTCGATGTTCATGAGCACCGTCCCGGCCTCGATCCGCGCGATGTTGAACGCGTGCCAGCCGATCGGGCGCACCCGCCCCGCCGCGCTCGATGCCAATCGGTCCCACACCTCCCCGACCGCGTCGCGCGGGACGAAGAGGTGCAGGCCGGCCTCGCCGGTGTCGTCGCGCCGCGCGACGACGACCGAGGCGCCCGCGATGCGCACCATCGCGACCCGGCCCGGCTCAGCTTGACCAGCGCGGTGCGCCGGGCGAAGCACGAGCCGCGTCGACGGGCTGCGCATCGGAGACGGGTGCCCCGGCACGCGGCTTGCCCGCGACCGTGGCGGGCGCGCCGCTCGACGGGTCCAGCGCCGCCGCGACGATCGCGCACGCCTCCGGGCCATGCACGCAGAGCCGGTGGGTGCGCGCCGTGTCGTCCACGAGCGCGACCTCCTCGGCGAAGATGAACGAACCAAGCGAAGCGGCCGTCGACGCCGCCTGATGCACGTCGACGTCGATCCAGAGGGCGTCATCGGTGGCGCAGATCAGCAGGTCCGCGTCGATCCTTCCCTTCCGGTTCAGCCAGAAGCTCGAGCGACAGCCACCCGGCGCAAGGTCCTTCAGCTCCTGCGTGACCATTCGGTTGAGGAAGGTCGTCCGGTCGACGCCCGTCGCGCGCAGCGTCGCGCGGTGCGGCGCATCGAGCAGCGCGGCCGCGCGGCGGATGGCCGCGTACTCGCTCTCCACGCTTCCATATGTCGCCACGATCTCGCATGCCGACGCGCCGTCGCCGGCGCTGCCTTCCTCGCCGGGCGCCGGCGGGCCCGGCGCCGGGCGTTCGAGCAGGCGCCCGCCCCGGTCTCCCGGAGCCGGGCCGTACGGAATCCACTCCAGCGCCGCCTCGGCGCGTCGGGCCGAGTCGTACGACGCGGCGCCGGGCCTCGTCGCGCCGGGGACCGGGGCAGCGGGCGCCAGGCCGCGTGCGATCGCCGCATGACGATTGCGAAGTGGAGTGTCGTGACGCATCATGTCCGCTCCGGCGCGAATTCGATCGTAGCCCGCCGCTGGCCTCCATCGACCGATCGATCGGCGAGCCGAAGCGAGAATCGGCCTGCGATTCGACCCGCGAACCGAACACGGACCCATCCCAGCATGAGCCTTCGTCAGACACGCTCCGCGTCCTCCCTGAACATCGATCTTCTTCGGCGCCTGTGCGAGACCCCCGGCGTGCCCGGTCGCGAGGAGCGCGTGCGCGCGCTCGTCCGCGCCGAGGCGAAGGGCCTCTTCGACGACATGCGCGTCGACGCGATGGGATCGCTCATCTGCACCCGGCAGGCGACGGCGCGTCGCGCCAGGCCGCGCGGCGCCAAGGAGAAGGGCGGCGCAGCGCGGCGCGGCGGTCCGCTTCGCGTCATGGTCGCGGCGCACATGGACGAGATCGGCTTCTACGTGCGGCACATCGACGAGCGCGGGTTCCTCTGGGTCAATCCCGCGGGAGGATTCGATCCGCGCACGCTCTTCGCGCGGCGCGTGCTCGTGTGCACCGACGACGGCGACCATGTCGGCGCGATGAATCCCGGTGGCAAGCCGATCCACATCTCGACCGAGGAGGAGCGGAAGAAGGTTCCCCAGCTCGAGGAGTTCTTCGTCGACCTGGGCATGAGCGCCGAGCAGGTGCGCAAGCGCGTCAAGATCGGCGACTTCGTCACGCTGCACGAGCCATTCGTCGAGCAACCGACCAAGGTGCTCTCCAAGGCGCTCGACAACCGGATCGCCTGCTTCGTCGCGCTCGAGGCGGTGCGCCAGCTCGCGCGCGGAAGCTCGCGGCGCGAGCACGCGTGCGAGCTGGTCGTGGTCTTCACCACGCAGGAGGAAGTGGGGCTGCGCGGCGCCACGACCGCGGCCAACGCGGTCTGGGCGGACGTCGGCATCGGCCTCGATGTCACCCTCGCGTGCGACACCCCCGGCATCGTCGACCACCAGCGCGTCACGCGCCATGGTGACGGCGTCGGGATCATGGTGCAGGACTCGTCGATGATCGCCGACCACCGTCTCGTCGCCGAGCTGTGCGAGGTCGCGCAGCGGCAGAAGATCCCGTTCCAGCGAACGATCCTGCCCAAGGGCGGGCAGGACGGCGCCGCGATCCAGAAGTCCGGTGCCGGTGCGCGGTGCGCCGCGGTCGTGGTGGGCACGCGATACATCCACACGGTCACGGAGCAAGCCGACAAGGGAGACCTTCAGGCGGCAATCGATCTGCTGGCAGCGTGGATCGCGGTGGCGTGACGCGTGACACAAGCACGTCCGCCGAGCCTCGCGATCCGACAGACAACCCAGTAACCAGTAACCAATAACCAGGAACCAATAACCAGCAACCAGTAACCACCACCCCCACGCACCCAACCTCCCCACCCCTCACCGCGCAACCCCGACCAACGCCCGAAGCACGCCAGCACCCACGTCGGGTCCTCCGTTCGTTCGGGATGCCACTGGACGCCGAGGTAGAACGGACGCAGGATCGCACACAGCCTCGATGACGCCGTCGTCGGCGCGCGCCGCGACCACGAGCCGACCAGGATCGACCACGGCCTGTCGATGGTGGCTCAGCACCATGCCATCGACGATCCCTGAACGTTCGCCCGGCTCGCGCTCGACGTGCCGCGATTCACTTCCGCGCGGTTCGCCGTGACTGGGCTCGACCGGAGCCGAGGCGCCGCGGATCGGCTGGCAGACGCGCCGATCGCCGCTCACGCGGTGCAGGACGCGACCCCAGTGGACGGCGTGCGTCGGACACGAGTCGGGAAGATGCTGGTCGAGGGCGCCTCCGGCGTGGAGCGCCATGTACTGCATGCCCAGGCAGATGCCAAGGGCCGCCCGATCGCGCCGCCGGTCGAGCGCCGCGAGCAGCGCCAGCTCGAACGCCTGACGGGACGACTGCACGGGCGTCGCCTTCACGTGCGTGCGGATCCCCCAATGCTCCATGATCGGGTCGTCGCCGCCGGTCAACACGATCGCGTCGCACCGCGCGACGTACTCGTCGGCCAGCGCGACGCGGTGCGGCAGCAGCACGGGCACGCCGCCGGCGCGCTCGATGGCGTCGGCGTACGGACGGCGCGACAGATAGCGCTCTTCGTCGGCGTCGCACGTCAAGCCGACCAGTGGAGATCGCGAGGGCACATGTCGATTATCGGCGAGATGCCAGCACTTGCGTCGCTGCGCCGCTGCGTCATCCGATCGGCAATCGCTTCGTCGCGGAACTGGGTTGCGGTCTTGGCTCGCGGAACTGGCTCGCGGCTTTGGAGATCGCCGAAGCCGGTTCCGTAAAGTCGCAGCGTCGCGCCCCGACAGCTCTGATGCACTCGGCCCGGGAGCGAGCGTGGTCCGAAGCGATCGGAAACGGTCAGGAAGGACCCGCGGGAACCATGCATACTCGGCACACTCGGCACACTCAACGCAAAAAAGGAGCCACCGGTCGCGGCGCGGCGGTGTGGGGGTGGGGGACGTCGCGCCGTTTTGAGTGACCGGTGGCTTGGGAGGTCAGGGATGTCGAATCAGCGTGCATGTGGGTTCGCCACTGTTCAACGTATTCTTCGATCTCCTCATTCCTGAGGGTTTCGTGCTCGAGACAGGATTTTGGGAGACCCTGCACGTTCGGGTTGTTTCGGCGTCGGGCGTAGACCGCGTTGCGGCCGGCACCTAGCTTCGACAACGCATGTGGGGGTTTAGTTCCATATCGCGCCCGACGTCGGGTTCATCGGCTGAAGCGACCTCGCCCGCTCCGGGCGGCTGCGACGGCCCTCGCCGCTGGAGTCAGCGCCCAGTGCCCGGCTGGCTCTCTGAACCGCCGGGCGGACGGTCGGTTGGCCGGTCGGGCCAGCCGAACCGCAGCTGGCGATCTCCGCCAGGTCAATTGCGATGATCTCCGGTTCAAATCCGTCGATCTTGGACCGTTCATCCGTGTTCATCTCGCCTGAAGCGACGGAGAATCTCATCTCTCAGGCCGCCGGCGGCGGCAGCTCGGCGGCCGACGGGGGAAACCTTCGAGCAACTCGATCCACGGCCCGGAGCTTGCCGTTGAGGCTGCGACGCAGGTCATGTTGCCGATCGACGAACGCATAACCTCAAGCAGACGCGATCCACGTCCGGATCGGTCGCCGAACCAAGCCGGTCCAACACCACGATCGCGCGGCGTGGGTCGCCGTTGCCGGGTCAGCAATCGCGAGGAGCCGAACGGGCAGGTCGCGACGGATCGTCATCGGAATCTCGTCCGCTGCCGGCTCGACTTCATTCGCGCAAGCCCGTCGATGCGAAGTCGGTCGGTCGGCCAGCCCGCGGCCCGGGCCGCCGCCGCCACCGAGGTCGTCGGCCGTGGCGAGGTCGGATGGCGGCAACGACGTGAAATCCGGCGCCGCGACGTCGCGGTCCGGCTGCGTCGCGGCGGAGGGCGGCACGGGCGTCAGGACCCGTCGCAGCCGATCGAGGTCGACCGGCAGATCGGAAAGTCCGCACCGGCGCGGTGAACGCGGCTTCGTCGCCGGCAAGTGGCAGCAACGTGTCGCGACGCCACGTCCGGGCGTCGGCCGCGCGCGGCGGACCAGGGATCGGGCGAACCGAGCATCGCTTCGATGCGCGCAGGTCGTCGTCGTTGCCGGCCGCGGCGAGGCGCGAAAGTGGCGTTGGGCGTGGCCTTCGTGGTTGGCCGTAGCGACGGGCTCGTCGACGGCCAGTCGAGACCGACGATCCGCTTGGCGGTGCGGTGCCCGCCGCGCGCGGAACACCGCTCGCGCCGTTTGCGCTTCCGGATGCGGCGCCCTGAACCGAAGGCTCGCCAGTGCGCTGATCGCCGCATTGGTGGTCGATGCTCCGCGCGGAACCCGCGGGGCAAACCGCATCGACCAGCCGCCGCGTGACGTCGCGCACCCGATCCTGCCACACGCCCCGAAGGGCAGGTCGTCCTCGACGAACCGAACGATCATACGCCGCATCCTCACCGACGACTGGGTCCTCGAACGGCTCGGCGGGCCGCTCAGACGTCGTCGGCGGCTGTCGCTGCAACAGGAAGTACGCCGCGATCACGCACGGATCGCTCGCGCGCGAACGCGGGCGAGATCTCCTCCAGGCTGGGACCCGACCGATGTCGCCGAGCAACCCGGGCGTGCGGATGCGGATTCGGCCTGCGGATCGTCGAGGCCGTTCGGGCAGCGCGGCTGAAGGGGCTCGACGGGTACTTCCCCGTGCAGCAGCCGGTCGACTGGGTCAGCGCGAACTCGCGCGCAGGGACAGGCGGGTCGGCCAGCAAGACGATGAGGTACGCTCCTGCCCGCGCGGTGCTCGCGAGGGTCAGGAAGAAGCTCGCCCGTCGTAGCGGCCAGCCGCGTGCGACTTCGTCGACCTCGCGGCACGACGACGTTGCAGCGACGACTCGAAGCTGGAGGATGCGGGTGCGCTTGAACCAGGGCGATCGCTCGCCGGCGGCGCGGCGTCGCCGAACGGCTCGGTCACCATCGTCGCCGCCGAGCCGCATCGCCGAAGCCGCGCTCCGAACAGCCGCTCGAGCTGATCGCACGCCGCATCGACGATCGGCGTCGGCTACTCGCGCTGGTCGAGCAGCGACACGAACGCATCGACGCTCTCCGCCGCGCGCATCGCGCTTGAGCAGCCAGATCTGCAAGCCGGTCGGCATCTCGCGCGACGGATCCCATGCAACCGGTCCGACCACCGATGCCGCCGCTCCCTCCAGTCGCGCCGCGGCCGCGCACCGGATCGCGCCCGGTCCGATGGGAGTCGACGCGCTAGTTCGATCATCGAATTGCAAGCTCCGCGGGAACGACACCGACGGACTGCACCGCTTCAGCACGGCCGACGCGGGATCGTCGCCGTCGCGGGACCCGCCGTTCCGAAGCGGCTCCGGCAAGTTCCGCGAACGCCCTCGTCCGCGGCGCGCCGACCGGCGCTTGGACGGCGGCGATGCGAGACGAAACAGTCGCTCGGCGGCGCGCGCCCGGATGGCTGCATCGACGCCCTTCATCCTGAGGATGGAGGCGGGCCAGCGGACCTCCGGATCGACGCGAAGTCGGTGGCCGCGGCGGCGCGTTGCGGATGGATTCGCCGGGAACACGGACGGCGGAACGGGAGGCGACAGTGGCGAGCATCCGCGCTTGAACGAAGCTGCGACAGCGCGGTCGGCCGCGCCATCGTGAGGACGATCCCCGCGAGAACACGCAGACTGCCATCTCGGGTCCCATGCGCGCGACGTCGAGGCCCGGCGACGCTCGACCGGGTCGTCGCCCGTGGCCACGCCATGCTCCCGTGCACGCGACATTGGACGTCCGGTCCGGCCACGGCGAAGGTCGCGACGAGAAGTGGAACGGCATGGGTGGACTCGTCGGTGCCGGGGGCAGACACTTGTGCGATGGCGGTTGTTCCATCGTACGGGCGCCTTCACGTCGCCTCGCGACAACCGAAGAACGCGACCACGATCGGCGAAGATCGAACATGAGCGAATGGTTCGGAGCTGAGGATCATGTCAACCGCGCGCTCGAGCACTACGAGCCGCGTCCGGTGGGCCGACGCGAGGAGCGGAGCCGCCAAGGCGGCGCGGTCGAGCCGGATCAGGGCGAATGGCAGTTCAATCTCGGACTCACCCTCGACGCGGCAGGTCGCGCCGCCGGGGCGATCGACTGCTATCGCCGAGGACGCGGACCTGCGCACTTGCCCGAGAGGCCGACCCCCTCGTCGCCGCGGGGGCGGCGACCAACCCGACTCGGCCGCCACGACGAGGCGGTCGTGCTGCTGGAACGCGCCCGCGCGCCGCGTGAGCGACGACAGCGCCCCTACGCCCTGTGGATCGACTCGTCGTCTGCGGATCGACTCGACGAGGCCGAGACGATCTTCCACCTTGCGGCACCAGTCGCTCGACGACTGCCCGCGAACGCTCGCCGCCGTCGCGGAGTCGCTCATGCGCGCGACCAGTGGGCGAAGGCGGAATGGTACCTGCGCGGGCGATGCGGCTGGAACCGGGACTGCCCGCGCTTCGTACCCGGCTGGCATCGGTCTTCGCGACGACGAACCGCGCCAGAAGGCGGTGCAGCTCTACTGGCGGGAGCGCACGCGACGATCGGCAATGTGGACACGATGCTCGATTTCGGCGATCTGCTCATGAGCTTCGCCGCCGACTTCCCGAAACCGCAGAGAAGTTCCGCCGCGCGCGCTGGAACTCGAACCCGCGAACATCGACGCACAACGGCTTGGCGAGATCGCGATGAGGACGCAGCGATCAACGGGCCCATCTGGAGTTGGCTCATCCGCCAAGCTCGATCCGGACACGCCCGAGTCCGCCTCGACCTCGCCGAGTACCTGCTCGCGATGGACCGTCGCGACGAGGCGGCCGAACACCTTCAGCGCGCGGCTCGGCGCGCTCGCCGCGGACGAATGCGATCGAACCCCGGCCGCCTCGGTGGGCTCCTGCTGCGCGTCGGGCGCGCCGGCGAAGCAGTGCCGCTGCTCGAGCGGACGGTCGCCGATCTTCGGCACGACGACGACGCGAAGACGCCGGACAAGGCCACGGCATGACCGCGATCGATCGAACCCTCCGTCGGGCGGTTCATCCGGGAACGAGGACGCCCTCCTCGCGGCGCTCCGCCAGCTCGCGCTGGCCCGCTACGAATCGGGCGATCTCGTCGGTGGCATGCGGACCAGCCGCGCCGTCCTGCGGCGCGACCGGACGTGCGTGCGCTCGCGGCACAACCTCGCGCTGGCCTGCCTGACGCTGGGTCAGCTCCGCCGCGCCGCGACGTGGGTGGCATCCGGGCTGCGCATCGATCCGCACGACGACGAACTGCGCCGATTGCGAGTCCGCGTCTGGATCGCCGCCGCGCGGCGCCGGTTGGGGCGCGCACGGACGGGTTGAGCAGTCGAAGGCCGCGTCCGGATCAGAGCGTCGCGCTGGTGTACGGCAGGAGGGCCATGAACCGCGCTCGCTTGATGGCCCGCGCGATGTTCCGCTGGCCGCGGGCCGTCACGCTCAGGCGCTTGCGCGAGAAGATCTTGCCGTTGGGCGTCATCATCCGGCGCAGCTCGTCGACGTTCTTGTAGTCGACGAAGTCGGTGTATTCGTCGTTGATCTTGACGATCCGCGGCTCGGTGACGGGCGCGGCGCTCGGGATGTTCTGATACTGGGTCATGGGAGGGCACGTCTTGGGTTCCGGCGCGCCCGGCCAACCGTTGGCCGTGAACGTCGGGCAGCCTCGCCCGGTATGGACGGCGAGGCGACGGAGGGGACCAGTGTAGGTCGGCGGAGGAGCGAATCAAGATGCCTCGGCGCATGCGCCGCGCCGTCGCGTCGACGCGGCGACCCTTCGGCGACATCGGCGCCACCCAGCACGCCAACCCTACCGTCCCGCGTGCGCCGATTCGTGCTCCGCCTGATCACCGCGATTCAGCTCACCCGGCTTTCGCTCGCGTTCGGCGCCGTGAGCGACCTCTGGTTCGTCATCCTGCTCAGCCGGGCCCTCGGGCCGGAGTCCGCCGCCGCGACGGGGTTCGCCGCGAACGGCGCCGCAGCGCCGCTCGCGCCGCCCTCGACCGAGCTGCCGGTGCACACGCTCCCGCTCGCCGTGGCCCTCGGGGCGGGCGCGATCGTCGCGATCGGACTCTTCGCGTTCGGGGCGTCGCTCAACGACCTGCTCGACGCGCGGCACGACACCGCGTTCAGCCCCGAGCGACCGATCCCCGCCGGACGGATCCGCGCCGGCCAGGCGGTGATCGTCACGGTCGGCGCGCTGCTCGCTGCGCTGGTCGGCGCGATCACCTTCGGGGACGGCGGTCTTCTGCTCGCCGCGCTCGCGGCTGCCGGAATCCTCTTCTACAACGCCGCGGGCAAGCACGTTCCGGCCGTCGGGCTGATCACCATCGGCCTGGTCCACGCCGCGCACATGGCGATCCCCAACGACCGCCTCGCCTTCACGCTGCCCATCTGGCTGGTCGTGAGCCACGCCATCGCGGTGGCCATCGGCGTCTACATCCTCGAAGGCAAGCGACCGTCGCTCTCGCCGCGCTCGATGGTCGCCGTCGCGATCGGATACCTCTTCTGGTCGACGATCATCCTCGGCGCCGGCGTGGCCCGCGCCGGCGTGCACGGCCTCTGGCCCGCGGAGGTTCCGATCATCGGTCTCGTCTGGCCGCTGCTGGCGGTCGTGTCGTTCGCCGTCGTCGCGCGGCGCAAGACCGAGGGCGTGACCGGCCGCGTCGGCGCCGAGAAGCTGCGCCGCTACGGCGCGATGTGGCAGTGCCTCTATGGCGCCGCGTGGCTGCTCGCGCTCGACCTGCGCGAACAGGCGACGTGGATGGGACTGCTCGCCCTGGTCGGATTCGCGACGATGACCATGATCAAGGAAGCGAACGGCCTCACCGGGCGGCCGCTGGAGTTTCGGGGGTGAGCGCGTTGCAGCCGTGCACGCGCGGCGCGCCGAACGAAGCTCGAACGTGCGGCCATCGCCGCGGACGACCGAACTCAGCGCGCGACGGGCGTCGCGTCTCGGCGGCGGGAGTACGCGCGGCGAAGCGCGCTCGCGGCGATCAGCGTCGCGAACCACGCCAGGGAGGCCGCCACGACATCGAAGGCCAATGCGCCGGCGCGCACGCGCACCTCGGACCAGCGCAGCGGATGGAGCATCTCCCACGCGGCCTTGCGCAGCGCCTCGCCATCGTCGTCGAGCTCGGCCGCGGGCACGAGCCAGCTCTCGCCGGTGCGGTCCACGAGGCGCCACATCGCCCAGGGCCGTGGCCAGCCCGCGCCCAGCGTGGCGACGCGGCGCGGACCGCGATCATCGCGGTCGTCGGAGTCGTCGCGCGCCGGACGCGCCCAATCGGGCACGGAAGGAAGCTCCTCGACGCCGTTGGCGAGCGGCGCCGCGATGCGATCGAGGTTGACCCACGTGAGCCCCCATCCCTCCTGTCGCGCGACGATCCAGCCGAACCATCCCTGGAAGTGGACGCTCGACGCGACGCCGCCGCGCGGCGCCGCCGGGAGCAGCGCCGTCGGCGCCGTCGCGATGGCCGTCACGAGGCCCAGCAGCGCCGCGGCGATCGGCGCACGGATGCCCGACCGGCGCCATGCTGCGCGTCCGGGCGCGTTCCCGTTCGCGCTCCTGTTTGCGCTCCCGGTCGCGGCGGCGCTGGTTGCAGCGGTCTTGGTTGCAGCGGTCTTGGTCGCAGCGGTCTTGGTCGCAACGGTCCTGGTTGCAGCAGCTTGGGGCGGAGTGGTCGACATCGAAGGCGCTCGAGGCGGCGCGGCCGTGGCTCACACGCGTCCCGGTTGATTCTCGCGCCCCACCCAACCCGATTCCGCGGTGAGACGCCGCTGTGGGCAAGGGGTCGAACGCATGTGGAGGTCGACTGGAGTCCGTATCACTCGACCGGAAGCTTCGGCATCAACCAGAGCACCAGCACGAAGAGCGACACGGCGAAGATCGCCATGCCCAGCGTCGCCTGCACCGTCATCGCGACGACCTGTCGCCAGTAGCGGTCGAGCGTCGGGAGGCGATACGCCTTGTAGACCATCGAGATGCCGAAGAACAACGGCAGTGCGCTGAGCCACCACCAGCGATACGCAACGGGGATCGGCTCGAGCAGCGGCGTCCAGGCCAGGAAGCCCGCGGCGCCGCCGAGCATGTTGCCAACCGGTGTGCTCGCGAGGCCGTTCATGGTCGTCATGCATCCTTCGGTCGTCGAAAGCCCGCGTCGAGCATCACGGCGACATTCATGAGGCCCGCCAGCGCGATGAAGAGCGTCCCGAACTCGTTGGGGTGCGCAAGCCCGCGATGATCGCTGACGGGGGGTCCCACCGTTTCGGGCGGCTGATTGAGCATTGCCGGCGCGGGCAGGAGTCGTCCCACGCGGCCGGACTTGAGTAGCGCCGTGTTCGCCGCGTCCGCCGCGAACGCGAGTGGTCCGCAGCCCGCCTGGGCGAGGAACCAGAGGGTGTCCTCGCGACGGTCGACGGCGTCGACGCCGCCGATAAGCAGGCCGCCGAAGAAGAGCAGCAGCATGCCGCCCATGATGCGCATTCCGCGGGCCCGCTCGCCGACGCTGATGTGGCCCAGTCCCGGCCACATCCACGCGAGCAGGAACGCCCAGGGCCGGAACTCGCGAGGGCTGTCGTGTTCGTCCTGCATGCGTCCCTGTGGCTGCCGGCCTGCGTCGCGCCCTGCTTCGTTCCCCGCCTCATACGCATCCCGCTTGACTCTCGCGCCCCACACAATCCAGCTCCGCGGTGAGACGCCGCCGTCGGCAGGGGGTCGAACGCACGGAGGTCTCCTGGAATCCGTGTTACTTCTTGGGATTCCGGTACCAGTCCGCGTTGATCTGCACGTAGCGGTTCCATTCGGCCGGAAGGTCCTCCTGCGGATAGATCGCCTGGACGGGGCACTCGTCCACGCAGAGTCCGCAGTCGATGCAGACGTCCGGATCGATGTAGAGCTGATCGGCGCCGGGATGATTCGGCTCGTTCTTGGATGGATGGATGCAGTCGACCGGGCACACCTCCACGCAGGCGGTGTCCTTGGTGCCGATGCAGGGTTCGGCGATGATGTGGGCCATGGGAGGGGACGGGAAGACGGGGGCGGACCGCGCGCAGAAGCCGCTGCGCCGCGAAGCGGAAACGGTAGCCGCTTCCGCGCGGATGGTCACGCGCCTCCTTGCGGGCTGGCGCTCGCGAAGGCGATCCGCAAAAACGCTCGGGACCGGCGGTGGCCGGTCCCGAACAGGAGTCTGTCTGTTCGACAACCCGTGCGACCCGGTCGTGAAGCCGCGATGAGGCGGCCGTCAGGCGTTGGGTCGCGCCGGGCGAGGTCGGTCACATGCCGCCGGTCTTCTTGGCGGCCTTGCGACGAGCCTTCTTGCGAACGACCTTCTTGGCGCCCTTCTTGGCGGCCTTCTTCTTGCCAGCCTTCTTCGCAGCTTTCTTGGCCATGGTAGTGGCTCCACTTGGTTCGCACGCTGTGTCGGAGTCGGAGAGGTGGCGACCAGCGTGCAGCATCGCCACCGAAAGAGTTGTACCTTCATCGGCGCGCCATGCAAACCGTCTTGACGAAAATCCGTCGGAATTTTTCAAGTTCGCACACCCATGGGAGCGCCTTGACCAGTCGCGCGCATGTGGCAGCGGTCGCGCACGCGAGCGTCGGCGCTCGCGCGGCGGCGCCGCACGCGACTCGATGCGCGCTGCGCGCGGAGCGCCGGCCATGAGCGCTGCGCCGGTTCGCGTGGCCATCCACGGGGCGCGCGGCCGCATGGGCGAGCGGCTCTGCGCGCTGGTCCGGGCCGATCGGCGCTTCGTGCTCGCCGCGGAGATCGATCGCGACCTTCCGCCGCCTCCGGCGCTCTTCGCCGGCGACGGCGCCAGCCTTCCCACGCCGCGGATGCTCGACGCGATCATCGACTTCTCGAGTCCCGACGGCGCCGCGACCGCTGCCGATCTCGCGCTGTGCAGCGGGGCGGCGCTGCTCGTCGGCACGACCGGACTCGACACCGCGCAGCGGGCGCGGCTTGCGCACGTCGCGACGGTCTGTGCGACGATGCTCGCGCCGAACACGTCGCTCGGCGTCGCGGTGCTGCGCCACCTGGTGCGCGAGGCGTCGCGCCTCCTTCCCGGATTCGAGATCGACATCGTCGAGTCGCACCACATCCGCAAGAAGGACGCTCCGTCGGGCACCGCGCTGGCGCTTGCGGCCGCGTCGGCGGAGGTCGGTCGCCCGGTGCCGCCGGAACGCATCCATGCACTGCGCGGCGGCGACATCGTCGGCGAGCACACGGTGCAGTTCGCCGGGCCTGGCGAGACGATCCAGCTCTCGCACAGCGCCGTCAGCCGCGATCTCTTCGCCCTCGGCGCCCTTCGCGCCGCGGCGTGGCTCGCGGGCCAGCGCCCGGGGCTCTACACGATCGAGGACTCGCTGGGACTGCCGCGCCCCTGATACGGATTCCAGGAGACCTCCATGCGTTCGATCCCTCGCCCACTGCGGCGTCCCACGGCGGAATCGGGTTGGGTGGGGCGCGAGAGTCAACCGGGACGCGTATGACGCATCGCCGACCACCCTCCACCGCCCCGCGCTCTCCGTCGAGCTCCGACCCTCGCCCGTCCACCACCACCCGACCCATGGCTCCGCACATCAGCACGATCACCCTCTCCAACGGCATGCCGTTGCTCGTCGAGCGCATTCCCGGCATGCGCTCGGTGGCGATGTCGTGGCTCCTTCCGCTCGGTTCGGCATGTTTCACGGACGCCGAGGACGGTTGCGCGGCGCTGCTCGCCGAGCTCATGCTGCGCGGCGCCGGCGGCCTCGGGTCGCGCGAGCACAGCGACGCGCTCGATCGCCTTGGGGTGCAGCGATCGACCAACGTGCTGACGCACCACGTCCAGCTCGGCGCAACGCTGCTCGGCTCGAGGCTCGACGAGGCGCTGCCGCTGCTCGCGTCGATGGTCACGGCGCCCGCGCTGCCCGCCGATGCGCTCGACGCGGCGAAGTCGCTGGCCATCCAGTCGCTCGACGGACTCGACGACGACCCGCAGGAGCTGGTGATGATCCGGCTCAAGGAGGCGCACCTCGCCGCGCCCTTCAACCGCCACGGGTACGGCCGGCGCGAGGCGATCGACGCGGCGACGATCGAGTCGCTGCGCAGCGCCTGGACGCTGCGGGCGCGGCCGCGGGGATCGATCCTTGCGTTCGCGGGCGACGTCGAGGCCGAGCGCGTCGGCGCCCGGCTCGAATCGCTCCTCGCGAGGTGGACCGGCGAGGCGCCGGTCCCCGTCGAGACGGCGCCGCCGCGCCGCGGCACGGTGCACATCGACGAGGAGACGTCGCAGTCGCACATCGCGCTGGCGTGGACGTCGCCGCCCGAGACCGATCCGCGCTCGATGCGCGAGCGGCTCCTGGTGCGCGTCCTCGGCGCGGGCAGCTCGAGCCGGCTCTTCAGCGAGGTCCGCGAGAAGCGCGGCCTGTGCTATTCCGTCTTCGCGAGCTACTCCAGCGGACGCGACGTCGGCATGACCAGCGTCTACGCGGGAAGCACGCCGCAGCGCGCCCAGCAGACGCTGGACGTCGCGCTGGCGGAGATCGAGCGGGTGCGCGAGGGCGTCGCGCCGGCGGAGTTCCAGCGCGCCGTCGTCGGACTCAAGAGCCGCCTCGTGATGCAGGGAGAGAGCACCGGTGCCCGCGCCGCGTCGCTTGCGGGCGACCAGTTCCGCCTCGGGCGGGCGCGCACGCTCGACGAGATCGCCGGCGAGATCGACACCATCTCGCACGCCGACCTTCAGGCCTATGCCCAGGGACGCACGTTCGCGCCCTACACGCTCGTGTGGGTCGGCCACGGCGAGCTCAAGGGTCCGTGAAGCGGCGGCGGCGCGGCGAGCGACCGAATCGCGACGGCCGGCCGGTCGGCGCCCGAACGTCGACCGTGGATCCCCGCTTCCCGATCAGACCGATCCGCAAGTCCTTCCCCCACCTCTACACTCCCGCGATGCTCGAAGCCACGCTTCCTCCTCCCGGCACCCGCGTCCGCGTCGTGCAGCAGCTCCCGCAGGCCAGGACGGTCTGGACCCAGGCGGTCGAGGGCGTCATCACGCGCTATCGACAGGCCAAGACCGGATCATGGTTCGCACACGCCAAGGACGACCGGCTCTGGCTCGACCGGCTCGAGCTGCGCATGGACGATGGCGAGCTGACGGTGCTCAACCTCGACCAGTACTCGGCGATCGAGGTCGTGGCGTCGGCCGGGGCGGGCCGCGCCCTTGTGCGTCCCAGTTGATCCTCGCGCCCCACCCAACCCAAATCCGCCGTGAGGCGCCGCTGTGGGCAAGCGGGGTCGAACGCATGGAGATCCACTGGAATCCGTGCGAGACGGTCGCGCCGCCGAGGCCGACTGCCCATCCTCCTACCGATCGGCGCGATCGAGCTTGTCCAGCAGGCGCTCGAGCTTGCGCGACATGTCGTCGAGCCGCTTCTCGAGCCGATCCAGCCGCGCCTGCGCCTCGGAGTTGGCATCATCGGCGTCGGCCGCGGCGGCGCCGCCCGGCGGAACGACACGCACGCGCGGCATGAGACGGTCCGATGGACTCGGCGCGACCCTGGGCAGCGGCGGCACGCGCAGCTCGTAGAGGAAGTCCTGCTGGCCACTCGGATTCGCCGCCGCGCCGGGCGCGCTCGGCGCATTCGGCGCGCTGGGATCGCGCGGCAACGGTGCGATGCGAAGCGAGTCGCGCAACTGACGGAGGTACGGCTCGAGCTGGAGCTTCATGCCACCCCCCACGTCGACCGGCCCGTTCCCGTCGTCCTCCACCTGGAAGATCGTCGTCGCGCCGAGCTTCGACGGGTCGTACGGCTCGAGCTTGACGTCGAACGTGCGCGACTCGCCGCTGCGCGAGACGGTGAGCGCCAAGGAATCGCCGGGATTCTTGCCGGCGAGCGCCTCGCGGATCGCCGCCGGCGGCGCCGGGCGCTTGCCATCGACCTGGACCACGATGTCGAACGCCTCGAGACCGGCCTTGGCCGCGGGCAGTCCATCGATGACGCCGGTCAGCATCGTGGCGGTCCCGGGCGCGAGCTTGAGGTGCTTCAGGAGAGCCTCGTTCGGCTCCTCGAGCGTCACGCCGAGCATCACCCTGGGCACCTCGACGATCGCCGTCGCCTGCGCCTGGTCGCCATTCTCCGTCGAGAGGAAGTACCGACGAACGAGCTCGCTGGCATGGTTCGCGCCTTCGCGCATCGAGTCCTGGGCGGCGAGCCACGCACGCCGCCCTTCCTCGAGCGCCTGCCCGCCCGCGCGCTGCGCCTCGGCGAGGGCGCGCTGCGCCTCGGCGAGCGAACCCGCGCTTGGCCACTGTCCGCCGCCGTTCGAACCACCGCCGCCGTTCGAGGACGCGCCCGCGGCCGACCCAGCGCCGCTCCGAGCCCCGGCCGACGCGCCCGCGGCGCCGCCGGCGCTCGAGGGTCCGCCGGACGATCGCACAACCACGCGTGCATCGTGGCCGGCGCCGTCGGTCTCGACCGTGATGGATGGTCCGTTCACGAGCGGCTTGCCGTGATCGTCGAGGATCACGAGCCGGCCTCCATCTCGCCTGATGCGCGAGTCGGGAACCGGCTTGCCGTCGAGGATCACGGAGACCTTGCCGTTGTCGACTCGCACCTCGACGTCCTGGCCTTGCTCGTCTCCGCCGGCGCCTGAGGTCACGCGGACCTGCGAGGAGGAGGTCGACGAGCTGGTCGCCTGTCCATGCGCCGACACGGCGAAGGGCGCCAGCGCAAGCGCTGGAATCAGGATGAACGACTTCATGGAACGCATGGAAGGCATGGAAGGAAGGCTCCTTGGAAGGTTGAAGGATGCTGTCACGCCAGCGCGGGGATCGAATGGAGTGCTCATGCGCGTCACGGTCGATTCTCGCGTCCACCCACGATCCAATCCCGCTTCGCGAAGGCGAGTGAAGGCCCAAATGGCCGAACGGAGCGCTCGCGCCCGCTTCGCGCCCACTTCGCGCCCGCCCCGCGAAAGCGAGTGTCGGCCCAGAGGGCCGAACCGAGCGCTCGCGCCCGCTCCGCGAAAGCGAGTGTCGGCCCAGAGGGCCGCACGAAGCGCCCGCGCCCGCAACGCGAAAGCGAGTGTCGGCCCGGAGGGCCGAACGGAGCGCTCAAACTACAGCGTGTCCGCCGTCCCCGTCCGCACCGGAATCGGCGCGGCAACCGCGCGGCCGAACTCGTCGGACTGGCCGAACTCGTACAGCGTCGGCACGCGCCGTCGCTCGATGATCTGTCGGACGTACACCACGTCGAAACCGTTGCCGTCCTCGGCGGCGCGCCGCTCGATCACCGGCTTGCCCGGCAGCTCGCCGACCACCGATCCGGACTCGCGGCCGAGATCGAGGTAGGCGCGAAGCGCCTCGTCGGGACTGAGGCTCGCCCGGACGATGTCGCCGGATCCGGTGCCGGCGGCACGGCTGCCGTCGGCGCCCGCGGCGTGGCCCAGGCCGCGATCCAAGCGTGCGCCACGATCCGGGAAGCTGATCGAGTTCGAGACGACCCACGCGCCCGCCAGGCACGCCGCGAGCGCCCAACCGGTCCAGCCGAAGCGCAGCGCGGAGCGCGGCGACGCGAAGTGCATGGGTCGTGGACCGCGCGCGAACTCGCCGGTCGACTGCATCTCGCGGGTGTTCGCGGTCGGCTCGAACGCGACGGCGATTCCGGCGTCACGCACCCGACGTCCGAGCGCGCCGTCGAGCAGGCGCGCCTCGCGCTGATGCACCGCAAGCTCGCGCCAGAGCGTGGGCGCGCGATCGGCCGCCAGCGTGAACGACTGCCATTCCCCTGGGGCGTCCTCGCCGTCGACGACCCGATTGAGCATCGCATGCTCGGGAAGCTCGGCAGTGGAAGAACGATCGAAAGCGGGTGAAGCGCACATGGGATTCTCGAGGTCGTGAACGTGTGTCGGGGTCTTGGGGATTGAATCGGTCTTGGGGACGGAATCTGGGTGGAGATGGAATCGGTCTTGGGGAACGCCTCACGGGGCGGCGCTGGGCGACCTCGCGGAAGCGAGCGAGCGACCGGGCGAATCGAGCGGAACGGGCGCGACCAGCGGCGGCGATTGCGCCAGCTCGCGGAGCATGCGCCGCCCTCGCGTGATGCGCGTCTCGACGGTCGTCTCGGGAAGATCCAGAAGCGTCGCGATCTGGCGGTAGCTCATCTCCTGGAGCGACTTCAGAAGCAATGGCTCGCGGTAGTCCGGCGGAAGCTGCATCGACAGCTCGAGCAGCCGCCTGCCTTCGTCGCCCTGCCGCGCCGCGCCGCCGTGGCGATCGACCAACGCCGACGAGGCGACGCCATCCTCGTCCTCGTCCGCGTGCGCGTCGTCGAGACCGAGCCGGCGGGCGCGACGCACGTTGGCGCTGCGCGCCGCCGCGCGGGCAACGTTGATCGAGACGATGCGCAGCCAGCCGCGGAAGCCGCCGTCGTCGCGAAGATCGCCGAGCCGGGTCATCATCGTGATCGCGACCTCCTGCATGAGGTCCTCCAGGTCCACGTGCGCCGGCTTGTGCGCCAGCAGCACCACCGCGACCCAGCGACGGTGCGCCTCCCAGAGCGCCGCCAGCGCCGCGCGGTCGCCACCCCGGGCGCGAGCGAGCACGCGCTCCGCGCCGGTCTCGCCGGACGCCATGTCCGTCATGTGCGCCAAGTCCGTCAAGTCGGTCATCGGCCGCGTCGTCGCGGGAATGCCCGCCACCGGCACCGTGCACGCCGAGGTTGGTGGGTCAACGACTTCCACGAGCGCGGTCACATCGATCTGGATGCGCAGCGGCGGACGTTCCGTCGCCACCGAACTATCGGCGCTCCGCCGAACCCATTATCTTTCCCCTCGTGTCCGACGGATTGTCGCCTCACGCCTCGTTTCGACGCAACGCGCTCGGTCGCCAGCGGTCGCGCGACTGGGCTGCGCTTCGGGCCGCGCGAACGCGCTGCGGGCTGTTCCTGGCCATCACCTCCGTGGCCATCGCCTCCACGCTGGCCGGTTGCGACGCGTTCGGGCCGCGGAGCGGCCGCGGGCCCGGATCGACCTGGCCGTTCCAGCCGGCGACCATGCGCATCCATCCGCTCACCCGGTTCGTCGCCAGCGGCGATTCGGGGCCGCCGACGCTGGAGACGCACCTGGAGTTCCGGGACGTCGACGGCGTCGATACCCGCGCCATCGGCACGCTGCGTCTGACGCTCGCGGCGCGCGGGCCTCTCGAGCCTTCCCCGCTGACGTGGACGCTCGACCTCGACTCGCTTCCAACCAACCGTCGGCACTTCGACCAGGTCACGCAGACGTACGTCGTTCCGCTGGCGATCGACTGGCCGCCGCTCGATCCGACCACGACGGTCGTGCTTCGCGTCTCGCTTGAACGGCAGCAGTCGCCGACCCTCTCGGCCGACGCCACGCTGCCGTGGCCGGAAGCTGCGCCGGCGACCGGCCACCCGTAAGGTGGGCGTCACCCGCGCCTGTCCGCGCGGGAAAGACACCGCGTTCCGCATGAGCGCGGAACGCGGCGAGTGGATGCACGTGATTGCCCGGTCGCGAAGGCGCAGGTGGACGGCGCGCCGAGGGTCATGGCCGGTGATGGAACGCCAATGGGCGTCGTCAAGCCTCGAGGCATGCCGTGTGGTGCGACGTCACGGCGCGCTTCCGAAATCGCTCACCCGCGATGTACGTGGTCGTCGTTGGCGACGATGACGCGTGCGCACAGCTCGAGCGCGACGCCGAGCCGCCTCGCGATGAACGCGTCGGTGTCGCGCGCAACCAATCGACGAAGCTCCTCGACCTGGAGCCGGCGCGCAGCACTCTCGGGTCGCGGCCCGTCCTCGCGCAACGACTGGAGTCCGAGGGCCAGTCGACCAACCGATTTCGCGACGGCGCCTCGCGACGTGGCGACGCCGAAGGCGGCGCAGCCGTCGGTCCGCGCGGGAGCCGATGCGCGGGACCGACGACAGCGCTGCTGCGACACGTTGCCCGCATCGAGCGGAAATCGATCGTTCGGCTCGGCCGTCAGGGGATGTTGCCCTGACGCGGTCAGGTCGCACAGGTCGGACATGGAAGACTCCTCGCCACGGGTCGAAGCGCTTGGGCCGCACCGGAGGCCGATGGCGGACCCGAGGGCGGGACCGGGATCGGAACCTGCGATGCAACCTGACACCGACACGTGAGCAGGAGTAGTATCGACGCGAGGACCAACGATCCTTGAGTCGCAGGCCCGCTTCGCCGCAGTGGCCACAGTGTCGCTCCAAGTGCTTGTTTCATGGAGACTTAACGCGATGCAGCGCCGATCGACAAAGAGATTCAAGTTGGCGGCGCTGACGCTCGCGACCATGGTCGGCGCGGCCATGGTCGGATGCGAGAATCAGGCCAAGCCGGTGGATCTTCCGCCGCGCCAAGGCACGTCCGGTTCCAGTGGCGGAGCGGGCTCGAAGAACGATCCGGCGGGCGGCGCCAACGGCGCGCCGAATCCAGGAGCGAGCGGCCGAAGCGGCAGCGGCGCGCGGCGCGAGGCCGCCGCGGGGTCATCGGGTCAGGCGGGCACGTCCGGCGGCTCCTCCGACGGCAAGGGCGACGGCAACAGCCGCAGCGGCGGCAAGGGCGCCGGAAGAAGCGGCACCCAGCCGGGCGGCGAAGTCGGCAACAAGGGCGGCAACAAGAGCGGCGCCAAGGGCGATGCCGGCGGCGCGGCCGGCGGCGAGGATCCGAGCGATGGAAGCTGGGGCGGCGCCAAGTCGCGCAGCGCCTACGGGTCGAGTTCCGCCGCGAACGAGAGCATGCGCAAGGATGGCGCCACCCGCGACGGCAGCGCCGGTGGTTCGCGCGGCGCACGCTCGGGCACGCGTGACGCGACGCCCCGGCCGAGCGAGCCGCCTCGCGATGGCGGACCGCGCAACGCCGGCGCTCGCCGCGCCGGCGTCGACGGGCTGGGCACGCCGCGCCGGATCGACGGGCCGCACGCCGCGTGGTCGATCGTGCTGGGAACGTTCACGGGTCCCGATCACACCGAGGCGGCGCGCGACGCCGCAGCCAAGCTGGGCGAGCGCATCCCGGAGTTCGCCGGCGCCACCGTCCGCAGCACCGCCCAGGGCTCGATGCTCCTCTGGGGCCAGTTCGCCGGACCGGAGGATCCCAGCGCACAGAAGGAGATTCGGCGCATCCAGGCGTACGAGTACAAGGGCGCCCGTCCGTTCGCGAGCGCGATGATCGTCCGGCCCGATCCGACGCGCAAGCCGCCGACGAGCCCCAACGACCTCCGCAACCTTCGCGCCCAGTTTCCCCGAGTGGACCCGCTCTACACGCTCCAGGTCGCGGCGTGGGCCGACTTCGACGGCTCGATGTCGCTCGAGGAGATCCGTCGCAGCGCCGAGGGCTACGCCGCCGAGCTCCGCGCCCGCGGCTTCGAGGCGTGGTTCCATCACGACGACGACCTCAAGATGAGTGTCGTGACCGTGGGCACCTTCGGCCGCGACGCATACGACCCGCAGAGCACGCTCTTCAGCCCCGAGCTCGAGAAGCTCGTGAAGCAGTTCCCCAAGCACCTGGTGAACGGCACGCCGCTCATGCTGCGCGTCGATCCGAAGAATCCCAAGAGCGCGGAGGTGCCGCAGACGTGTCCGCTGGTCGAGGTGCCGCGCTGATACGGATTCCAGGCGACCTCCATGCGTTCGACCCCTTGTCCGCACTGGCGTCTTGCGGCGAAATCGGGTTTTTGGTGGGGCGCGGGAATCAACTGGGACGCGTATGACGTCGGCGCCGGACCGCTCCCGCCCATGGCCACGCCCACCACCATCCTCGGCCAGTCGCGGGCCATCGATCGGCTGCGCGAGGCGCTCCGCGCGCGCCACGTGCCGCACGCGTGGATCTTCCACGGTCCATTCGGCGTCGGAAAGGCGACCGCGGCCCGGACCTTTGCGCGACTGCTGCTCGATCCGGCGACGACGCCGGAGGCGATCGATCGCTTCGAACCGCCGCGCGAAGGCGACGAGGCGGCGCTCTTCGACGCCGACCGCCATCCCGACCTTCACGTGATCCGGCGCGAGCTCGCCGCCGCGTCGGCCAATCGCGAGCTGCGCACGCGCAAGCTGACGAACATCCCGCTCGACCTGCTGCGCGAGTTCATGATCGGCGGGCGCGTCGGCGACGCGCCCCCCGCCGTCGGGCCGGTCTACCTCACGTCGTCGCGCGGCCATGGCAAGGTCTTCATCGTCGAGGAGGCGGAGCTGCTCGATCCCGTCGGGCAGAACGCGCTCCTCAAGACGCTCGAGGAGCCGCCACCGCGCACCTGGATCATCCTCGTCACGACCCGCGCCGACGCGCTGCTGCCCACGGTGCGGAGCCGCTGCCAGGTCGCATCGTTCGGAATCCTCGACGACGATGCGATGCAAGCGTGGATCGCGCGCTGGCTGGAGGCGAGGGACCGGACGCCCGCCGAGACGGCGTGGCTCCGCCGCTTCGCCGACGGTTCGCCGGGCGTGGCGACGTTCGCGGCGCGCCACGGCCTCTTTGGCTGGCAATCGACCCTCGCCCCGCTCGCCGCGACGGCGCTCGCGGGCCGACTTCCCGCGACGATGGTCGACACGATGTCCCGGCTCGTCGACGAGCTCGGCGCGGCGCTGGTGAAGGAGCGCCGCAACGCCCTCGCGGAGGACGCCCCGTCCGGTCGCGACGACGACGACGCGGACGACGACGGGAATGGCGACGACGCGCCCGAATCGCTCGCCGCCGGCCCGAAGGGCCAGGCGAGCGTCGCCGCGGCGAAGCGCGACGCCGCGGCGTGGCTGCTGCGCGTGCTCGCGAGCGAGGCCCGCGAGGGGCTGCGCGCGGCGGCCGCCGCCAACGGCAACCCGTCGCCGCACCTGCGCCAGCTCGACCTGCTCGTCCAGACCGAGCGGCAGCTCGACGACAACGTCAACGTGCGTCACGCATTCGTCGACTTCGTCGCGCTCCTCGCCGCCGGGGCGCCGGCCACCACGCCCTTCGCGGGAGTCTCGTGATGGGCGCCGCGCCAGACGACAACGCTCGCGGCCATCCGGCTCGCGACGCGGGCGAACGCGGCGACGCCGAGCGCGACGCCGACACGGACGCGGCCCCGCTGGAGATCGAGCGCAGCTACCTGCTGCGCGCCATGCCGCCGCTGCCAACGGACGAGACGGGCGCCATCGATGGCACGGTCGTCGAGGTCCTTCGCATCGCCCAGGGCTACCTGCCCGACGACGCCAAGTCGACGCTTGGCGTCGAAGGACGCCTGCGCCGCCTCGAGCACGTCGACGGCCGCGTCGAGCTGCGCCATACGGTCAAGACGGGCTTCGGCCTGGTGCGCACCGAGGTCGAGCGTTCCATCGACGCGGCCGAATTCAACCGCCTCTGGCCACACACCGCCGGACGACGCCTCACCAAGACGCGTCACCGCATCCGCGCCGGCGACTTCGCATGGGAGATCGACCGGTTCCACGAGGTGGACCTGGTCCTCGCCGAGGTGGAGCTTCCCTCGGCGACGACGGTCGCGCCGATCCCGTCGTGGCTGGCGCCGCTCGTCGTTCGCGAGGTCACCGACGAACCCGAGTACCGCAACTCGCAGATTGCGCTGCGGGTGTGGGACGCCGCGCGGCGATCGAACGCGAGCGGGTAGGGCGATCGCGGCCGGGCTGTTGCTACACTCTCGCCCGATTCAACACCGTCGTCGGAGCTTGCGCGACGTGCCCCGTTCCGACGTCCGAACGTGCCCCTCGAACTCGACCGCTCCTCGACGGATTTCGTTCACGCCTCCCTGGTCCCCCGCCCCGTCACGTCCGACCTTCCATGGCCACCACCTTCCGCTGCCGCATCGTCACGCCGTCCGAGTCGGTCCTCGACCACGAGGTCAAGTACGTCTCGTTCCCCGCGTGGGACGGACAGCAGGGCGTGATGCCAGGCCAGTCGCCCTTCCTCGCCCGCATCGGCGTCGGATCGATGCGCGTCGAGTTCGCGCAAGGCGCGTCGCGCTGGTACCTCATCGACGGAGGGTTCGCCCAGATGCAAGGCCACCTTCCGGCCGGGGAGTCGAACGCGTCGCCGGGTGGCGACCAGGTCGGCTCCGCCGGCGGCACGCTCACGATCCTGGCCGATCGCGCCATCACCGCCGAGTCGCTCGTCCTCTCGGATGCCGAGCGGGAATTGGCCGAGATCTCCGCGGCGGGCGCGGCGCGCGGCGCAACCGGTGGCGCCAAGCCAGCCGCCGCGGTTCCCGAGGGTGAAGCGCTCGCCCGGCGTCAGCAGTTCGCGCGGGAGAAGGTCGCGCTGGCGAGGTCGACGTCGAGTCGCGGAATCTGACCTCGCGATCATCCCCACGCGCCGAGCAGCGCGCCGAGATCCGCGCCGTCGACCACGCCGTCGTGGTTGAGATCGGCGGGGCAACCCGGGCACGCGCCCCACGAACCAAGCATCTGGCCGAGATCGGCGCCGTTGACGACGCCATCGTGGTTGAGGTCCGCGGGGTTGCCGACGGGCGCGACGTTGACCGTCACAAGCGCGCCGATGACCGACGATGCGGCGCCGGGCAGGTCCTCGTCCGAGCAGGTGATCGTGAGCGCGACGGCGTACACCCCCGTGGCGCCGGTCGTGTCGAAGCCGACCTGCACGATTCCCGGCGCGCCGCCGATGCCGCCTGGAAGCGGTGGCTGGAGCGCGAAGCGCGGTTCGAATCCCGCGACGGCATCGACGTCCAGCAGGGCCTGGTTCTCGTCGAAGAACGCGTTGTAGACCGGGATGTCCAGCGTCTGCACGCCGGTGTCGGCCGCGATGTCGAAGGTGAGCTCGGCGACGTCGACATCGTCGTCGGCGACCAGCGACGCGTTGGCGTGGCGAAGCACGAGGCCGGAGGTGAAGAGCAGGTACTGCGGATATTGGGTCGCCTCGCTGCTTGCGGTGACGATCGCATAGCCCTCGGCGAAGCCGACGACGCCGGTGTCGAGCGGCACGGCGACCGTGTCGAGATCGGGCGCCGCGCCCACCGAGCCGGCGAAGCTGCCCGAAAGCGCGTTGCCCCCGGCGACGGTGTAGTCGAGCGCGTCGACGCCATCGGGCGTGACGACCACGGCGATGTTGGCGATGTACACGGGAACGCCGAAGCTCGCGCCCTGCAAGACGCGCCCGAAGTCCTCGACGATCGCGGCGCCCATGACCGCGGGCACGCGGTAGTCGGCGAGGACGGGAAGGTGGTCCGAGGCGTCGAAGAGATCGTCGGCCAGCGCGTTGGAACGGGCGATGTCGCCGGGGTAGTAGGTGTTGTTGCCGAGGTTGATGGCGTTGTTGAAATGCTGCCCGTCGTTGCCCAGCGCGCGATACGTGCCCGGCATCAGCGAGAGCCCGTTGCCGTCGTTGAGCTCGGTCGAGCCGAGCTGGAAGTCGAAGCGGTCGTCCATGCCGCCGCCGGTGAGGCCGTCGGCGGAGATGTCGCGCGGCGACTGCGTCTGCTTGATCGCGTTCGCGCCGCCCGCCCAGCTTCCCGTTCCCAGTGGATCGACGGCCTGCCCCGCGCCGGGGAGGAGGAACTCCGTGTACGTCGCCTCGCTGTTGGCGGCGATGTTGAAGTCGCCGCAGAAGATCACGTGCGCTCCCGCGGGGAGCAGGTCGGCGTTGTCGCGGAGAAGCTGCGCGCCGGAGAGCCGTTCGGCCGCGTCGCTCGGCGTGCTGCCGGCCTTCAGGTGCGCGCCGTAGATCCAGACGCTCGCCAGCGGCGAGTCGTAGCCGACGAGCTTCAGGTGCCAGCGGTCGGCCTTGCGCCCGGCGCCGGTCGCGAGATCGAGATGGTCGGCGACGACCTCGCTGAGCACGCCGCTGCGATAGAGCAGCATCTCGGCGCCGCTCGCGGCGTCCTCGCCCGCGCTCGTCGTGTACGTCGCCGTGATATAGGTCGCGCCGGGGATGGCGCTGGCCACCAGCGCCTCGATGATCGGTCGATCGACCGCGCGCACCTCGTCGAGGGCGATGATCGCGGGCGCGGTCGCGAATCCCGGCTTGTCGTCGGCGGCGAAGGCCGAGAAGACATCCTGGAGCGCGAGCGAATCGCCGAGGAGGTGGGCGACGTTGTAGTTGGCGATCCGAAGCTGCGCCGACGCGGCGCTTGCAGCCGCCAACGCGATGATGGCGGCCATCACGGCTGGTACGGCTTGGACGGTTGTGACGGCCGGGACGGTCGGGACGACGGCGGCGTGCGGACGGGGCATCACGCCAAGGTAGCAGCGGGCGTCCGTCGTGCGAATGGAGTTTCGCCGCGGATCGCGCGGAAGGTCCGCCGCGGACCGCGGACTCGCCGCGCGCCCACGCGCCCTCGGCGAACTACCATCCCCGCTCGCCGGTACCAACGGTCGTCCCTCAGGAGCACCCCGAATGAACCCCGTTTCCATCGCCTCGCGACTGGCCGTCGCGGTCGTCGCCTTCGCCGCCGTCGCGTCGCCCGCGCTGGCGCAGAAGGTCGAGGTCGAGCAGTTCACGCTCGACAACGGCATGAAGTTCCTGCTCGTGCCGCGGCACGACCAGCCCAACTCGATCGCCGCCGGCTGGCTCGCGAAGGTCGGCAGCGTGAACGAGCGTCCGGGCATCACCGGCATCAGCCACTTCTTCGAGCACATGATGTTCAAGGGCACGAAGACGATGGGCACGCGCGACGCCCAGGCCGACGCGGACTTCATGGCCAAGCAGAAGTCGGTGCGCGACCAGATCAACGCGCTCGTCTGGAACGACCAGTACAAGCGCTTCTTCCGCGGCGAGATCGACGATCCGTGGAATCCCGCCAACGACACGGACGAGGTGAGGAAGCTCCGCGCCGACCTCAAGAAGCTGATGGACGATCACCGCAACGTGATCGTGAAGGACGAGTTCGACCAGGTGTACACGAAGATGGGCGGGTCGGGCATGAACGCCTTCACCAACTACGACCTGACCTTCTACTTCATCACGGTTCCGAGCAACAAGTTCGAGCTCTGGGCGTGGATGGAATCGGACCGCCTCAACGACTCGGTCTTCCGCGAGTTCTACTCCGAGCGCGACGTCGTGCACGAGGAGCGCCGGCTGCGCACGGAATCGACGCCGACGGGCGTCTTCCAGGAGCAGTTCGACGCGATGTTCTGGATCTCGAGCCCGTACGGCTGGCCCGTCATCGGCTGGCCGAGCGACCTCAACAGCTACACCAAGGAGGCGGCGCAGACGTACTGGAACACGTACTACCGGCCGAACAACCTCGTGGGCATCATCGTCGGCGACTTCGATCCAGCCGAGGTGAAGCCGGTGATCAAGCGGTACTTCAGCCGGCTCAGGCCGGGCGAGAGCGCTCCGCCGCCGGTGGTCACGCTCGAGGTGAAGCAGCTCGCCGAGCAGCGCATGCTCGCCGAGTGCGACTGCCAGCCGCAGGTCGAGGTGCGCTACCACACGGTGCCCTTCAACAGCGCCGACGGCTTCGCCCTCGAGGTGCTCGCCGATGTGCTCAACGGGCGCACCGGACGCCTGTACAAGGGCATGGTCGAGGGACTCGAGATCGCCAGCAGCGCCACCGCGCAGCAGGAAGCCCGCAAGTACGGCGGATCCTTCTCATTCAGCGCCGAGGTCAAGGGCGACGCCAAGCCCGAGGCGCTCGAGCAGGCGTGGTACGCCGAGCTGAGGAAGCTCCAGGAGACGCTCGTTCCGGCGGAGGAGCTCCAGAAGGTCAAGAACCGCCTCGCCGCGGACAACTACCGGCGGCTCCAGAACAACTTCTTCCTGATGGTGCAGCTCGGCTACATGGAGGGGCTCGGCGGCTGGGAGTACATCAACGAGGCGCCGAAGAAGCTCCAGCAGGTCACCGCCGAGGACATCCAGCGCGTCGCGAGGAAGTACTTCGGCGAGACGAACCGTTCGGTCGCGATCTACAACCGCAAGCAGGGCGCGAGCGCGCCCGACCCGGAGCTGGCCAAGCTCGATCCGCAGATGCAGGGCATGGTGCGCCAGGCGCTCCAGCAGCTCGGGCAGGAGACCGACCTCGAGAAGCTGAAGGCCGGCGCGGCGCAGATGGAATCGCAGGCCGGCTCCGCGCCGCCGCAGTTCAAGCCGGCGATCGAGATCATCCTGAAGAAGGTCAAGGCGAGGATCGCCGAGCTGGAGAAGAAGTAGAACGACCTTACCCCGGCCTTCGCGCCCCGCCCCGTCATCTCCCACCGCCAGTCATCGATCTCGGCTCGCTCGTCGCCGACCACCCAGCACCCAATCGCCATGCGCACGACCACCGTCATCCTCACGCTCGTCGCGTCACTCGCCCTTCCCACGTTCGCCGACGATCTCCCCGCCCGGCCCGAGAAGATCGACTTCGCGGCGCTCAGGTTCGAACCGCCGAAGCCGGGCGAGTACAGGCACGTGCTCTCCAACGGCGTGCCCGTCTACTTGATGCCGAGCAAGGAATTCCCGCTGGTCAACATCGCGATGACCTTCAAGGGCGGCGACAACCTGGACCCCGCCGACATCGTCGGGCTCGCCGACGCGACCGGGGCGATGATGCGGCGCGGCGGCACGACGACGATGAAGCCCGAGCAGTTCGACGAACGGGTCGACTTCCTCGCGGCGATCATCAACGCCAGCAGCGGCGAGTCGACGTCGAGCGCCTCCCTCAACTGCCTCAGCTCCAACCTCGACGAGTCGATGAAGCTCTTCATCGACATGCTCCGCAACCCGGGCTTCGACGCGAAGAAGCTCGAGGTGTGGAAGGGCGAGGCGATCGAGGGGATGAAGCAGCGCAACGACGACGCCGGACCGATCCTCGACCGCGAGTGGAAGGCGCTCCTGTACGGCCGCGACCACTTCGAGGCGCGCGAGATGACCAAGGCGTCGCTCGACCGGATCACGCCCGCCGAGATGGCGAAGATGCACGACCGCATCTTCAATCCAGGCAACGTGATCGTCGCCGTGACCGGCGACTTCGAGACCAGCGACATGCTGAACCGGCTCGAGAAGGCCCTCGGCACGCCGAGCGGCTGGGCCAAGGGCGAGCCGGTCGCCGACCCCGCGGCGCCCACGGCCACCTTCAAGCCCGGGGTGTACCACGTCGAGAAGGACATCCCGCAGGGCAAGGTCTTCATCGGCCTGCGCGGCGTGAAGCGGGACGATCCCGACTACTTCCCGCTGCTGCTGCTCAACGACATCCTCGGCGGTGGCGGCTTCACCAGCCGCATCACCAAGCGCGTCCGCAGCGACGAGGGACTCGCGTACAGCGCCGGCTCGCGCTTCTCGCCCGAGGTGTGGTACCCCGGCGAGTGGCGCGCCGTCTTCCAGTCGAAGAACCCGACCGTGGCGCTGGCCACCAAGATCATCATGGAGGAGATCGACAGGGTGCGCGCGCAGCCGGTGACCGACGAGGAGCTTCAGACGAGCATCGCGCAGTACATCGAGACGTTCCCCCGCACCTTCGAGAGCAAGGCGGGCACGCTCAACGTCTTCGCCAACGACGAATGGACCAAGCGGCCCGCGGACTACTGGCAGACGTACCGCGACCGGATCAAGGGCGTCACCAAGGCGGACGTCGAGCGCGTCGCCCAGAAGTACCTCGATCCGAAGAACATGGCGATCTTCGTCGTCGGCAAGTGGGACGAGATCTACAACGGAGACATGGAGGGACGGGCCAAGATGTCCGAGTTCTTCGGCGGCGAGGTGCAGCACCTGCCGCTGCGCGACCCGCTGACGCAGGAGCCGCTGAGTCCGCAGGCGGCGGGGGCGAAGTGAGCTGGGACGGGTGGCGCGTTGGCCGCGGAGAACGCGGAGTTGGGATTAGCCGCGGAGGGCCGCGGAGGGACGCGGAGTTGAGATCAGCCGCGGAGGGCCGCGGAGGGACGCGGAGTTGGGATTAGCCGCGGAGGGCCGCGGAGTTGGAATTGACGGCTCGAAGGGCGTGGCCAGTTCGAGGTCAGAGTTAAGGGTCAGGGTGAGCGAGGATCGGCAGGATTGCGGTTGGGCTGCGCGGCTGGTTCGGCTTCGGGCTTGTTGGGGGCGGGCTGCGATGCCGCCTGGTCCGCCGGCGGGGCCGCGGGCTCCGTGGGTGGCGCAGCCTCGCGCGCGAAGCGCACGGTTCCGGCGGCGCCGCTCAGCAGGAGCTCGTCGCCCTTCACGTGCCACGTCGTCGCCGTCTGGATCACGCCCAGATAGACCTGTTCCAGTCGCAACAGCGCCGACGGCCCGGCCCGGCGCGTGACGCCGAGCGAGCTCACGGCGATGTTGCCGGCCGAGGCGTTGTACGTTCCGGTGAAGGTGTTGATCGAGCCGTTTCCACCGACCTTTCCGGAGGTGCCGTTGGCGTCGGGCTCGAACACGACCGTCGGTCGCGTGCGCCCCGGCGGCGGGATGGGCGGCGCCGCCGGCGCATCGACGAATTCCTGCAACGACCACGTGCCCGCCAGGTCGCGCGCGGGCGTCTGGCAGGCGGCGAGAAGCAGTGTTGCCGTCACGAGCAGTGCGGGGCGAAGCATCGTCGAGGGTAGCAGCCCCGGATCGGCGCGCAGCCGCCGCCGTCGCTCACGCCACCCGGTTCCCCGCCGGGTCGATCAGCCAGAGCCAGTCGTTGAAGAGGAACTCCAGCCGGGCCACGAGCAGCACGATGCGCCCCATGACCGTGTAGCCGAACATCGCGCCGAAGGTGATCATCAGGACCCAGATGCCCACGCGCGCCGCGCCGCCGAAGGCGCCCTTGTGCTCCACCGAGAAGAAGAAGTACGCGAGGCAGCAGAGGACGCCGACGACCGAGACGATGTTGGCGAGCGTGGCGCCCCAGAGGAAGCCTCCGTTGCCGCCGAGGGCCACGAGCGGCTTGATGCCCGCGGCGATCTGGTTGAGCAGGTCCGCCTGGAGGAACTGCACGAGCCGCAGTCCGGCGAAGACGCCGATGAAGAGCGCCAGGGGCCAGCGCGCAATCCACGCCCCCTTCGGCGCGAGGCGCCAGAGGAGCATCACGCCGAGCGCCAGCGGGACGAGGTAGATGAAGCGGGGAACGAGATCCTCCCCCTCGAGCCCGGGGATCGCCCACGACTGCACCAGCCCCGGCGCGATCTTCCCGATCAGGTTCGGGACGATCACCGTCCAGAAGCCGACGACCATCCAGTACGCCGCCGACATGCCGATGAAGATCGCCTCGGCGAGCTTGTAGATCGGGTTGTCGCCGTAGAGGAACGAGAAGATCGCGAGCGTCAGGAACGCGGAGAACCAGAGCCCGACGGTGCGGAAGACGCTCAGGTGGACGACGCGCTGGCCCGGATCGGCGCGCTCCGCGCGGAGGTAGTCGCCGTACGTCGCCGACTCCTCGTCGACCCAGCGACGCTCGATCGTCTTCCCGGCGCGATCGGTGCCCACGGCGACCACCTGGCGCGCCTCGACGTACTCCCGGCCCATGCCAGTGGCGGTGAAGAGCGCGCGGCCGGCGAGGAAGAGCCCCGCGGCGACGAAGACGATCGTCCAGACGATCGAGGCGCGGCGGTCGCTCATCGCCCCGCTCCATGCCGGCGACCGGCGAAGTAGACGATGTTGCCGACGATGATCAGCAGCACCATCAGGACGTGGGCGACGAGCTGCGATCCCATGCGTCGCCGTCCCTCGTTGTACTTGGGATCGTCGCCCGTGCCGTACTTCTCGGCCATGAGCTTCTCGTACTCCGACGCCCCCTTGATCGCGGCGATCAGCCCCGGAAGCTGCGCCGGGACGTACGGCAGCAGCGGCGGCGCCTGCACGCCGGTGCATCCGACCATCATCGAGAACTTGTCCGGATACGCGGTCTTCGCGTACTGCACCCACTCCTTCGCGCCCGCGTAGCCGGCGCTCACGCTGGCGATCAGCTTCATGTCCTGGAGGCTCACGACGCCGTCCATCATCGGAATCGAGCTGAGCGCCTCGCCGCGCGCGTCGGTCGAGTAGAGCTTGCGGAAGTCGGTCACGATGACCTTGATCACGCCTTCGTACCCGGACTTGTAGCCGAGGTTCACGTAGTCGTGGCCATAGCGCATCTGCGGGAAGTCGGCCTTCAGGACGTCGTGGATCGAGTCCTCGACGAGCTGCGGCCCGACCGGCCAGAGCGACATGTAGTAGATCCTCGCTCCCCGCTTCGCCGCGTGGTAGGTCAGCGCCGTCGCCATGGGCGAGAGCTCGCCGGCGCTTGATGGATCGAAGTCGTAGGAGATGAGGACGCGGTCGCCGGGCTGGATCTTCTCCATCTCCGCGAAGGCGGCGCGCGTGTTTTCGGTGAGGTTCTCGGGGAACGTCCATCCCGCCAGGATCGGGACGGTCACCGCCACGAACATCATCAGGAAGATCCAGCGGCGATCGAGGTTCTGGAGGAGGCGGAGCATGATGGGAGCGAGATGAGCGGGGTTGGTGCGATCCCGGCCGCGAGCGCCGGCTCAGTCCTTGCCCGATCCGAGATACGAGCGGTCGATGCCGAGGATGATCTTGAGCGACGTGGAGACGACGCCGAGCGCCACGCCGATCATGATCGCGCGCGTGCCCGTCGTCGTGAACGTGTCCTTCACGCTCTCCGCGAGGTTCTCGATGCGGAGGACCGCCAGGGGCGAGCCCGGCGGAATGAAGCTGGTCAGCCAGACGCCCGCATACGTCCGACCGAGCAGGATCAGCAGCGCCGTGCCCAGCAGGAGGATCGCCTCGATGTTCTTCGCGCGGAACGCGCGGTACGCCGCCGAGGCGACGTAGAAGGCGAGCATCGCGAACATCGTCGCCGTGAGCGGCTGATACGTGTACTCGTAGATCCACCAGAAGTACGAGCCGCGCTCGTTGAAGTCGCCCGACCACGGATGGCCCGGCGCGGACTCCATCGGATGGACGCCGATCTTCCCGAGGCCGACGAAGAGCGTCACCGCGAACGCCACGATCGTCACGACCGCGTATCCCCATCCCGGCGCGCGGTCCGAGACCTTCTTGAGCTGCATCTTGAGCAGGTTGCCGCCGCCGAGGATGAAGGCGATCGCGGCGAGCACATCGAACCAGACCGCGACGTCCTCGCCCCAGCTCTGCCAGCGCGGCACGAAGTACGAGAGGATCATGACGATCCCCGCGCCGGCCGTGATGAAGAGCGGAAGTGTGCGCTTGAGCATCGGGTGGTTGGACTCAGGCGAGGATCGTCGGGACCTCGTCCGCGCGGATGCGTCTCGGGTGCAGCGCGCCCGCACGCGAGGAAGCGCACGCGAGCGGCGCCCGCGGCGCGTCCACGGCGCATGCGAACGATGCGGCCCGCGCGGCGAACGTCACTTCAGGATGTGCTCCGTGAGGTAGGAGACGCCGCGTCCGGCGGCCGAATCGGGGCCGGAGAACGCCGCGATCGTCGCGAGGAGCACGCCGACGACGAGCGCCACCGCGGCCATGACCTTGCCGAGGTCCTGCCCCTTCAGCGAACCGAGCTGGTCGGGCTCGCCCGAGAGGTACGCGCTCGCCGCGAAGAACTCCTCGCCCAGCAGCGTGTAGTCGCACGCCGCGACGAAGAAGGGAAGCTGCGAGACCTCCGACGTGCCGGCGATCTGGATCGCCCCGATGGCGTTGCCCGTCTCCGCGAGGATGAGCGACTCCGCGAAGAACTTGCCGAGGTAGAAGCATGCCGCGGGCTTCTTCCGCGACATGAGGCCGGTGAGATACGCGACGAAGCCGAACTGCTCGTCGGTGACGTAGTAGATGAGGTCGGGGTTGAACGAATCGGGCCGGCCTGCGGCGAGATACGCAGCCTGCGTCGTCTCGCGGGCCGCGGTCATCACGAGCGAACGGCTGGTCGGCACCTCGATCTGGGCGTCGTACTCGGCCACCGTGCGCGCGACGTGGCTGAGCACGCTGAGCCCGGCGATCGTGTCGATCTCGTTCATGTCCTGGATGCCCGGGACGTAGAGGAGCGGCCTGCCCATCTCCGTCGCGCGTCCGACCGCCTCGTCCACCGCCTCCAGCGCCGCGATGCGCCGAACCTTCATCGCGTAGCCCCTCCGCGCCGCGAGGACGCAGGCGAGGATCGTCATGCACAGCACGAGCATCAGCGCGCCGAGCCATGCGCGTTCCGGGTCGAAGATGGCGGCCAGCGTCGGGGTCATGGTTGCCGATCGTTCCGTTCGGTGCGCGAATCGCCGCGAGGGGCGCGATCGATCCGGCGCGTCGCCGCGAGCTTCATCCCTCGATCAGCTCGACGTTCGCCCGCGGCACCTGCACACTCTCGCCGGAATCGAACCGAACCTCAAGCACGCGCGCCCTGGATCCCGAACCGAGCACGTACGGCTGCTCGGGCAGGGCCGCGACCTTGCCGATGAGCCCGAAGTGCGGATCGCGGATCACCCGCACCGGCGTCCCGATCTCCAGCAGTCCCGCGCCGGAGAGGCGCGGCGCCGATTCCGTTCCGCCCGTGGCGGGCAGCGGCACGACGATCTCCGGCCGCATGACCCCCGCGCGGATCTGGGTCGCGCCGTTGACCGCCGTCCGATGCCCCTCGAGGGCACGGAAGAGCCGGAACGTGCGCTCGGCCATGCTGATCTCGCCGAATCCCTCGGTCACGACGATCGTGATGCCGACGCGCTCGCTTCCGGTGATGGCCACGCCGAGGTCGTATCCGAGGAAGTCCTTCAGGTCCTGGTCGTCCAGGCCACCGGAGACGAGCGCCGCGGCCCCGACGTCGCGGGCTCGACGAATCGCCTGCGCCGTCATGCGCGCCCCGCCCACCACGACGGCGCCCTTCATGTCGGCGTCGATCAGGTCCTCGTGCAGCTCCTCGTCCGGACGGGCACACGCGATGCGCAGCGGCCCGAACGTCTCGCCGCCGATGCCGAAGATCCCCTGCACCAGCGCCACGTCGCTCTCGATGACCACGCCCTCGCGCGGCAGCACCTCGACCACCGTGCCGCTGAGATACGCCTGCACCTGCACCGGGATCGGTTCGCCGCGGACGATGACCTGTCCCGTGACGCCGGAGATGTTCTCGATCGTGCCCGCCACCTTGCTGCGGCATTCGCCCTTGAACAGTCCGAAGATCCCCTTGGAGCGCGCGATGACCTCGTCGACCGCGACGCGCTCGCCCTCCTTCCTCAGCATGAGCGCAGGCACGTCGCCCGGCGGCGCCGAGAGCAGGTTGGCGACGTTCACCGGCGTCACATCGCCCGGCATGAAGGTGCGGGCGACGATCTCGCGGCCCTCGACCTGCGCCCCGCGCTGCACGAGGACCTCGCCCGGAATGGGAAGCACACGCCGCACGCGATGGCGCGTGCGGGCCGAAACCTTGAGACCGGGGGTGTAGGCGGAGGCCATGGCCTGGGAGACGAGGTGAACGGGAAGAAGGCAGGAAACGGGTGGAACGAATGGAGCGGGTGAAACCAGCGGCCGAAGCGGAACGGAAGGCGGGAGGCCGATGCGACGAGCACTCTCGCCGATGCACGATACCGATGCCAGTGGTTCATCGCACGGCGTCGCCCGCGCGATGGCGCGAACTTGCTGATCCCCTCCCCCGCCGAACGGTGCGTTGACATCCCGACGGCGGCGCCGTGCTCGGGACGTCCCCGATGCCCAACGCCCCCGGGCCGCCTCGCGGGAGGATTCTCATGCACTCGTTGATTCGATCGTTCGCACCCATCGCGCTTGCTGGCACAGCGGCGGCGCTGGCGGGCACCACCGCCGTCGCCGGCACCATCTTCGTCAACGCCGCCACCGCGCTGCCGACGGCCCTCCAGACCGGCAACTCGTGGGCGTTCGCCTACAAGAGCCTCCAGAGCGCCCTCGCCAGCGCAGCCAGCGGCGACCAGATCTGGGTCGCGGCCGGCACCTACAAGCCGACCACCACGAGCGACCGCACGATCTCCTTCGCGATGCTCGATGGCGTCCAGGTGCTGGGCGGCTTCCAGGCGGGCGATGCGTTCGAGAGCGATCGCGATCCGGCGGCCAACGTGACCGTTCTCAGCGGCGACATTGGAACGCCGGTCCTCAACTCCGACAACTCCTTCCATGTCGTGACCGCCGACAACGTCAACGCGTCGGGGCTGCTCGACGGCTTCACGATCCGTGCCGGCAACAGCGACAACGGCTTCCCGGGCGGCGGGATGCGCATGACCAACACGACGACCATGACCGTGCGCAACTGCCGCTTCACGCTCAACAACACCAACTCGACCGGTGGCGGAGTCGACTCGACGGGCGGCTCGCCGAAGTTCATCGATTGCGTCTTCGACAAGAACACCGCCGTCGAGGGGGGCGGCATGAACCTCATCCCGACCAGCAACGTGTTGGTCGTGAACTGCCTCTTCGCCGGCAACGATGCGACCACCAACGGCGGCGGCCTCAAGGCGCAGAATGCCAGCACGCTGAGCATCGTGAACACGGTCTTCTCGGCCAACACGGCGGGAACCAAGGGCGGCGGCGTCGCGATGATCGGCGGTTTCAACGGGACGATCGCCCACTGCACGTTCCGAGGCAACGACGCCCCGACCGGTGGAGCATTGCGCACCGAATCGGCGACGCTCGCGCTGAGCAACTCCATCCTCTTCGACGACACCGCGACCACGGGCCCCGAGAACAGCCACGCCGGCGGCACGGTCACCATCAAGGGCTGCTGCATCGAGGGCATCGCGCTCGATGTGGCCAACGGCAACTTCAGCGCCGACCCGCAGTTTGTCGACCCCAACGGCGCCAACAACATCCTCGGCGACTTCGACGACAACCTGCGGCTGGGCAAGAACTCGCCGTGCATCGATCACGGCAACTCGACGGTGATCCCGGCGGACCTCGCCGATCTCGATGGCGACCTCAATACGATCGCGCCGCTCACCCAGGACGCCGACGGCCACGACCGCGTGATCAACGACGTGAAGGTGAACCAGGGACTCGGGTTCCAGCCCTTCGTCGATGTCGGCGCCTACGAGGTCGACCGCGGCCTGAGCATCTTCTGCGTGGACCAGAACGCGACAGGCGCCAACAACGGCGCCGACTGGGGCGACGCGTTCGTGAACCTCCAGGACGCGCTCGCGGCCGCGGGCGACGTCAAGCTCCTCGGTCCGAAGGAGGTCTGGGTCGCCGACGGAACCTACAAGCCGACGGCCACCACCGATCGCACCAAGAGCTACGTGCTTCCCGCCGGCGTGGGCATCTACGGCGGCTTCGCCGGGGGCGAAGGCAGCAAGACCGACCGCGACTCCTTCGCCCATCCGGCGATCCTCAGCGGCGAGATCGGCGCGCCGGGCCTCGCGGACAACAGCTTCCACGTGATCGAGATCTCCGGGTCGGGCCACACCGACAACACGATCCTCGACGGCTTCGTGATCACCGCGGGAAACGCCAACGGAGGCACGTTCCCCATCGCGGGCGGCGGACTGCGCGTGGTCTCGAGCGGCCGCGGCACCATCCGCGGATGTCGGTTCATCGGCAACAGCGCCGTCAACGGTGGCGCCGTCATCGTCCTCGGCGGCAACACGCCCAAGTTCGTCAACTGCCACTTCAGCGGCAACAGCTCGACGCAGGCCGGCGGCGCCATCCAGTGCAACAGCGCCGCGGTGCTCTTCGGCTGCACCATCGTCGGTAACACGTCGGCCACCAACTGCGGCGGCGTGCTCGCCCTGAACGTGCCCACCGTCATCGACAACTCGATCGTCTACTTCAACAACGACGGGCTCAACACCGGCGACAAGGAACAGATCAACACCCTCTCGGGCGGTTCCTTCAACCTAAGCGACTGTTGCATCGTCTGCGCCGGCCAGACCTTCGGCGGCCTGCATCTCTTCGGCAACGACCCGCTCCTGGCCGACCCCGATGGACCGGACAACATCTTCGGCACGCTCGACGACAGCCCGGCGCTGCTTGCGGGAAGTCCGTGCATCGATCAGGCCAACGGGATCAACAGCGGCTCCGACGTCGGCGACACCGACGAGGACGGCTTGGCCGGCGAGAGCACCGTCTTCGACATCGCCAACAACCAGCGCTCGCACGACGATTCGGGCATGCCCAACAACACCGCCACGCCCGGCCTCTTCCCGGACATCGGCGCATGGGAATTCCAAGGCACGACCGTCGGACCGCTGCCGAGCATCGCCGACCTCGACCATGACGGCGACGTGGACGGCGCCGACCTGGGCCTGCTCTTGGCCGCGTTCGGCACGCCGGGCCCGATCGGCGATCTCAACTTCTCCTGCTTCGTCGACGGCGCGGACCTGGGAATCCTGCTGTCGGAGTGGGATTGATACGCATCCCAATTGAATCTCGCGCCCCACCCAACCCAATTCCGCCGTGAGATACCGCTGTAGGCACGGGGTCCAATGCATGGAGGTCTACTGGAATCCGTATGAGTCGGATTCCCGCATCAATCCATCTTCAGCACGAGCTTCCCCCTGGTGTGCCCGCCTTCGCTGCGTTCGAGGGCCTTGGCGAACTCGGCGAGCGGGAACGTCGCGTCGATGTGCGGCTTGATCCTGCCCTGCACGACCAGGCCGGCGATCTCGGCGAGCTGCTTCGGATCGGCCCTGACCATGAAGACGGCGCCGCGCACGCCGAGCTCCTTGAGCTTCGCCGCATCAGGCGGCTGCACGATCGAGACGAGGATGCCGTCCCTGCGCAGCGTCGTCAGCGAGCGCTGCTGCATCTCGCCGCCGATCGTGTCGAGCACCATGTCGACGTCCTTGGCGAGGTCCTCGAACCGCTGCGACTTGTAGTCGACGACCACGTCGGCGCCGAGGGACTTCACGAAGTCGGCGTTCTCCTTCGAGCACGTGGCGATGACGCGAGCGCCGGCGTGCTTGGCCATCTGCACCGCGAGGTGGCCGACGCCGCCCGCGGCGCCCTGGATGAGCACGGTCTGTCCCGCCTTGAGCCCGCCATGATCGAAGAGCGCCTGCCACGCGGTCAGTCCCGCGACGGGCAGTGAACCGGCGACCACGTGATCGAGCGCCGCGGGCTTGGCGGCGAGCGTCGCCGCGGGCACCACCGCGAACTGGGCGAACGAGCCGGTCTTCATCGGCGGCAGGAAGGTGAAGACCGCCTCGCCGGGCTTGCGATCCTCGACCCCTTCGCCGACGGCGACGATCTCGCCGGAGAGATCGCAGCCCAGCGTGAATGGAAGCGGTGCGCCCATCGCCTTGAGCAGGCCGTTGCGGATCTTCCAGTCGACGGGATTCACGCCGGCGGCGACGACGCGCACGAGGACCTCGCCCTTGCGGAGACCGGGCTTGGGAACATCGGCCAGGGTGAGCACCTCCGGTCCGCCGAAGGCCGAGAGGCGGACGGCCTTCATCGTCTCGGTCGCGGTCGGAGCCGTGACGCTCGGCGGCGCGATGGGCCGAGGTGTTGCGGCGGCCGGCGCCGCACCGGGGCGCGCCGGTGCCGAAGCCAGGGATGCCGGCGCGGATGGGTCCATCGCGGCCGCCCAACCGACAAGGGCACCCGCGCCAAGGACGGCGCTCACGAGAAGGATCGATGTTCGCATGGGTGGTCGCTCCAAGGCTTCGTCCGCTTCGCGTCGCGTGCGCCGCGGACGGAGGCATCGCGTCGCGTGACGAAGGTCGCTGCCTGATCACGTCGCGTCGACCGCGCCACCGTGGCCGCCAGCCGACGAACGCCCGGCCACTTTATACGGATTCCAGTCGACCTCCATGTGTTGGACCCCGTGCCCACGGCGGTATCTCATACGGATTCCAGTAGACCTCCATGCGTCCGACCCCTTGCCCGCAGCGGCGTCTCACGGCGGAATTGAGTTGGGTGGGGCGCGAGAATCAACTGGGACGCGTATTACGTCCGCGACTCGTGCGCTGCCCGCAGCGACGGGGAGGCGTCGATTCGAGCGCACGATCAGGCGCGATGGCCTCCAACTGCGCCTTCATCCGGGAACAGTTCGTCCAACGACGCCTTCATCCAAGCACAACTTGTCCAATCCAAGCACGCCTTCATCCAAGCACGCCGTGGTCGCGAGAACGCCGACGATGATCCTCCGGTGATCGGTCGCATCTCCCGCGAACGATCGACACTCGCGCCACACGGCGGGCGGATCGGGGCCTCACGATAAACTGATTCCAGTCGACCTCCATGCGTTCGACCCCGATCGCCCACAGCAGCGTCTCACGGCAGGATTGCGTTGGGTGGGGCGCGAAAGTCAACTGGCATGCCTAGTGTCCCGAGTCAGAAATTCGCGGCATATGTTCGGCCCCGATTTCGCCTGGCGGCGTCGTCGAGACTCCGCCTATCGCTGCGGATAGGCCGTTCGTCCCGACTCCTTGCCAGACAAAATCATGTCGCGCCCATATACCGCGAATTTCTGACTCGGGACACTCGCAGGAGCACATCGAACATGATCCTCGAATCCAACATCGCCATCTCCAGCCGGTTCGCCCACACCGTCGCCATCGCTGCGTCATGCGCCATCGCGACCTTCGCCACCGCGGCCGCCTCCGCGGCGTCGACGTTCTACGGTCCGTTGCCCTACCTGTGCAGCGACGACAGTCCCTTCAACCTCTGCCAGGCCGGAAGCAATGGCTACCTCGAGACGTTCGAGGACGGCGCGCTGAACGTGCCCGGCGTGACGGCATCGACCGGAAGCGTCACCGGTCCCGGCGGCATCACCGACAGCGTCGACTGCGACGACGGCGCCATCGACGGGAAGGGCCAGCAGGGCCATTCGTTCTTCATGGTGCCTGGATCGACCGGCATCAAGTTCACGTTCAGCGCCGCCGTGCTCGGGGGCCTGCCGACCTTCGCCGGAATCGTCTGGACCGACGGCGGCGCCTTCAACACGGTGACCTTCGAGGCATTCGGTCCGGGCAACGTCTCGCTTGGCGTCATCATCGCGCCCAACGTCGGCGATGGCGCGTTCAACAGCATGACGGCCGAAGATCGCTTCTTCGGCGTCTCCGATCCCGGCGGCATCAGCGCGATCTCCATCAAGTCGGTTCCCTCCGGCGGCGGCAGCGGCCTTGAGGTCGACCATCTTCAATATGGCTTCGCCCCGACCTGCCTCGGCGATCTCAACGCCGACGGCACGATCGACGGCGCCGACATCGGCCTCCTGCTCGCCCAATGGGGCGCGCCCGGTTCCGGCGACCTCAACTGCGACGGCATCGTGGACGGCGCGGATGTCGGGCTGCTGCTCGCGGGCTTCGGATCATGCGGGTGACGGTCGGCTCATCGCCGCGCGCCGGACCCTCTACGGACTCCAGTCGACCTCCACCCGTTCGACCCCTTGCCCACAGCGGCGGCTCACCGTGGGATGGGGTTCGGTGGGGCGCGAGAGTCAACTGGGACGCGCATCAACATCCATCCGTTCCCCACGCCGCGAGCACGATGCCGAGGTCGGAGCCATCGACGGTTCCATCCTGATTCACGTCCGCGGCGACGCTACCGCCACCGAACGCGGCGAGCAGCAGGCCGAGGTCTCCGCCATCGACAGTGCCGTCGCCGTTGATGTCCGCCGGGCAGCCGCCGGGCGCCGGCATGACGCAGACGTTCGAGAGGATGATGTTGTCCTGGCTGAATCCGTAGAAGCCGATGCCACCGGTGGCGCCCGCGAAGCCTGCATCGAGGACGTCGAAGAGCGGACTTCCGTTGCGCGTCACGACGATGTGACCCGGCGACAGGGCGAGCTCGAAGTCGTAGGCGGTTCCCGCCAGCCACTGACCGCCCGTCGGTCCGGCGATCGTCGCCACGCCAATCCCATCCTGGCCGCCCCACAGGCCGTCGAGCGTCCAGCCACCGGCGATGCGCTTGATCTTGAGTCCCTGCTCCGCGGTGTCGTCGTTGATGAGCACGGGATCGCCCCAGTTGAAGGTCTGCGTCGCCTTCTTCCAGTCGAGCAGGTAGAAGTTGTCGCTGTTCTCGTAGGCGAAGACGAAGCCGATGAGGTCGTCGTCCCCGCTCCCCGCGGCGACCTGGAGGGTGAACGTGATCGTCGCCGTCGGTCCGTTCGAGAAGTCGCTCACGACCCACGCGGCGTTGACGTTGGAGCTCGCCACGGCTTCGTCGATGCGGCCGGACGTCGGCGTGGGGTTGGAATAGACCCAGTCCATCCCGGGATCGAAGAGCGTCCAACCGGTGAGTTCCAGCGGCGGCGAGCCGAGCGCGGCCGAGGCCGAGAGCGAGGCGATCGTGATCCCCATCGAGGCGCGCATGAAGTTCCGGATGTTCATGACCAAGGCTCCCGTGAATGGTTGCGTGAATGCGATGGGCCCAGCCCCTCGCAGCAAGCCCGACCGGAGAAGTCGGGCGTCGTCCCGGCGCGTGACGTGGCAAAGGGACGCCCACGGACCATACGCGCACGCGGTTCGCGGCGGCACGCGACGCAGCCGGGACCGCCGCGCCACACGTGGAGGACGTCGAGCATCCGGAGCGTCCGTTCCTCGAGCCGGGCAGCCGGGACGGCTGCACCACAACGCGGCGGCGTGACGGCTCGCCCTACGCGTACATCCCCATCGCCTTCGCCCAGCGTTCGACGGTTCGGCGACACTCCGCGCGGTCCTCGGGGAGCGCGAGCGGCCGCCCGCGCGCATCGAGAACGAGCCCGACGGTGCCTCCGCGAACGGTCTTCTCCACCGGCTTGCCCGGGCCGGCGCCGACGTCGAACCCGCGCTGCGGATCGATGCGCACCGTCGCCGTCGTTCCGGCGGGAAGCGGGAGCACGAGCAGGTCGCCGACGTCGAGCGTGCCGCTTCGGGCCGTCGCGGCGCTCGTGTCGCCAGCGCGGGCGCCGATCGGCGCCGCCAGCGCGCCGGCTTCCCCGGTCCGGTCCGAGCCGACCGCCGGACCGACCGAGTACGAGAAGCACGGCTTGCCGACCTTTCCCTCGCCCTTCGCGGCGATGCACGTGCCGAGGTAGACCAGGCAGTCGCGCTCGAAGACCTCCATCGCGGCCTTCGCGTGCACCGACGCAAGCACGCCCAGGTGCGGCATCATGAAGATGCTGTCCTTGGCGAGCGTGGTGAAGCCCTCGGGCTCGAACGCGTCCACGAGCATGAGCGCCGTCTGCTGCATGCGCGGCGCGTGCGAGAGGACGCCGCCGGACGCGACCAGCAGATCGAGCTTCATGTTGTCGACGATCGTCTGCCCGCTGGTCTGCTGGGCGAAGAGGTCGCCGACGGTGCGCTGCTGCTGCACGCCCTTGAGCGTCGTGGCGAACTCCTTGTGCTGCTGATAGGCCAGCCGCAGCGCCTCGCGCGCGACGGCCTGCTCGAAGATGAGCGCATCGAGCGTCTGCGGGATCGTCGTCGGGCGGATCATCTTGTTCTTGACCCGGTTGCGCAGCTCGCGCTCGTCCATCTCGAGGTGGACCCAGCGCAGGATGTTGGCCATGCCCGCCTCGGCGCAGACGTTGCTGATCGAGTAGCTCATCCCCAGGTTCGCGGAGACGGTGCGGTTGAAGACGGGCGCTCCGTCGCTCGAGAAGACGCTGAAGACGTCGGTCGTCGCCCCGCCGATGTCGACGCCGACCGCGTTGATGCCCTGCGTCTTCGCGATGGTCTGGAGGATGTCGCCGACCGCGCCGGGCGTCGGCATGATCGGCGCGTCGGCCCACGCGATGAGCTTGTCGTAGCCCGGCGCGTGGGCCATGACGTGCTCGAGGAAGACGTCGTGGATGCGGTCGCGCGCCGGGCCGAGGTTCTCGCGCTCGAGGACGGGCCGGAGGTTGTCCACGACGGAGAGCTCGATGCCATCGATGTCGAGCGCCTTGCGCACCGCGGGCGCCGCGTCCTTGTTGCCGGCGAAGATCACCGGGAGCCTGTACTTCCCGCCGAAGCGCGGCTGTGGCTTGGCCGGCGCGATGAGCTCCGCGAGTTCGGTGACCTTCTTGGCGTCGCCGCCGTCGGTGCCGCCCGAGACGAGGATCATGTCGGGGCGGAGCTCGCGGATGCGCTGGATCTGCTCGTGCGGCCGGCGCTTGTCGTTGGCGGCGATCGTGTCCATCACGATCGCACCGGCGCCGAGCGCGGCCCGCTTCGCGCTGGCCGCCGTCATCTCCCTCACCACGCCCGCGACCATCATCTGGAGCCCGCCGCCGGCGGAGCTCGTCGAGATGTAGATGTCGCAGCCAACGGGCCGGCCGTTCTCGATGCGCGCCGGCCGGATGATCGTTCCGTTGCCGTCGATGAGCGTGCGGCCCGAGAGCTCCGCGAGCTCGGTCACCGAGTTCACGACGCCGATGGTCACGTCCGCGAACGGCTCCTCGACCGTCGTCGGCGCTTCGCCGCGATGGGTCTGCCGGTAGACGCCGTCGATCTGCTCGATCAGGATCGCCTTGGTCGTGGTGCTGCCGCAGTCGGTGGCGACGATGACGCGAGGAGGTGGAGGATTCGGCGCAGGCATGGCTTGGCGATTATCCCGGATCCGCGGGAGAACGGGTGCGCGGCGCGGCCGCGCGCTCCGACGGGCCGCCGCTCTCGCCGCCCGGCGAGCGCCCGCCCGGGTCATCCCGTTCCCGCGCGATCTGCTCGACCCGCGTCGCCATCCACTCGATCGAGCCGCGCCGTTCGAGATACGCGGCGAGCTGCTCGAAGTGGGCTGTCGTCGCGCCCGAGGCGATGGCCCAGACGGCCGGCTGCATCGCCTGCATGCCCGCCGACGCCACCGCGTTGAGCGGACGGCTCATCTCCAGCAGCATCAGCGAAGGCGTGGTCATGCCGCGACGCGCCAGCTTGCGGCACAGCCACTCGACCGCGTCGCGCTGCTCGGCGGTCGGCTCGGCGGGTCCGGGCGGATCGACCGCGAAGGCGTGTCGCAGCGCGGCGCGCCAGCCGCGCGGCGCTTGCGGAGGATCGTGCCGTTCCGACGACATGCACATGTAGCGTATTCGGTGGCGCGCCCGCCGCCGCGCGGCCCGCCCGCCCTTCGGCGATCCCGGCAAGGGGATCGTCACCACTCGCCGCGCCTCTGCTCGCACGAGCCGCCTCGGCGCGTCATCATGTGGATGTCCACGAGGATCCCATGACGCTCACCACCCACCACGCCCACGTCACCGCCGCCACGGCGCTCGCCGTGCAGTTCGCCTCGAAGTCCGTTCCGACCGCGCAGCGCACCGCGCCCACCACGCGCGTGCCCGATCCGATCAACTTCCAGAAGTGGATCGACGCCAACCGGCACCTGCTGCGTCCGCCCGTCGGCAACCAGTACCTCTACTGCGGCGACGACTTCATCGTGATGGTGATCGGCGGACCAAACACGCGCAACGATTTCCACGTCAACACGACCGAGGAATGGTTCTATCAGGTGAAGGGCGACATCGCCGTTCGCATCCGCGAGCAGGGACCCGACGGACCGAGGATGCGCGATGTCGTCATCCGCGAAGGCGAGACGTGGCTCTGCCCGTCGCTGGTGCCGCATCGACCGCAGCGGCCCGCCGACACGGTCGGACTCGTCATCGAGCGCCAGCGACCCGAGGGCGACGTCGACCACCTGGTCTTCTACTGCGACACCTGTGGCGACCTCGTCCACGACGCCGAGTTCCACATGAAGGACATCGTCGTCCACTTCGCCCAGATCATGGACGAGTTCTGGGGCGGCCCCGTGGCGAAGCGCACGTGCAGGAAGTGCGGCAAGGTGGTCGAGCGGGCCAAGCCGTACGAGATGAAGGGCCTGTTGTTGGGATGAAGGCGCCGCGACGGCCCCCGACCGCGCGGCTGCGACACGCCTCGGTCACTCCCACCGCTTCCCCTTCGCCTCGATCCATCCGCGCGGGCGGCCGCGGTCGCTGTCGCGGTGCGTGAAGTGCAGCAGTCCGCCCTTGTCGCTCCATTCGTAGCGGCCGCGGATCGTGATCGTCTCTCCCACCTTGACCGGCACGCGCGCCGCGACGTCGATGTTGTGCGCCACCAGGAGCGTGTCGCCGGAGACGATCTCGACGAGGAAGCGCTGATGCTTCGGCGTCTCGGTGTCGTCCGGAAGCAGCTTCGCCACCCGGGCCTCGACCTGGACCCAGACCGACGACTCGTGCTTCGCGATCGCCTGTCCGAGCCGCTGGTCGTCGCCGGGGTCGTCGGCGGACGCGCCCCTTCCGCCGAACGTCGCCCTTCCCGAAGCGCCCTCGGTCGCGGCGCCAGTCCTCCCGACCCGCGCGCCAGCGTTGCCGCCCGACGATCTCGTCGCCGCATCGCCGCCGTCGCGCGAGACGCCCGCGTCGCGCGGCGCGCCCGCGCGATCGGTCGTCGCGCTGCGCGTCGACACTGCATCGCCGCGGCTCGCCGGGTCCGTCGCGGACGATCGGCCACGGAAGAGCGCCAGGCCCACGACCACCGCGATCACGAGTATCGTGAGCGGCCAGTGCGAACGGCGGCGCCCCGGTAGCGGGGCGAGCGTTCGCGAGGGCTGCGGCGCCGCGGATTCGGTCGATCGTGGCGACGGCTCGGTCGGCATGGCCGAAGCGTATCGGAAGGCCGAACGGGCCGCCGATGGCGCCCGTCTTGCGGATCTCGTTCGCCGTTCCCGTTCGCCGCTCTCGCTCGTCGTTCGATAGGAACACCGCGGGCCACGTCGATCCGTCGATCAAGCGACTCGTCGCGATCCATCCTCCGCCTCCCATGCTCGTCCCGGCCGTCGATCTTCACACGCACATCCTGCCCGAGCGGTGGCCCGACCTGCGCGCTCGCTACGGCTACGGCGGGTGGGTGAACCTCGAGCACTGCGCCGACTGCCGGGCGCGGATGCTCATCGACGGACGACACTTCCGCGACATCGAGAGCAACGCCTGGGATCCGCGGCGGCGGCTCCGCGAGTGCGACGCGGCGCACGTCGGCGTGCAGGTGCTCTCGACCGTGCCGGTGATGTTCAGCTATTGGGCGAAGCCGGCCGACGCGCTCGACCTCGCGCGGATCCTCAACGATCACATCGCCGGCGTCGTGCGCGACAATCCGGACCGTCCCCGCCGCTTCGAAGGGCTTGGCACCGTGCCGATGCAGGATCCGGCGCTCGCGGTGCGGGAACTCGAGCGCTGCGTGAACGACCTCGGCCTGCGCGGCATCCAGATCGGCACGCACGTCGACGCCTCCGACGGCGTGCGCAACCTCGACGACGCGTCGATCTTCCCCGTCTTCGAGGCCGCGGCCGCGCTGGGCGCGGCGGTCTTCGTGCATCCGTGGGACATGATGGGCAAGGAGCGCATGCCCAGGTACTGGCTGCCGTGGCTGGTCGGCATGCCGGCCGAGACGGCGCTCGCCGCGTGCTCGATCATCTTCGGCGGCGTGCTCGAGCGGCTGCCCGCGCTGCGCATCGGCCTCGCCCACGGTGGCGGCGCGTTTCCGTTCACGATCGGACGGATCGAACACGGCTTCCGCGAGCGACCCGACCTGTGCGCCGTCGACAATCCGCGCAATCCGCGCGAGTACGTCCGACGGATCTACTTCGACTCGCTCGTCCACGACGCCGATGCGCTCCGCTACCTGCTTCACCTCGCGGGGCCGGATCGGGTGGCGCTCGGGAGCGACTACCCGTTTCCGCTCGGCGAGCGCGTGCCCGGCGAGCTGATTCGTTCGATGGGGCTCGACGACGCGACGCAAGCGCGACTCCTGCGCGGCACCGCGCTGGAGTTCCTCGGCCTGCCGTCGTAGCGCCGCCACTCATTGTGGTGCAGGCGTCCCGGCTGCCTCTCCCCTCCCTTGGATCCCCGCGCCATCCCCGCAGCGCCAACCGCCCCTTCACCGCTCGATACGATCCCATCCATGCCGCGTCCCGCCGCACTCGACTCCATCAACGTCGCGTCGTTCTCGCCGGACGAGACGTTCGCGCGCCACATGGACTCGATCGATCCGCTCGCGCCCCTCCGCGATCGCTTCCACGTGCCGCGCACCAGGGACGGACGCGACGCGGTGTACCTCTGCGGCAACTCGCTCGGCCTCATGCCGAAGGCGGCGCGGGCGATCGTCGGACAGGAGCTCGACGACTGGGCGAACCTCGCGGTCGAGGCCCATTTCCAGGGAGCGACCCCGTGGTACTCGTATCACGAGGTCTTCCGGGAGTCGGGCGCGCGGCTCGTCGGCGCGCTTCCGGGCGAGGTGGTCATGATGAACTCGCTCACCGTGAACCTGCATCTCATGATGGCGAGCTTCCTGCGCCCCGCCGGCGGGCGCCGCAAGGTGCTGATCGAGGAGGGCGCCTTTCCATCCGACACGTACGCGGTCAAGTCGCACATGGCGGCGCGCGACCTGGATCCGGTGACCGACCTGGTCCTGCTCGCGCCGCGCCGGGGAGCATGTGCTGCGCCGAGGAGATCGAGTCGACCATCGCCGCGGGCGACTCGCTGGCGGCGCAGACCTGCTCGGCGGCGTCAACTTCCGAACCGGCCAACTGCGCGGACATCGAGCGCATCACCGCCGCGGCGCGCGTCAGGGCCGTCGCCGGGCTGGGATCTGGCTGCTGCCGAGTATCCGCTTCGGCTGCACGACTGGAACGCCGACTTCGCCTGCTGGTGCTCGTACAAGTATCTCAACGCGGGACCCGGCGCCCATCGCGGGCTGCTTCGTGCACGAGCGCTACGGCCGCAACCTCGGTCGCCCGCGGCTCGCGGGCTGGTGGGGCAACGACCCCGACACCCCTTCCGCATGCACCTCGAGCCGGAGTTCGTGCCGCGGGTCGGCGCCCGACGGGTAGCCGTGCGAGCAACCCGCCGATCCTGGCGATGGCGCTGCGCGTCGCTGGACCTCTTCGACGAGGTCGTGGCGCCCGGACGCCCTGCGGCCAGAGCCGCGTGCTCACCGGAAGGTATCTCAGTTTCCTGCTGCACGAATGGATGCCTCGCGACTGCCGCGTGATCACGCCGCCGACGCGGGCGAGCGCGTCACCTTGGCTCTCGATCGAGTCCTGGAACGCGAAGGGCGGTTCCGTTCGCTCGAGGCACACGGGGTCACGTGCGACTTCCGCGAGCCGGACGTGATCCGCGCGCGGCGGTGCCGCTCTACAACGGCTTCGTGGACGTGTGGCAGCTCGCGCTGCTACGCGGGACGTTGGATCGAGCGCTTGCCGCCTAGCGCTTGTCGCGCAGCAGGCCGTGGCGACGCAGCGACGGCGCACCGGCCTCGCGGGTGACTCGCGGACGAATGGACCGGCCGTCGTGCGACCGCGCGCAGGCGATCCCTCGGCGATGCTTTTCCCCGGCTTCGTACACTGCCCGCCGTGCCGCATCGCATCGTCATCGTCGGCGCGGGGCTCGCGGGCTCGCTGCTCGCATGCGCGCTGGCGCGCGATGGACACGAGGTCGTGGTCTACGAGCGGCGCGGCGATCCCCGATCGAAGGGGTACGTCGGCGGACGTTCGATCAACCTGGCCATCTCGACGCGCGGACTGCACGCGCTGCGGCAGGTCGGGCTGGACGACGCGGTGCTTGCGACCGCGGTGCGCATGCCCGGACGGATGATCCACCCCCGGGGCGGCGCGACGGTCTACCAGCCCTATAGCGCCGATCCGACCCGAGCGATCAACTCCGTGTCGCGAAGCGGGCTGAACCTGACCTTGATGGAGGCTGCGGCCCGGGAGCCGCGCGCCTCGTTCCGCTTCGATCACCTCTGCGTCGACGTCGACCCATCGCAGCGGAGGGTCACCTTCAGGGATCGCGATGGCCGCACCGTCGTCGACCACGGCGACCTCGTCGTCGGCTGTGACGGCGCGTTCTCCTGCATCCGCTCGACGCTCCAGAGGACCGAGGGATTCGACTACAGCCAGTCGTACCTCGGGCATGGCTACAAGGAACTCTCGATTCCTCCGCGATCGAACGATGGCGAATGGGCCATGGAGCCCCACGCCCTGCACATCTGGCCTCGCGGCGGCTTCATGATGATCGCGCTCCCCAACCAGGACCGATCGTTCACGTGCACGCTCTTCCTCGCGCATCGCGGCGAATCAGACGACGCTCCGGGATTCGACCGGATCCACGACGACGACGACGTCCGTCGGTTCATGCTTCGATGGTTCCCCGACGCGGTGCCGCTCATGCCGACGCTGCTCGAGGACTTCCGCAGCAATCCCGTCGGCGCGATGGTGACCATTCGCTGCCGGCCGTGGCACCGCGGGCGGATCGTCCTGCTCGGCGACGGCGCGCACGCCGTCGTGCCCTTCTATGGCCAGGGCGCGAACTGCGCCTTCGAGGACTGCACGGCGCTGGTCGAGTGCCTGCGGCGCCACGCCGGCGATCTCGACGCCACGATCGCGACGTACGAAGCGCTCCGCATCGACAACGCCAACGCCATCGCCGACCTCGCCCTGCGCAACTTCGTTGAGATGCGCGACCACACCGCATCGCGCGTCTTCCGCATGAAGAAGCGGCTCGAGCACGCGCTGCATCGAATCATGCCGCGGACCTTCGTGCCCCTCTACGACATGATCAGCTTCTCGACGATCCCCTACGCGGAGGCGCGCGACCGGGCCCGACGACAATGGCGCCGCGTCGCCCTCGCCGCCATCGCCGCGGCGCTCCTGCTCGTCGCCGCCATCACGACATGGCTCGCCACCGCCCACCAATAACCAATAACCAATAACCAGTAACCAGTAACCAATAACCAATAACCAATAGCCAACAACCAGCACCCGCCCCCCCATGGCCGCCCCCAACGAACCCTACTGCGGCAACTGCGGATACGTCCTCACCGGCGTCACCGAGTCGTCGAAGTGCCCGGAGTGCGGCATGCCGCTGGTGAACGTGCTGCTGCGGCGCGGCGCGCCCGTGGCGCGCGGGGTGCGCTACCGGTCGACCGCCACGATCTTCGGCATGCCGCTCCTTGCCGTCGCGCTGGGAATCGGACCCGATGGCCAGCGCGGCCATGCGAAGGGCTTCTTCGCGCTTGGCGACGTGGCCACGGGTGTCGTGGCGATCGGTGGCGTGGCCTTTGGCGGCGTCTGCCTGGGCGGCGCCGCCGTCGGCGTCTTCGCAGTCGGCGGACTGGGCATCGGCCTGCTGACCGCGCTTGGAGGCGCCGCCCTCGGCGCCGTCGCCGCCGGCGGAGCGGCGATCGGCGGCATCGCGACCGGAGGCGGCGCCCGTCGGCGTCGCCAACGGCGGCGCATCCGTCGGCTGGTGCGCGCGCGGCGGCGGCGGCTCGGCCAGCACACCGTGTCGTTCACGGGAACAGGCGATCCGGTCACCACGCGGATCTTCTCGTCGCTGCAATGGTTCCTCGGTCCGCTGGGCGACGTGTCGCCTTCGGTCGGCTGGATCGCCGCGGTCAACGTCGCGGCGCTCTGCGTCGCGCTCGTCCTCGCGTGGCGCTCGTCGTCGGTCGCAAGGCGTTCGCCTCGGCGTTTCTCGGCGCACGCGACGCGCGTGCCGTGGACGCCGCCCGATCCGCGGCGGCGCGTGAATCGCCGGTTCGATACGCTGCCCATACGTCTCTTCAGGCCAACGACCATCCGTGACGCAACTGTTCGACATCACGCCACGACTCTCCCCGCCTGGCTGTCTTCGGGCGACACGCCGCTCTCGGCAAGGTGCTCATGGACCTGCACATGGCGCGCCGTCACGCTCTACTCGACGCTTCACGCGACCGTCCACCTCGGTGCGCGCCGACGCTGAACCACTACGGAGTCGACGGTCGTTCCATCGAGCAACAGCCGCTCGACCGCTATCTCGGGCCGTGCCAGGTGATGCACGTGCCCGTCGCCCCGCGCGGAAGGATCGCCGTGCGCGATCTCCCGGCGCCGGTCCGCGCCCCGCGGGTGCTCTTCGCGACGGGCACCTCTCCCGATCCCGAACGGTGGACGGCCGACTTCGCCGCGCTCTCGGTGGAGCTTGTCGACCACCTGCACGCCAACGGCGTCGTGCTCGTGGGCATCGACACACCCAGCGTCGACCTCTCCGATTCCAAGGATCTTCCGGCGCACCACGCCATCCTGCGCCACGACCTGGCGATCCTCGAAGGGATCGTGCTCGGGCGCGTTCCCGACGGGCTGTACGAGCTCATCGCACTGCCGCTGCCGCTGGAGGGCTTCGATGCCAGCCCGGTGCGCGCGGTGCTGCGGGCGCTCGATTCGAAGTGACGCTGGCCGCGACGGACGAGCTCGCGGCGGCCCGCACCGCGGCGCGTCAGCGCGGGCCAAGCCAGGCGACGACCTTCAGTTCCACGGCAATCGGCGTCGGAAGCGAGGCGATCTCGACCGTCGTGCGCGTCGGATTCGGCTTGCCGGGACCGGCGAACCACTCGGCGTAGACGCGGTTGTAGGTGGCGAAATCCCCCTTCATGTCGGTGAGGAAGGTGGTCACGTCGACGATGTCGTCCCACCGCGCGCCGGCGTCCTCGAGGATCGCGCGGATGTTCTCGAAGCACGAGCGACACTGGGCCTCGACGTCGTGACCGACGACTCGCCCGGTCGCATCGAGCGCAACCCCTGGAATCTCCTTCGCTCCGCGCCGGCGCGGCCCGACGCCGGAAAGGAAGAGCAGGTCGCCGACCCGCTTCGCGTGCGGATACGCGCCGACGGGCTCCGGAGCGCGCGAGGAACTCGTGTCCATGGCAAGTTGTAGCGCTGGCGCCGCGGTCGCGTCGCGTTCGGCGCGCCCTGCAATGCGGTCTCCTGTTGATCCGTGGATTGCACGGGCTTGCGTTGCAGCCGTCTCGACTTCCGCACAGGCCCGGGCGCCTTCACCACAGGCGGCGGCGACGCCAGGCCATCAACCGGGATCCGCACGCGCCGCGCCGATGAACGACAACCGCCTCACATCGCGACGCAGACGTTCTTCGCCTCGGTGAAGAAGCGCAGCGCCTCCTCGCCGCCCTCGCGACCCACGCCGCTCGCCTTCATGCCGCCGAACGGGACGCGCAGGTCGCGCAGCAGCCAGCAGTTGATCCAGATCGTCCCGGCGTCGAGCGACGCCGCGGTGCGATGCGCGCGGCGCACGTCGCTGGTCCACACGCCGGCGGCGAGGCCGTAGGGCGTTCCGTTGGCGATCTCGATCGCCTCCTCGTCGCGGTCGAACGGGATCAGCGTGACGACGGGGCCGAAGATCTCCTCCTGGTTCGTGCGACAATCGGGCGCCAGGCCGGCGAGCACCGTCGGCTCGAGGAAGAAGCCGTTCGAGCAGCGCTTCGGCAGATGGGAGGGTCGAGCGCCGCCGCAGAGGATCTCGGCACCCTCCGCCCGCGCCACGTCGATGCATCCGAGGATCTTCTCCAGGTGCGGCCGCGACACGAGGGCGCCTTGCTCGGTCGCGGGGTCGAGCGGATCGCCGACGCGAAGCGCCCGCGCCTTCGCGACGAACGATGCGGTGAATCGGTCGAGGATGCGCCGCTGCACCAGCACGCGCGAGCCGCAGAGGCAGATCTGTCCCTGGTTGGCGAACGAGGCGCGCACGATCGTCGGCATCGCCGCGTCGAGGTCGGCGTCGTCGAAGACCACCGTGGCGTTCTTCCCGCCGAGCTCGAGCGAGAGCTTCTTGAACATCGGCGCGGCGACCCGCGCGATGGCCGCGCCGGTCGCGGTGCCGCCGGTGAACGTGATCGACGGCACGCGCGGATGGCCGACGATCGCGGCGCCGACCTTCGGCCCGAGCCCATGCACGATGTTGAGCACGCCCGGGGGAAAGCCCGCCTCGATCGAACGCTCGCCGAGCATGAACGCCGTCATCGGCGTCACCTCGCTCGGCTTCGCGACGACCGTGTTGCCCGTGGCCAGCGCGGGCGCAATCTTCCACGTGAAGAGATAGAGGGGCAGGTTCCACGGCGAGATGCACCCCACCACGCCGCGCGGCTGACGAAGCGTGTAGTTGAGCGCGCGATCGCCCGCGGCCGCGGCGCCGGCGACGGCGACGGCGCCGCCACCCTCGGTCAGGTGCGCCTCGCTCGACCAATGCAGGATCGCCGTCGCGAAGAAGCGCAGGTTCGCCGCGGCGCGCGGAACGTCGACCGTTCTCGCGACATGCAGGGGCTTGCCGTTGTCCACGCACTCGGCCATCGCCAGGGCGTCGGCGTCGCGCTCGACCAGCTCGGCAAGGCGGAGCATCAATCGCGAACGCTCCGCCGCAGGCGTTGCGCTCCAGCCGGCGAAGGCCCGGTCGGCCGCGGCGACCGCGGCGTCGACGTCGTCGGCGCCGCCATCGGGAAGCCGTGCATGCACCGCGCCCGTCGCCGGATCGACATCGTCGAGCCATGCGCCGGACGCCGCCGGACGGTGCGCGCCGTCGATCAGGTGGCGTATCTCGAAAGGCGCAGGCGCGGACGTCATGTTCGAGATGGTAGAGATGCCTCGAGCGCTCCGCAGCGGCCTCGCCGCACGCGCGCCCCGGCGAGGAGGGCATGGACGACGTGGCGGGCGCCGCGCGTGGACCGAACCCGCGCCGACCGGCGCTCCGGCGGCGATGCGCCCGGACCGCGATCGCTCACTGCCCGGCGAGGCGGCCGCCGTCGACGGGCAGGTTGACGCCGTTCACGTACGCCGCGGCGGGGGAGGCGAGGAAGCCCACGACCGCGGCGATCTCCTCCGCCGAGGCGAGGCGCCGCGCGGGAATCGACTTGCGCACGCCCTCCTCGATCTCCTCGATCCCGACTCCGGCGCGGGCGGCGCGCCCCTTGAAGAGCGCTTCGAGCCGGGCGGTCCTCGTGTATCCGGGCAGGATGTTGTTCACCGTGATTCCAAGGGGGCCGAGCTCCCACGCCAGCGTGCGCATCCAGTTGTTCATGGCGCTGCGGATCACGTTGGAGACGCCAAGGCCGGGAATCGGCGTGACGACCGAGGTCGAGACGATGTTGATGATGCGTCCAAAGCCGGCATCGCGCATGCCCGTCGCGACCGACTGCGCCAGCACCTGGCTCGACAGCACGTGTTGCGCAAACGCGTTCGCCAGCTCCTCGGGCTTCGCGTCGAAGAGCGGCCCCGCGGCCGGCCCGCCGGTGTTGTTGACGAGCACATGCACGGCGCCGTGCGCCGCGACGTGTCCTTCGCCCGCCTCGCGGACGCGCCGCCAATCGGCGAAGTCGACCACCAGGGTGCGATGCGGCCGACCTTCGACCGTCGGCAGTTCGCCAAGCACGCGGGCGAGCCCCTCGTCGTTGCGTCCGACCAGCGTCACGCTCGCGCCAAGGCGCGCGAGCTCGATGGCGCACGCGCGACCGATGCCCTGCGTGCTGCCGCAGACGAGGGCGGAACGATCGAGCAGGGGCGAGGTGTTCGTCGCACCGGTGGCGTTCATGGGGTTCTGGGCATTCATGGCGTTCATGCTTTCATGACGTTCATGCGTTCGTCGCATGCATCGGCACATCGTACTGAATGCGCCATGCACGCCCCCGCCACGGCTGGACCAAAGGGGCGGCACTCCCCTTGCGATCCTCGCCGAAGAAGCCAACCCCTACGCTCTGCCGTGGCTCGCGTGCTCTCCGTGAACATCTCGCCGGGCGGGATCCCGAAGCGCGCGGTCGCGCAGTGCGCGGTCGGACTCTCCGGCCTCGTCGACGACGCCCACAACCACGAGAAGCACAACACGCCCGAACGGGCGGTGAGCCTGCTCGACATCGAGATGCTCGATGCCCTGCGCCACGAGGGATTCGACGTCGGGCCGGGCACGGCCGGCGAGAACGTCACGCTTGAAGGCGTTCACGTGCAGCGCTGCGTCGTCGGCGACCATCTGCGCTTCTCCGGCGGACTCGAGGTGGCCCTCACCAGCGTTCGCAAACCGTGCTATGTGCTCGACGCGATCGACCCGACGCTCAAGATCGCCGCGGTCGGCCGGCTTGGCATGCTGGCGCGGGTCGTTCGGCCGGCCGCGCTGCGTCCGGGCGAGACGGTCGAGGTGGTACGTGCGATGAATTCCGCGATCGCCCGCAACGATGTCGTCGGCGTGCTCCTGGCGGGCGGCCAAAGCCGGCGCATGGGGCAGGACAAGGCAAGGCTGCCGATGCCCGACGGGCGGACGATGGCGGAGGTCGTCGATGCGGCGCTCGCCGAGCTCTGTGGAACGGTGATCGTCGCGGGGCCTGCGTCGATCCTTCCGCATCGCGCGCACGTCCGCGACGGCTTTCACGACGCCGGGCCGCTCGCCGGCATCGAAGCGGCGCTGCGTTGCGGCGAAGCCAGCCACGTGCTCGTGGCGCCGTGCGATCTTCCGCTGGTCACGTCGGCGTTGCTGGCGCGACTGCTCGTGGCGACCGACGCGACCATGACGATCTTCGAAGGCGAGCCACCGCGTTCCCTTCCCGCGAGAATCGGGCGCGCCGCGCTGCCGGCGATCCGCTCGCTCCTTGAACAACGCGACCTCGCCGTGAAGCGGCTGCTCGATCGAGTCGATGTTCATCGCGTCGCGATTCCGGCCGACGAGGAGATCCTGCTGACCAACGTCAACACGCCGGCGGAATTCACGGCTGCGCTGCGACGCTGACGCCAAGCGGTGCCCGTTCCGGCTCGTTCGCGCGCGTCCGCTTGCTTGTGGTGCAGCCGTCCCGGCTGCCATGCAGGCCCCGGGGCCTGCGCCACCAGAGCGGCCGGCGCCGATCGCCACACGCATTCGGGTTTCGCGGTTGGGCGCGGCGACGCCGCATTGCGCTTGGATGGTTGATACGGATTCCAGTAGACCTCCATGCGTTCGACCCCCTTTGCCCACAACGGCGTCCTGCGGCCGAACTGGGTTGGGTGGGGCGCGAGAATCAACTGGGACGCGTATGACGCCTGCACCCCGCGCTCCGGCACGGCGGCGTGCCTTCCGTTGCGCGTCGATCCGGAACCGCAGGCCCCTGCGCCACACTCCTCGACAGGCACCACCATGAGAACCATTCGCCCGTTCATTCCTCTGTCGCTCGTCACCGCCACATCGATGTGTGCACCCTCGGTGTCGGCGGACGTCACCGACGCGCTCTACATCAACGGGAACGCGTACAGCTACAAGGTCGTGCACATGCCCGATCTCGATCAGCGGCGTTCCACGCTTCCGAACAACGGCTCGATGTACTGCGTGCCGACGGCCGCGATGAACATCTTCGGCTACGCCGCCAATCACGGCTTCCCCGACGTCAATCCCGGACCGGCCAACTGGCAGTCGCAGTCGAACTACGTGGCGGCGACGCTCTGGATCAACTCGATGGCGTCGTTCATGGGCACCGACCCGGTGGACGGCACGACGGGCGGCACGAACAACGGCCTCGACGCCTTCCTGGCCACCGAGCCGCTGCTCAAGCGGATCTCCCGCTGGAGGAACTCGGAATACACGCCGAACGCGGCGAACCTGACGAGCCTCGCATGCCAGGGCTATGTCATGAGCCTCGTGTACGGCAAGTACGAGCAGATCGGCACGCACGAAGGCATCCCGATCCTCGACCGTGTCGGCGGGCACGCGGTCACGCTCACGCGTTCCTATCGCGATCCGTCGCAGCGGCTGATGCGCTACCGCAACCCCGCCGACGACGAGGCGATCCTGAACGCGCAGTCGCCGTTCGTGAACACGGTGCGGCATCCCTACGTCTACACCGCGTACTTCGGGAGCGTCTCGCTCTCGAATCTCCGGGCCATGACGGCGCTCTTCGAATCGAGCGGCAAGCAGCGCATCATCGACAGCTACTTCGGGATCCGGCCGCTGTACGGGCTCTCCTTCTCCAACTCGGGCGACACCACGGGCGGCGGCACCGTCGAGCCGATCGATCCCATCGCCTTCGACGGATCGCAGAGCGCCATCCTGCCTTCGATCTCCATCTCGAGCGCGCTCGACGTGCTCGACTTCGGGTTCGATCCGGACTTCGAGCACGCGCTGGTGATCGCCAAGTCCAACATCCTCGTGCTGCCCTCGCGGCTGCGCACGCTCGACCTGGCCTCGGGCGCCCTGTCGATCCTCACGCCCGCGCCGCAGAACCTCGTTCGCTTCGACACCGACCGGCACGGCCACATCTACACGTTCGACACGGGCAACATGCTCTATCAGCTTGGCAGCGACGGCACGGTGCGCAACGTGGCCGTCAGCACCTCGCTTCCGACGTTCACCGACGTCGCGGTGAACGACGGCGACGACTCCGTCTGGGTCCTCTCGGTTCCGCAGCGCAAGATCGTGAAGCTCTCGCAGGACCTGAGCCAGACCCTGCTCACGATCACCGTTCCGGCGCTGACGCCGATGTCGGGCGATGGCCTGCTGGTCATCGATCCGACGACCGGAATCCCGTGGTTCAAGACCGATGCCAACGACAAGCTCTACGGCGTCACGGTCGGGGCCGCCGGTGTGATGGTCGCGACGTTCACGTCGGCGGCGCTGACCAACGCCGATTCCATCAGCTTCGGCGACTCGGGCGAGCTCTTCGTCGTCGGCGACGGCTCGGTCAAGGTCTTGAAGAAGGCGACGATCGGCCTTTGGACCATCGACAGCGCCCATCCCTTCCACGGCCAGCCGGGCGGAACGCGCCTGGCCATGCTGCGCAACAGCACCAACTTCGATCCGGCGATCCACTCGGGACCCGAGTGGCGCAACCTCACCGCCGCGGAGCTCGAGGAGACCGGTCCCTATTCATCCGACTGCATCGCCGACCTCAACGCCGACGAGATGGTCGACGGCAGCGACATGGGCCTGCTTCTCGCCGCATGGGGCGCCTCGGGCGGCATCGCCGACCTCGACGGTGACGGCACCGTGGGCGGCAGCGACATCGGACTCCTGCTCGCCGCGTGGGGGGCGTGCGATTGAACGCGAGAGCCCCAGCAGCCCGTGGCGAAAGTGCTGCGTCGCCGAAACCGAGTCCGCTTCCGCAGGGCAAGGAGCCGTCGCGCCGCTGTATTCCAAGGAATCTACCGCAAGCGACGGCGACGCAGCCATGCGGGAGTGGGCTCGGTTGCAGGCAGCATGATTTTCGCCACGGGCTGCCGGGACCGATCGATCGCCGAGGGATTCGAATTCACGCGTCGAATGGCGGCGCGGTCGGCCCGGGCTTGATGCCCCGAATGGCATCACGTACCTTGGCGCACGCCGATGCACCTCACGCCCCCCGCATCGGGAAGGGAGCGATGCACCAATGGTTCGCCTTGCCTCGCGTGGCTCTCGTGTCTCAGTTATATCGCGCACCCTGCTGGCCGCGGCCGCCATCTGCGCGGGTCCGTCGGCATTCGCCGGCAGCACGCCCAACATCCTCTTCATCGTCTATGACGACGTCGGGCTCGACCAGATGGCCGGCCCGCCTTTCAACTGGACACTGGACAAGCCCGATGCGCCGCACATGCCGGTGCTCAACGCGATCTCGGCGGCCGGCGTCTCGTTCACCAACTTCTGGGCGATGCCCGAGTGCTCGCCGAGCCGGTCGTGCTTCTTCACCGGTCGCTGGCCGCTGCGCACCGGCGTCGTCAGCGCGATCATCGATCCCATGCTGCCGCAATGCCAGCTCAACCCGGCGGAGATCACGATCCCGCAGGTGCTCGCCGGCGCCGGGTACTCGACGACGATGATCGGCAAGTACCACATGGCCGGTGGCACGAGCCCCTTCGGCAACGCCGCGCCGGTCACCGCAGGTCATCTGGAGACGTACGACGGCAATCTCGTGCTGCCGCCGTCGATCGACCAGACCGTCGGCGGGCAGCTTGGTTCGAGCGACGATCCCGCGACATGTGGATCGCCGACGACCGGCGTCGGCGCGGCGTGCTTCCAGGGCAAGGGCGGCACCGAGTGCCAAGAGGGGTGGGATCCACTCGAGGCGATGGCCGCCGGTGGCGTGCCGCTGCTCAAGGTCAATGGCGACGGGACCTGGACGTTGGCGAAGAGCTGCGCCGAGGCGTCGTGCGATGACGTGACCTTCGAGAACCTCAATGCGTACTACTCCTGGATGCGCACGATCGTCGACGCGAACGGCCAGGCGACGCAGATCTCGCCGTATCGGCATTACATGACGACCGAGCTCACCGATCGAACGGTCGACTGGGTCACCAATCACGGCGGCACGAAGGGCGGCCCGTGGATGTGCATCCTCACGTACACCGCCAGCCACACGCCGATCCAGACGCCACCGCCATCGCTCCTGCCCGATGGAACGTCGGTCGACTTCGACTGCTCGAGCACGCTGGGCCAGCGCCAGGTCTTCAAGCTCATGACCGAGGCGATGGATCGCGAACAGGGCCGCCTGCTCGCCGAGCTCGGGCTTGGCAGCTACGACAAGGAAGGAACGTTCACGCTCACCGATCCGGCGCTCACCAACACGTTGATCGTGGTGATCGGCGACAACGGTTCCTTCGGGCCGACCGTGCGGCAGCCCTTCAACCCGGACCAGGCCAAGGGCACGGTCTACCAGACGGGCGTGCTGGTGCCGCTGGTGGTCGCCGGTCCGATGGTCGTGTCACCCAACCGAACCGTCGACAAGATGGTCAACATCGTCGACCTGTTCCAGCTCTTCGCGGAGACGGGCGGCGTCGACCTGGCCACGGTGATCCCGCCCTATCGCACCCTCGACAGCGTGACGATGATGCCGTACCTGGTCGATCCGAGCGCCGCGGAGGTCCGCACGTTCGACTTCACGCAGTATGCACCGGGCGTCTCCCTGCCGGGCGAATTCCTGCCGTGCCTGATCGACTCGACCTGCATCGACACCACGATCCGCGACGCGAGCTTCTGCGAGGATCAGGGCGGAACCTGGTACGGCGATCAAGGCATGACCTGCTGCGACCTGATCCAGCAGGGCATTCTTCCAGCGGACACCGTGCTGGCGCCGACGGTGCAGTACGCCGTGCAGCAAGGTCGCTACAAGCTCCTCGTGCTGGAGTACGAGTCGTGCGCCGCCGTTCCCTGCGAGATCCAGTTCCACAAGCTTCCGGTGGCCACTCCACCCGCGATCGCCCCGATCGAGAAGTGCGGGAACCAGCTCTGCATCGCGACGCTCGGCCCGGCGGAAAAGATGATCTATGAGACGCTCCTCGCGAAGATGATCGAGATCATCCAGTCGGAACCGGTCTGCGTCGGCGATGGCAACCTCGACCTCAAGGTCGACGGCAACGACATCGGCGGGGTCCTCGCGTATTGGGACATCGGGCCGAGCTTCTACGACTTCAACGAGGATGGCCAGACCGACGCGGCCGATCTCGCGATCGTGCTCGACAACTGGACGCCGCGCTGCAACAACAGGTCGGCCGCGCTGCCGCCATGCTTGAGCGATCCGCCGACGGGGAACCAGCCCGGGGCGGCGTGCCAGCCATGCAGTCGATAGGGGCGACGCATCGCATCGTGACGGCGTTGGCGGCAGTCGACGGGTTCGCGTCTTGCGTCGTGACCAGGCTCGGCCGCCGGTAGCGACAACCCTCGGATCCGACCATGCCACGAAGACCTTCGCCCGGGTCCGTCCGCAGCGCCGCCACGGCGCGATCGAGCGCCGGGCTGCTGAGTCCCGAGGAGCTTGCTCGGATCGATGCCTACTGGCGCGCCGCCAACTATCTCTCGGTCGGACAGATCTACCTGCTCGACAACCCGCTGCTCCGGCAGCCGCTCAAGCGCGAGCACGTCAAGCCGCGGCTGCTTGGCCATTGGGGAACGACGCCGGGATTGAACTTCCTGTACGTGCACCTGAACCGGGTCATCAGGAAGCACGACCTGAACGTCTTGTACGTCGCCGGTCCGGGCCACGGTGGACCGGCGCTCGTGGCCAACGTCTACCTGGAGGGAACGTACTCGGAGGTCTACCCCAACATCTCGCAGGACGAGGAGGGGATGAAGCGCCTGTTCATCCAATTCTCGTTCCCCGGCGGCATCCCGAGCCACGTCGCGCCCGAGACGCCCGGATCGATCCACGAGGGTGGCGAGCTCGGGTATGCCCTCTCCCATGCCTTTGGCGCGGCGTTCGACAATCCCGATCTCATCGTCGCCTGCGTCATCGGCGACGGCGAGGCCGAGACCGGCGCGCTGGCGACGAGTTGGCATTCCAACAAATTCCTCAATCCGGTGCACGACGGCGCAGTGCTGCCGATCCTTCATCTCAACGGGTACAAGATCGCCAACCCCGCGGTGCTGGCGCGGATCCCACGCGAGGAACTCGACCAGTTGCTGCGCGGCTACGGCTACAACCCCCATTATGTGGAAGGCAGCGATCCGGCGCTGATGCACCAGCAGATGGCGGGCACGCTCGAGTCGGTCGTGAACGAGATCCGCGACATCCAGCAGCAGGCCCGCGCATCGGGATTCACGGCGCGGCCGCGCTGGCCCATGATCGTCCTGCGTTCGCCCAAGGGATGGACCTGTCCCGCCGAGATCGACGGGAAGAAGTGCGAGGATTACTGGCGGTCCCACCAAGTGCCCATGGGCGACATGGACAAGCCCGGCCACGTCAGGATCCTGGAGCGGTGGCTCAAGAGCTACCGACCCGACGAGCTCTTCGAGACCTCCGGCCGGCTCAAGCCCGAACTCGCCGAACTGGCGCCCAAGGGCGATCGACGCATGGGCGCGAACCCGCATGCGAACGGCGGCCTGCTCCTGAAGGAGCTGCGGATGCCGGCGTTCCAGGATTTCGCCGTGAACGTGCCATCGCCGGGCGCGACGACCGCCGAGGCGACGCGCGTGCAGGGACGGTTCCTGGCCGAGGTGATGAAGAGGAACCTTGCGTCACGCAATTTCCGTGTCTTCAGCCCGGACGAGAACGCGTCGAATCGCTGGCAGGACATCTTCGATGTCACCAAGCGCGGCTTCGTCGGAGAGATCCTGCCGACCGACGACAACATTGCGCCGGACGGCCGTGTCATGGAAATGCTCTCGGAGCACCAGTGCCAGGGATGGCTGGAGGGCTACCTGCTCACCGGCCGACACGGCTTCTTCAGTTGCTACGAGGCGTTCATCCACATCATCGACTCGATGTTCAACCAGCACGCCAAGTGGCTGAAGGTCTGTCAGCACATCCCTTGGCGGCGCCCGATCGCCTCGCTCAACTACCTCCTCTCCAGCCACGTCTGGCGCCAGGACCACAACGGCTTCAGCCACCAGGATCCCGGTTTCATCGACCACGTCGTGAACAAGAAGGCGGAGGTCATCCGCGTCTACCTGCCCCCCGACGCGAACTGCCTGCTGCACGTCACCGACCGCTGCCTCCGCAGCCGGAACCGCGTCAACGTCATCGTCGCCGGCAAGCAGCCCGCGCCGCAATGGCTCTCGATGGACCAGGCCATCAAGCATTGCGATGCGGGCATCGGCATCTGGGAGTGGGCCAGCAACGACCGCGGCGGAGAACCCGACGTCGTCATGGCGTGCTGCGGCGACGTGCCGACGCTGGAAACGCTCGCCGCCGTGGAGCTGCTGCGCCGCAACCTCCCCGAGATCAAGGTCCGCGTCGTCAACGTCGTCGACCTGATGACCCTCCAGCCGGAGCGCGAGCATCCGCACGGCCTGGGCGACCACGACTTCGACACGCTCTTCACCAAGGATCGCCCGATCGTCTTCGCGTTTCACGGCTATCCGTGGCTCATCCACCGGCTGACGTATCGCCGCACCAACCACCGCAACCTCCATGTCCGCGGCTACAAGGAGGAGGGCACCACCACCACGCCATTCGACATGTGCGTGCTCAACGACCTCGACCGCTTCCACCTGGTCGGCGACGTGATCGACCGCGTCCCGTCGCTCGGAGCGCGCGCCGCGTACTTCAAGCAGGCCATCCGCGACGCGCTGATCGAACATCGGCAGCACATCAACCGCCGAGGCGAGGATGATCCGCGGATCCTCGGCTGGAGCTGGGGCGGCGCAGCGCCCGGCGCCACGCGAAGTTCCACCGAGGGCGACAACGGCTGATGTGGGCGGGTGAAGGGCACCCCGCCCTCGGCGGGGGAATCGGCGAGTGAACTCCTTCATGAACTGCGGCCTGCCCGACGGCGCTGATACGCGTCCCAGTTGATTCCCGTGCCCCACCCGATCCCCCAAGTCCGCCGTGAGGCGCCGCTGTGGGGCAGCGCGGTCGGCTTGAAGACTGTGGACGAGTGTTCATGGCCAAGAGATGTCCCCATGGCCAAAGGATGTCCTCGATGTCCTGGTTGCACGCGGCACCCGGGTAATGTGTCACCCTCGCGATCGCACCACTCGTTCACCGCTCCCCCCGCGGCCTCCGTCCGCTCGGCGCGGTCGTCGCGTCAGTTCATCGGAGAAATTTGAGGTATTCTCGGCGCTCCGTCGGTCGTGACGTCACCCGGAGGGGCGCGACCCCCCACCGCGACGCGGGCCCGGGCGCACCACCTCCCGAAAGGACCCATGCCAATGCGCCGACACACCTGCCAGCACACGATCGTCCGTCTCGCAGCCCGTGGCGAAAGTCATGCTGCCTGCAACCGAGCCCACTCCCGCATGGCTGCGTCGCCGTCGCTTGCGGTAGATTCCTTGGAATACAGCGGCGCGACGGCTCCTTGCCCTGCGGAAGCGGACTCGGTTTCGGCGACGCAGCACTTTCGCCACGGGCTGCTGAGCGTCCTTCCCGCCCTCCTGCTCGCCGCGAACGCCTTCGGCGACGTCAACCATCGATTCGCCTCGATCCCAATCGAGTACCTCGTCGCCATCGACATCGATGAGGATGGCACCACGGACTACGACGCGCCCGTGGTGCAGGGAGGATGGGACCTCGCGCTCGAAGGCGCGACATGGATGCACACCTTCCGAGCGCCGTTCGCCCAGCGCGGCCGGTCGATCGGCCCCACGCAGGCCGACGAGTACGACTCGTCCAGCCTCGTCATCTACTCCTTCGCCAAGCACGGCCAGTACGCGATCCCCGACGGCGAGCACATGATCGGGATCACGTTTCCCCGCAACGGCGCCCTCCACTACGGCTGGCTCGGCGTCAGCGTCGCTCTCGGCGACGGTGGGCTGACCGCGACGGTGACCGACATCGCGTGGGAGACCACGCCCTTCAAGCCGATCCTCGCCGGATGGGCCGACTGCAACGGAGACGGGATCGGCGACGTGCAGCAGATTGCCGCCGGTCTCCTCGCCGACTGCAACGGCGACTTCATCGCCGACCTCTGCCAGCCCGACGAGGACTGCAACGCCAACGGCGTGCGCGACCTGTGCGAGTTCGCATCGGGCGCGGCGCTCGACTGCAATGGCAACCTCGTCCCCGACGCCTGCGAGATCGCGGCGGACCCGTCGATCGACTGCAACGGCGACGGCAAGATCGACGCCTGCGCGGGCAGCCTCGGCGACGCGGACGGCAACGGCGTGATGGATGTCTGCGAGGGACTCACCGCCGCCGAGGACTGCAACGGCAACGGCATCGCCGACTGGATCGAGATCCTCTATGGCGTCACCGTGGACTGGACATTCAACGGCGTGCCGGACGAGTGCGACTTCGCGGCGAATCCGGCGCTCGACTGCGACGGCAACGGCATCGCCGACGCGTTCAACCTGGAGTTCCAGCCGTGGCTCGACTGCAACGGCGACGGCGTGATCGACAGTTGCCAGGGACTCGCGCCGGAGCTGGACTGCAACGGCAACGGAATCGCCGACGCATGCGAGCCGCCGGGCCCGGCGAGCGCCGACTGCGACGGCAACGGCCGCTTCGACGTGTGCGACATCGCCGATGGCCTCGTCGCCGACTGCAACGGCAATGGAATCCCAGACACCTGCGAAGACGCGATCTTCGCCACCGACAACCCGGCCTGCCTGGCCCTGTCGGCGGCCGGCGCCGCCGCGGTCGTTCCCGGCATGGGGCTCGCGCTGCCCACCGACGAGATCACCATCGAGTTCTGGCAGTGGGTGGACGTCGATCAGAACCAGACGACCTTCCGGATCGGGCTCGACCCGACAAACGGGTGCTTCGCCATGGTGCCGGCCCTCGGCGGCGACATCTACTGGTCGTTCGGCAACACGGGGCTTTGGTGCATCCCACAGCAGCCTCTCGTCGGCGCGTGGCACCACTTCGCCTTCCAGGCGAGCCAGTCGGCAAGCTTCATGCGCATCTACGTGGATGGGGCGCTGGCGTCCAGCCAAGGCTGGATGGACCCGCGCGAGCCATCGGATCAGCCGCTCGTGCTCGGCGGCACGTCATGGCACGCATTCACCGGCCGGATCGACGAGTTCCGGATCTGGGACTCCGCGCGCTCCGCGGCGCAGATCGCAGAGAACATGCTTGGACCGGTCGACGCATCCACGCCGGGGCTGGTCGGATACTGGCGCTTCGACGAGGGCACCGGTGCCGTGGCGGTCGATCTGGTCGCTGGGCGCAATGCGCAACTCGTCGAAGGCGCAACATGGGGTGTTCCGGCGCTGTGCGCACCGTCGCCCGACCTCGATGGCGATGGCGACGTCGACGGCGGCGACATGGGCATCCTGCTCGGCGCGTGGGGCGTCGCGCCGCGAGGCACCGCCGCCGACCTCGATTCCAACGGCATGGTCGACGCCGCCGATCTCGGCCTGCTGCTGGCCGCGTGGGGGAACATCGGGTGATCGGCGTCCCAGTTCGCGGCGCCCCATCGCTCAGCCAGTCCACGCTCCCAGCAAGATCCCGAGATCGGCGCCATTCACGGTGCCATCGTTGTTCAAGTCGGCGACGCCACCGCCGCCCCAGGCGCCGAGCAGGATTCCGAGGTCGGCGCCGTTGATCGCTCCATCTCCGTTGAGGTCTCCTGCGATCGCAATGTCGATGACAATGTCGTCCGAATCGGTGCCGCCGCAGGGGTTGGTCGCTGTCAGCGTGTACGTGCCCGCGTCGGCGGCTGCGAAGGAGGTCACGGTGAGCGTCGGTGTGGTGGCGCCGGAGATCGTGCTGCCGTGGCCGGTGGGTCCGTTGGCCAGCGCGACACCATTGCGATTCCATTGATGTGTGAGGGGAGCGCCACCCGAGGTCGTCGCGGTGAGGATCACCGTTTCACCGACTTCGACGGTCGCCGAGGAGGACGCGTCGCTGATCGATGGACACGGCGCGGAGTAGAGGCGCTCGACACTGCTGAGCGCAACCCCGCCCGTCGACAGGCCGCCGATCACGTAGATGTAGTCGTCATCGCCGCGGACGATGCCGAAGTCGTAGCGCGGCACATTGAGCGACGGGCCGGTCGACAGGGTCTCGTTCGCGACGTCCAGGATGTACACCGTCGTTTCCGGAAGACCGGGTCCGCTGGAACCGCTCAGCCCGCCGACGACGTAGACGCGGCCGTCAGCGCCCAGGGCCGCCTTCGCGTCGCTCGTCGGGACAGGCAGGAAGACGCCGCCCATGGTGTCCCAGGTATTGGTCGCGATCGTGTATCGATCGGTGTTCAGCAGGCGAAACGTTCCGAAGGACGTATATCCGCCGAAGATCCAGATGTGGCCCGCGCCGTCGTAGGTCGATGCGACCGATGCGCGCGTGAACGGAACGTACGCGAGCTGTTGCCAGGAGTCGGTGTCTCCCGAGTAGCGTTGCATATCCCCGTAGTTGAAGCCGACTGCCCCAGGTCCCCCGCCGATGCGATAGATGCGATGCGACCCGTCGACGGCGAGACCGAAGTTCGTCGGGGGCGCGCCGGAGAGCGGACTGGCGATGGTCCGGTAGGGACCGTCGATCGGGTCGTATGCCCGCTCCTCGCCGAAGTCGCCTCCTGGAACGCTCAACCCCCCGAAGACGACGATCCGGTTGAGGTTGTCGACACCGCCCCCCTGGCCGACAATGGATCCCATTCCGGTGAGGGGCGCCGCGCTGGTCCACGAGCCGTTCGCGAACCTGTACACGGAACCATCCATGTCGCCGCCGTTGGCCCATGGCGATCCGCCAATCATGTAGATCGCTCCCTCGTAGTTCACGGCAAATGTGTTCGCCTTGGGTGCGGGCATCGATGCGACGAACTGCCACGTTGCGGCTTCGGTGGCCGAGGCGCACATCGCGACGAGAAGCAGTAGACCCGCGATGCAGGTGAAGGCTGAAAGTCGATTCAGAGGCATGAGAAGTGCATCCTTCTGTGTGTTGGTGTGGAACGGCGTCAGCACGAACCCCAGCTTGCGAGCAGCACGCCGAGGCCGCCGCCGTCGACGACGCCGTCGCCGTTGAGGTCGGCGGCGCTCCCGACTGCGCCCCAGTTGGCCAGCAGGACGCCGAGATCGGCGCCATCGACCGTGCCATCGCGATTGAGTGGGGCGCGAGAATCAACTGGGACGCGTATCAGCTTGTTCCACTTCGAGGACCACCCGATGCCGCCGTTGGCGAACTGCATGTTGGGGGTCGAACCGTACTCGAAGCCCTCGTAGGTGAAGGGTTCGTCCGCGACCGCGATCGAGGCGATGAGCGATGACGTGGCGGCGGCGAGAAGCAGGCGTGTCGTCGGATGCATGTGGGTTCCTGTGATTCGAGGCGGGTGAAAGTGGTGACCGATCCAAAGCATGGTTGTGGCCGGCACTCGCCTTCGCCATGCGGAAGTTTCCCTGATCGTGCGAATGCGCTCCCGCTCGCTCCGCCCGAGTCGACAGAAGATCAACCCTTGACGCGGGTTTCTCGACACTCGACCCTCGAATCGCCGTCGCATTTGTTTCCGCCTATTCAACAATCCGCGGAAAGGTGCTGCGATGTGCGATCTCAACTTGGTCCGCATCGGCGCTCCGACCGCGGCACGGCATGCATGAATGTACAGGGCGGTGCAACCTTTGCACTCCGGCACGGCCCGGAGTCGACCTGGTGGTACCCCTGAATGATCCGAATCCGCGTGTCGCAGACATCGCGCCGTGGAGGTGCTGGGATCTTCCAACGGGTCGGCCGATCGACCTGCGTGGCCGACTGGCCCACGATCTCCGGCAGCCACGCCAGTGCGAGCTCGAACATCCTTCGGGGACAAATGGGGACAGCAACGAATGGCATGAAGCTAGCGACATAAGTTGTCGCCGTGCTTGTGGTAGTGCGCTTTCGGCATGGTCAGCCGGCTGTAGTTCTTCGGCCTGCGCTTCACCCTGCGCGGCTCGAACCGTCCCGGCCGGTGCGGCACGACGTCCGCCGCGATCCACGCCAGCAGCGCCGCGAGCCTGGCCCGGTCGTCCCCGCCCAACGCAGCGCCGTCGAGCAGGGACCGGCCCATCGACTGCAGCCGGTGCAGCGTGCCGGTGAAGCTCAGGCGCCGCGGATCCTTCCCCGACGCCTGCGCCGCCTCCCACATCAGGACGCGGATCAGGTTGTACAGCAGGGCATGCATCAACACCTCCTTGCGCACCGCGTCCACGCTCCGGCCGCGCAGCACCTCCATCCTCAGGTGCGTCTTGATGCTGCGCAGGTTCACCTCCGCCATCCACCGGTCGCGGTACAGCGCCAGGAGGTCGTCGACGGAGGCCTCCCCGGGATCGAGGATCGTCGTCATGACGACGATCTCCTTGCTGCGGAAACCCCGCATCGTGCGCCTCGTGCGCACCAGGCGCAGGATCATCTGCTCCGGCAGCGCCTCCAACTCCACGGGCGGGAGTCCGCAACGCGGGCCCCACTTCGGCCGTCTCCGCGCGACCAGGCAGTCCTCGCGCCCGAGTCGCCGCCCCTCGCGGAAGTCCGACGGGCGTCGCTGATGCAGCCGGAAGACCACGTCGGCGCCGCGCGCCGCCAGCCGAGCGATGTCCACGTACGAGCAGAAGCCGCGGTCGGCCACCGCCACGTCGCCCGGACCGAAGTGGTCGAGGATCCGGCGCAGCAGCGTCAACTCGTGCATGATCAAGCTGCTTGCAGCGAGCCCATGCAGATGTCCAGCAGCGCCCCGGTGCCCCGGCAGAACACCGCGACCATGCGCATCACCGGGAAGCCGCACCCGGGCTTCTGCCCCGACAGCTGCGGGAACGCCTCCTGGAGTTCCGGCTCGTCGGGCATGCTGACGCACGCGCCGTCGACGATCCTCGCGCGACGCCCGCGCCAGGACTTCGCCTTGCCGGAGATCGCGGCGATCCGCCCCGTGGCCTCGCGCAGCGTCGCCTCGATCACCGCCTCCGGCAGGCGTCGGCGCGCCGCGCAGAAGGCGCTCGGATCGGCCGAGGGCATCTCGCGCCGCGGATCGCGGCCCGTCGACAGCAGCCTGTCGAGCACGTCCGCGACTGCGGCGCGGAGCGTCCTGGCGCCGTTGAGCGACTGCAGGAGGAAGGCCACGAGCGTGGTCGTCGGCGACCAGAACGACTCGCGCCAGGCGTGCCGCACCTCGCGGCAGCGACGTTCGACCTCGGCGACCGCGAGAAGAAGCGTGACCGCCTGCGAGCCGGCGATGGCCGACTTGAACCTGCGCCTCCATTGCGCGATACTGCTCATCCTGAGCCTCCGTGTGATGGGTGTCCTAAAGCAACACCATCATCGCCGGAGGTTCTGTTTCGCGCAAGTCGACGTAAGTGCGCCTCGCAAAACGAGTTATGGAGCGAAGTTCCTTCGCTTCATGCCATTCGGGACAGCCACCCATTCCGACAATTAGGGACAGCCACCCATTCCAGCCCACCCACGCTCTCCAACTACCTCTCAACCGCAGAACCATCTCCGCTCACCCACGCAGATGCGACGTCGACGCATGCCCGCAATCCCCGTGGTTGTACGTGCAGGTCTGCATGCGCTCCCTCAACGCCGCGTCCGTGTCCACCCGCCACTGGGTCTCCTTGCCGCCCACATCCTTCGATCAGGCGACCTTTGCCGGCTGGATGGTCAACGTCCGGCTCGCCGCATCGCATGCTTCCACGAGCACTTCGTCGGCCGCCGCCCTCGTCGGACCGATGGCGAGTGCGATGCCGCCAGTACTACACCGCCGTGTGGAGTCGGCGTCAAGCCCGCTGCTCGACGGGTACGTGACAGATTCTGCGGCGTGCCATGACAAGGCGAGACGAGGTAGGACGAGGTACGACGAGGCAGGACGAGCCCGGAGCGCAGCGACGGGCCGAGCATCGCGTCGCACACAGGAGATCATGACGCCATCGGCCGTTTGACCGCTCGCTGCGCTCGCGGCTCGTCCTGCGCGTCGCGGCCTCTCTGCGAAACTCGCCGTCGGCCCAGTTGCCAAGACGGTCGTGCACCCGTGCTCAACGCCGCGGTCGCCCAAGAGCCCGTCGCCTACTCTCCCCCAACCCGAATCCATCCGACCCTTTCCGCGGAGCCTCGATCATGCGGTCGCCCACACGTCCTTCCTTGACCGCGATCCTTCTCACCGCCGCGCCCGCGATGCTCACGTTGCTCGCGACGCCCGCCCTTGCCGCCAACACCTACTGCCTCGACACCTTCACCTGCTTCCCCGTGCCGATGACCACGGAGACATCCAGCGCCGGCCCCTACGGCGTCTCCGCGGTGTTCCAGGCCAACGGCCCCGGCGTCTCCGGTACACAGCCGTCTTCGCACATCGAGGTCTTCATCCATGCCCCCGGCCTCAGCGGCCCCGGCACCATGGACATACATCTCGCCTGGTCCGTGTTCGCATCGGCGTATTCGTCGACCAATCAGGTCGAGGACAGCACGATGGTCACAATCGCCGACGCGCAAGGCATGGTGCTGTACTCCGCCGTTGTCGAGATCGCACCGGCCACCGCCAACACCACGTGCCTCGCCGGTGGAGGCCCTCGAGTCAACGGAGAGATCGTCGGCCCCATTCAGTCCTCCGGCGCGTACCCCGTCGACATCGTCTTCAACTCCTGGGTCGCGATCGATCTCGGATGCCACGCCACTGGAAACGCCGACCCGGCCACGTGCAGCAGCGGCAATCAGGCCTCGGTGACCTCCACAGCCACGATCGCGATCACTGGGTTCGGCAACTTCCGGCAGAACCTCAACCCTGTCCAGATCCAGTTTCTTAGCAGTCCCGACGGCTCGATCATCTATCCCAATCTCGACAACGGCGATCCGAGCGGGCCACTGTCGAGCCCGTTCGACTCGGATGGTGACGGTGTCCCGGACGTCGTCGACAACTGCGTCGCGGCGCCCAACAGCGACCAGGCCGATGCCGATGGCGACGGCATCGGCGACGCGTGCGACGGCGCGTCCGCCGATCTCAATGGCGACGGACACGTCGATGGCGCCGACCTTGGCCAATTGCTCGGCTCGTGGGGAGCGTGCGCTGGGTGTCCGGCCGATCTCGACGCAAACGGCCAGGTCGACGGCGCCGACGTCGGCGCGCTGCTGTCGGCGTGGACGGCGTAGTTTTGCCGCCGCGGGCACGAGTCGGTCGGCTGCGACGCCCGCATATCCTTGCGCGACCCATGAGCACGCTCGCGATCATGACCGCCGACGAGCTTCTCCGGCTTCCGGCGAACGGAGCGAGATACGAGCTGATTCGGGGGGAGCTCAGGACCATGTCACCGGCGGGTGGACGACACGGGGCGATTGCGTCGCGGTTGGCGAATTCCCTGGGCCCGTTCGTCGAGGCGAACCGGCTCGGCCAGACCTACGCGGCCGAGACTGGATTCCGCCTTGCGAGCAATCCCGATACGGTCCGGGCGCCTGATTTCGCGTTCCTCGGCGCCGAGCGCGCGGCGCTGGTCGACGAGGTCGAGGGATTCATCCCCGGTGCGCCCGACTTCGCCGCGGAGGTGCTGTCGCCTGGCGATAGCTTCGCCGCGGTTGAGGAGAAGGTGAGCATGTGGCTTTCGGCCGGAACGGCGGTGGTGATCGTGATCGATCCGGCCGTCCGCCAGGTCGTGGTTCGGCGTCGGAGTTCGACAACCACAGAGGTGCTCGGCGAGCGCGACGCGGTGAGTGTTCCAGAGCTCTTTCCGGGATGGTCGATGGCGGTGGCGCGATTGTTCGGGTGAGGCGTGGGTGAATGAGCGACGTCGGCGCAACAGCCGCGACTGTTCGGTCGCCAACAGATCGGCGCCAAGAGCGTCGACTTCGGCACGCAGCGTGGCGTGTACCTCCTCGCCGACCTCCACACCGTGATCTATGTCGGCCGCGCGATCGAACGCCCACTCGGCCGGCGGCTCTATGAGCACACGCTGGACCGGCTGTCGGGCCGATGGAACCGATTCTCGTGGTTCGGCTTCCTCGATGTCCGACGCGGGCGAGCTCATCGACGAGCCGCTGCGGCCAACGCTGTCGTCGATCGTCTCGGCATTCGAGGCCATCCTCATCGAGACGCTCGAGCCACCGCAGAACCGCCGCCGCGGCGACGACTTCGCGGGGATCGAGTACATCCAGGACATCGACCCCGAGCTTCGTGAGCGCGAGATCAAGGCAACGCTTCGCAGCATCGAGCAGAAGCTTCGTCAAGAGCAGTAGCACAGTGATGCGTGATGGCCACACCCCTCCCGCGGTTCGCCAAGACCCGCTCGGCGAAGTGGCCATGACCCCAATGTCGGCGGCATCGCGCTCACCGCCCGGTCAGTTCCGCCACATGGTCGATCTCGATGCGTCGTCCGCCGGGAAACACGGCGGTCGGATGCAGCTCGCCACCGAGGGCCTCCACGTACTTGCGCAGCGTGGTCAGGTACATGTCCGCGGCCGTCTCGACCTTGGAAACGTGCCCTTGACCGACCGCGAGCTTCTTGGCCAACTCCTTCTGAGTGAGACCGACTGCCTTGCGGATCTCGGCCAAAGGCATGGTCGACAACGTGGCCTTCACCCGGGCATCGACCCGGGCGCGCGCGGCTGGCGACATGCGACGCTTGAGGTTGCTCCACTGGCTGGCAGCCCGTGGCGAAAGTCATTCGGGCTGCGGTCGAGCACTCTCGCCACGGGCTGCTGGCCATCGATGAGTCCTCGGTGAACAAGCTCAGCTCCCGACTGTCCCGATCCAACGCACACGCGCGCCCAACTCGCCTCCGGCCAACGCGTGTGCCAGCCGTTCATCGGCCGTGGCGAGGACGGCGTCGCGCATCAGCGCCAAGGCGATGTACACGCAGTCGTACACGCTTCGCCCTGTCGACAGCGCGAGCTGAACCGCAGGTTGGACCAGCGATTCGCTTGGCTCGATCTCGATGGGGATGGACATGACCTGTTCGGCAAGCTGCGTCGTCTCCTCGATCGAAAGCGAGCCGCGCCGCTGGTGCTTCCAGAGGACGTTGCCGACCTCAATCCAGAGCAGATCCGGCGCGATCAGGCGATTCCCGCGCGCAAGGAGCGCCGTCGCCTCGACCGAGTGCTTCTCGGGCAGGAGCCACTTCACAGCGACACTCGCATCGACGACCAACACACGGCCCATACGGATTCCAGGAGACCTCCATGCGTTCGACCCCCTGCCCACAGCGGTGTCTCACGGCGGAATTGGGTTGGGTGGGGCGCGAGAATCAACTGGGACGCGTATCACCGACCGCGATCCTCGCGGAGCAGTTCGGCGCTGTCGGCGAACGCGCGTCCGGCAAGTTGCTTCTGCCATCGCTCGGCGAGCACCCGGGCGTCGGCTGGGCTCAGCGCGGCCGCCCGCTCGAGGATGAGCCTGGCTTCACCCTGGAACGAACGGCCGTGCCGTCGAGCCCGCGCCTTCAGGCGCTCGACGGTGTGTGCGGCCAGGCCGCGGATGAGGATGTTGGTCATGGGATGGCTCCAGAACGAGGCGGTTGCTCAAATGCTAGCACATTGCTATCCGGTCAGGAGACCCCAGCAGATCCCCGCAGATTCCTCGTGGACACACCTGCCCGCCCCTGCGCAGAGCGACCGAAGGTCGTCGCAGGTGAAGAATCTACGTTCGCTTGCCGCATGGAGACGGTGATCGTTCGGTGCACGGCTCGCGCCAGCCGCATGGCCATGTCAAGAGCCAAGTAGAGCCGCAATTCTTGCCACTCGTGGTAATCGGCTCCAACTGGCTGCCATCATGGCCATGCTCCGAATCGACTCGCTCGCCATCACGCACGAGATGCTCGCGCTCATCGCCGAGCTGGACGAGTTCAAGGGCGCTTGGCGAGCCCTCGGTCGTCTTGCGCCGGAGCGGCTTCGACAACTTCGCAGGATCGCGACCATCGAGAGCGTCGGCTCGTCGACGCGCATCGAGGGGGCGAAGCTGTCGGATCGTGAAGTGGAGGCGCTGCTCGGGAAGCTCGGGGCTCGGCCCTTCACGACGCGCGACGAGCAGGACGTCGCCGGATACGCCGCGGTCATGGACGCAATGTTCATGAGCACCATCGCGTCAGCGCACGCGGGCGACTTCTCAAGCCCGAGGCGGGCGCGCGGGAGCCGCACCTCAGGCCTTCGCGCTACGGCTCGCCTGGCGATTCGGGCGACTGGTGCCGAATCTGCTCGAGTTGTCGCTTCAGCGGCTTCCAATACTCCGCATCGGCCGCGCGCTCGGCCGCCTGTTCCGCCTGGAGCGCGTCCGCGATCGATTCGGCCCCAGCGCCATTGCATGCCGCGCGCACAGCGGAACGAAGGTGCCCTGCCGCCGCGCTGGGGAAGCGGGCGACGAGCTCCTGGATCATCGCCGGCGTCCTCGACTCCCGCAGCCAGAAGATGATCTCGGCGGGATCCGGGGCGGCCGAGCGGGCGAGATAGTCCGCCTCCACAAGCCGTCGGATCATCGGCCAGTCCTTGTCGCGCTGCGTCTTCTTCGCGGCGACCAGATCGGGCAGGGCCAGCACGCTGACGCCGTTCTCGAGGATGCGGCGGCGTTCCCAGAGCAGCGCGAACGCATCGACACCGCGCATTTGGCTCATCAGGTCGACACGCAGTCCCGCGACCACCTGCGCCCGACAACGAAAGTGGACCGCGTGGCCGGCGCGGAGCATCGCGGCGTCGAACGGAGGAACCGCGATGACGACGGCGTCGAGCTCGCGCATCGCGGCGGCAACGGCCTCCAGGTTGGCGTCGTCCGCCAGGATCGCGAAGTCGACATCGCGAGTGAACTCGCTGGCGCCGTAGACGACGCAGGCCTGGCCGCCCATCAGGAGGGCCTTGACGTCGTGGCGCCGCATCGTCTCGAGCACCCCCTGAACGGACGGTGCGATGTTCATCGATCGGTCGCCGATCGCCTCGGCGCGGCGGCGCGATCCTGCCGCGCCGCCGCCGTGTTCCTCGCGAACTCCGCCAGTTCCTCCTCGCTCCAGAACGGACTCTGCGTATCGACGTCCGGGTCAAGGCTTCCGCCAAGGGCCACGTAATCCGCCCAGAGCCGCTGCGACGCCTCCCATCGCTCCATCGGGGTCATCGAATACCACTCGATCCAATCGGGATCGACCACGTCTTCGGGGCGGCGCGGGGTGACGGGATGCATCGACACGCGGTATCTCATACGCGTCCCAGTCGACTCTCGCGCCCCAGCCCAACCCAATTCCGCCGTGAGACGTCGCAGTGGGAAGGCGTCGAAGGCATGGAGGTCCACTGGAATCCGCATCAGGGAACCGGCGGATGACTCTTGGAGCACTGCGTCTGGCAGTTGGAAGCACGCTCGACGGCGTCCTTGATGCACTGTTGTCGCTGCGCGCAGTCGGTGATCTTCTGGCACGCCGCGAGCTCGGTCTGAAGCGTCGCCGCGCAGCGCTTGGCGCAGTCGGCCTGACCCGAGTCGTACGTGTTCTCCCAGAACTCGTCGCTGGCGAAGAAGTTCTCCAGCGGCGAGCCGAACAGCGAGCTGGCGACGATCCGGCCCTTGACCTTGAGGTCGTTGTTGCGCTTCTCCAGATCGGCGACCTTCGTCTCGAGCCCAGCGACCTTGGCATCGAGCGCGGCGATCCGCTTGGTCGCCTCTGCGTCGGCGGCCTGACCGCAACCGGCGCATGACAGGATCGAGGCGGCCCCCAAAGCGGCGACCAACACGACAGCGTGCGTTCTCATGGCTTGTTTCCTCCGGGCGGTGAAACGACGTGTCGATGGTAGCAGGGCGCCGCATCGTGGGCGGGCTCGTCAGACATCGAAAGATCGCAAGGTCGCAGGTTCGCGTCGCCGGGTCGGCCGGCCATGCGCGTCCCCGTTGATTCTCGCGCCCCACCCAACCCAATTCCGCCGTGAGACGCCGCCGTGGGCAAACAGTCGAACGCATGGAGGTCTACTGGAATCCGTATGAAGCGGCCCGTCCCCGAGCCACCCTGCCTCGCGCCATCGCGGACAGCCATCGCGCCTCACGAGCTCCATGCCCCGAGCAGGATGCCGAGATCGGCCCCGTCGACGACGCCGTCGTCGTTCAGGTCTCCAAGGCATGATCCCAACAGCATCGATCTCTCCGACGCCGCGGCACAGGGTCCCCACGCGCCAAGCAGCAATCCAAGATCGCCGCCGCCGACTCCGCCGCTGCAATCCAGATCGGCGGCGAGCGCGCGGCGATCGCATCGATCCGGCACGCCGTCGAGGTCGGAGTCGCGTTCGAAGCCTGCCGCGATGTCGCAGGCGTCAAGCAGGCCATTGCCATTGCAGTCCAGGCAAGGGTCCACGATCAACGACGCAATCAGGCCGGCGCCTGCGAATGGGAGGAACTCGGGCTGTCCGAGGGTGGTCAGCGGGGCGCCGGCGATCAGCGTCGCGCAGTCCGCGGCGATGATCCCGGCGAAGTCGGCGACGCCGACCGTGCCGGCCTTGGCAAGGCTCGCCGCGCGCAGCCACGCGCCATCGATCCGCTGATACTGCTCGATGCGCTGGACGCCGCGGCCGGCGAAGAACCGATCCGCGCCGGCGAATGCAACCGAACGGCCCAGGTTCCAGCCAGCGCCTTCCGCTTCGACGAGCTGCTGCACGACGAGTCGATCCCCGGTCTCGGAGTACACGACAACTCGCCCGTCGCCCACGTCCGCCTTTGGCGCTCCGACGAGCAGTTCGCCTGGATGGGCCGCCAGCGCGCTGCCGAACCGGGCGGTCGCTGCGGGTGCGAATGGGGGCAGCAGCTTCGCGCGCTCGATCCACAAGCCCGCGATGGAATCGAAGACGTAGGCGGCGCCCGCATCGATTCCGGCGTCATCGTCGGCCGGCGCGCCGACGACGATGCGGTTTCCCGCCAGCGCCAACGCGCCGCCGAACGCGCGATCGGCCGCTCCGTCGGCGGGCGTCAACGTGGCTTCGAGCGTCCAGGCCCCGCCCAACGCTCGAAAGACATGCACCGCGCCATCGTCGCAGGCCACGGCGCCGCAGATCGTCGTTCCCGGCGCCGCCGCGGCGATCACGCCGTCGCCTGTCGCGATGGCCGAGCCAAGCTTCGCCTCCGGCGCGGAGGCCGCACCGAGCTTCGCGGCCAGCGTCCACGAGCGACCCCCGCCGTCGAGCTCGAACACGTACACCGCACCGGCGTTCATGCCGAATGCGTCGTGTCGAGGCGAGCCGATCACGACGCGCGTTGCGTCCATGATGGCCACCGCCGAACCGAAGCCGTCGAGGATGCCGGCATCGGGCGCCATCAACACGCCCGACTCGATCCACCGGCCACCCTCGCGCCGGTAGAGCCGCACCGTGCCGTCGCCGAGCGTGACACCGTTGGCGTACGGCGAGCCAACCAGCGCCAGGTCGCCAAGCACATCGACGCTGAAGCCCACCGCTTCACCTTGCGCCGGCGCCGCGACCGGCAGTTTCTCGAACACTTGCTGCGTGCAAACTGATGCCGAGCACGACGAGCCCGCCGACACGCAGAGGGCGATCATGAGACCGACCGTGACCGAGCGCGGCTCGCAGAACTGATCCTTGGACATGGGACTCGCTCCAATGGCTGATGTTGGACGAACGACGCGCTGGCAGCGTGTCCGTGGGACCGTCGCCTCCCAGCTCCATGTCACATATGCCGATCGGAGGCAGATCCTGCGCGTCAAGCCGGTCTCAATGGCCTGCGCTGTGGCCGCCGCGGCGGCGCCCAGACCACACCTGTGCCAAAGCTCCCGAATTCACAGTGAAAGCCATGCCTCGGCACTCTGGGAATCTTGGCATGGTTGTGGCCTCGATGTCTCACGCGAAGTCGATCGTGGTGAGGCCCGGCACCGCCGCCTGCCACTCGGCGAAGTTGGTGGTGGTCGTGAAGCCGGCTTCTGCGCGCACGGACGCGCTTGCGCCGACGAGCACACCCGCCACGAGCTGAAGTCGACGAATGGATCGCATGGGTCGAGCCTCGTTTGCAACAGTCCTATCGGCGCCTCCGCCGTCCGAAGCCGAACAGCGACGCGATGCCCACGGTCAGGGCCACGCCCGGCACCGGCACTGCGCCGCCGAAGTACAGATTGTCGATTACGACGACACCGTCCGCTGGATCCTCGATCTGCGCGAAGTCGAAGCCGATCGTCGAAGTGATCCCGAGGAACTTCCACGGCCCGAACGTCCCGACAGTTCCCGAGTCGAAGATCAACATCCCGTCGGAGTACAGGCGGACCGCGACGTCGCCCTTGTAGAAGATGCCCAGCGCGAACTGATCGTCGAAGAACTGTGGCTGAATGAAGGCGCCGCCGCCACCGCTGCCAAACGCCGCCCAACCATCGGGGGCCGTTGGAAAGACCGTGCCGAAATCGTTGGCGTCGAACACCACGCCGAGCGGCGCGTAGGTGTCGTGGATGTAGCCCTGGATGCCCACGAAGTCGATCGTGGTGAAGCCCGGGACCGCCGCCTGCCAGTCGGCGAAGTTGGTGGTGGTCGTGAAGCCGGCAAGACCGGTTGCCGTGGTGCCACCGACGACGAATGCACAGACGAATAGCGTACGCGGAGCCATGGAATGCCGACCGCCTCCGATTGGTTGTGATGTCAACCGCCGCCGAGAGGAACGTTGAGAGCTCGCCCGATCGCTTCGATCTGATACGCGTCCCAGTTGACCCTCGCGCCCCACCCGACCCAATCCCGCCGTGAGACACCGCTGTGGGCTAGCAGCCCGTGGCGAAAGTGCTGCGTCGCCGAAACCGAGTCCGCTTCCGCAGGGCAAGGAGCCGTCGCGCCGCTGTATTCCAAGGAATCTACCGCAAGCGACGGCGACGCAGCCATGCGGGAGTGGGCTCGGTTGCAGGCAGCATGACTTTCGCCACGGGCTGCGAGAGGTCGAACGCATGGAGGTCCACTGGAATCCGTCTCAGTAGGACCAACCCAGCACTTGAACGTTCTCCGGTGCGAAAGCGCTCCCGGTTACGAGTTCGCCGCCGCCTTGCCCGGTGAAGTACGGCTGGTCTTCGAGCCGGTACAGGACATACGTCTTGGACGGGCTGTTCGGCATCGTGACGGTGACCTTGATACCACGTGGCGGCTTGCGACACTCGCAAGCCATGTCCCCGGGGCTCGGCGTGGGGCCAGCAGCCTGCACGAACCCGTTCCACCAGCCGGGATAGATCCAGGCGAGCGTAAGAGCCTGACTCCCTGCCTCCTGAGCGGCCATCTTCAGCACCGGAAAGCCACCGACGCCCTCGTTGGGCAGCGCGGGTGGCTGGGGCGAAGACGAATCAATGCGACATACGAGCATATAGGTCAAGAGAGCTACGCCGATCATGAGTTGTCCTCCTTGGTACACGTTCGAAGCCCATCGTCGATATGACCGAAGGTCTTTGCGCAGGGCCGTTGTCGTCTATGTCGGGCAGTCAGTGCAAGTTGGGCACGGGTGCTGCAACGCCGTCGGTACCGCGCTCGACATCGCAGCGGCGAGTACGGCTGGCAGCATCACCGACATAGTGACCTCCGTTCTGGCTTGCCCCGCCCGATCTCTCCGGAACCGGCGAGTAGTTGGTGATCGCGATTCATTCTACTCCCGCCCTCCGCCCCCTCCGTCGAACAGCGGCGGCCCCTGATCCGCTCTCGCACAGGATCAACCGAATCCTGGATGCCACTCACCCCCATCGACATGCCGACCGCCGCGCCAGCGCAATCAGGGCGCCGTCGCTGCCGCGCGGACCGAGGAGCGACAGCCCGACCGGCGCCCCGTCGACGCGTGCCACAGGCACGGTGACCTGGGGGCATCCCGAGACGTTCGCCATCGACGTGAGCGCCATCAGCGCGCGCCGCCAGTCGGCGAGGCGCGGTTCGGGCGCATCGCGCGGCGGCGCAACGGAGGGCGACGTGGGCAGGACGACGATCGAGTCGTCGCCGACGAGATCGAGCACGCGCTGCGCCGCCATCGTCCGCGCGCTGGCCGCCGAGGCATGCTCGGCGGCCGTGACCTTCTCCGCCGCGGCGAAGCGATCGACGACGCCCGGGCCGAAGCGGGGCCGCGCCGCTCGAATCCACGCACCGTGAGCCCCCCACGCCTCTCGTGCCTGGACGATGCGCACGGCTTCGGCCCAGTCGGCAAGCGAGGAGTCGCCGAGGGCGACGACGTCGGTTCGGACGCCGAGCAGGTCGCACATGTCGGCCACCGCGGGCATGAGCGCGATGCGCACGGCGGCGTCGCAGAGGTCGAGCGCGTCGTGGGCGATCAGCGCACGACGGAGCTGGATCGGATGCTGCGCGCCGGAATGCGCGCCGATCATCGAGCTCGTCGAGCTCGTCGAGCTTGTCATGCTCGTCATGCCCATCACGCCCATCACGCGCTCGAGCACTTCCGGCGACCGCGCGAACGCGCCGATCGTGTCGAAGCTCGGCGCCAGCGGCACGACGCCGGCAAGGTCGATGGCGCCATGCGTCGGTCGGATCCCGAAGAGACCGCACAGCGCCGCCGGGGTGCGCACTGAGCCGGTGGTGTCGGTGCCGATCGCGAAATCCACGAGCCCCCCTGCGACGGCCGCCGCCGAGCCACTCGACGAACCGCCGGTGATGCCGTCGGGATACGCGGGGTTGATCGGCGCGCCGAAGTGGGCGTTGCGTCCTGCGACGCTGTATGCCAGCTCGTCGAGCGTGGCCATTCCCACCAGTTCGGCGCCCGCCGCAAGAATCATGTCGACGACGGGGGCGTTGGCACTCGCGGCCTCGTGTGTGCGCAGCCAGTCGGGGCTGCCGGCGCAGTTGCGATGTCCTGCGACGGCGATGTTGTCCTTCACGACGAAGGTGAGGCCGTCGAGCGCTCCGGACGACGTGGGCGGCCGATGCACGTCGCAGTGCCGGCAGAGGGCGCGGAAGGGGTCGGACATGTCGTGCATGTCGGGCATGTCAGGCATGTCAGGTATGGTGCCAGCGTATTGGCCTGTGCGCCGAGGGCGGATTGACGCGGGCATTCCGCGGAGAATCCGCGCCGAAGCAGGTCAAGCAGGCGTTGGCGAGGTCATGCGCGACGCAGCGGTGCTGCTGCAAGGCGTGGGGACAGACAGGGCGGAACGCGCGTCGCTGCGGCGCGCCGTTTGATTGCTGCGGGAACCCGAGCCACGACCCGCTCGAATGCGCCCACGGGGGCGCGCCCGTGTCGAGGGATCGAATGATCGTGTCGCACGGCCTTCGGCCCGCAGCAGGGATGCGAGAGGCCCGGACGGATGGGACCAAGGTGGATGGGACCCAGGTGGATGGGACCAAAACGGATGGGACCACGGTCGGGCGTGGACCCGGCAGGAGGTACGCAGCGTGGAGCGCATGGGCCGGGCCGATTCATCCTCCGCAGGGGACTCCGCGGGAGTCGCCGCCGCAGCGTCCGTCGAGGTCGACGCCGGGCGACCGTCCTTGTCGTGCCCCTTCATGCCCGCCGCGCGCGACGAGATCCTCCGCCGGGCCGCCGTGGCGCGGGCGTCGCTGCGCTCGTGCACGCTCTGCGAGCGCCGTTGCGCCGTCGATCGCGTCGCGGGTGAACGCGCGCCGTGCGGCCTCGACGATCGCACCTTCTGCTTCAAGCGCCACGTCAGCTACGCCGAGGAACTGCGGCTCCTGCCCAGCTACATGGTCTACCTCGCGGGCTGCAACTTCCGCTGTCGCTTCTGCGTGCAGGGGCCGGAGTGCTTCGATCCGCGCCGCGGCTTGGAGCTCGATCCGGCCGAGGCCGCCGCGGACTTCGCTCGCCTCGTCGGTCGCGGCGCCCGGACGATCAACCTCCTCGGCGGCGAGCCGAGCATGCACCTGCACACCATCCTCGAGATCGCCGCCGCCGCGGAGCAGCCGCTGCCGCTGGCGCTGAACAGCAACATGTACATGACGCCGGAGGTGATCGAGCTGCTCGATGGCGTCGTCTCCCTCTACATCGCCGACTTCAAGTTCGGCAACGACGATTGTGCGGCGCGGCTCGCGGGAATCGATCGCTACGTCGAGATCGTGTCGCGCAACCTCGTGCTCGCCGCGGAGCGCGCCGAGGTGCTCGTGCGCCATCTGGTCATGCCCGGCCACATCGAATGCTGCCTGCGGCCGGTCGCGCGCTGGCTCGAGACGAATCTCCCCGGCGCCGCGGTGACGCTCATGACCGGGTACATTCCGGCCTGGCGGGCGGGCGACGACCCGCACATCGGCCGCTGCCTCACCGCGGATGAACGCGCCGCCGCCGAACGCATCGCCGACGATCACGGGCTGCGAAGGAGCGCATGACCTTGAAACGCACCGCACACGCAGCCCGTCGGAATGCACGTCATGCGGGTCACGCCTGCGACGGCAGCGACGCAGCCGGACGCGGGATCGAGGTCGACATCACCATCGGACCCGACGGGATGTTGTACTTCAACGACCTCCCCGCCGACCTGCTGCCCGTGGCCGCGGCGCTCTGTCCAGACGACGCGGCGCTGCGTCGGCGCATCGCGATCGCGTCGGCGCTGCGCGGAGAGGGGGAGGCATGAGCACCAATCCGTCGCGTCCCGTGCAGGGAACGAACGCCAGCCCTTCGGCTGCGCCGGTGCGGCCGCTCGTCCCGCCAGCCCCTTCGGTTTCATCCGTCCCATCCGCCCCGCGCGCCGCCACGATCCCTCCCTCCACAGCGCGCGGCGCTCCAGCCGTCCATGCCGTCCATGCCGTCCACGCCGTCCACGCGCCCGTCGGCGCGAACGAACGCGACGAGCTCGAGCTCCTCGTCCGCGCGCGCTATCCGGTGATCTACGTCGTGAGCTGGGAAGAGGCGCGCGTCGAGCAGCACTTGCAGCGCATCGCCGAGCGGCGCAACAAGCAGCTCTGCGTCTGGTCGGTCACCAGCGGCATGCGCAAGCCCGCAGCGCCGTCGGCGACGCGATCGAAGGGACTTTCCGACCCGATCGAGGCGCTCGACCAGGTGATCGACAACAAGGAGCCGGCGATCTACCTGTTCAACGATTTCCACGCCTTTTTGCGGCCTTCGCCGCACGGCAACGTCGCGGCGATCCGGAAGCTGCGCGAGGTGGCGCGGGCGCTGAGCGACAGCTACAAGACGCTGGTGGTCTGCTCGCCGCTGCTGGAGCTCGCGCCGGAGCTCGAGAAGGACGTGACCGTCTTCGACTACCCGCTGCCGGCCGCGCGCGATGTCGAGGCGCTGCTCGAGCGGATCTGCCACGACGTGGCCGAGCACTCCTCGGTGCGCATCGACCTCGACGACCGCGCCCGCGAGTGCTCATCCGGGCCGCCAGCGGACTCACGCTCCAGGAGGCGGAGAACGTCTTCGCGAAGACGCTGGTGAACGACGGGCGGCTCGCCGCCGAAGACGTCTCGACGGTCTCGTCGGAGAAGCAGCAGATCGTGCGCAAGAGCGGACTGCTCGAGTACCACGACGCCACCACCGCGCGACGACGCCGGCGGCCTGACCAGCCTGCGAATGGCCTGAAGCGCCGCTCGATGGCCTTCACCGAGCGCGCCCGCCAGTTCGGGCTGCCGGCGCCGAAGGGCGTGCTGCTCGTCGGCGTGCAGGGCTGCGGCAAGTCGCTCTGCGCCAAGGCGGTCAGCCGCGAGTGGAACATGCCGCTGCTGCGCTTCGACGTCGGGCGCGTCTTCTCCAGTCTCGTCGGCTCGTCCGAGGAGAACATCCGCCGGGCGATCGCCGTCGCCGAGAGCATTGCGCCGACGGTGCTCTGGATCGACGAGATCGACAAGGCGTTCGCCGGCACGTCCGGCTCCGGAGGATCCGACGGCGGCACGTCGGCGCGCGTGATGAGCACGCTGCTCACGTGGCTGAGCGAGAAGACCAAGCCGGTCTTCGTGCTCGCGACCGCCAACGACATCTCGCAGCTTCCGCCGGAGCTTCTGCGCAAGGGCCGTCTGGACGAGATCTTCTTCGTCGACCTGCCGGCGCTCGCCGAGCGCCGCGTGATCGTCCGCATCCACCTCGCCAAGCGCGGCCGCGACGCGGCGAACTTCGATGTCGAGGCGCTCGCCGTCGCCGCCGACGGCTTCAGCGGCGCGGAGATCGAGCAGGCGGTGATCAGCGCCCTCTACGACGCCTTCGCGCTGGGCCGCGAGCTGACCACCGACGACGTGCTCCAGGCGATGCGCGAGACCGTGCCGCTGTCGCGCACGATGAGCGAGCGCATCGCGTCGCTGCGCGCCTGGGCCGACGGCCGGGCGCGCTTCGCGACGCGCGCCGAGGAATCGCAGGCGGCTGCGCCGAGACGCAAGCTTGAGGTGTGAGGAGGATGGGGAGCGCGATCAGGGATCAGGATTTGAGATTTGAGATTTTGGATTTGGGATTCGGGCTTCGGGATTCGGGCTTCGGCATTCGGGATTGGGTTGCGCCGCGAAAGGAAACTTCCATGAGCCACGTCTGCGTCCTGACTCCAATTGTCGTCGGTTCCTGGCCCGCGATCGCCGCGGCGGTCACCGGCGCGCTCTCCGCGATGGGCTATGCGGCCACCGTCGAAGGAGAGGAGACGAAGGCGCGCGCCCGTTCGAAGGAACGCGTCGAGACCGAGGTGCCCAACAGCGAGGTGATGGCCGAGACGCTCGCCCGCGGCGAGAAGCTCCAGTTCGAGCGCGATGGCGTGGCCATCGAGATCGGCGTCGACGATCGCGGGCGCTGCACGGTCTGCGCCAGCGGCGCCCACCTGACCAAGGGCGCGCTGAAGCGCATCGGCGAGGAGGTCGCCGGGCGCGTCGTGCAGCAGTTCACCTACCACAAGCTGGTCAACGAGCTCAAGCAGCGCGGCTACGTGATCGCCGAGGAGAAGCTCGCCCAGGACCACTCGATCCAGATGCGTGTGCGGCAAGGCCGAACGTGAACGACCCCGCGTCAGCGCGCGAAGTCCGTGTGCGTCCCCGACTCCTGATTCCTAGTTCCTGGTTCCTGGTTCCTGGTTGCTGGTTCCTAGTTCCTGGTTCCTGGTTGCTGGTTGCTGGTTGCTGGTTCCCCTCGCCCCGCACAACCCAACTCGCCGCACGCGGCCCCCTCTCATGAGCCAACCCCAGTTCGACATCCAGATCGGTAAAGACGGCAAGGTCGTCGTCAAGGTCAGCGGCGTCTCGGGGAAGGAGTGCACGGCGCTGAGCGACATGCTCAAGGAGATCGTCGGCCGCGAGGAGTCGCGCGAGACGACCGCCGAGTACTACGGCGCACCCGGAAACGTCCGCATCGAGACGCGCGCCGAAGTGCGCGACCGGCGCCCGACCTGACACCAGACCGCCGCGCGCCCCCAATCCCCGACCCCGATTCCCCAACCCCGATTCCCCAACCCCGAATCCCTTCCTTCTCCTCGCCCCGTGGAATGCCCCAACTGCACATTCCAGAACGCTCCGGGCACGCCGAGCTGCCTGCGCTGTCGGAGCCCGATGGACCTGAGCGCCGTGGACTTCCTGCCGCCGCGCGCCGCGGACAACTCGGCGGTCGTCCGCATGCAGCGCCGGGTCGATCGCTGGCGCGGGCGACTCGATCGACAGGTCTCGGCCACCGCTCGCGCGCTGCGGGCGCCATCGCCGGACACGGGCTCGTGGTCGGCCGTGGCGTGGTCGATCGTGCCGGGACTCGGACACCTTCGCGCGGGCGATCGACGCGTCGGCTGGCCGCTGCTGATCGCGTGGCTTGCGCTCCTGCTGCTGTCGCTTCTCAACGCCGGCAGCGGGCTCGGCTGGCTCTTCCTCACCGGGGCCGTGAGCGTGCACAGCACCGCGATCTCGCTTCTCTTCTCGACGGTGCTGCGACAGGCGTGGATGCCGCTGCGCATGTTCTACGGGCTCGGGCTGTACGTCGTCGTCGGGCTCGTCATCTACTACCCCGCGTCGATGATGATCGCACAGGTCGTGCATCTGCTTCCCGCGGTGGATCTCCGCCGCACAATGCCACCCACCGGCGCGGCGGTTCGAGGGCAGTTTCAAACGGCGACCGCCGCGTCGGTCCTGCGCGACGACGGCGCAATCCGCGACGGCGACGTGCTCCTCTACACAGGCGCCTGGACGCGTCCGGCGCACTTCGCACGCGGCGACATCGTCGTCTTCAGGATCGACGCCAGCGCCTTGCCCGGCGCGGGCAACGTGCAGCTCAACGCGGGTCTCGGCGTGGACCGAATCGTCGGGCTGCCGGGCGAGGTCGTCGCATGGAAGAAGGATCTCCTGACGGTCGATGGAGTGGAGCAGCCCACCAGCCTCTGGCCCATCGGCGGCCTCAAGGGCATCCCGGAGATGGAGATCCGCGCGCGGGACGATCAATATGTCCTTCTCCCGACGAGCGTCGCCGCGAACGACATCCGCGCCGCGTACTACGCGTCGGGGCTCGCGCGCTCGCTCGGCGCCATGCGCAACGACCAGATCGTCGGGAAGGTCTTCTTCCGGCTGAGGCCGTGGTCGCGACTGGGGCCGGTGAACGCCGCAACGCCAACGAGGGGAGAGGGGCCGTGAGCGAATCGTCGCCTCTTCCGCCAGGGACGCCCGGCCGTCGCGGTGCATCGCAGCCGCAGGGGCGCTTCGGGCGCCTCGAGCTCGATCGCACGTCCGAACGACGCCGACCCGGCGCCCAATCGTCGACCGTGGGCGCGCAAGCGCCGAGCGCCTCGCACGAGATCGACGCCTCGCTCGAGCTGGGCACGCCCATTCGCACGCCCGAAGACCATCTCCAGGAGGCCGTGCAGTCGTATCGCTCCGGACGCTTCGACGCCGCGCTCCAGCTCTACACACGGGCGCTCCAGGGCAACCGCGCCCTCGTGCCCGCATGGGTCGGACAGGTGCAGATGCTCGTCGAGCTGGGCGAATGCACGGAGGCCCGGCTCTGGGCCGACAAGGCCCTCGAGCTCTTCAAGGGCAACGGCGACCTCCTCGCCGCCAAGGCCCGCGCCTGCCTGCGCGACGACGACGCCACCGCGGCGATGGCGTGCAGCGATGCGTCGCTCAAGGCCGCGGGCAACTCGCCGCTGCGCTGGCAGGCGCGCGGCGAGGTCATGCTCGCGCGGAACTCGGAGCGCGCCCGCGACTGCTTCGACAAGTCGGTCGCCGAGCCCGTCGCCGACTGGTTCGATCGCATCGTGGTCGCGCGAATCTATCTCTTCCACGACCGCGCGACGCCCGCCGTCGAGTTCGCGCAGGCCGGCGTGCGACTCGAACCGTCGCACTGGTTCGGCTGGCTCGTGCTCGGCCGCGCCCAGGAGGCGCTCGGCTGGTTCCGCGACGCGGAGGAGAGCTACTCGCGCGCCGCGGACCTTCCCGGCGGACGCGCCGAGGCCGGCGCGGCGCTGCACGCGATCCGCAACGCAGGCCGCGCGGCGCGGATCGGCGGCGGACTCCGTGGCGTTCTCGTGCCCATCAAGCACATGATGCGGATCTTCCGACGATGAAGCTGCGCACAATCATCGCCGCGGCGCGCGAACACGGCGCCAGCGACGCCCACATCCTTCAGGGAGTGCCGCCGATGCTGCGGATCGGAGGCCAGGTCGTCGCGACCAAGGGCGCGCCGATGACATCGGAATCGATCCGCGCCGTGCTGGACGAGACGCTCAGCGCCGAGCAGAGGGACCGGTTCGACCGGGAATGGCAGGTCTGCGTCTCCGTCGTGCTGGCCGACCTGGGGCGTTCGCGGTTGACGGTGTATCGGCGCAACGGCTGTCCGGAGCTGGCGATCCGCCTCAGCGAGCCGGTGGTGCGGAAGCGCGAGCAGCTCTGCCTGCCCGCGATCGTCGACGAGCTGGCGCGGAAGCCGTACGGGCTCGTCGTGCTGACCGGCCCGACCGGTGTCGGCAAGACCACGACGTTCCACTACATGCTCGACCTCATCAACGCCGAGCGGGCGTGCAAGATCATCACCATCGAGGATCCGATCGAGTTCGTGCATTCGTTCAAGCGCGCGATCGTGGTGCAGCAGGAGCTTCTCGCCGACGTGCGCGACTTCACCTCGGCGCTGCGCCACGTGCTGCGCCAGGATCCCGACGTGATCGGCGTCGGCGAGATGCGCGACGCCGAGACGATCTACACCGCGCTCATGGCCGCCGAGACCGGGCACCTGGTCATCGCGACGCTGCACACGCCGGGGGCGGTGGACGTGGTCCAGCGGATGGTCTCCGCGTTCCCCTCCGGCCAGCAGGACGAGGTGCGCTTCGTGCTCGCCAACACGTTGCAGGGCGTGATCGCGCAGCAGCTCCTGCCCGCCGCGACGGACGCCCGCCGCGTGCTCTGCTGCGAGGTCCTGATCGGCACGCCCGCGGTGCGCAAGCAGATCCGCGACAACTCCACGCACCAGCTCGTGAGCGAGATGCAGGCGGGACGCAAGCATGGCATGGTGACGATGGACCACGCCCTGCTGGAGCTCTATCAACGAGGCGAGATCAACTACGACACCGCGATGGCGACGGCGCATCGACCGGAGGACATCCGCAAGCGCGCGTCGTGATGGGCGCGGCTGCGTGTCATGGCGCCGGCTTGTCGGTCGTCACCAGATTGTCATGGTTGTCATGCGGATTTCAGTGGACCTCCATGCCCGGAAGCGGTGACCACCGCCCAATCGCGCCCGAGCGACCGGACGAGCGATTCGTCGGTCATGCCCAGCGCGTCGCGCGCCGGATCGGGTGGTGGCTGACCCTCCTTGGACTCCGGATTGCTGCTGGGGAATTGGAGCTAGTGGGTCAACCAGGGTGAATCTGCGGGTACGTCGCGAGGGGAATCAGGAATCAGGACTTGCGGGCCGTTGGGCGCTGTCGGACGCCAGCGTGAGACATGGACGCCAGGCACACCGGCGGCGCCATGTCTCACGCTGACATCGAGTGCGCCCAACGGCCCGCAAGTCCTGATTCCCAATTCCTGATTCCCCTCGCGACGCACCCGCAGGTTCGGCCCGGTCGATGCCGCAAGGCTGTTTCGAGCGCTCCGGAGCGGCTTCGTCGCACACTCGCTCTGGCGCGACCGGCACCGAAGGCGGCCGAGACGCCACGTGTGAACTGAAACCGCTCGAACCAAACGGCCGTCACCCATCGCCCGCATCGCGCAACAGCGCCTCGAGCCGCGCCCCCGGATACAGCCACAACGGTTCCTTCAGCCGCACGCTCCGCCCATCGAAGACCACATCCGGACTTCCGACGGTGAACGTGAGGTGGTCGTCGCTGATCACCAATCCCTCGGGCAACGGATGCCTGGGCGCCGCGTCGTTTGCCGCCTCAGGGATCACGGAGACCCGCGTCAACTCGGTGATCTGCGTGTATGGCTGTCCTTCCCGAAGGCTGGTCGAGTGGCGGATCCGCTGACCGATCATCGCGCCGTCGACCTGTTGCCACGCCTCGACGACCCACGCATCGCGCACCAACGGCTTGTCGGGGCCGTTGCGCGGAATGTCGGTCGCGTATCCGAGCACGCGCGGTGGCTCGGCGAGGTCGACCGTGATCTCGTGCGGCCACGGCTTTGGCCGCGGACCAGTGCGGGCCTTTCCTTCAAGCGCCTCGCGCTCGAGGGACTTTGCGATCGCCTCCTCCTGGCCTGTGTCGACAAAGCGGAAGGTGGCGATCGTGCCATCGATCCGAAGCGACAGCGGGCGCGCGGCGCGGATGACGCCGGCCAACGGCCGGTCGATCTCGATCGGCGCGAAGCGATCGACCTGAAGCAGGAGCGCCAAGCCAACACCGCCTGGATCGCGAACGCCTTTCTGCACGTGCGTGCTCGGCTCGCCCAGCGCAACCTGATACGTGTGACCGTCGACCAGCACCTGGATGACGCCGTGCGCGGAAGTCGTGACCACCGCCCAATCGGGCCCGAGCAACCGGACGAGCGACTCGTCGGTCATGCCCGGCGCATCGCGCGCCGGATCAGGTGGTGGCTGACCCTCCTTGCACATCCAGATGCGGCGCGTCACCAACCCCTCGAGTCGACGCCCCGACGGCATCGCCCGTTCGACCGCGGCGGCGACGCGCTCGATGTCGGCCGCCGGCACGTCGGCCGCAGCCGGCGCGTCCGCCTGAAGCACGATCGCAAGCACGATGGCGATGGTCGGGATCATCGCGGCGCCGCTCCTTCCACGGCGTTGCCCGGGGCCGGCGCCTGGGCGGCGCGCTGCTCTTCTCGCCACTTCTGGAGCCAGTACGGCGCCCGCACCCACGCCTCGGGCGACGGCATCTTGGACAACGCCTCACGAACCAGCGGCGAGCCGATGGACGTCAGCACACGCTGACACAGCGATCGATCGAGGGCCATCTGCCGCTCGTGCGCCGCAAGCAGCGCCTCGCTTGGCTCGGAACTTCCTTCCCGGAGTCCCGCGGCCTTGAGCTCGGCGATCCAGCGCCGGTGCGCCGCAAGCGTCGCCTTCATGCGCTCCACCTGCGCGACCGCCGCTTCGTCGAGCGCGGCGCGGAGCGGCGCCAGTTCCTGCTCCGAGACGCCCAGGAGGATGGCGCCGTCGAGGAGTGCGCGCGCCGACGAGAAGACGAGGATCGAACGGTCAACGGTCGCCGCGAGCGACCGCAAGCGCCAGCGCGCCGCCGCCTGGGCATCGCCGCCGGAGAGCAGGAACCGCTCGAACGCGTCTGCCAAGGCCTCGTTCGCATCCTGCCACTGCGCTGCGCCTTGCTTGTGGCGGCTGAGAATCTCGGTCACTTCCGCTGGTTCGTCCTGTCCGCCCCAACGGGTGCGCGTCGCCGCAGCCGAAGCGCCGGCCTTGGCCACGACGGCCCGTGCGAGCCGAGTGCCGATCTCTCGATACGCCGCGATCGCGGCATCGCGCGCCGAACGCGCCGGTTCGTCCGCCTCGGCGGCATCGGCGGCGCGACCGATGCGCGGGTCCGCCCGTCGGGCCTGGTCGAAGTCGATCAACGTGTCGTAACCGACGTCGTCGGCGTACGCCGTCAGGCTGTGCCGATACCCCCTTGCAGCGAGCACGCGGAGCAGGTCGGCCTCGATCTCCGCCGCCGGGCGCTGCGCATTCGCGGCGGCCTGCGACAATTCGGTCGCCGCCGCGGATGTGGCCGCGACGAATGCTTCGGCCGTCCGCCGCGCGATCGCGACAAGCTCGCCCGAGGAGACGGCCGGAAGATCAGCTTGTTCGCCGTCGCCGCCGTACAGCGCGAGAATCGCCGCGTCGCGCGCCGCGGCGATCGACGTGGCGTATTCGTGGAAGATCGCATCGGCACCGATGGCCGCGACCTGCGGATCGAGCGTCGACAGCGCCCGGATGAAGTCGGTGCGCGCCAGCGTCATCTCGCCGAGGAACCGCTCGATGAGCTTGCGCCGTTCGGCCGGCGCCATCACCTTCAGTGGCGGTGGTGGTGGTGGCGACGATGGCGCTGCATCCTGCCCGTTGGCCGCGAGGGGCGCCACCAGCGCCAGCGCGACGACCCCGAGACGAATCCTCTGTCGCATGCGGGCATCGTACCGGCGCGCCCTTCCGACGCCTCGGGGCCACCCCCGACCCGCAACATAGCATCCCGTGATGGGCAAGACCCACGATCACATCACCGCCGAGCTCCGCGACTTCATCGTCGCGCAGAAGATGTTCCTCGTCGCGACCGCGCCCGTCGATCCTCGCGGGCACATCAACGTCTCGCCCAAGGGTCTCGACTGCTTCCGCGTCCTCGACGAACGGCGCGTCGCGTACCTCGACCTCACCGGCAGCGGCAACGAGACGTCGGCGCATCTCGAGGAGAATGGCCGCATCACGCTGCTCTTCTGCGCCTTCGAGGGACCCCCGAAGATCGTCCGCCTGTACGGCACCGGCACGACGGTGTTGACCGACGACCCTCGATGGAGCGACCTTGCCCCCCACTTCGACCTGCTGCCGGGGACGCGCCAGATCATCGTCGCCGACATCGATCGCGTGACGACCTCATGCGGCTTCGGCGTGCCGCTCTATGAATTCCGCGGACAGCGCGAGGAGATGCCCAAGTCCGCACGGGTCAAGGGCGACGCCGGCCTCGAAACGTATCGGCGCGAGAAGAACCTCGTGAGCATCGACGGACTCCCGACGACGCTGGGAAAGGCGATCCTCGCTACGCCCGAGCGCGGCCTTCCGTGATCGAGACGCGGTGCGCCGCCGCGTTCAGCGCCAGCTCCAGCACCACCATCGTCTCGCCGTGGCGCACGATCGCCTTGCGCGCCTTTCCGTCCACCTTGACCGCCAAGCGCTCGCCGCGTGTTCGAAGCAGCCGACGTTCCAGCGCGAAGGTCGATCGCGTGCGGCCGCGCTGCGCCGGCACGTCCGCCTCCAGCCCGCGCGGCCGCAGCGAGAACGTGCTCCCCGCGAGCGATGGATCGAGCAGGATGCCGCCTTGGCGCGTCGCGCCCTTTCCGCCGGACTCGGGATCGAGATGCACATAACCGATCGGAGCGTCGTCGGTGTGGGCATCCTGGAACTCGAAATCGTCGACCGGCGCCTTCGCGTCGCGATCGTTGAGCTGGCGGAACGCGGTGTCGCCCTTCATCGCCTGCGCGAAGTCGCTGCGCGAGGCGATCGCGACGACATCGGCGTGCATGATCAGGTGGGAGGGCGCCGGCGCCCTCGTCGAGAGCAGGTCGGTTCCGGTCACGCCTTGCCCGACGATCGTGTTCAGCCGGTAGCGCAGCTTCTGCCGGTAGTCGTAGACGACGTGGAAGTCCTTGCCACCGGGCTTCGGCGTGATGCCGGTGAGCGCGGAGCCGGTGCCTTCGATGTTCGAGTGCTCCACGACGTGAATCGCGCCGACATTGATCACCGGCGTTCCGTTGGGCGCCGTCGTCTCGCTCATCGCGCCCTGGTAGACCAGCGACACGTCGTTGAGTCCGAGCGAGTAGATGCAGGTGCTCAGCTCCTTCGACGTGCCGTCGGGAAAGCTGATGCGATATTCGTACCAGTGGCTGAGTGCGCCACGGACGCAGCGGATCTCGAAGTCGTTGCCGGCCGCGTCCTGCACATGGACGAGCAGCCGCGAACCGTCGGTGTCCGGCTGCGGCGGGCTGGCGGCGAGGTTCACCGGGCACGACCATCGAAGCAGTTGCGTGGTACCGAGGACGGGCATGGATGGACCTCCTGCGTCGTGTGAATTGACGACCCGCGTCCCGAGGGGTCGATCGTCACCCTGATCGTCGTCGAATGCTTCCGTTCCGTCGAGTGCTGCGCCATCGCCCGGGGCCCAGTCGCCCGGCGGCCCAATCCCCCGGACCCAGGAATCGCCCGGCAATGGCGGAGAGATCGCGGCCAAGCCGCTCGCTGGCCGCCGAATCGTTGACGTCTTGGTTCGAGGCTTGCTGGCGAACGGCGCCAAAGGGTGACTCGCGCCGCCGGGTGACTCGACCCGCCGGTCGACCCGCCCCACGGGTCGATTCGCCCCGTGGCGCCGGCGTCGGTTCGCCCCGTGGCATGCGCCGCGCGAGGACGTATCCTCTTGCCATCCTCGGCCGTGTGCGGCCCTTCGCGGTGAATCCCATGGCAGCCATCAAACAGCCCGCAGACAAGTCGTATTTCCTGCTTCCCGATCTCGGCGAAGGCGTCCATGAGGCCGAGCTGCTCAAGTGGCGCGTCAAGCCTGGCGAGACGGTCAAGGAACACCAGATCATCGCCGACATGGAGACGGACAAGGCCGTCGTCGAAGTGCCGTCGCCGTGGGCCGGGACGATCGGCGACCTCAACGCGAAGGAGGGCGACATCGTCCACGTCGGATCGATCCTCGTGCGCTACGGCGCGAGCGGTGCGGGTGCGACGTCGGGGGCCAAGACGTCGTCGAGCCAGACCTCGTCGAGCCAGACCTCGTCGAGCCCGGCATCGTCCGCCGCTGCCTCGAAGCCAGCGCCGGCCGCGGCGGCGAAGCATGCGGCCGAATCGGGCGAACGCGAGGACGCCGGCACCGTCGTCGGCACGATGTCGGGCGAGCTGACCGTCTCGGATCGCTTCGCGCGTCGGCGCGACGAGAATGGCTCGGCGGCACGGCCCGGCAAGTCGCTCGCGACGCCGGCGGTGCGCGGCATCGCGAAGAAGCTCGGCGTCGACATCAACGCGGTGCCCGCGAGCGGTCGCGGCGGCCGAGTGACGGCGACGGACGTGGAGTCCTTCGCCCAGGGCGGGACCGCGACGCAGCCGCGAGCGCGCGGCGGCGCGACGGTGGAGGGTGGCGCCGGCTTCGCGCCGCAGGCCGTTCCGATCCCCGCGACCCTTCCCGCCGTCGACGCCAGCGGCGTCTCGCAGCGCATCCCCTTCCGCGGCGTGCGGCGCAAGATCGCCGATGCCCTCTCGCTCTCGGTGCGCACCGCGGTGCACTTCACCGCGGTCGACGAGGCCGACGTCACGGCGCTCGAGCGCAAGCGGCGCGAGTACGCCGCGGTGCTCGGCCAGAAGATGTCGCTGCTGCCCTTCGTCATGGCCGCGGTGTGCAAGGCGCTGCGCAAGCACACGGCGATGAACGCCAACGTCGACGACGCCAAGGGCGAGATCCTTCTCAAGGGCGTGATCAACCTCGGCTGCGCGGTGGACACCGATCACGGCCTCATGGTGCCGGTGATCCAGAACGCCGACCAGAAGTCGCTTGTGCAGCTTGCCGAGTCGGTGAAGGACCTGGCCGCGCGCTGCCAGAACCGCACCGTGGCGCGCGAGGAGCTCATCGGCGGGACCTTCACGATCTCCAACGTCGGCAGCTACGGCGGCATGTTCGCCACGCCGATCATCAACTATCCGGAGATCGGGATCCTCGCCGCCGGTCGCGCCAAGGAGCGCGTGCTGGTGAAGAACGGTCAGTTCTACGCGGGGCTGGTCCTGCCGTTGTCGATCTCGGCGGATCACCGCGTGGTGGATGGAGCCGAGGCGGTGAGGTTCCTGAACACGGTGGTGGGACTGCTCGAGGATCCGGCGAAGCTCATCGGATGACGGCGTCGACGCCCGCCTCCGCATCATCGCCGATGCCCGTGCACCGTCGGCATCGCCCGGTCGACACGTCGCGCGATGTCGCATCGGACGTGCCGACCGCACGAACACGAATTCGTTGCATTCGCCGCGGCCCGACTTAGCAGCCCGTGGCGAAAGTCATTCGGGCTGCGGCCGAGCAGGATTCCGCATCTCTGCGTCGCCGCCGCTTGCCGTAGATTCCGTGGAATACGGCTGCGCGGCGGCTCCTTGATCTGCGAAATCCTGCTCGCCCTCGCCGTCGAAGCACTTTCGCCACGGGCTGCTAGGCTCTCCTTCGCCTTCCAAGGAGCGCCCCGTGATCAGCACCCGTCACCGATCCCTTCCAGCCGCCGCACGCCTCGCGGTCGTGGCCGTCGCGTCGACCGTCGCACTCGCCAGTCCATCCCTCGCCGGCGTGACGCAGTCCACCGGACCGACGCCCTATCGCCAGTTCTCCGACGGACTCTTCGGCTGCATCCACTTCGCGTCGTTCCAGCTCGAGGACTTCGAGGATCACCTGCTCAACACACCGGGCATCTCGGCCGATGCCGGCTTCGTGACCAGCTCCCAGTTCGCCACGGCGCGCGACTCGGTCGACCTCGACGACGGCGACCTGAACGAGTCGTCGTACAACAACGCCGGCACGTACCTCGGCGACTCGTGGTACACCGTCGTGAGCACGTCGTTCTCCTTCGATCCCGTCGTCATCGGCGGCTTCCCGACGCACGCCGGGCTCGTGCTCACCGACGCCACGTTCGCTCCGGCGACCGTCACCGCATACGACGAGATGGGCCAGCCGTTCGCCAGCATCGTCTACGACTTCCCCGATCCAGGCGACTCGTCGTGCGCCGACGACTGGTTCTACGGCTTCTTCAGCTCGACGGGCATCTCGCGCATCGAGGTGAGCGTGGGGAACGCGATCGAGATCGATCACATCCAGTACGGCTTCAGCGACCTTCGCGCCGCGAGCGATCTCGACGGCAACGGCACGGTCGATGGCGGCGACCTCGGCCTGCTTCTCTCGAACTGGGGCACGCCATGCCTCGGCGAGCTCACCGGCGACTTCGTGATCGACGGCGCCGATCTCGGCGTGCTGCTGGCCAACTGGGGCGGGTAGCACTGCAGCGCCCCTTGGCTCCGTCGCGAGACTGCTCGGAGTGGCTTTCCGCAAGGAGGGCGGAATTGGGTTGGGTGGGGCACGAGAATCAACCGGGACGCGCATGGGCTGACTTCGCCATCGCGGTACCCTGCCCCGATGCTCCGTCGCCTCAACCCCCGCAACTGGCCGCTGACCTTCCGCACGGCGGCGGATCTTCTCGTCGCGGCGCTGGTGCCGCTGGCGATCGGGACGTGGATGGCGTCGTCGCGCGGGATGGCGGCGCTGGATGGTTCCGCCAAGCAGAACCTGGAGCTTCTCGCGAGCGTCACCGCGACGCAGCTCGATCAGTTGATGGAGGACACGACCAAGTTCGTCGAGCAGGTCGCCGCCGACGAGCGCGTGATCGAGTTCTGCGCCGCCGCGCCCGAGGCGCGCGATCCGATGCGCGGCGCGGTGCAGCGACGTCTCGCGTTGGTTCCGAAGGCCAACGCCGACTTCGACTCCATCTTCCTGATCGGCGTCGATGGCATCGGCATCGCCAGCACCAACCCGGCGAACGTGGGCCAGGACCTGCGCTTCCGCGAGTACTGGCGCGCCGCGGCGAAGGACGGAACCAGCTACATCACCAGCGTGCTCATCGGCAAGACCACCGGCAAGCCCGGCATCTACTACTCGGTTCCGGTGCGCCAGGGCGAGACGATCGTCGGCGTCGCGGTGCTCAAGGTCTCCGGCACGCGCGTGGGCGAGATCGTCGACAACGTGCGGATCGGCGACGAGGGTCGCGCCGCGATCTCCGACCGCGAGGGCGTGATCCTCGCGTCGCCGGACAAGTCGCTCCTCTACCACTCCTTCGGGCCGCTCTCGCGCGAGGCGATCGAGAAGATCGATCCCAAGACATCCTTCAGCGTGCCGACCATCGAGTCGGCGGGCATTCCCGGCCTCATGGCGCCGCTGACCGGCGCGGTCGGACGCGGCTCGGCGGACTTCACGCGGCTCGATTCCGCGACCGGTCGCGAGGCCGCGTGGGTCGTGGGCTACGCGCCGATGCGCACGCAACCCTGGATCCTGAGCGTCACCATGCCGCAGGCGCAGTTCGCGGCGCCCTTGATCGCCCTGCGGCGCCAGCAGCGGCTGGTCGTGCTGCTGGTCGCGGCGCTCGCCGGCGCGTACGCGATCGTGCGCGCCCGGGGCATCACGCGGCCGATCGTCTCGCTCACGGGCGCGGCCCAGCGCATCGCCGACGGCGACTTCACGGCCCGCGCCGAGGTGCGCAGCGACGACGAGATCGGCCGGCTCGGCGCCGCGTTCAACGCGATGGTGCCGAGATTGCAGGAACACCTGGACCTGCGGCAGTCCCTCGCCGTCGCCATGGACGTGCAGCAGGCCCTCCTGCCAAGCGCCGATCCGACACCGGACGGCCTCGATGTCGCCGGCCGCAGCCGGTACTGCGACGAGACGGGCGGCGACTACTTCGACTTCATCGACGTGTCGAAGGTTGCGCCGGGCTGCACGCTGATTGCGCTGGGCGACGTCATGGGCCATGGCGTGGCCAGTGCGCTCCTGATGGCCAGTGCCCGCGCCGCGCTGCGCGCCAGCATCGCCGAACGGGCCGACCTCGCCAACCTGTTGACGCGCGTGAACCGCGTGCTGGCCGCCGACGCGAGGCATGGCCGGTTCATGACGATGATCGTCGCGCTGATCGACATGCGCCATGGCACCGTCCGCTGGGCGAGCGCCGGCCACGATCCCATCATCCGCTACGACCGGACGACCGGAGCGTTCGACGAGCTCGAGGGCGCGGATCTCCCGCTGGGCGTGATGGCCACGACGGAGTTCGAGCAGTTCGAACGATCGGACCTGCGCTCCGGCCAGCTCCTGCTGCTCGGCACCGACGGCATCTGGGAGACGCGCAACGCGGCCGGCGAGATGTTCGGCAAGGACCGCCTGCGCGCGATCCTCGGGGCGAACGCGGAGCTCACCGCGAGCGAGATCGCCGGCGTGATCGACACGCAGCTTGCGACCTTCCGAGGCCTCGAGCGCATCCACGACGACATCACGTACGTCGTCGTGCGCGTGACCTGAGCCGGCGCCGCTCGCATGCGGTGCGTGGCGAGCCGACCGCGGTCCGCCGACTCATACGGATTCCAGTAGACCTCCATGCGTTGGACCCCGTGCCCACGGCGGTATCTCACGGCGGAATTGGGTTGGGTGGGGCGCGAGAATCAACCGGGACGCGTATCACGTCCCGCCCCAGAGCGCCGCGAGGCGCGCCTGCGCCTCGGCGCCGGCGATGATCTCGGCCGAGAGCTCCGCGGCGCGATCGAGGATGGCGTCCTCGTCGCTGGCGTCGAGGTGGTTGAGCCAGCGCTTGGTCGCCGCCAGCGCAAGCGGACCGCCCGTGGCGAGGCGTGCCGCGAGTTCGTTCGCCGCGGACTCGAGCGCATCGAGCGGCACCAGGTGCGTCGCCAGTCCCGCCGCGTGGCCCGCCGCGCCGTCCATCGTTCCACCGGCGAGCAGCATGGCCCGCGCTCGACCCGCGCCGATCCGCTTGACGAGCCACGGCGCAACGACCGCGGGGCAGATCCCGAGATCGACCTCGGGATAGCCGAGCTTCGCCTCCGGATGCGTGACCGCGAAGTCGCAGACCACCATGAGCCCGCAGCCGCCACCGATCGCGGCGCCCTGCACGCGCGCAATCGTCGGGATCGAGAGGCGTCGGATGCGCCGCGACACGCGGGAGAGCGTGCGCAGCATGTCGCCCATCGCCGCGGGATCGCTGCGCACGGCCTTCAGGTCCATTCCAGCGCAGAACGACTTGCCGGCGCCGGCCAGGATCATGACCCGCGCCGAGGTGTCGCGCTGGACGTCGTCGACGGCATCCCCCAGCGCCGCGATCAGCTCGCGGGAGAGCGCGTTGCGGGCCGCCGCGCGGTTGAGCGTCACGGTCACGATGCCGTCGGAGGAGGATGTGGCGACAAGCGGGTGCATGGTGGCTCGGACGTCTTCGATCGGCGACGCCGAGCGGGAACCTTGAACCATCCGCCGTCGACGGTCAAGCGCCGGGGCGCCTGGCGAAGCGCGCTCCGGCCGCTCGTGGTGGCGGTCGATCGGGTCGCTACGCTCAGCCGTGCCGGTCGAACTCGATCAGTCGCCGCCCCTTGCCGAGATCGTGCTGGCCGACGCGACGCGGCGCAATGCGATCGATCTCGCGATGTTCGATGCGCTCGATCTCGCGATCGCCTGCATCGCCCGCCGCGACGACATCGCCGCGGTGATCCTGCGCGGCGACGGGAAGGCGTTCTGCGCCGGCTTCGACCTCGAGGCGGTCGTCGCCGAACCGTCGCTCATGCGGACGTTCATCGAGCGGCTCGGCTCGGTCAATCGATCGATCCGCCGGCTGCCCATGCCGGTTGTCGCGGCGGTGCACGGCGCGGCGCTCGCGGGCGGCTGCGCACTCCTGTCGGCGTGCGACTTCGTCGTGGTCGCGCCCGATGCGACGCTGGGCTATCCCGTCCACCGCATCGGTGTCTCGCCATCGGTGACGACGCCGCTGCTCGCGGCGGCCATCGGGCCGGGCGCCGCCCGGGCGCTCCTGCTCTCCGGCGACCTGATCGACGGCGCGACGGCGCAGCGGCTCGGACTCGCCACGCACGTTGCGCGCTCCTCCGCGACCACGGTCGAGGAGGCCCGCTCGCTTGGACGCGACCTCGCCGCAAAGGCGCCGCTCGCGCTTCGCGCGACGAAGCGCTGGCTCAACGAGCTGGACGGCTCGCTGCGCGACGACGTCTTCGATGGCGCGGTGCGCGCCTCGACGCAGTTGGTCGGAGGTCGCGAGGCGCGGTCAATGCTCGACGCCTTCTGGTCGGCGCGGCGCGCTTAGCCCAATCCCGCCCCGAGACGCCGCGGTGCGCAAGGGGTCGAACCGCATGCAGGTCGACTGGAATCCGTACGAGCCGTCGCCGGTCGCCGCCGAGCGCTTCACCTACATCTTCGCCATCCACTCGGCCTTCTTCGCCTCGAACTCCTCCTTGCTGAGCACGCCGGCGTCGAGGAGTTCCTTGAGCTGCTTGAGCCTCACGACCGGATCGGCGCCGCCGGGAACCGCGTGCACGCCGGCGGGGTTCACCGTCGGGTTCAGCGCCGGATCCTTCATCATGTTGGCCATCATCTGCGGCATCATCATCGCCAGTCCGAGGTTCACGCCCGTGTTCATCGGATTGTTCCCGCCGCCATCGCCGCTGCCGGGATTCGCCGCCATCGTCTTCATCGCGTCGGTCATGCCGACCTGCTGGTAGCTTGTGCCGGCCTCCTGGAGCACCCGCGCGCCCTGCGCCTTCGCGGCCAGCTCGCTGGCGATCGCGGAGTTCTTGTTCAGCGTCTGCTGGATCTCCTCGGTCGTGGAGATGCTGTTGACCGAGAGCTCGGCGAGCTCGAGCCCGAGCGTCGTGAACTCCGGCGCCAAGGCGCCGCGCACGCCGACGCCGAGCTCTCGCAGGAACCTCGGCAGCTCCTGGAAGGTCCGCTGGAGCGAGGCGAACGCGTCGGTCAGCGCCGAGACGAGGTACTGCGAGCGCAGGAAGTCCTCGATGTCGCGCGTGCGGAACTCGGAGAGCGTTCCCACGATCTTCGGGATGAAGACGGAAGGATCGCTGATGCGCACGGCGAAGCGCCCATGCGAGCGGACCGGGATCTGCATCAGCACCGGATCGGGGATGTAGACCGGCTCGGGCGTTCCCCACTTGAGGTCGCGGAAGAGCTGCGCGCCGACGAAGTAGACCTCGGCGCGGAAGGGCGTGTTGCCCTTGCCGTAGACCATTCCGGTGATGAAGTTCGTCAGCACCGGGATCTGCTGCGTGGTGAGCACGTAGCGGCCCGAGTCGAACTTCGCCATCGGCTTGCCGTCGCGGAAGAAGAGCGCCGACTGCCCCTCGCGGACGACGAGCTGCGAGCCCCATTCGATCACGCCGTCGCCTTGGGACGGCAGCCGGACCGCCATCATGTCGCCGACGGGGTCGCGGAACTCGATGATTTGAGCAAGCTTGGGCATGGGTTGGGTGGACTCTGCTGTGCCGTCGCGACGCGTTGTTCCGCTCGGGAACGGCGCGGACGAGGCGGGGCGTGAAACGGGAGACGAATGGGGAATGGATCGGTCGAAGGGGAGCCTGAAGGCAGTCGGCGGGTCGTCCGGAAGCGAGGACGTTCGCGCTCGACGAACCGACACCGCGCGGCGGCGGCGGCTCCGGCGAATCACCATTCGCCGATGAGCATCTCGTCGCGTCGGCGGATGGCGGCGTCGAGCTGGTCGATCGACGCGCTCGCCGCCTTGATCGATTCTGCGCTCGGTGTGGCGAGCGCCGCGCCCGACGCCGCGACCCCCTTGGCCACGTCGCGGATCGAGTTGTCGTGATCGTGGATCGCGTCGAGCGTCGCCGCGTCGATCTTCATCGTGTCGAAGAAGCCGCTGTAGCCGCGCGGTGCGTGTCGGATCCGGTCGACCATCGCCGTCAATCGTCGCCGCAGCGACTCGAGCGACTCGAGATGCTCGAACTTCATCGCACGGCTCGAATCGGCGATGGCGGCGTCGACCGCCTGGCGCGGGGCGTCGAGCGACCGGGCGATTCCCTCGCGAAGCAGGCGGTCGCTGTCGCGCCGCGCCTCGCGCTGCGCATAGCCCTTGTATCCGGGGATCCAGCCAACCATCTTCTCCACCACGTTCGTCTTCTGCGCCATCGGATCGTCTCCGCGAACGAAAGGCCCGCCGCGCGCCAGACGCGCACCGAGCCCCGACTCCCGCCGGGCCGCCTCTGCGGCGGGCCAGGTCGGGGATGGTAGTTCGGCAACCGGCCGGGCGATTGCGACGACGGCGGCGTCCCGCACGCCGCCCGCGATCTCGGCGATACTTCGTCCATGTCCACCCCACCTCGCGCCGTGGCCGCGGTGCCCGTGCTCCTTGGAGCGATCGCGACGTTCGCCTGCCCGTGCTCGTCATGCGCCGACTCGGTCGATCGCACGCTCGAGGTGGCGCCCGGGAAGTCGCTGCGCTACCGGCTCGTCACGCCAAACGGGTTCGATCCGAAGGCGCCGACGCCGGTGATGCTCCTCCTGCCGCCGGGTGGCCAGGACGCCGCGATGGTCGAGGCGGCCCTTGGCTTCGTCGGCCCCGCGGCGGAGCGGCGAGGGTGGGTGGTCGCGTGCCCGGAGGCCATTCAAGGCGAGCCGTTCGCCGGCGCGGGGCGGGCGCATCTTGCGCCGCTCATCGCGTCCATTCGTTCGACGCTCGCGTTCGAGGGCGATCGTGTGCACGTCGCGGGGATCAGCAATGGCGGTCGGGCGGCGCTGGCGTTCGCCGTGGCGTCGCCCGGGGAGTGCGCGTCGATCCTCGTCTTCCCCGGCGCGTTTCCCTCGGGGCTGCCAAAGGAGGCGGAGCTGCGGAAGCTCGCCGCGGTGCCCGTGCGGATGTTCGTCGGCGAGAAGGACGACCCGGCTTGGCGCGAGGCGGGCGAGCAGGCGGTGAAGGCGCTCAGGAAGGCCGGCGTGGATGCGACGCTCGAGGTGCGACCCGGACAGGAACACGTCATCCGCGACCTGAGTGGCGACGCGATCCTCGACATGCTCGATGGCTTCAGGCCTGGTCGCGCGCCGGCGGCACGCGCGGGCGCGAAGACGGAGGGCGATGCCGCGGCAACGGCCGCGCTCACGGCCGAGATCGCGCGGACGCTCGACGAACTTCACAAGGCGGCATCCAAGCCCGACGAGCAGCGCTACTTCTCGCTCTTTGCGCCAGGCGCCGTCTTCATCGGGACCGACGCCACGGAGCGCTGGACGATCGAGGAGTTCCGCACATACGCGCATGCACGGTTCGCCGAAGGCAAGGGCTGGACGTACGTGCCGCGGGCGCGACACGTGACCGTCGACGGCGCCGCGGGCTACGCCTTCTTCGACGAGCTGCTCGACAACGAGAAGTACGGCGAATGCCGCGGCAGTGGCGTGCTCAGGCGAGTGGGCGACCAATGGCTGATCGCCCAGTACCACCTGACCATGCCGGTGCCGAACGATCTCCTGGAGTCGGTGGCGCACGAGATCAAGCGCGCCGCCGGCACCAGACAACGGTGAGCGGTCGACGCCCGCGGGAAACGATCTCCGAAGGCCACCGCTCCCCAAGCCAGCGCTCCCCGCAACGGGGCGCGGCCGCCTCGGTACGATCGCCGCACATCACCCGCCAAACCGGAGGATCGCAGTCGCCATGACCAAGCCCGCTCCCATCATCCACTTCGAGATCGGTTGCCAGGAGAGTGCCAAGATCAAGCAGTTCTACGCCGAGCTCCTCGGCTGGACGTTCGATCGCTACGGCGGCGCGGAGATGGTCACCAACATCGGACCGTCGTTCGATGGCGGCCCGCCAAAGTCCCCGGGGATCGCCGGCCACATCAACTCGCTCGGTCATCCGCCGCATCAATACGTGACGGTCTATGCGGAGGTGGACGACATCCAGCGGACGCTCGACCACGCCGTCCGACTCGGCGGCAAGGTCGTCGTCCCGGTGATGGAAGTGCCCAACATGGGACATTTCGCTTGGTTCGCCGACCCCGAGGGCAACTGCATCGGACTCTGGAAGTCGATGGGCCAGTGATTCGCGGGTCACGGGACGCTCGGGCGGTTGTACCATGCTCCTCATTCGCCATCCGCATGGCCTGCGGAGCGGGAGCAACCCCATGTACACGTCCGTCCCTCGTCGCCGCGCTTCGATCCTCGGAGTCGCGATGCTCGCCGCATCGGTCGCCGCGGCGGTGCCGCAGCCACCCGCGACCGCACAGTCGGCGACCCCATCGGCCGCATCGGCCGCGCCAGCCTCGCCAGCCGGATCATCGGGCAGCCAACCCTTCAGCCCGCAGGAGCTCGACGCGATCCTCGCGCCGATCGCCCTCTATCCCGACTCGGTCCTGTCGCAGGTCTTCATGGCCTCGACCTACCCGTTGCAGGTCGTGGAGGCCGATCGCTGGGTGAAGGCCAACAAGAGCCTGACCGGCGACGCGCTGACCAAGGCGCTCGAGGACCAGAAGTGGGATCCGAGCGTCAAGTCGCTGGTGAACTTCCCCCAGGTGCTCGACATGATGAGCACACAACTCGACTGGACGCAGAAGCTGGGCGACGCCTTCATCGAGCAGCAGAAGCAGGTGATGGACACGGTGCAGTCGCTTCGCGCGAAGGCCCAGTCCGCCGGCCAGCTTCAGTCGAACGCCGAGCAGACCGTCACGGTGCAGCCCGGGCCGACGCAGACGATCGTCATCCAGCCGACGAACCCGCAGGTCGTGTACGTGCCGGCGTACAACCCGACGGTGGTGTATGGCGGCTGGCCCTATCCGGCATATCCGCCCTATCCCGTGTATCCGCCCGGCTACGTCGCCAGCAGCGTGATCTCCTTTGGCGTGGGCGTCGCGGTCGGCGCCGCATGGGGCTATGCGTGGGGCAACTGCAACTGGGGGCGCGGAGACGTCGACATCGACATCAACCGCAACACCAACATCAACAACAACATCAACCGCAACAACTTCCAGCAGAACAACCTCAATGGCGGCAAGGGCCAGTGGCAGCACAACGCCCAGGCGCGCGGCGGCGTGCCCTACCGCGACTCGGCGACCGCGCAGAGGTTCGGCGGGGCGAGCCAGGCGCAGGCGAACCAGGCCCGCGACGCTTTCCGCGGACGCGCCAACGAGGGGCGCGCCGACATCGCTCGCGGCGACGCCGCCGGGTTCAAGGGCGGTGGAGGCGTTGGCGGCGCGGACCGTGCCGGCGCGAACCGATCAGCGGGCGGCGCGAATCGACCAGCCGCGGGCGGCGCGGCGCAGCGTCCGACGGGCGGTGGTGCATCGCAACGACCGGCGAACGTGGGCGGCACCAAGTCCGGTGCGTTCGACGGCGTCAATCGCGGAGGCGGCGCCGAGCGCAGCTACAGCAGTCGCGGGGCGCAGAGCCGCGGCCAGGTAAGCGGAGGACGCAGCGGTGGCGGTGGCTCCCGCGGCGGTGGCGGTGGCGGCGGCGGGCGCGGCGGCGGCGGCGGACGTCGGTAGCAGCGCCGCAGTCCCGTTCCAGGGCGCGAGCCCCGGCGAACGCATCGCGCTCGCCACCCATCCTCGGAGTCGCCGCACGCCGTGCGCACTCCGGCCGATTGCGGCCGAGCATGCGCCAGAGAATCATCTCGCAAGGTCGACCATGAACCACACACGATCCATCGTCCTGCTGTCCGCGCTCCTGCTGGGCACCCTCGTCGCGGGTGGCTGCTCGACGCCCGAGGCCTCGTACCCCACGCCGCAGGCGGCCGTCGACGCGCTCGTCGCCTCGCTCGAGGCGCCCGACCGCGCCGGCATCGAGAAGGTGTTCGGCACCGACGGCGCCGCGATCCTGCATTCGGGCGACGACGTCCAGGACAACATCACGATCACGGAGTTCCTGCGCCAGTATCAGGAGCGCCATGCGCTGGTCGCCGCCGACGACGACGAGATGACGCTCGTCGTCGGGCCGACCGACTGGCCCATGCCCATCCCGTTGCGCCACGAGGGTTCCGGCTGGCGCTTCGATGTCGCGGCCGGCGAAGACGAAATGCTCTCGCGGCGCATCGGCCGCAACGAGCTGACGACCATCCAGGTCATGCTCGCGATCGTCGACGCCCAGAACGATTACGCGGCGAGCGGCGCCGGCGGCCCGGGCGCCTACGCCCAGCGCTTCCTGAGCACGCCGGGCACGCGCGACGGCCTCTACTGGCCGACCGCCGAAGGCGAGCCGCAGAGCCCGCTCGGCGAGCTCGTCGCGGACGCCGCGAGCGAGGGCTACGGCACGACCGCATCGGCGGGGGCGCGGCGACCGTACCACGGCTACTTCTATCGGATCCTCACGTCGCAGGGCCCCGATGCGCCGGGCGGCGCGATGGACTACCTGCAAAACGGCGCGATGACCGGCGGCTTCGCGGCGATCGCCTGGCCGGTGCAGTACGGCAGCTCGGGCATCATGACCTTCCTCGTGTCGAAGCAGGGCGTCGTGTACCAGGCCGACCTCGGCAGCGGGACCGATCACACCGCGGCGACGATGCCATCCTTCAATCCCGATGCGCGGTGGGCGCTGGCTTCGCAGTGAGATGCGGCTGTGGGCTGTGGGCGAGGTGTCGGATGGATGCGATGCAGCTCGCACGGGGAGCACCGAGTGATGAATGAGTTGAATGTCTTCGTCAGCGTCGGGGGGACCGCCACTGAGAAGCAGGAGGCCTTCGTCCGGGCGGTGGAAGACCGGCTTCGGAGTGAAGGATTGGCTCCCCATACTGTCGGCAGGAATACATTCAGCGCCGACGCACCACTGAAGACGGTTACGGAGTTATTGGACAAGTGCTCTGGGGCCGTGGTTATTGCTCTCGAGCGCACGTACTTTCCCGCAGGCATTGAGAAGCGTGGTGGGCCGAAAGAGAGCACGCTCACCGAGATTAAGCTGCCCACCCCGTGGAATCAAATTGAGGCCGCCATGTCCTATGCACGCGGCCTCCCGCTACTGGTCATCGTCGAAGCTGGCCTGAAGAGCGAAGGGCTGCTTGAGCGTGGATATGACTGGTACGTGCAGTGGGTGAACCCCGAGGCTGCTGCGCTGACGTCCAACGAGTTCAACGGGGTTCTTGTTAGCTGGAAGCGGAAGATGATGGACACGCCGAAGAAGGCGGTGTCGTCCAAGGCACCCGCCGACCTGACGATCGCGGAACTACTGGGCGGCGTGAAGCCAGTACAACTGTGGTCAGTCCTTGTTGCGTTGGCCGCGTTGGTTGTAGGCGCATTCGCCCTGGGTGGGAAGCTCTTCGGTAGCCCATAGCTGCATGACAACCGATTGCAGCGGGCCGGCTGGGCCGCCGCTGAACCGGGCAGGTGGCCTCCTGGACTCCGTACGAGACCGCTTGGCCGTGAAGCGGCTGTGTCCGCGACACTCGCGAGAGGCTTCGGGGCCTTCGACAGGCCCGCGTTCAACTCCCCGATCGCGACGCGATGAGCGCTCGGCGGGCCGTCGCCGACTACGTCCACCCCGCCAACAACAACCCCAGGTCGAGCCCGTCGACGACGAAGTCGTTGTTCAGGTCCGCGGCGGGACCGATGGTGCTCCATTGCGAGAGCAGTATTCCCAGGTCGGCGCCATCGACGGCGCCGTCGCCGTTGATGTCGGCGGGCGGGCCATCCGCGCAGATGTCGTTGCCGCCCGCGTCGATCCACGGTCCGTCGAAGTTTTCGGGAGAGTTGTCGCAGACAAGCGTGTCGACGACGGTCAGGCCGCCATCCATGGTCACATATACGCCACCGCCGGCGTCACCCTCGTTGCCGGAGATCGTGCAGTCGGCGACCTCCGTCGTCGTGCCGGCGCCGATTGCCGCCACGGCCATGCCGCCACCGACGCCGTCCGCCACGTTCCGGGAGAAGGCGCACGACGTGAACGAGGCCGACTTGGCGCCGACGACGACCACGCCACCGCCGTTGATGGCCTCGTTGCCGACGAAGCTGCACTCGATCGCGCTCAACGTCGCCTGGATGTTGACGTCGAGCGCTCCACCATCCTTCGTCGAGACGTTGCCGGTGAACGAACACTGCTGAAGCGCGACATTCGCGCCGTTCACCAGCAACCCGCCGCCGTATGGAAAGCCCGTGTTTCCGGTGAACGTGCATGCGCAGACCATGTTCACGTCGTCGCCGCCCCCGAAGCACGCGGCGCCGCCGCCCTGGTTCGTCGTGAAGTGACAGTCGGTCAGCGTCACGACGTCGGCGGCGTAAAGGCCACCGCCGCCGCCCTTGACCGACGTCGGCGTGCTGACGATGGCGGCCACGTTGTTCTCGAACGTGCATCGCTCGAAGATGGCGGACAGGACGAACGCGCCGCCGCCACTGCCGCCGTTACCCGTCGACATCGCCACGTTGCCGGTGAAGGTGCAGCCGGCGAAGGCGCACGTTCCGCCGAAGGGCGACATGCAGACGCCGGCGCCCGATGCCACGCTGCCGCCCATGCAGGTGTTGTCGGAGAAGACACAGTCGGACCACGTCGCCTGAGCGCCAGCGCCGAGAAATGCACCCCCACCGCGGCGCGTCGCCGAGTTGTGATCGAGCACGCATTGCTGGACGGTCAATCGCCATCCCGCGAAGTGAATCCCGCCGCCGTCGCGCTGCGTGCCGGTCAGCTTGCCCGAGCCGTTGCGGAGCGTGAGACCCTTCAATCCCACGTCCAGGAGCCCGTCGCCACCGATCTCGACGACCGGGCTCGCGAATCCTGCGCCGTCCACGATCGTCGTCGCGGCGCCGTCGACGCCGACCAGGTCGATCGACTTGCCCTGGACCAGGACCGCCTCGGCGTACGTTCCCGACGAGACGAGGATCGTGTCGCCGTCGACCGCGGCGTCGACTGCGGATTGGATCGTGGGATAGGTGGCTGGCACGAGGAGTTCTGCGCCAGACGCGGTGAACACAAGCAGGCTCGCGGCGCACGGCGCGACGAGCCACTGGGTGAAGCGAATTGTCGGCACGGAAGGCCACTCCGGTGGCCGGCGTCGGCGTCAACGCGACGGCCATGCGAACCATTGGAGCAGGTCCGGCGAGACCGGACAAGAGGAAAGCGGCACACGAGCGCGATGCAATCGGCTTGCCATGGAACACCGTCGGATCCACCGTCGACGGAGTGACGGCCATCGGCGAAGACTTTTGCCTGGCGGCCGGTACACTCGATCCATGCTCATCGCGCCGGCCTTCCCGGGCACGCTGCTCGGTCCGATCCTCGCCCTCGCGGCCGCCCCCCTCCTCGACGGCTGCGCAAGCGCGGTGGATGGTCCCGTTCCATCGATGACCCTCGTTGCGCTCGATCAGCGTCCCGTCGCGGGGACGACCGGCGCCGGAGATCCCATTCGCCTCGGCGGCCTGTCCGGTCTTGCATTCCTCGGCAGCGACCCGGAAGGGCGATGGTGGCGGTTCGTAAGCACCACCGATCGCGGTCCCAACTGCGAGCCGATTAAGCTTCACGACGAGCGCGGGCGTCACGACGAGCGTGTGAAGGGACGACCGTTCCCGCTGCCTCGATACCAGCCCGAGCTTGTCTTCCTCGAAGTTGCGCAGGACGGATCCGCGGCGCGGATCACGCGTCGCGTCGGCCTCACGCGTCCCGATGACACCCTCCTGACCGGACTTCCAAACACGCGCGATCCCGAAGGACCCGACGCTTCATCGCCCGCCGGGCCGGCGGGGCACGATGAGGCGGCCTGCGACCTGCACGGAGCGCCCGTCGCCAACGACCCGTTCGGCGTCGATACCGAAGGCGTCGCCGTGGCCCCCGATGGTTCGTTTTGGCTCTGCGAGGAATATCGCCCGTCGCTGCTGCACGTCTCGGCCGATGGCCGGCTCATCGAGCGCTGGGTGCCTGCGGGCGGCCCGGTCGCCGGCGAAGCGGTTCGCGCGGCCCTGCCCGCCATCTACGCGCAGCGCGCCGCCAACCGAGGATTCGAGGGACTCGTCCTCGTCGGCGACACGCTCATGCCTCTCCTCGAGAGCCCGCTGGACAACCCCGACACACCGAAGGAGACGTCCAGCAGGAACAGCCGTGTCGTCCGCGTCCCGTTTCTCTCCGCGTCCAGCGCGGCGCTGACAGCCGAACGCGTGTACCTGCTCGATGCTCCCGGCAACAAGATCGGCGATGCCACGGTCGCACCCGGTGGCGACGTGTTCGTCGTGGAGCGGGGCGCCGGCCGTCGTCCGACGGCGCGCATCTATCGGATCGACGCCGCGGCGGGCACGGACCTGCGCCAACTTCCCGCGGAGGTCGTCGGGCCTGGCGGGACGCTCGAGGGGATGACCTCCGAGGCGCTCGCCGCGGCCGGGATCGTGCCCATGCCCAAGACGCTCGTCCTCGATCTTGACGCCGTCGGCGGCGCGTATGCGAAGAAGATCGAGGGATGTGCGTTCATCGACGCGCAACACCTCGCCCTGGTCAACGACGACGACTTCGGCCTCGCGGGCGCGTTCGACCCGGTCACCGGCCGGCTCGCGCCCAACGAATCGCCGGAAGCGGTGCGGATCGCGATCGCGAGCTTCCCCCTTGGCGCGCTCGTGCGGACTCCAGCAGAGGTCCAGGCCCTCGACCCCGCGCCCGCGGCGGAGGCTCCCGGCGGAACTGGGCTGGGTGGGGCGCGAGAATCAACCGGAACGCGTCTCAGTCGTTGAACGCGGGCCCCAGCGGATCCCAGACCAGGTCGCTCTTGTTCATGTCGAACCCCGGACCATCGGCGCGCGAGCCCGTCGAGTTGGTCGTCGCATAGACGTTGTCGACGTGTGCCGCGTGGCCGTCGGCGAAGACCATGTGGCCGCCGTGGCGGTGCCGCGCGGCGAAGCGCTGCCAGTCGGCGAAGTGGCGCTTGAGGTCTTCGTTGTAGTACGGATCGTCCTTGGGAAGTTCGTCCTTCACCGTGCGCATCTCGAGCATGACCACGGTCGAGACCGGCTTGGGGATCGACGACAGGGCGACGCGCACGGCGAACGGGTCGGTGTTGCCCTGCGCCGCCAGCTTGTTCTCGAGCGTCTCGTCGAGCTGGGCGTTCGGAACATAACAGAAGAAGAACTTCTTGCCCCCGCCCGAATACGGGGCATTCGAGGGCACCTGCGCCGAGGGATCGATGAAGATGCTGTTCGTCGTGGGGGGCATCGGGAGCGCCGACGGGTCCGCCGCCGCCGCGTTGCTCACCTCCGAATAGGGCGGCTGGCCCACGTATGGCGGCACCGCGTTGGCCCACCAGAGTTCCTGGGCAAAGTTCGCGGGCATCTGGTTGGCGTTCTTGTAGCCCTCCCAGGGAAGCCGGCCCTTCTGGTCGAAGGCGAATTGCATGAGCCCGGCGCCCCACTGGCGCAGGTTGCTCAGGCTGCCGGTCGCCCGCGCGTAGCCGCGAATCGACGAGTACACCGGAACGGTGATGGCCACCAGCACGACGATGATGGCAATCACCACCAGGAGCTCGATGATGGTGAAGGCGGTGCGTCGCATCACGGCCCCGGAGTCCACGCACCGAGCATGAGTCCGAGGTCGGCGCCATTCACCGTGCCATTGCCGTCGAGGTCCGCCGAGCCAGGCCCACCCCACTGGCCGAGGAGGATGCCGAGGTCGGCCCCGTTCACGAAGCCGTCGCCGTTGAGGTCCGCGGGATTGGCCGGAGCGCCCTGGCAGACGGATTCCGGAAGCCGGGAGAAGTCCTGGGTGACGAACGTCCCCGCCGGACAGAGCTTCCAGGCGTTGGGCGCGCCGAACGTACTGGCTTCCGACGCGTCGTCGTACGCCGATGCCGGCGAGATCAGGCGGCTCGGGTCCTCGCGCAGCCGACAGACGTTCACGTTCCCGACCTTCCCCTGGTAGTAGTAGATCGAACCTTCTCCGGCTGAACCGAAGACCGGCGTGCCCGAGGCATCGCGAATGGTCAGGCGCCAGTCATTGGCGCCCACGCCGAAGTCGCCGGAGACGTGACCGGGCTGGTTGCTGGTGGTGCCCGCGACCAGTGCGGTGTCGAACGACATCACGTTCACCCACGTGTCGCCCGCCGCCGGGTTGTAGCTGAGGTCGGTGTCGAGACCCCCCGCCGCGGTGCCGCGGTCGATGAAGGTGAGGATCGTCCCTGCGCGAAGGTCGGCCCAGAACGGAGCGCTGGTCAGTGTGATGGTGCCGACTTCGCCATCGCCGAGCTCCTCGTACAGGAAGCTCCATTGACGCATGTCCAGGTGGTCCTGGATGACCACCAGCTCGAACCAGCTTCCGCCATTGCCCAGGACGCGACCGAAGAAGATGTCGCTCGCCTGGCCCCCCTCCTCGTCGGCCTGGGCGTCGCCTCCGTTGAGGAACTTGTCGTTGCTGACGGCGTTGTATTCGTTCAGGATCACGGGCACGCACGCCGTGCACTCGGCGACCACCGTGGCTCGCAGCGCCGCGAAATCCTGGCCGTATCGGCACTGATCGTCGACACCTGCAAGGTTGCCGCTCCAGCGGTTGGGCGATCCGAACGTGCTCGTGTCTCCGTCGTCATAGAGGCCGCACAGATCGATCGATGCCGAAGGATCCTCCTCGAGCCGGCACTCCTCGCGGCTGTTGACGCCGCCGCCGCCATAGCAGTCGCCACCCTCTCCGGCGGGGCCGAAGCGGGTCGCGCCATCGTGGTCGCGAATGGCGACGATCGCCGCGTCGTTGCCGATCGAGAAGTTGCCCGCCCCATTGCCGGCAACGTTGGTGACGGAGGTCGCGTAGGTCGTGTCGAACGTATTGACGTTGATCCACCAGTCTCCGTCGCACGGTGCGAACGAGAGGTCGGTGTCGAGGCCTCCCTGCGCCGTCGTGCTCTCGGTGATGGTGATGATCGTTCCGGCGCGCAGGTCCGACCAGAACGGGTGGTTGGAGAAGGTGATGACCGACTGTTCGACGGACGGGTCGCCAAGCCACAGGTCCGAGCCGTTGGTGGCGCTGTTGTCCAGTTCGGCGATCTCCACCTGCCAGCCGCGCACATCGAGATGATCGGTCACCACGACCAGTTCGACCCAGTTGCCCCCGTTGCCCTGGACACGGCCGAAGAACGTGTCCTCGTTGTTGGAGCAGGCGAAGCCCGTCGGACCTTGGCACGCAGGCGTGTCGGGATTGCCCAGCCACTTCAGGCTCCCCACGGCGTTGTATTCGTTCAGGATCAGCCCGGGCGAGAGGCCGCCGGCGGCGGCGCTGGCGATCACGATCGACGTGGACACGGCAATCCAGCGTGGCATCCGATGCATGCAGTTCTCCTGCGCGGATGGCGCTCCAGCGCCTCCAGCGCGAGGCGGAAAATACGGATGCTGCGTGCGAACTCCGTGGCCGCTGCGCTCAGATTGCGCATGGAGCGCCCGCAGCCGGACCGGACGCGGGCCATCTGCTCGGGAGATGCCGTCGACCACCTTCGAGCGGGTTCGGGGAGAGCCAGCGCACGGGAGGAATGCACTCCGTCGCTACCATCGCCGTCATTCCGGACCTGTCACTGCCTGTCATCGCCGATCACGATCCGTCACGCCGCCTCGCCGAACCACCATGACCACACCACTTCTCATGCGGACTCCAGTCGATGGCCGGGCGTCGCTAGCAGCCCGTGGCGAGAGTGCTGCGTCGCCGAAACCGAGTCCGCTTCCGCAGGGCAAGGAGCCGTCGCGCCGCTGTATTCCAAGGAATCTACCGCAAGCGACGGCGACGCAGCCATGCGGGAATGGGCTCGGTTGCAGGCAGCATGACTTTCGCCACGGGCTGCTAGCGCGGCGGATCCCGGTCGCACTTCTCTGGCTGACGGCGTGCCTCGCGGCAATCGTCTCGTCAACGAACGCGACCGCGGCGGATCCCCCGAATCCGGCCGATTCGACCGCCGGCCTCTCGCAGGAGGATCTGGAGGAGCTCGTCGCACCGATCGCCCTCTACCCGGACATGCTGTTGGCGAACGTGCTCGCCGCATCGGTCTTTCCGGCGGATGTGATCGCAGCGCGGACGATGCGCGCCAGCGGCGGCGACCCGGTCGCGAAGGGCGACGACGCCTGGGATCCGTCGGTCCGCATGGTCGCGGCGTTTCCAGTGGTGCTCGACATGATGGCGGACTATTCGGAGTGGACCACGGCGCTGGGCGAGGCGTACCTCGTGCAGGCGGGCGACGTGATGGACGCGATCCAGTCGCTGCGCGCCGTGGCATGGGACAACGGAGCGCTCCAGACCACGCCGCAACAGGTGATCGTCAAGGAAGGACCGACGATCATCATCGAACCGGCCGATCCGCAGATCATCTTCGTGCCGCGGTACACGCCGAGCGTCGTCTTCGTGCGCAATCCGCCGACGCCGCTCGCCGCCGGCGTCGTCGGCTTCGGCGTGGGCGTCGCGGTGGGAGTGATCTGGTCCAACAACGTGAATTGCAATTGGAGCGGCCGATGCGTGGCCTGGGGACCGGGCTGGTGGGGCCGTCCCAATCGCGTCAACGTCAACGTCAACGTCAATAACAACAACAATACAAACATCAATGTCAATCGACCCGGCGGACGGCCAGGCGCCGGAGGAAGCCCGTGGCGACCGCCGCCGAACCGCGTTCCCGGTGGAGGCATCTCGCGGCCGGACGGCGGCGCGTCGACGCCGGGTGGTGGCATCTCGCGGCCAGGTGGCGGTTCGTCCGCGCCGGGTGGCGGGATTTCGCGGCCAGGCGGCGGCACGTGGCGTCCCGGCGGCGGCGCGTCGACGCCCGGAGGTGGCATCTCGCGACCGGGCGGCGGTGCCGGCGCTGGCGGCGGCTCGTCGATTGGTGGAGGATCGGGCGGAGCGTCGGGCATCGGCGGCGGTCGTCCGTCGACACCACCATCAATCAATCGACCCGGTGGCGGTGGATCCGGTGACGGACTGAACGTCCCCTCGCGCCGTCCCGGTGGAACGACCGGAGGTCTCACCGGCGGAACGGCGCGGCCCAACCCGCCGCAGGCGCGACCCAGCCCGCCGCAGGCGCAACCCAGCCCGCCGCAAGCACGACCCGGTGGCACCGCTCGTCCGCAGCCGCCATCGGGCGGTCAATCCTCGATCGCTCGCCCCGAGAGCGGACGCCCCGCCGCTCGTCCCGCGCCGCAGATCTCGCGACCCGCAGGCGGTGCCGCCGCGCGACCCGCCGCGCCCCCTCGCCAGAGCGCGTTCCAGCCGGGCAGCGCTGGCAGCGGCCGGGCGCCGGCAGCACGCCCAGCCGGTGGCGGTGCTGGCGGTGGCGCAAGTGGCGGCGCAGGCCGAGCCGGCGGAGCGCGCCCTCGCTGACGATCGTCGCACCGCGCCGGCGCATCGGCCGGGCCTCGCCCGTTCTTCGCCCGTTTCTCGGTGGCCCCTCGCTCGCTCTTCGCATCCCGCGCCACCATCGCTGCCTCATCGGTCGCCGTCGCATCACATCCGTTCGTTTCCCGCCCGGTTGTGCTCTCGGAGCAATCCTTCCATGCGTTCAGCACGTCTCCCCCTCGTGGCATCGGTCGCCCTTCTCGCGCTGTTGAACGGGGCCGGCTGCTCCAACCAGCCTTCGAGCGGCACATCCGACGCGACGATCGAACAGCGCACCTTCGCGTCGCCCGAGGACGCCGTGGTGGCCTTGATCGACGCCGCTCGCAGCGGCGACGTCGACCAGGTTCGTCCGCTCTTCGGCGACGGGTTCGCCGAGCTCGAGGCCGACTCGGTCGATCGGACCGACGGCGACCTCCAGCGCCTCGCCGCGGCGTACGACCGCCGTCACGTGCTCTACCTCGACGGCGCGACCGACATTCCCACCGAGACCGCCACCGCCGGCGCGGTCACGCTCGCCGTGGGCGACGACCTCTGGGAGTTCCCCGTGCCGATCGTGCGAACCGGCGAAGGCGCCGACGCGCGCTGGCGCTTCGACACCGCCGCGGGCGTGGCCAATGTGCGCGCCATGCGCATCAACGCCAACGAAGCAAGCGCGCTCGACTTCCTCCAGGCATGCGTTCCCGCGCAGGAGCAGTTCCGCTTGCTCGGCACGCTCGGCGCTCCGCCTTCGTATGCGCAACAGTTCCGCAGCGACGTCGGCACGCGCAACGGCCTGTGGTGGCCCGACGATCTCGCACCGCCGCAATCGCCGCTGGGACCGATGGTGGACGAGGGCATCGCCGCGGGCACGATCCCCGTCGATGTACACAGCGCCCCCGCGTATCTCGGCTATCGCTACCGAATCCTCGTCGCAGCCGGCCCGTCCGCGCCCGGCGGCGCCGCCCAATGGCTCGACGCCAACGGCCGGCTCGTCGGCGGCTTCGCCTTTGTCGCGTGGCCCGAGGCCTATGGCGAGACGGGCGCGCGCACGTTCCTCGTCGCGCAGGATGGCACGACATGGGCGCGCGACCTGGGGCCGGAGACGGAACGCGCCGCGGCTGCGATCGTGACATTCGATCCGGGAGCGGGTTGGGAACGGTGAGCGGGCCGGTAACGTATTACTTCGCTGCTTGCCGCGTGACAATCGGCACGTATCCAACTTCCATGCCCTTCGGCGGGGTGACAAGCACCCCAGGGTCGAGGTCGGCGAGCCTTCCGACCGTCGGTGGCGGCAGGTACTCGCGGTCCTTCGTCCAAGCCTTGTGCAGCAGCTCGACGCGCCGCTGGAGCGTCTCACGCTCCGCGCCGGTCAAGTCGGAGTTCAGCAAGGCCGGTTGGTCGGCGAAACGGTACCAGAAGTACGTCACGACGCTGCCATCCCCGAGCTCGGCCTCGAACGGCCCGGCCGCCGGCCCCGGCTTCTTCCAGCAACTGTCGGCGTCGTCGGGCGTGACATAGGCCTCGCGGTCGGTGCCGAGGCGCCTCGGGAACTCCATCTTCGCCAAGCCGGTTTCGGCCGGCACGTCCGCGGCGCTCACCGGAATCCACCGGTCCTTGCGATCCTTGTCCTTTGTTAGCCGGTAGTACTCGGGCAAGGTCACCGCGCCGTCATCCTTTGTCACCAACTCCTCGGCCCACTTGTACCCGTACGTCGTCTCGTCGAGTGCGACCGGCGTGGCGAACGAGTTCCAGGCGAGCGGCACTCTCTTGTCGCGTCCGGTGCTCGGCGCATCAATCTCCCAAGTGGCGCCGCCCCCGCCTTTGAACGAGTGGACGGCGGACGCCTTCGGGTCGATCACCCCCGACACTTCCCTCCCGCCGGCGAACCACGCTTCCACGCCCTCCCAGAGCGCCGCCTTCTGGTACGCCGTGATGCGGTGGATGAGCGGCGCGGCCTTGTCCGCGGTCGCCGGGAACAGGATGGGAGCGACGCGGGCATAGCTGTCGCCCTTCGCATCTTGGGCGATGTACGCCGGGATGTGCTGCGTCTCCATCTGCACGGCCTTGTTCGGCTCGGCAGGGCGGATGTCGAGGAACATGCCACCCAGCTCGGCTTGGTCGACGGTCGGCTTCGACCAGAAATAGGGTGTGAAGAACGCAACCGGCCCCTTGAAGTTGCCGGTGTTGAGAAAGAGCGTCCAGCACTGGTTGCCGGTCGGCACGTCCTTCCCGGCAGTCGTCTTCTTCGCCGTCGTGAGCGGCAACGGCAGGTAGCCGTATCCGAAGAGCTCGCCGGATGTGCCCTGCTTGAGGTTCAGCCCGTCTGGAGGCCAGAGCACCCACGGGCTGAGCTGGGCGATGGCGTAGTGCCCTCTCGGATCCTTCCAGTCGCGTCCCTTGCCGGCACCGGGGCCGTTTGCCCACTCGACGAAGTTCAGAGCCACTCCGCCCATGATGAACTTCGGCGTCTCAGTCGCGAACCGCGTGTCGCGCCACCAGCCAAGCCCTCCTTCGATGTCGGAATAAGCCTTCTCCGGCTTCTCTCCCTGGTACTGCGAGGACATCCAGGTGCCGAACAGCCCGCTTTGGAAGTCCTGGCCGGGATAGCTCTTCAACAGCGGCCACGCCGCCACGTACATCGAGAAGCCGCCGTTGTACTGAGTCCCCACCTTCTCATGCGGCACGAGAAGATACCCGGCCATCTCCGCCAACTGGGGCGGCTTGCCCTCCGGCGACACGAGTGCGTCCGCGAAGGCCTTGCCGATGGGGGCCAATATCTTGGCCGCGCCGAGGTAGTGGTAGCCGCCGTTGGAGACGCCCGCCTTCAACCGCTTCAACTCCTCCGGCTTGAACTGTTCCTCACTGGCCTTCTTCCGGGCGGCTTCCTTCTCCTCATCGGTGAGCTTCGGATCCTTCTTGAACTCCTGGTCCAGCTTCGCGTTCAGTGCATCCATCCGTTGCTTCAGCTCGTCCAGGTCGTCGTCCCAGAAGGGCGAAGTCTCGACGGCCACGACATTCCCCTTGAACTCGTCGAGGGTCGTCGGCTTCACCTGGGCCTGACGAAAGTGCAATTGCGGTGCTTTCTTCCCTTCCTTCTCGCCGCCGATGCCCATGACACCGATCACGAACGGCATCTTCGGGGCGGACAGGTCTCTTCGAACGTCGCGGATCAGGTGTCCAAGCAGCTCGGCGTACTGGTCGTACCCGCCGGGTTTGTCCCGTTCGGGGTACGTCCAGTCGTCGACCAGGTCGTTGAATCCCTGGAACCAGACGAACCCGGCCAACTCGTAGCCCTGCCTCGGGTCGTAGTCGGGCACCACCCGCTTGATGTCACCGAGCACCGTCCGCACGTGTTCGATCATGTGCCGGTAGTACACGCCACCGTTCTCTCGGATCCTCTCGGTCTCCTTTGCGGCGTCGAGGCCCCGCTTCTTCCACTGCTCCAGGATGAAGTCGCTGATCTCTTCCGGACCGGCGCTCGGCGGGCGGAAGTCAGTGTGCAGGTTCCTCCCGCCCCACGCGGTCTTGATGATCAAGATCGGCTCGTTCAGGTTCTTCTCCATCGTCAGTCCGAACATGAACTCCGGACCGATCTGTTCGGCCGACGAGCCGAATGCGCCGAAGCCGACCGTCAACTTGCCCACCTGCTCACGCAAGTCCGTGTAGGCATCGCCGAGGCAACCGACCGACGAGATCCACACCCGCTCGCACACCTTCGGCTTCCCGTCCGGGGTGCGCATCTCCTTCAGAAGGGGGGCCGTCCTCGGGTCGTCGGCCAAGCTGTCGAACGTCGACACGTGCGCGTGCCCCTGCATGTTCGACTGGCCGGCCAGGATGAACACCTTGAGTGGCCGCGCTGTCCGCGCAGGAAGATCCGCTGGCTTCGGATCGTCCTCCGGACCCGCGAATGCGACACTGTTCGCGATCCAAATACCAGTTGCGGCTACGAGAAGCCACGAGCAGAGCTTCCTCATGATCGAACCGTCACCTGTGATCGATCTCGGTGCCATGCTCGTGAACTCCTCGCCGCCGAAGGACACGTGATACGCGTCCCAGTTATACGCGTCCCAGTTGATTCTCGCGCCCCACCCAACCCAAGTTCCGCCGCAAGACGCCATTGTGGGCAACGGATCGAACGCATGGAGGTCTACTGGAATCCGTATTATTTCTCGCGCCCCAGCCAACCCAGTTCCGCCGTGAACCGCCACCGTGGGCAAGGAGTCGAACGCAGGGAGGTCGACTGGAATCCGTATCAAGACCGCGGGTCGAACCCGAAGACGCGTAGCTCTTGCTCGCACCGGCACGCCTTCGCAATGCGCGCAGCCCACGCGACGGCCTCCTCGCGCGAGCGGAGTTCGAGCACGGTGAAGCCACCGTCAAGCGGTGGCGCCCACGGATAGCCGCCTTCGGCGACCGAACCGTTGGCCGAGACGAGCACGGGTGGCACGTCTTCGTCGATGCCGCCGGCGAAGACGTAAACGCCGGCGGCCTTCGCCTCATCGATCACAGCGTGCGCGTCGCGGCCCACCGCCTCCAACTCGCCGTCGGGCACGACCATCGCCGCGCTGGGGAAGGAGATGAGGTACTTGGCCATCGAGCGTTTTCCTTGGAGATGGATGATGGTTGCGAAGTGTGTGTATGGCCTCATACGCGTCCCAGTCGATCCTCGCGCCCCACCCAACCCGATTCCGCCGTGAGCCGCCGCAGTGGGCAAGGGGCCGAACGCATGGAGGTCTACTGGAATACGTATCAGGACCGCCGCCCAAGGCGGTCAACTGCGGCGGATTGCCGGGCGGCAGTCGTGGAAAGCTCGGGCATTTGACTCGACGAGCACGACTACGCCTCGTTGTAGGCTCTCTCGAGCTCGGCCACGTCGAGCTTCACCATCGTCATCATGGCTTCCATCACAGCCTTCACCTTCCCGGGGTCCCGATCACGGATCAGCTCGGTGAATCGTCTCGGGACAATCTGCCAGGAGAGACCAAAGGGGTCCTTGATCCAACCGCATGCCGTCGGCGTCGCTCCTGCCTTCACGAGCTTGTCCCAGTATTCATCCACTTCATCCTGATCCGCGCAGTCCACATAGAGCGAGACCCCCTCAGAGAAGCTGAAGTACGGACCCCCGTTGTAGCCCATGAAAAGCTGACCACCAATGACGAACTCGGCGGAGCTGATGGGACCGTCCTTGCCCGTGCGGGCCACGTTGCGTACCTCGGAGTTCGGAAACGTCGCGGTGTAGAACTCGATCGCCGCGTCGAGCTGGTCGTTGAACATGAGAAAGGGTGTCACCTTGTTCATGAGCGTCTCTCCTCTGTGAAGGCCGTGCGCTTCTCCGCCCAACTGCGACGTTCAGCCGCGGCCGCTGGCCGCGCCGGACGACGCCCGCATCGTACCACGCGCGAGTCGGCCTGTGGCCGTCGGCTCCAACGCGGAGTTATACGGAGTCCACTCGGCCTCCATGCGTTGCCGCACGAGACGAGGAACGCCACACAATGCCAGGAGCGCTGACGCGGCGGTCGCATAGACAAGCGTCTCATTGACGTATCCAACGCTCTCTCCCCGCGTCACCAGCCATACCTCGCCCTCGGGATGTTGGAGCGACGCGGCCCTCCGCCTGTTGACTGCGCTGAGCGACTCGTTGATCTTGCTCGGCTGCGAGCGCGAGACGCGTTGTCGCGCCCACACCGCGCAGAACGTGCTGACGGCGTACGTTGCGACGACGCCGAACGCCAGACAACCGAGGAGTCGGCGAGTGCGGCGACGACGGGGGTTCATGATCACGAATCCGAACGGCGATGCTCGTCCGGGGAGCGATGGTCCATCGAACGACCAAGCTCAGCAGCGCCTGGTTCGGCGTCCGGGGCCGGACGCACGACTGCGATGGCGAACCCATCATAACCCTTGCAGCCGACCGTCTGCACGGCCGACGCCAGCAGTCGCGGCTCGGCGGCCAGCAGTTCAGTGAACCGCCGCACCCCGAGAACATTCGGGTCGGCGCTGGTGGCGTCCGCCACGGCCCCGCCACGCACGACGTTGTCGCCGACGATGAGCGTGCCCGGCCGACTCAATCGCAGCGCCCAGCCCAGGTACTCCGGGTTGCTCGGCTTGTCGGCGTCGATGAAGATCAGGTCGAACGGCCCCCGTCCCTCGGCCGCCAGCCGTGGGAGTGTCTCGGCCGCCCGCCCGACCACCAATTCCACCGACTTAGCCACGCCGGCCCGTTCCAGGTTCGCGACAGCCACGGCTGCGTGCGCTGGGTTGGCCTCCAAGGTGACGACCCGGCCGCCGGGCGGCAAGGCGCGGGCCAGCCAGATGGTGCTGTACCCGCCGAGGGTTCCGACCTCCAGGACGCTCCGCGCGTGCACCGCCGTCGCCAGCACTTGGAGCAACCGGCCCTGGAGCGGCGACACGTCGTGCGGAGGCAAGCCAGCGGCCGCGTTCGCAGCAAGCGCCGCCGCGAGGGCGTCGTCTTGCGGGGCAAAATGGGCGGCGAAGTAGCCGTCCACCGCCGCCCACCGCGGGTCATCCACGCTCGCCCCTTCCACGAATCCTCCACCGCCGAACGACGCCCCCGACGGACGCTGGACCTCGTCCCTTCGAAATGTGGTCAGGCCACGATTCTGGATGTAGCCGACGGCGCATGGTCAGTTCTCCGACTCGCGACTTGACGGTGACTGCAATCGCTCAATGACGCGAAGGCGCCGAACAAGAAGCTCGTCGATCTCGAGCCGACGGACTCGTGCCCGACCGATCGCCAAGCGACCAATGGCGAGAGCGCCGATGGCCAGCGCGCCAACCGCGATGGCCGCAAGCGCCAGCGTCCCGATCGCATGCGTTCCGGTCGCCTGCGCTCCGACGCTCACCGCCGGCAAACGGGCGACGCGAGCCTTGCGAGCGGTCCGATCTCCGTCGACGATGATTGCACCGCGTTCACGCGTACGCATCAGAGTGCTCTCGACTGCTGGTTTGGTTGTCGAACGATGGGGCGTCTCCTGATCCCAGGCATGCTCACCGCGACGCGGCCGTCCCGTGGGGCATACCCAACTGTTCCTGGACTTCCATCCGGTCGCGGATGACCCAACCTTCACAGATCTTGCCCTCCCGAAAGCGGAAGACGTCAACCATGGTGAAGCTGACTTGCTTGCCCGGCGTCGACGCACCACCCCGCGAGGACGCAGACGTCCCTCCCACGGTGAACAGAACCATCACGATGTCGCCCTCGGCGACCATGCACGTGATGGTGATCTTCGCATCCAGGCTAAAGGCGCGTGCCTGGGTAAGGACCTGTCTCCCGGCCTCATGTCCTCGTGCCTCGGTCGTACCGTGGTTCACGTAATCTTCCGTGAGGCATTCCTCCACGGCGGCCAGATCGCCGTTGTTGAATCCTTCAAGGAGCCACCGTCGAACAACGGCCTTGTTGTGTTCCGTAGACATCTACGCGCTCCTCTTGGTCGATGCGATGTTGCGCTTCCACTGGCGTGCCGTGACGCCGAGCAGTCCGGGGTGCAAGTGCTTCGACGGCGAGGGCGAGCACGATTTCGCAGATCAGTGTACTCCGCACGGGCGTGTCGGCATGAACGATGCGTTCGGCGGACCGTTGCGATGGTCGGCCGGCACGCCGACGGCGCGGACACCGGGCCGCGCGAGCCGCGGACCGGCGCAGCGGTTGGTTCGGCGCTGTGCTTCGAGGTTCACGCTTACGCCTCCAGGATCGCGATCATCTTTTCCGCAACGCCCTTTGCGGACGCCGGATTCTGCCCGGTCACGAGGCGCCCATCGGCGATGCTGAACGGCTGCCAGGGGGCGGTCTTGTGGAAGATCGCCCCCTGCCGGACGAGGGCCGTCTCCAACTCGAACGGCACATCCGCCTTCGCGTAGTTCTCCTCTTCCTCGTTGGTGAACGAACTGACGTTCTTCCCGTCCACCAGACGGCGACCGTCGCCCAGCACGACGTTGAGCAGCGACGCCGGCCCCTGACAGACCGCCCCGACCACCGCCTTCCGTTCGTACGTTTCCCTGACCACCTTCTTGAGCAGTGGGTGTTCCGGCATGTCCACCATCGGTGCCAATCCGCCGGGCATGAATATGGCGTCGTACTCGCCCACGTCCATGTCGGATAGCTTGCCGGCCTTCTGCATCGCCGCCCAACCCTCGCCGACCAAGAAGGCGAGGTTGTCGGGATCGCCGGCCAGATTGAGCGCATCGAGGAAGGGCGCGTCGCCGGTCAGGCTGACGAAGTCAACACGGTACCCCGCGCGGCCGAACTCGATGTACGGGTGTGCGACTTCAGGGAGGAAGTTCCCAGTCCTCCGGTCGCGAGGACCGATCCTGTAGGCGTTCGAAACGATAAACAGTACGCGCTTCGACATGATTGCTCCTTGGACCGCTGCATCTTCGGGCGCTCATACGCGTCCCAGTTGACTCTCGCGCCCCGTCCAACTCAATTCCGCCGTGATACGCGGCTCTGGGCATGGGGCTGAACGCATAGAGGTCTACTGGAATCTGTATCTTCCCCCTTGGTGGGCCTACTCGCCGAACCTCAGGTTCACCGGGCCGGCACACGGCACTCGATGTCAAAGACTGATTGGCTGCGCCGGCTCCGCCGCAACCGCTCGTTCGGCCGCGCCGTCACGGACCGAGTTGCCAGCCCGAAGCAGTCTCACGTCGCTACCAGCCAACCGCACTCACCTACGCGTCGCTGTGCGCATACGCTTCCAGGTATCCGCATCCGTCGCACCGGAACGTTGTCACCGCCATTTGGCGGCGATTCTCGATCTTCAACCCCGTCCAGAAGGTCTTGGTCGGCTTCCCCTCGACCCACGTCTCGACCCGAGTGCTAGCGTGGGCCGTGTGATCAACGATGAAGCCGGCTTCCATCGCGCTTTTGCATTTCGGACATTGAAGCTGTCTGTCACCCATCCTGTGGTCCTCCCGCATTGATCCTGACACGTCACGACCGCATTGCCATACCCGCTCGATGCCGTTTGCACGCCGATGCAAGTCGCCATGTTGAGCCAGGCCACGCGCTCAGGCAAGCGGCCAACCGCGATGTTCTGCCGCAGCCGCCGCGCCGCCCCACGCCCGCATCGTACCACACGCCGACGCGGCGGCACGTCGGCTGCAACGCAAACTGAGGCATTCGACAACGGACCGTCCTCGAGCGGAACGCTGCCCGCCCGCATCGCCACACGCACGAGGCCCACACCCGACGACGTTCGACGTTTGAATATGCCGAACGTCCACGTTCAACGGCGCGCCGCTCTTGGGCGCTGCCGCTGCAACATGCTGCCAGGCGCCTTCTTGGTCGAGCGCCGCGGACGTTGCGTCGCCGAGACGGACTTGATTACGAGAGCGCCGCGCCCTGTGGCTGGCAAAGGGGTCTTGGCTTGCACCATCGCTGCGCGTAGCAGGGCCTCGACCGCCGGCACCTTGAGAGTTGCTGCGCTGTCGAGACGCACGAACCGATTCTGGTTGCCACTGCCTAGCAGGATGCGGTCAGGATCCGGCAACGAGGCGCCATAGTAGAACGACAACGCAACGCCCTTCGGCGAGACCGCCAACGACACGAGGCAGTCGGACGCGCGTTCGGTCGCCGCGTATCCGATCGCCAGGAACTGGTAGTTGTCGTAGACGAGTTCCATCGCGGTCGGAAACCTCTTCCTGAGTGTCGCGCGAGCTGCACGAGCCAGTTTCGCGACAGCCGGGTCATACTTGGCGATGAACCCCGCGAGCTGCTTCGATGGAGAGGCCGAACCCGTGGCGAGCGCTCCGCGCTTCGTTCTGCTGCCCTTCATCCGCGAGTCTCCGGGAAGAGTCTCCATGACCTGTGCGCCTCACTGCGACGTTCAGCCGCGGCCGCCGCGGCGCCCAACGCCCGCATCGTATCACGCGCCGACGCAGCGGCGCGTCGGCTGCTTGATCTGCGAGATCCTACTCGCCTCGCCGTCGAAGCACTTTCGCCCCGGGCTGTTAGCACTACAGCGCCCCTTGGCTCCGTCGCGAGACCGCTCGGAGTGGCTTTCCGCAAGGAAGAGCGCGCGTTCGAGGCGCCGGTGGCTCCTCTGCGAGCCATCAAGCCTCGAACGCAAGCTCTGACGCAGCGGAAATGCGCTCGGACGGTCGCAGCAGGAGCCAGGGCGCTGTAGTGGCCTGCGTGGCCAAGGATGGCCACCCGACGGCCACGGACTCGAGGTGGAGTTCGTCACCGGCGCCGATGACACGCAGGCGCTGGTCATGCTGCGCGAGACCGATGTGCGCCGTGGACGAAGGCGATCTCATTTCGGTCCGCCGCCTGCGCAGACAGGCTGATCCCCATCCGTATAACGTTCGGCGTCAGCGACGCCCCGCTTGCGGCGCGTTCGCTGCAAGCGGTTGTTGGGCCGCGCTGGCGATAGGCCCGAGGAGTTGGTCGGTCCCATGGACATGTGAATCGGTCCCTTCAGCCGACTGCCTTTTCCGGCCGGAAGCCCCGCAGCGCCCATCCAAGCCACACAAAGAGAACAAACACGAGGGCCTGCGTCACTGCGAAGGGGCCTCCTGCTGCGTGGGCGCCCAACTGCGCGAGTGGCGGCGTCTTGGCGAAGAAACATGCCACCCACACGAAGACGTTGAGATAGAGCGCCCCACGGCCGTAACTACATAGGTTGCTCGCCACCGTCCCCCGGCTGCTTCCAGTATCGCGGCAAGACAGACGGCCGGACCACGATCGAGACCGCCCCCACGATGTGCGCTGGCAAGACCTTGGTGAACGGAAAACCGAACCCGGTCACGCTGGTTAAAGTCGTGGTTGCGAGAAAGATCGCGGTCCAGCCGTCCAACCGCACGCCAGCCAGGAGCCCGCCGACGACGACCAGTCCTGTGATGATCCCTAGGACGCTGATGACGACATGAATCAAGGTAAACATCGGAAGATCGAACATCATTCATCCCCTCGAGTGACCTGCGGATTGCAACGCTCGAGCCTACTCGAGCAGGACGAGCGTGGCGTGTCGCGCTGCTGGCCCAACTGCGACGTTCAGCCGCGGGCCGCCGCGCCGAACGCGACCGCATCGTATCACGCGCCGACGCGGCGGCACGTCGGCTGCAACGCGGAGTTGGAGCAGTCCGCACCGCCACCGGCTTGCCGGTCGCGGCTGGAACGCAGGAAGATGCACCGCGTGCGACTGCCCAACGCCGAAGACGCGATCATCGAGGCGGCGAAAGTGCGCGCGACTACCTGCTCTCGCCGACGCACCCGGTCGGGCGGTTCAAGGCCCGTTTCTTCCGGGGATTGCGGCACGACCAGGAGGACTGGGAACGGCTGGTCGACGACCTTCGCCGACACGCGATGGAGCACGAGGCGACCGAAGGCCGGGCCTCGGAGCACGGGCAGAAGTACGAGGTCGAAGGCGAGGCCTCGTCGGCCCGAACGGTCGAATCGCGTGGGTGACGGTGGTCTGGATGGTCCGGCTGCGAGAGAATGTGCCAAGACTGACGACGGCTTGCCCGGAGCAGCACCATGAGCTTCCACGTGCTCGACACAGTCGTTCTCGACCGGGATCTTCCGGAGCAAGGCCTGCTCCGAGGCGATCTCGGCGCCCGTCGTCGACGTGTACGACGGCGACGGACTCGAGGTGGAGTTCGTCACCGGCGCCGGCGACACGCAGGCGGCTGGTGACGCTGCACGAGGCCGACGTGCGCCCGTTGACGAAGGCGACCTCATCTCGGTCCGTCGCCTGCGCAAGACGGGCTGATCCCCTATCCGCCTAACTGTGACGTTCGAGCAGTGGCCGCCGGCCGCACGCCTCGGCATCGTACCGGGCGCCGGTCGGCCGGGGGCACGTCGGCTGCAACGCGAAGTTAGCCGGTTGGCTGCAAGTGACCCCGTCGACCACGACCTGCGCCGTGGCGCTACGATCCGCCATGGTTCAGGTGAAGCAGACCGTGCGCGACCTTCTCGAACGGCTGCCGGACAGTTGCAGCCTCGAGGACGTGGCCTACCACCTCTATGTCATGCACGCGGTGGAGCAGGGATTGGCCGATGACGCCGCAGGCCGGCTGACACCGCACAAGGTCGTGGCCGAGGAGATGCGACGAAAGTGGATCTGCGCGCCGAGAGGTAATCTGGACCGACGCAGGACAGGCGTGCCTGCATGCCGCGGCTTGCCCATGTCGCGGTCGAGTCGCCGATGGGTGCGGAGAGCTGCTCGAAGCCATTCTGGCAATGGCGGACTCGCTCGAGCACTTCGCCGAGCGGGGCCGGTGATCCCAGAGATCGGCCGGGACGACATCCGCGAGGTGTTCGTGTTCAGCTACCGCATCGTCTACCGCGTGACCGACAAAGATGTCCGCATCCAAGCGGTGATTCACGGAGCCCGCGATCTGAGCGAGTGGACGTTGCCTCGATCCGGCTAACTGCGACGTTCAGCCGCGGGCCGCCGCGCCCAACGCCGCCGCATCGTACCACGCCCCGACGCGGCGGCACGCCGGCTGCAACGCGGAGTTAGCCAGCCTTGCGCAAGCGCCCGATGCTGCGGCTCGGCCGTGCCGCCACGAGGTCGTGGTTGACCTGAAGGCGGATCCAGAATTCCGGCGAAGTGCCCAGGGCCTGCGAGAACAGCCACGCCGTCTCTGGACTCACGCCGCGCCGACCACGGGCGATCTCATTCACACGCTGCAGCGGCACCCCGATGTGCTGGGCGAATGCGACCTGCGTGACGCCCAGCGGCTCGAGGAACTCGTGAACGAGGATTTCGCCGGGATGCGAGGGAATGCGAGTGCGCGGGAGCATTGGGGAATCCGTGCCTCAGGAGTGGTAGTCGACGATCTGGACGTCATGGGCGTCGGCATCCAGCCATCGGAAGACGAGCCGCCATTGGCCGTTGATGCGGATGCTGTGCAGACCTGCGAGCCGACCGCGAAGCGCCTCAAGCCGGTTCCCCGGTGGCGAACGAAGGTCGTGCAGGTTTGCGGCGACGTTGAGCATGTCGAGCTTGCGCAGCGCTACGGGCACGATGTCCGGTGGCATCCGCCCCGAGCGGCGCCCCGTGTGGAAGAGCACCTCCGTGGCCCGGTCGGCGAATGACACGATCATTGCCGGTGGATTCTAGCGTCTACACGGATGCCGTGCAGAAGGCAGCCGCCCCCCGCTTGGCCCGTCTGGCTAACGACTGGGCGTTCAGCCGCGCCGGCTCGGCGGCGGCGGCTGCAGCGCCGGGTTAGCCATGCACACCCGCGAACTCCACCGGGCAGCCGACGAACGGTATCTTCCAATCCCGGAGCCCTTCCGTCCATGCCGTCGCTCGCGACGTGATGGCGATGGCGCTGAGGAAGGCCCCGTACTGGAAGACGAGAACGACTTCGCTTCCCATCTCGTGAAGGAAGAGATCAAGTCCGAGGCCCACCACGTACTCATGTGCCTCGGGGGTCTCGTGCAGCACGCTCACGAGTGAGGGTGGAGGCACCGAGGCGAGCAGTAGGAAGTAGGGCCATGGTTCCGCATCGCGCCCGAGTAGCGCCGCCCGAGCCGCCCCAAGGTCCATTGCGGGACCGCGAGCCTGTTGCACGATGCCCGCAAGCTCAATGCCAATCTTGAGGAGGAGACGGCAAATGTCGGCGTTGGAGTCATCGTGCACCAGAAACGCGACCGTCGCTGTGCCGCCGGGACTTGACAAGACCGGTACGCGGCTCCAGTGGGCCTCCGCCGCAACGACGTTCACCGCGCTCGTGGGTTCCGCAAGGAACTCAACCCCGGCGATCGACGCGCGAGCAGGCCTTCCCTTCTTCGTGATGACTCCACGTCGGCACCGTTCGAATCCGAGAATAGATCGACTCAGCGCCCGAGATTCGAAGGAGCTGCAGAGATTGTTACACCCGTCGCACACCCAGCCTGGGGCGAGGACCAAGAGGTCATTGCCGAGTGATTCGGGAACGATGTGCTCCTCCGACCGGAAGCTTGAGCCCGCAGCACACAGCAGGCACTTCATGGGGGGAGTGACGCCTGGACGTGGCACGCGTGAACCCTCGAAGTCGTGTCTGGCTAACTGCGACGTTCAGCCGCGGGCCGCCGCGCCAACGGCGACCGTATCGTACCACGCGCCGACGCGGCGGCACGTCGGCTGCAACGCGGAGTTAGACAGCGTTGGCAGCGCCGTGTCATGAAACCAGCACCTCAGATGGGTCCATGGCGCAGGCATCTCCCATCTCGTCGGCAATGCCAAAGATGGCGCCGGTGATAGGTATCAACATCGGGAGGCGAGAGTACTTCCGCTTGCACCAGTCGCGCGCGAGTTGCTGCGCAAGCCCATAGCATGCGTGCGATCGAGCAATGGACGGCCGCATCTTCTTGGAGTCGATTGCCGCCGCGGCTTCGGCAAACCCCACCACAATAACGTGCTCAAACATTGTCGAATAGTCAAACACGATGGGTATGCTTCGAAGTCGGCGCCACGACCAGATCCGTCGTTGAAGCGCCACTCCAACCCATTGTCCGGCGTGTGCTGCGACCGCGGCAGCGAGCGCATGCACTTCTCCGCCCGGTGTTGCTGGTCGCACCCGAAGCGATGGAGCGCGCATGAAAGCCTCGAACGCGACAGAAAACAGACATGCGGCAACGGACACCGCCCAATGCTCACGCAAGTCCTCTGTGCGAGGGGCGCCGCCGATTCGCTTCTGAACAAACGTGCTGACTCCATGAGGATCGGTGTGCATGGGTCGGTTATTGGCCTATGCGAAGAATGGTCATCGCGGGTGTGGCGTATCGTGTCTGTCTAACTGCGACGTTCAGCCGCGGGCCGCCGCGCCGAACCCGACCGCATCGTACCACGCGCCGACGCGGCGGCATGTCGGCTGCAACGCGAAGTTAGAAGGTGCTGGCGGTCGAGCCCGGCTGGCGACGAGCGATGGCGAACCTGTACTGCGACGGCTGCGAGGCGCGGGTGTAGTGATCGGCGCAACGCACCGCCGCGAGGCGCAGGCGAGCGCCGGCGTCCGAACGACGGACGGCCAGCCCGCGCCGACGCGAGCGACGCCAGCCGCACCTGAACACACACGCCAACCCGCGCCGACGAGGCGACCAACTAGCCGGTCGACGCCATCGGTGCCGTGGGCAGTGCAAGGTGCGCAGCACGAGACGCCGCGACGACCGCCCAGCGCCGCGCTGAGCGAGCGGTGACAACAACATCGCCGAGAGACCCGACGCACGAGGCGTCCCCCGATCGACGACACCCCAATGCCACGCGACAATCGGGCCCGGAAGAACTCCCGGGCCCGCGAACTAAAAACCTCAATCCTTCTAACTGCGACGTTCAGCCGCGGGCCGCCGCGCCGAACCCGACCGCATCGTACCACGCGCCGACGCGGCGGCATGTCGGCTGCAACGCGAAGTTAGAAGGTGCTGGCGGTCGAGCCCGGCTGGCGACGAGCGACGGCGAACCTGTACGCGCCGGTTGCGAGGCGAGGGTGTAGTGATCGCGGCAACGGACCGCCGCGAGGCGCAGGCGAGCGCCGGCGTCCGAACGACGGACGGCCAGCCCGCGCCGACGCGCGCGACGCCAGCCGCGCACGCAGACACACACGCCAACCCGCGCCGACGAGGCGACCAAGTAGCCGGTCGACGCCATCGGTGCCGTGGGCAGTGCAAGGTGCGCGGCACGAGACGCCGCGACCGCCGCCCAGCGCCGCGCTGAGCGAGCGGTGCGAACAACATCGCCGAGAAACCCGACGCACGAGGCGTCCCCCGAACGACGAACCCGCAACGCCACGCGACAATCGGGCCCGGAAGAACTCCCGGGCCCGCGAACTACAAATCTCAATCCTTCTAACTGCGACGTTCAGCCGCGGACGCCGCGGCGGACGGCGACGGAACCGTACCGCGCGCGAACGCGGCGGACGTCGGCTGCAACGCGAAGTTGGGCGGCATCCTCGCAGAAGAAGGCATTCTCTGGTACTTCCGGCGTTTGAAGGCCGCCACGTCCTCGGGAGCGAGTGCGAAGATCTCCTTCTTATCAGGCAAGCGTCTATCGGCGAATCGCGAATGCCAATACGCCTCGATGCCTCTGGGGTCGTCCGTCTCGATAACGTGCTCGACGCGAACCTGACGGGGGTTCATCTTATCGACTTGATTGTTGCGACGCTCGACATCGTCGCTCATGCCGATCTTGAAGTGTCGGCCCGCTCCGCCGTACCGAAACAGGTACACGTACCCAAGGACGAGCTTCGCGCTCTTACGGCTATTGCCGACCGAATGACTTGCCTCCACGTGACGTCGCAGGATGTCTTGGGCGCTCGTAAACTCATGCTGCCCTGAGCACCAGTCGAGAAGTTGTATGGCAACGGGCCCTCGCTTCGCTTCCGCTGTGCGGTACGCTTCGTAGCTCGGTACACGCGGGTCCGCCCTGCGCGCCATCTCGCGGTCTGTTTTGTTGGGAAAGCGCCCGAGCCGCACAGTCAACTCGGCGAGTGGGCGTAGAAGCTCGTCGGGCGTCAGTTGTGCACGAAGCTGGTTTCGAGCGTAGCCAGCGAGTTCGCAGAGGTCGCCGTAGGTGCGGATGCCGACGTCGTGAAGCGACGTCAGGCTCAAACCCGTGGAGCGATAGAAGGTCGGCGACCCGGGTGGACGCCCGCCGTGTCCCAGGACGACACGGCGGCACTTTTCGATGACCTCATCCTTTGTGATCGAATGCTTCATGGTCTCGCGCGTCCGCCCAACTGCGTCGTTCAGCCGCGGCCGCCGGCCGCGCCGGGGTCCGCATTGTACCAGGCGCGAGTCGGCCGGCGGACGTCGGCTGCAACGCGGAGTTAGGCATTCGCTTGCCGCACTCGCTGCAGATTGCTGTCCCTGCCATTGCGTATCCACAGGCTGGACACTGTCCACGACGCCGGCGGCGATGACCGATCATCGCGCGACCCGCCTCGCTGGCGCATAACACACCCAGACCGAAGATAGCGCTGTTGAAAAGGAAGCCTGCCCATCGCGGACGACATGGCACATAGTAACCATCGAGCACGAACGCAAGCTCGCGCGCCGGGCGTGTGTTGAGCGGCTGAATTAATAGAAGCCCTCGAGATCCACTTGGGGTCGCGCTGTTGCACGAACACACCCACGCGTATCCGTGCAACGACCGACACGGCCAACCCGCCGCAACGTATCGCAGTGATGTAGCCGCTTGAGGTGCACTGATCCGGACAAAGTCGGCCGCCGCTGCGTGCCCCGCCATGGCCCAGTCTTGAGGAGCAACTGTGATTCGCACGCCACGTTCGGAGTCGTCCTTGGCTTGGTTTGGCGGCTCAGGAGCAGGAAGAGATATTGGCTGGCAAGGGCATACGGCCGCCCACATCGCCCCATGGGGACCGACTGTGTCATTCGTCAGCAGGTCATCGATCGTGGTTGTGCCAAGCAGCATCGGAACCGATACGGCAACGCCCACTTGCAACATCGCACCAACGGCGAGGCAGATCAGTAGGCGTCGCGACAATGGACCTCCGAAGGTGACATGCCTAACTGCGACGTTCAGCCGCGGGCCGCCGCGCCGGACGGCGACCAAATCGTACCACGCGGCGACGCGGCGGACGTCGGCTGCAACGCGAAGTTAGACGGCCGTACCGCCAGCTACCACCCAACAGCTCGTCTCAGGAGTCCGACGATCAAGTACGCAACCCAAAACACGACCCACCAGATCGGGTTAAGAAAACCAAGCCACGGGCATGCAACAAAGTACGTTAGGCGCTTGGACCATTCAAACCGTTCGGCTTCGGTGACGTTGCCGAGAGATGCCGATAGTCCTACGAGCGTAATCGCCACGAGATGGGACCACATGAACCAATCGGCCCACGAAGGCAGATCGACCATGAAGCAAATTCCGTAAGATAGGCCGGCGACGACGACGAAGAGGAGGCACATGGCGTACGCACTCAATGGCGACGACGAAGCAGATAGAACAGACCACCGACCGCCGCGACCACGACAGCACATAGTACGAGACGAAGTAGACCTTCAGCGATCGCCGTCACGACGAGACGGCGAAGTGCTGCTCGGCCAAAGATGTTGACGAATGCGCGAATCGGCAGACAACCGTAGACCTGATACTCGCGGTGTGCGGTTTCTTTGACTAGGTAGATGCCAATAGGCCAGATTGGAAGAAACAACGCACAAATACACGCCATCGTGACGACGCGAGTATCCGAAGCTGGCAGTGGATATGAGCCAAGCAAACTCGTCCCACAACCATTGTATGTTTGTAGTCTTGGGCACTTGACTGATGAATCAAGATGTTCGACCACCTGTGCCAACTGCAATACGTTGTCAGGATTGACTTGGCGCGGTTCGACTTTGCCATCCACCTCGGCTGGTCGACTAACGGCCATTCTGTGGCCGCCAAGGGGATAACCGCAACCGAGGCACGAGTTCGCCTCGGAAGACACGTCGCGGCCGCACTCGGGGCATGGAATCAGCGACATGGCATTGACCGCCAGGACCTGTGCTGCGAGCGAGTTCACGATACCCGTTCTCGCTCCGTCCGTCTAACTGCTGGTTCAGCCGCGGCCGCAGGCCGCACATGGCCCGGCATCGTAGCTTGCGCGAGTCGGCCTGCGGACGTCGGCTGCAACCTGAAGTTAGACAGACGCCCCGAAGACGCAGGAACCACCACCAGCGCCGCATCGGGCGAGGTGCGCCGGGATCCGCCTCGGACCCGGACCGCCCGACCCCAACCGCGACCTCGGCACGCCAACGGTCCGACCCCCAACCGCGGAACCGCGACCGATGCCGCGCGCGAGGACTGCGCGCCGACGACGCGACCGACGGCGCCGAGGGGCGACGGTCGTCGACCAGACCCCTGCTTGACTTGCTGCCTTTCGCCTTGAGGCGTCCGGCCGTCGCGACGGAACCGCCGCGAAGGGTCGCCGCGCGAGACGCGCCCAACGACACAACCCCGATCGCGAGCCCGATGCGTCGCTGTCTTTCGCCATTCTGTATAACTGCGACGTTCAGCCGCCCGACGCGGGCGAGAGACGCCTGGAACCTCGCCCAAGCGTACCCCGCCCGCGGCGGGTCGGCTGCAACGCGGAGTTAGGCGTTTCCGATTCGAGGGACGCTTGCGCGGCTGACAGCATTTGGCGAAGCCCCGAGGCGATGACTTGCTGGAACAACTGGACTCGCCCGGCAATACGGGTTCTGGACGCCGACTTCGTGCGCTCATGCAGTCGTTTGTGTCGAATGAGCGCCGCAAACCGCGCAACGTCGTCCGGAAGCAGAACCGGATTGTGCACAAGTTCCTCGTGGCACTCGTAGCAGAACAAGGCTGTGCTGCCCCCTTGTCCCCAAGGGCAGGACGGAAACAAGGCCGCCCGCTGAGTGCCCTTCCGGTTCTTGCTCCGGCCGAAGAAACGTTCCGCGACGTAGTGATGACGAGTAGCGCCGGCGCGACCAGCGGTCGTGCCTTTGGCGTAGTCAGGTCCGCGATGAAGGCGCACACCGCATAGATCACATTTCTCGGTCGGGCGTGGCTTGGGTTTCTTCATCTTGACGGGACCTCTGAATACGCCTAACTGCGACGTTCAGCCGCCCGACGCGGGCGGCGAACACTTGGACACCTCGCGCAATGCTACCCGCCGCCCGCGGCGGTCGGCTGCAACGCGGAGTTAGAAGGTGCTGGCAGTCGAACCCGGCTGGCGACAAGCGATGGCGAACCTGTACTGCGCCGGTTGCGAGGCGCGGGTGTAGTGACCGCCGCAGCGGACCGCCGCGAGGCCCAGGCGAGCGCTGGCGCCCGAGCGGCCGCGAGCCAACCCGCGCCGATGCGCGCGACGCCAGCCGCGCACGCAGAGACACATGCCAGCCCGCGCATGCGAGACGACCAGGTAGCCGGTCGACGCCATCAGTGCCGTGAGCAGTGCAAGGTGCGCGGCACGAGAAGCCGCGACGACCGCCCAGCGCCGCGCTGAGCGAGCGGTGGCAACAACATCGCCGAGAAGCCCGACGCACGAGGCGTCCCCCGAACGACGACACCCCAATGCCACGCGACAATCGGGCCCGGAAGAACTCCCGGGCCCGCGAACTAAAAACCTCAATCCTTCTAACTGCTGGTTCAGCCGCGTGCCGCAGGCCGACCAGGCGCAGGCATCGTACCAGGCGCGAGTCGGCCTGTGGCACGTCGGCTGCAACCTGAAGTTAGACAGACGCCCCGAAGACGCCGGAACCACGACCAGCGCCGCATCGGGCGAGGTGCGACAGGCCCCGCCGCGGACCCGGACCGCCCAACCCCAACCCCGACCCAGCCACGCGAAAGGTCCGACGCCCAACCGCTGAACCGCGACCGATGCCGCGCGCGAGGACTGCGTGCGGACGACGCGACCGACGGTGCCGAGGGGCGACGGTCGTCAACCAGACGCCGGCTTGACTTGCTGTCTTTCGCCTTGAGGCGGGCGAACGTCGCGACGGAATCTCGGCGAAGGGTCGCCGCGCGAGACGTGCCCGACGACACAACACCGATCGCAAGCCCAACGCGTTGCTGTCTCTTGCCATTCTGTATAACTGCGACGTTCAGCCGCGGCCGCCGGCCTGCACGGGTCCGCATTGTACCGGGCGCGAGTCGGCCGGCGGACGTCGGCTGCAACGCGAAGTTAGATTGCTTGAGGCGGCGATGTGCCAGCGCCGCACTCCGGACAGCAGCCTCCGCTCGCTCGAAGGTCATAGCCGCACGATGGGCACAGCCCGGCGATCGGCGGACCTAGCGCTCGCCAGGCCGGGCGGAGAAGGCCAGCGAGACCAGCATCGAGGAAAGCTGCCAGCGCGAAAGGAAAGCACGCTGCATACGAGTCTCCGGTGGCACCGGCGAGCACCATCACCGCTATGGAGGAGGTCGCTGCACTCAGCACACCCACGGCGATCGCAAGGCGGTACAGGCGCCCCGAATGCCGTCCGCTGGCTGGTTGAACGGTCACCATCGCGGCGGCGAAGCCAATAACGTGGAGGGCCGCGACAGCCAGGCCAACCGACACCCGCCATGCCACTGCGCCGAGCACCGTTGACGGCATTGGGCCGAGGAGACCTGTGATGACAACGCCGAGAACGAAGGGCCCGAGCGCAAAGCAGAGCGCGGCCATCCGTTTGCTCGCGTGCGAGGTGCCGTCCGACGAGTCATTTGGGGCCGCGCTCACCACGCAGGATCCTGTCAATCTAACTGCGACGTTCAGCCGCGGGCCGCCGCGCCGAACCCGACCGCATCGTACCACGCGCCGACGCGGCGGCATGTCGGCTGCAACGCGAAGTTAGAAGGTGCTGGCGGTCGAGCCCGGCTGGCGACGAGCGATGGCGAACCTGTACTGCGACGGCTGCGAGGCGCGGGTGTAGTGATCGGCGCAACGCACCGCCGCGAGGCGCAGGCGAGCGCCGGCGTCCGAACGACGGACGGCCAGCCCGCGCCGACGCGAGCGACGCCAGCCGCGCACGCAGACACACACGCCAACCCGCGCCGACGAGGCGACCAACTAGCCGGTCGACGCCATCGGTGCCGTGGGCAGTGCAAGGTGCGCGGCACGAGACGCCGCGACGACCGCCCAGCGCCGCGCTGAGCGAGCGGTGACAACAACATCGCCGAGAGACCCGACGCACGAGGCGTCCCCCGAACGACGACACCCCAATGCCACGCGACAATCGGGCCCGGAAGAACTCCCGGGCCCGCGAACTAACAACCTCAATCCTTCTAACTGCGACGTTCAGCCTCGGCCGCCGCGGCGGACGGCGACCGAATCGTACCACGCGCCAACGCGGCGGACGTCGGCTGCAACGCGGAGTTAGGCAGGGGAGGGCAACGAGGCGGAGCGGCACTACCGCAACCCGCGTCGCTCGCGCGGCGTGAGCGGTCGCCCCCGTGCGCCCTCCAGGAGTTCCGGGTGCTCCTTGAGGTAACGACGCGCCCACGGTTGCAAGTTGTACGGAACGCCATGAATCAAGCTACCAATGGACGAGGCCGCGCGGATGATGCCTTTTCCGGCAAGCCCACCCGCAACACCGTCAGCAACGTCCAAGTCGAGCGAGCTGACCTCGCCACTGATGTACGGAACAAGATACCCCTTCTCGTCAGGAGTGAGTTCGTGGAGCAACAACTCACGGCTGCGTCGAGCCAGACGATCGCCGATTACGGACTTGGTCCACAGTAGGCCTTTGGCCACGGTCAGCGTGACGGCGAGTAACCAGCAAACACCGATCCAGCCCCGGTAGTCGTGTCGAAAGTCCGCGATTCCCACGATGTCGGCCACGGTATTCGGTAGAAACAGTACGAGCGACAGAAACACGCACAGGCACACGATCAGCCATGTGGGCAGGTGTGCCAAGACGTCGAGCGATTTGAGTTGGTCAAGCATTGACTCTGCCTAACTGCTGGTCGCCGCGTGCCGCAGGCCGACCAGCGCAGGCATCGTACCAGCGCGAGTCGGCCTGTGGCACGTCGGCTGCAACCTGAAGTTAGACAGACGCCCCGAAGACGCCGGAACCACGACCAGCGCCGCATCGGGCGAGGTGCGACAGGCCCCGCCGCGGACCCGGACCGCCCAACCCCAACCCCGACCCAGCCACGCGAAAGGTCCGACGCCCAACCGCTGAACCGCGACCGATGCCGCGCGCGGGACTGCGTGCGGACGACGCGACCGACGGCGCCGAGGGGCGACGGTCGTCAACCAGACGCCGGCTTGACTTGCTGCCTTTCGCCTTGAGGCGGGCGAACGTCGCGACGGAAGCTGGGCGAAGGGTCGCCGCGCGAGACGTGCCCGACGACACAACACCGATCGCAAGCCCAACGCGTTGCTGTCTCTTGCCATTCTGTATAACTGCGACGTTCAGCCGCGCGCCGCCGCGCCGCTGGCCACCGCATCGTACCACGCGCCGACGCGGCGGCACGTCGGCTGCAACGCGGAGTTAGGCGTTGCGTTCGGTTCTCGACGACGCTTCTGCCGACGACACGGGCTTGTTTCGATCTTCGCGTACCACGCGGACTACGACGTTGCACCAGTCGTCTAACACCTGATCGCCGACTCGAACACGTCCGACGCGGCGACCGGCGAGAACCAGAAACCCATGAGCATGCAATTCCCTGATCTGAGCGGAGAGTTGAAATCGCGCGTCAGTCTGCGCGGATGGTTCTATATCATACCATATTTCCCCCCAGTCGCGGGCCGACTCTAAGAATCCGCCAACGAGCGCTACTTCTGCTGCGTCGGCCAGCTCATCATTGTCGAAGAAGCCCGCGTGCGCGCCGACAATCGCATTAATGAGCGCTGCTCCAGTCTCAACTTGCGTGATCGGGACTTGCCACGCCCCGGTCCCACTGTCCAGCCCTGTGGCAAGCAATTTGGAGACCCATCGCTCATGGTTGCGCTTGACTTTCCTGAGCAGCGCTTCTGTGTACTTGTCGGGCAGATCGTCGATCAGCTTGTGATGGTTGCCGCAAAGAAGCAGAAGGTTCTCATAGTCATCAAGCTCTGCTTCCGCCACGGCACGCCAGCGCGGGCCTCCGGGCGACCTCGCCACAATGTGGCATTCCTCACCGATGACTGCGTGCTGTCCTGCGGCAGCCGGCGTGAGGACAAGTTCCGTTCTGCAGAATGCACATCTGTTCGCTGCGCGTCCCCAGAGGATCTTGCGGGTCTTGTCAGAAACGGGCATGCACACCTCACACAGCTTAAACATACGCCTAACTGCGACGTTCAGCCGCGGGCCGCCGCGGCGGTCGGCGATCGAATTGTACCACGCCCCAACGCGGCGGACGTCGGCTGCAACGCGCAGTTAGGCGGAGATGTCACGGAACGCCGCGAACCGCGCCGCAACGACATCGACACGCAATGCGTGAGACTAGCTCCGTGCCCACCGCCCGAACCACGCCAAGAAGCCCGTGCCAAGAACTGAGACCGCGAGACACCCGCACGTGCCATCGCCGAGCATGAAGAGAGCCGCAATGCCGATGCAGACCAGCGCAGCAGCCACGATGCGGCCGGCGAACCACCATCGCTGAGCGAACGGCGACGTGTAATCGGCGCTGTAAAGCCAGTCATCGCTAAACTTCACCCCGCACTCGGGACAGCGTGCGCCCGCGAGGCCGGCCAACGTGTAGCCACACACCGGGCAGTTGATGCTGCGATTCGAGATCTTCTCGGGGCGATCGCTGCATCCTGGGACGGACTCCTCGGAAGGGGTATTCGCGTGGTCCACTCGAACCGCCATTCCGCCTAACTGCTGGTTCAGCCGCGTGCCGCAGGCCGACCAGTCGCAGGCATCGTACCAGGCGCGAGTCGGCCTGTGGCACGTCGGCTGCAACCTGAAGTTAGACAGACGCCCTGAAGACGCCGAAACCACGACCAGCGCCGCATCGGGCGAGGTGCGACAGGCCCCGCCGCGGACCCGGACCGCCCAACCCCAACCCCGACCCAGCCACGCGAAAGGTCCGACGCCCAACCGCTGAACCGCGACCGATGTCGCGCGCGAGGACTGCGTGCGGACGACGCGACCGACGGCGCCGAGGGGCGACGGTCGTCAACCAGACGCCGGCTTGACTTGCTGTCTTGCGCCTTGAGGCGGGCGAACGTCGCGACGGAATCTCGGCGAAGGGTCGCCGCGCGAGACGTGCCCGACGACACAACACCGATCGCAAGCCCAACGCGTTGCTGTCTCTTGCCATTCTGTATAACTGCTGGTTCAGCCGCGTGCCGCAGGCCGACCAGGCGCAGGCATCGTACCAGGCGCGAGTCGGCCTGTGGCACGTCGGCTGCAACCTGAAGTTAGACAGACGCCCCGAAGACGCCGAAACCACGACCAGCGCCGCATCGGGCGAGGTGCGACAGGCCCCGCCGCGGACCCGGACCGCCCAACCCCAACCCCGACCCAGCCACGCGAAAGGTCCGACGCCCAACCGCTGAACCGCGACCGATGCCGCGCGCGAGGACTGCGTGCGGACGACGCGACCGACGGCGCCGAGGGGCGACGGTCGTCAACCAGACGCCGGCTTGACTTGCTGCCTTTCGCCTTGAGGCGGGCGAACGTCGCGACGGAATCTCGGCGAAGGGTCGCCGCGCGAGACGTGCCCGACGACACAACACCGATCGCAAGCCCAACGCGTTGCTGTCTCTTGCCATTCTGTATAACTGCGACGTTCAGCCGCGGCCGCCGGCCGCGCACGGCCAGGCATCGTAGCTTGCGCGAGTCGGCCGGCGGACGTCGGCTGCAACGCGAAGTTAGGCGGAGATGTCACGGAACGCCGCGAAGCGCGCCGCAACGACATCGACATGCAATGCGTGAGACTAGGTCCGCGCCCACCGCCCGAACCACGCCAAGAAAGCCATGCCGAGAACTGAGACCGCGAGACACCCGCACGTGCCATCGCCGAGCATGAAGAGAGCCGCTATGCCGATGCAGACCAGCGCGGCAGCCACGACGCGGCCGGCGAACCACCATCGCTGCACGAGCGGCGATGTGTAATCGGCGCTGTAGAGCCAGTCGGCGCTAAACTTCGCCCCGCACTCGAGACAGCGTGCGCCCGGGAGGCCCGCCAACGTGTAGCCACACCCCGGGCAGTTGATGCTGCGATTCGAGACCTTCTTGGGGCGATCGCCGCATTCTGGGGGGGACTCCTCGGAGGGGGTATTCGCGTGGGCCACTCGAACCGCCATTCCGCCTAACTGCGACGTTCAGCCGCGGGCCGCCGCGCCGCCGGCGACCGCATAGTACCACGCGCTGACCCGGCGGCACGTCGGCTGCAACGCGGAGTTAGGTTGTGAGCACCGCCGCGATGCGAGACCACTGTGCGCGGTACTGCTCGAGAGACCACCCACCTTGCTCGGCACGTGGAGGAAGTTGTACCGTACGAACGGTGTTTGCCTGGTTACGAAGCTGCCCGCGCTTGCCCGGAGTGGTCGCCCAATGCTCGAAGCTCGCCGATACCGCACGTGCCATGTCCTCGGCGGGCACGACAAAGTACTCGTTCGGGGCGTCGGAACCTGCGAGCTGAATGCCGGCCAACACCCAGAAGAACCGCGGCCCGAACTTGCGTTCGGCCTTCATGCCCACGGTACAGGTCCGGTTGCCCGGGACGAACGCCTTTACCTGGACATGCGCAAAGTTGGTTCCGGCCGCGTTGCTGACGAGGATGTCGGTGTTCGGACAGTTGCCGAGGGTGACAACGGCGACCATTCCCCGTCGACAAGCTCGCCGGCGACGAAGAACTGTGCTGCGTCGCCTCGGTATCCCTTGTCTGTCCGCCCCTCCTTCGACACGGCAATGCTCCTGTTGGATCAACCTAACTGCGACGTTCAGCCGCGGGCCGCCGCGCCCAACGCCGCCGCATCGTACCACGCCCCGACGCGGCGGCACGCCGGCTGCAACGCGGAGCTAGCCAGCCGGCAGCGCCCGATGCTGCGGCTCGGCCGTGCCGCCACGAGGTCGTGGTTGACCTGAAGGCGGATCCAGAATTCCGGCGAAGTGCCTGAGGCCTGCGAGAACAGCCACGCCGTCTTGGACTCACGCCGCGCCGACCACGGGCGATCTCATTCACACGCTGCAGCGGCACCCCGATGTGCTGGGCGAATGCGACCTGCGTGACGCCCAGCGGCTCGAGGAACTCGTGAACGAGGATTTCGCCGGGATGCGAGGGAATGCGAGTGCGGGAGCATTGGGGAATCCGTGCTCAGGAGTGGTAGTCGACGATCTGGACGTCATGGGCGTCGGCATCCAGCCATCGGAAGACGAGCCGCCATTGGCCGTTGATGCGGATGCTGTGCAGACCTGCGAGCCGACCGCGAGCGCTTCAAGCCGGTTCCCGGTGGCGAACGAAGGTCGTGCAGGTTTGCGGCGACGTTGAGCATGTCGAGCGGCGCAGCCGCTACGGGCACGATGTCCGGTGGCATCCGCCCCGAGCGGCGCCCCGTGTGGAAGAGCACCTCCGTGGCCCGGTCGGCGAATGACACGATCATTGCCGGTGGATTCTAGCGTCTACACGGATGCCGTGCAAGAAGGCAGCCGCCCCCCGCTTGGCCCGTCTGGCTAACTGCTGGTTCAGCCGCGTGCCGCAGGCCGACCAGGCGCAGGCATCGTACCAGGCGCGAGTCGGCCTGTGGCACGTCGGCTGCAACCTGAAGTTAGACAGACGCCCCGAAGACGCCGAAACCACGACCAGCGCCGCATCGGGCGAGGTGCGACAGGCCCTGCCGCGGACCCGGACCGCCCAACCCCAACCCCGACCCAGCCACGCGAAAGGTCCGACGCCCAACCGCTGAACCGCGACCGATGCCGCGCGCGAGGACTGCGTGCGGACGACGCGACCGACGGCGCCGAGGGGCGACGGTCGTCAACCAGACGCCGGCTTGACTTGCTGCCTTTCGCCTTGAGGCGGGCGAACGTCGCGACGGGAAGCGGGCGAAGGGTCGCCGCGCGAGACGTGCCCGACGACACAACACCGATCGCAAGCCCAACGCGTTGCTGTCTCTTGCCATTCTGTATAACTGCGACGTTCAGCCGCCCGACGCGGGCGCGAGACGCTTGGGAACCTCGCACAAGCGTACGTCGCCCGCTGCGGGTCGGCTGCAACGCGGAGTTAGGCAGGAGCCTCCGGACCGGGCCGAACCACACGTCGCCGACGCCGCGAAAACCGCGCCACGAAGCGGATCGCGCCCGGCCCTCGCCTCGAAGCGGACCGTCGGGCGCGACCATCGCGAAGCGAGCCGCGACGCGGCACCGGAGCGAAGCGGACTGCCCAACGCCATCGCAGCAAAGCGAAGCACAGCGACGCGCCGCCTCGATGCGGCGGAAGTCCGAGGTCCGCACCAAAGCGGCCGGCGCGTGGCGCCGACGCGAAGCGAACCGCCGCACGCCTTCGAGGCGAGGCGCTCGGCTGCGCACGAAAGCCTCGATCGGGCCGGCGACGGGAGCGCACCGCAATCGCGATTCCGGGGGGCGAACGTCGCAAACGCGCCGCTCCGCGCAACTTCAATTCTCTGCCTAACTGCGACGTTCAGCCGCGGGCCGCCGCGCCGAACAACGCCCGCATCGTACCACGCGCCGACGCGGCGGCACGTCGGCTGCAACGCGGAGTTAGGCCGTACGTTGGCATGGAGCAGCTGCGGGGACTATGCAGCCGCATTCAGAACATAGGCGTGACGTACCGACGGGATAGGCGCAAGCCGGACACCGTCCGGTCGCAAGCCGGTGAAGGCGGCGCAAGGCTCGAAGGACAACCGTCAGAATGCAGGCAAGCAGAGCACCCGCCACTGACCATCGCAGGTAGGGGCGCCACGGGCGAGGCTGGAGGTCGATGCGGGTGAAACCGCCGCGATCTTGACGGCGATCGTCGGGAAATCGAACCCAAACGGTCCGCACGTACTGCGTGCCAAAGAGCTCGCCGCCGTACAGCGGCTGCTGCGACTGCACCGTGGTGCCCGGAAAGCCAAAACAGCCGTACGACACTCCGGATACTTGCACCGGCGCGAATCCCGCTTCCTTGAGCCACAACGCCGCGACCGAGGGTGATGCCAGCAACTCTGCCTGGTCGGCGAAGCGATCATTCCATCGCGCCGCGGTGTGCTCATACCAAGTATGCATCGCTGCGTCTCCGATGAGCCAGGCGAGCAGCACGACACAGACTGCCGCGACCGTGATCATGTAGCGCTTCGTGCTCACTGGTTCGAACCGGCCTAACTGCTGGTTCAGCCGCGTGCCGCAGGCCGACCAGGCGCAGGCATCGTACCAGGCGCGAGTCGGCCTGTGGCACGTCGGCTGCAACCTGAAGTTAGACAGACGCCCCGAAGACGCCGAAGCCGCGACCAGCGCCGCATCGGGCGAAGTTCACGAACGCCCCGCCTCGGACCCGGAACGCAAGACCCCAACCGCGACCCCGGCACGCCAAAGGCCCGACGCCCAACCACGGAACCGCGACCGATGCAGCGCGCGAAGACGGCGAGCGGACGACGCGACCGGCGCCGAGGGGCGAAGGTCGTCAACCCGACGCCCGCTTGACTTGCTGCCTTCGCCTTGAGCCTCCGGCCGTCGCGACGGAAGCTCGGCGAAGGGTCGCGCGCGTAGACGCGCAGCACCACGCAACCCCGATCGCGAGCAAACCGCGTCGCTGTCTTTCGCCATTCTGTATAACTGTGACGTTCAGCCGCGGCCGCCGGCCGCGCACGGCCCCGCATCGTACCAGGCGCGAGTCGGCCGGCGGACGTCGGCTGCAACGCGGAGTTAGGCAGGAGGCGCGCCGCCCAACAGTAGCAGCATGCGGAACTGCACCTACCGGCGTGTATTGAGGTCCAGCGATCCACATTCGGGACACGCCCGACCTTGACCGCGATGTCGGAGGTCGTAACCGCACGTCGGGCAGATGCCAGGCGGTCGGCGGCGGCGCTGAACTGAGTACACCCAAGCACCCGTGACAATACCGAGAGCCGCGAGTATCGCACCGATTGCGAGGAGAAAGAGGCCAGCTTCGATGTTCTCGCGTCGACTCGTATCCGCCAGATCGCCGGCGAGGCCAGTGACGCCCAGCGCGACGAATGGAAGCGAACCGACGAGACAAATGCCCGACAACACCGGTACAACGGCCAAGGCCACCCGACGCCAGATCTCATTGGAAGATACCGGCATGCTCTGCCTAACTGCTGGTTCAGCCGCGTGCCGCAGGCCGACCAGGCGCAGGCATCGTACCAGGCGCGAGTCGGCCTGTGGCACGTCGGCTGCAACCTGAAGTTAGACAGACGCCCCGAAGACGCCGAAGCCGCGACCAGCGCCGCATCGGGCGAAGTTCACGAACGCCCCGCCTCGGACCCGGAACGCAAGACCCCAACCGCGACCCCGGCACGCCAAAGGCCCGACGCCCAACCACGGAACCGCGACCGATGCAGCGCGCGAAGACGGCGAGCGGACGACGCGACCGGCGGCGCCGAGGGGCGAAGGTCGTCAACCCGACGCCCGCTTGACTTGCTGCCTTTCGCCTTGAGGTGTTCGGCCGTCGCGACGGAAGCTCGGCGAAGGGTCGCGGCGCGAGACGCGCAGCACCACGCAACCCCGATCGCGAGCAAACCGCGTCGCTGTCTTTCGCCATTCTGTATAACTGCGACGTTCAGCCGCGGACGCCGCGAGCGACGGCGACCGCATCGTAGCACGCGCCGACGCGGCGGCACGTCGGCTGCAACGCGGAGTTAGCTGGCGCGACGGGGCGATGGCGACGACACGGCAGCCGCTACAGGGAGCTGGCGAGCCCGAGACAGAAGACGATGATGAACACCACGGCACCCAAGAGGACGATCGCGGCGCACAAGCGCGACAAGCCCTCGGCACGCCGAAAGGCCCGCACTGCGATGATCGGGCTGATTGCAACAGGCAGTAGGACAAGCAAGAGACCAGCCGGAACCAGCTTGATCATGGACTCGTTGAGAATGACGCGACGCGTGAACAGCTGAGCCATCGACGACAGCGCGAGCAGCAGCAGCGCGAACGCAGCTACCGACTGCAGCAACCCCGGCGGAAACAAAGGCCGGCGAGCCAAGTCAGGCCGGCGACCACACTCGGGGCAGGTCGCGTCGGACGACGCGCGACAGTCGTAGCCGCAGGTTGAACACTGACGGGGCTCGGACTCCATCGAGTTCTTGTCCAGCTAACTGTGATTCGATTGGTCAGTAGTACACACCGTACGCACCCCGCTGTCAAGATAACGCTCTGGCCGAGGAATCGTCCAGGCGTGGCGAAACCCGCCAGCCGGGCGGTCGCGGCGTCGTGGGGCGCCATCTTGTGTGCATGTTCTCTGGATCGGCATAACGACTTCGGGGAGTGTCACAGCCCGTCGACCGGGCTCCTCACCCCGGCCGGGCCGCGATTGAGCACGTGGGTGTAGATCATCGTCGTCTTCACGTCGCTGTGGCCGAGAAGCTCCTGAACGGTCCGGATGTCGTAGCCGGCTTCCAGCAGGTGCGTCGCGAACGAGTGCCGGAAGGTGTGGCAGGTCGCCCGCTTCGTCAATCCGGCTCTGGAAACGGCGTCGGCGACGGCACGCTGGATGAGCGACTCGTCGACATGGTGCCGGCCTTCCTTTCGCGTTGCGGCGTTTCGCCAGCGCCGTTCCTGCGGAAACACCCACTGCCAGCGCCAATCGGCGGCGGCGTTGGGGTACTTCCTGTCCAGGGCGTCGGGCATCAGCACCCGACCCCAGCCGTCCGCAAGATCTCGCGAATGGACAGCCTTGACGCGAGCCAGATGCTCCTGAAGCGGTGTCCGCAGCGATCTCGGAAGCATCGTGATGCGGTCCTTCGCGCCCTTGCCATCGTGCACGTGGATCTCGCTTCGAGCAAAGTCCAGATCCTTCACGCGCAGGCAGAGGCACTCCAACAGGCGCAGCCCAGCGCCATAGAGGAGCGATGCGACGAGCCATCGGTCCTCTCTGAGCTGGTCGAGCACCGACTTCACCTCGTCGCGCGTCAGGACAACCGGCAGGCGCACGGGCTGCTTCGCTCGAACGACGTCGCCAAGCGAGCCAAGCGGGCGCCTAATCACGTGCTGGTAAAGAAAGAGCAGCGCCGCAAGGGCCTGGTTCTGCGTCGAGGAGGCAACGTTGCCGTTGGTGGCCAGATGGGTGAGAAACGCATTCACTTCGGGCTCCGCCATCTCCGCGGGATGACGAACGCCATGGAAGAGGATGAAGCGTCGGACCCAGGCGCGGTACGCCTTCTCCGTGCGCACGCTGTAGTGCCGCGCCTTCAACGCGCTCGAGAGGCGGTCGAGCAGCTTCGGCTCTGATGGTTGCCTTGAAGCCGGAGCCCGATCTGGCTTCGACGGCGCACCCCGAGAGGCGGCCGGGTCATTCGGGATTGCACATGATCGCCACGCTCCACGATCGATCACGACATCGGCGACGGTCACGCTGATACGCGTCCCAGTTGACTCTCGCGCCCCACCCAACCCAATTCCGCCGTGAGACGCCTCTGTGGGCAAGGGGTCGAACGCATGGCGGTCTCCGGGAGTCCGTACGAGCGTTCTGGACGCGTGCTCGCGGCCCGCCACCGGTCCGCGAGGGACGCGCCGCATCGTCCATCGTCTCGCCATTGCCCTCGGTGAGTCCACGCCCATGCCTCCGGTTCAGTGAACGCTCGGCCACTCTTGCGGAGTCGAGTCGAGCCAACCTGGCTCTCGTGCGACCCCGGGGATTCCGCATCAATACGCCCCCACCTCCTCAATCGCCTTCTCGATGCGTGCAGCATCCGGCATGTAGTCCATCTCGAGCTTGTAGTAGGGCATGATCGTGTCAAACCCCGTGACGCGCTGCGGGGGGGCCTCCAGGTACAGGAAGCACTCCTCCATGATCCTGGTTGCGATCTCCGCGCCCCAGCCGCCGGACTTTGGCGCCTCGTGGACGATGATCACGCGGCCGGTCTTCTTGACGCTGGCCATGATTGTCTCGAGGTCCATCGGGTAGATCGTGCGAAGATCGACGAGCTCGATCGACCTGCCCGACTTCTCGATCGCCTGCATGCACTGGATGACCGACGCGCCCCACGAGACCATCGTGATCTCCTCGCCCTCGCAGACGACGCGGGCCTTGCCGATGGGGATCGTGTACTCGTCCTCGGGAACCTCCTCGCGGAAGGCGCGATAGATGCGCTTCGGCTCAAAGTAGATCACGGGATCGGGATCGCGGATCGCCGAAATCAAAAGCCCCTTGGCGTCGTAGGGCGACGAGGGCATGACCACCTTCAGCCCCGGCGTGTGGGCGTAGATCGCTTCCGGTGAATCGCTGTGCAGCTCCGGCGCGTGGATGCCGCCGCCGACCGGCACGCGGATCGTGAGCGGCACCGTCAGCGCCCCGCGCGTGCGCGTGCGCATGCGCGCCGCGTGCGAGCAGATCTGGTCGTACGCCGGCCCGAGGAACCCCTCGAACTGGATCTCCGGAACGGGCCGCAGCCCGTTCATCGCGAGCCCGATCGACGTGCCGATGATTCCGCTCTCCGCGAGCGGCGTGTCGACCACGCGATTGCCGCCGAAGCGCTTGTGCAATCCCTCGGTGACGCGGAAGACGCCGCCGTTGGGGCCGACATCCTCGCCGAGGATGATGACGCGGTCGTCGCGCTCCATTTCCTGGACGAGGGCGAGGTTGATGGATTGGACGAGGGTGAGGTTGGCCATTTGAGCGGGGAGGTGGCGGGGCGCGGCGGAAGGGGGAATTCGGAGTTAGGAATTAGGGGTCGGGGACGCTGTCCGTTGGTGGAGGTCGGCGCGGGGTGTCGAGGGCGTGGGAAGGGGGAATTCGGAGTTCGGAATCAGGGGTCGGGGACGCTGTCCGTTGGCGGAGGTCGGCGCGGGGTGACGGGGGCGTGGGGAAGGGGAATTCGGAGTTAGGAATTAGGGGTCGGGGACGCTGTCCGTTGGTGGGGGTCGGCGCGGGGTGACGGGGGCGTGATTCGTTTCGACCTCTTGCGTTCAGCGTCGATCCCACGTCGGAGCCCGTTGATGAGGGCATTGATCAGCTTGGCGCATTCGGAGGTTTCAACCAGGAGTCGGCCACACTGACCGGGCGTGATGTAGTCGAGGTCGCCGGCGAAGCGGAGCTGGGTGTCGATCTCAGCAAGGCCGCCCATCGACATGCGCAGGAATCGCACGAACTCCGGCTTCGAGTTCCGTGCTCGTCCCTCCGCGATGTTGCTGGCAACCGCCACCGCCGCCCGCCGAAGCTGACTTGTCAGGCCGAAGCGTTCATCGTCGGGAAAGGCGACCGTGATCTCATACAGCGCCAGCCCAAGGCGATACGAGCGCTGCCAGGCGACCAGGTCTCGATGCGACGTGATCAGCCCGGATGCCGGCGCCCCGTCGAGCGGGTTGGTGTCCATCGTGTCTCCCGGAAGTTCGACTGCGAGCATCACCATGCGCCCTCTATCGCCTGACGGCTCTCCAACTCCGCATGCCAATGTCCGACCACTCCCGCCCGGCGTCGGCCATGGAACTTCAACCTGCGACCGCCCCATGGGTCCCCGACTCCTGATTCCTGCTTCCTGGTTCCCCCTCGCCCTACTCCCGCATCATCGCCGGCGCCCCCTCCTCCGCCAACGAATGCGTCTGCATCGAATCCCGCTGCTTGGCCAAATCCGGCGGAATCTCCGCGTACATGTTGTTGAAGAAGTCGGCGCTCGTCGGCGCGGCGATCTCCTCGGCGCGCTTCACGGCGGCGCTCACGTCGGCCTCGGCGCGCTCGCTCAGGGCGGCTTCCTTGCTGTCGTTCCAGAGCTTGCGGTCCTTGAGGAAGTTGCGGAGCCGGATCAGGGGATCGCGCTGCTTCCAGAGGTCGACCTCGGCCTGGTCGCGGTAGCGCCGCGCGTCGTCGGCCGTGGTGTGGTCGCCGAGGCGATAGGTCACGGCCTCGATGAAGACGGGACGCTTGGTCCGGCGGACCTTCTCCGCGGCCTGGCGCGCCACGTAGACGCACGCGAAGAGGTCGTTGCCGTCGCACTGAACACAGTCGACGCCGTAGGCGACGCCGCGCTGCGCGACGGTCGGCGCCGAACATTGGATCCGGCCCGGGACGGAGATCGCCCAGAAGTTGTTCTGGCAGTAGAAGATGACCGGGATGTCGAGGTTCGCCGCGAAGTTCATCGCCTCGTGGAAGTCGCCCTCGCTCGTCGCCCCGTCGCCGAAGAACGTGCAGGCGATGTTCTCCTCGCCGCGATACTTATGTGCCCACGCGAGCCCGGTCGCGTGCAGCATCTGCGTGCCGATGGGAATCGCCAGCGGCGTCATGTAGAGGTCGCGCGGGATCTGGTTCCCCCGCTCGTCGCCCATCCAGTGAAGCAGCACGTATTCCATCGGAAGGCCGCGCCAGAAGAGCCCGGCGTTCTCGCGGTAGCACGGCACGAGCCAGTCGGTCCCGCGCAGCGCGTAGGCGGCGCCGAGCGACGTCGCCTCCTGGCCCATGTTCTGCGGATACGTGCCCATGCGGCCGGAGCGCTGGAGCTTGAAGGCGATCTCGTCGAGATGCCGACAGACCGACATGTGCTCGTAGAGCTTGACCAGATCAGCATCCGGGATCAGCCCCTTGCCGAGCTTCTCGTCGAACTTGCCGTGCTCGTCGAGGATCGAGACGCGGTCGATGGACGTGGTGTAGGCGGTGGTGATGGGCATGGGCGACGGCGGTATGGGGCGGGAACGGAACGCGGGCCGATTGTACGGCGAGGCGCGTGGCGCGCCTTCCGCGCCAACCGACGTTTCCGCGACGCTCGCAACCGCCGCCGCGCTCGCGCCGCGCTGAGAGCTACCGCGTCCCCGCCGTCGCCGGCTTGCGGCCGCCGCGTCCGGCCTCGATGCGCCGGCGCGCGTACGCGACGGCGGCGGCGTGCATCGACGGCATCGACTCGCCTTCGCGGAAGACCGCGGCCATGGTCTCCTCGATGTCGGCCACCTTTCGGTCGATCTGCTGCTCGGTGAGCCCGAGGTAGAGGCCCGCAAGGCGGATCAGGCCGCCGGCGTTGGCGACGAAGTCCGGCGCGTAGAGGATGCCTCGCCCCTTGAGCAGCGCGCCGTCCTCGTCGGGATCGGCCAGGACGTTGTTCGCGGTGCCGCAGACGATCTGGCATCGAAGCGACGCGATGACCGCCGGCGTCAGCACGGCGCCAAGCGCGCACGGCGCCAGGATGTCGCACTCGGTCTTGAAGACGTCCTCGCCCCTTGGCAGCGCCTTGACGCCAAGCTCGTCGACGGCGCGCTTGACGCTCGCCTCGTTCATGTCCGTGCCGATCACCGTCGCGCCGGCGCCGCGCAGCAGCTTCGCGAGCTTGCTGCCGGTGGCGCCGAGTCCCTGGATCGCGACCGTGAGTCCCGCGAACGAGGCCTTGCGACCCGCGTGCGCCAGGCACGCCTTCATGGCGTTGAAGCAGCCCTGCGACGTGAATGGCGACGGATCGCCGCCGGTCGAGATCGTCTCGCCGCCCATCACGTGGCTCGTCTCCTTCGCCATCCAGTCGACGAACTGCGTGTTCACGCCGACATCCTCGGCGGCGATGTAGCTGCCACCGAAGGTCTCGACGAACCGACCCATCGCGCGGGCCTCGGCCTCGGTGGCCGGTTGGTTGGGCTGCGAGAGCAGGATGACGGACTTCGCCCCGCCCATCTGGAGATCCGACGCGGCGGCCTTGTACGTCATGCCTTCCGAGAGGCGCAGCACGTCGCGCAGCGCCGACTCCTCGGACGCGTAGCACCAGCGGCGCGTGCCGCCGAGGGCGTTGCCGAGCGCCGTCGAGTGGATGGCGATGATCGCGCGCAGGCCGCTGGCGGGATCGTGATGGAAGCAGACGCGCTCGTGTCCGTGTCGGGCGATGGTGTCGAAGAGGTGCATGGTGGGGGTTGGGTGTGGAGGGGGGGCGTGGGGGTGGCGGGTGGTTGCTGGTTGCTGGTTACTAGTTACTGGTTGCTGGTTGCTGGTTGGCTGCCGGACGTTGATCGGCAGGCGGCGTGTCGGACATTGTCTTCTCTGCTTCCCTCCCTCCCGTCTGTGCGGGAGGGAGGGGCCGGGGGTGGGTGGCAACCAGTAACCAGTAACCAGTAACCAATAACCAGCCACCAGCAACCACGCCTTCCGCCTCCCGCCTACACCGTCACCTTCACCCCGTGAAACACCGAGCCGGAGCCGAACTGCGGGATCGCCTCCTGCTTGGGCTGCTTGCCGGTGCCGAATGCCGAGGCGTCGGGCGTCTTCTCCGAGATCACGTAGTCGGCGTTGGGGAATCCGTCCAGACGCTTCAGCGCCGCGGCCGCGGCCTTGAACATCGTCGCGTCGGTGTTGACGCGGAGCGCCTGGAGCGATCGTTCGTTCTCCTCGATCGTCATCGCCGCGATGTGGTCGACCACCGCCAGCTCGTATTCGAGCGCCTCGCCGTCGAGGCCGTTGCGCAGGTTGCGGTCGAGCTTGCTGAGCGAGCAGGTCAGGGCGTGGATCCAGAGCACCGCGTTCGCGAGGCGCGCCTGGATGGTCTGCGCCGTCACGAGCTTGTCCTCGTGCTCCTTGAACATGAGCTTCACCTGGTGGCTGAACTCGCGGACGAGCTCCTGGAGCGTGCGGGCGTGGCCGGCGAGCCGGGGATGCAGCTTCACGATCGACGGCGCCGGCTTGCGCACGCCGAGGTAGAGCTCCGCGCCGATCCCCATCGCCTTGCCGATCTGCCGGAACGGCGCCTTGCGGAGGCCGAGCATCCATTCGCCGAGCTGCTTCGAGCCGTAGGCGAAGATGAACGAGTGCATCACCTCGTTGGCGCCCTCGACGATGATGTTGATGCGGCTGTCGCGCCAGATCCGCTCGACCTCGTTCTCGGTCATGTAGCTTTCGCCGCCCATGATCTGAAGGGCGTCGTTGACCACGCGGTAGCCCATCTCCGAGCAGAAGACCTTGCAGAGCGCGGTCTCCAGCATGATGTCGTCGTCGTGGCGGTCGAGGAAGCCGGTGGTCATGTAGAGCATCGCCTCCATCGCATACGTGTATGCGGCCATGCGGGCGATCTTCTCCTGGACCTGCTCGAACTCCGCGAGCGGACGCTCGAACTGGTAGCGGTACTTCGACCACTTGATCGCCTGTTCCATGGCGAACGTCGCTCCGCCGAGCATTCCCGCGGAGAGCGTGCAGCGGCCGTAGTTGAGGCAGGTGAGCGCCACGTTCAGGCCGCGCCCCTCCTTGTGCAGCAGGTTCTCCTTCGGCACGCGCACGTTCTTGAGGCGGATGCGCGCCTGCCAGGTGCCGCGGATGCCGCACTTGCTCCGGTTGCGCGAGTAGATGTCGACGCCGGGCATGTCCGGCGTGCAGATGAGCGCGGTGATCGCGTCCTTCTCCTTGCCCGTCCTGGGATCCCGGAGTCGCTGCTTCGCCATCACGGTGAAGAGGCCCGAGAGCGCGCCGGACGTCGCCCACTTCTTCTCGCCGTTGAGGATGTAGTGCGAGCCGTCGGCGCTGAGCTCGCAGCGCGTCTCCTGGCCGCCCGCGTCGCAACCGACGTTGGGCTCGCTCAGGCAGAACGCGCTCAGCGTGTCCTTCGCCATGCGCGGCAGGTAGCGGCGCTTCTGCTCCTCGCTGCCGAAGAGCATGACCGCCTTGCAGCCGATCGACTGGTGCGCCGAGACGAGCACCGCGGTCGAACCGCACGAGCGGCCGATCCGCTCCAGCGCGCGGTTGTAGCTGGTGATGCCGAAGCCGCCACCGCCATACTCCTTCGGGATCGTCATGCCCAGCACGCCGAGGTCGAAGAGGCGCTTGATCACCCACTCGGGGATCTCCTGCTTCTGATCGATCTCGACCGCCGGATGCTCGGTGCGCAGGTACTCGTCGAGCGCCGCGATCAACTGGTCGCAGCGCGCCGTCTCCTCCGCGTTGGTCGGCGGATACGGGAAGACGAGATCCTCGCGGAACGATCCCCAGAAGACGTTCTTGATGACGCCCATCGTGCTCGGATCGGGCCCGAGCATCTCCTGGGCCTGCTCGATCTGCTTCCGATCCTTCTCGGAGATGTTCTTGAGGTCCGTGGCGAGGTTGGGCGAGGTCTGGGTCATGGCTGTGTACTCGAAGTCCGGACGGCCGCGCAACGGGCCGCCTGCGTAGATGCTACCGCTTCAGAAACGCCGCGAGCTTCTCGCGGGCCTCGGGGGTGTGACGGAGACCGACGAGCAGGCGCCGTTCCGCGGCGATGGCCGCGGTCCAGCCGTCGGCGATGCCGATGGTGACCGCCTCGACGACCGCGTGCGCCGCCGGGGTGTCGGGCAGCGTGGAACGCAGCGCTGCCAGCGCGGCGCCGACCGCGTCGCGATTGCCGGCGTCGATCGAGCGCGGCACGCTGGGCGTGCCCGCCCGCGGGTTGTTGCGGATGTACCGGACCGCGGCGGCGCGAAGGTCGCCGCCGGCGGGGACGATCTCGTCGAAGAGTCCCGGCGGGCACTTGTCGATCGGCCACGTCGTTCCCGCGGCGGTGGCGCGGATCGCCTCCGCCGGGTCGATGCGCGCGGGAAGCATCTGCGTGCCGCCCCAGCCCGGACAGAGGCCCAGCCCCGCCTCGGGCAGGCCGACGCGCCACGGCTTCTCTCCGGGCGGAGGAAGCTGCGCGAGCAGGCCGTCGCAGTGGAGCGCGATCTCAAGCCCGCCGCCGAGGGCGGTCCGGTGCACGCACGCGACCGACGGACACGGCAGCCGGGTGATGCGCGCGTATGCGTGCGCCCCCTCGGTCAGGTACGCATGCAGCGACGCGTCGTCGAGCACGTCGATCTCGGCGAGGTCCGCGCCGGCGACGAACGTGCGCGGGTTGTCGCTCATCAGCACGAAGCCGGTCGGCGCCGGCTGCGTCCCGAGCCAGTCGAAGAAGAGATGCAACTGATCCAGCAGCCATTGATCGAGCACGACGACGGGGCGCTCCGGACGCGCCAACCACAGGGTGACGATCCCGTCGGACGAGCGTTCATGGCGGAGTTGGAGCTGCATCGGTGGCGTGGCCTTGGGTGTCGGATCGACGGGCGGCGGTGGCGATGTCTCGCCCTGCCGGTCGCATGGAGCGGCCACCGCGCGCAACGACCGCGTCGGCCCGGGATCCCAGAGGATTGTCCCGACCGTTCCGTCGCCATCGCCGGCGTCGGCTCGACCGTTTGTTCTTGTGAACGGAGTTCGACGTTAGGCGCCGCCTCCGCTGCGCCCGATCCGTCGCCGTTCATCCCATCCGTGGGAGTCGCCGCGAAGGGTCGCGGCGAGGTTCGAGGTCATTGTAGAGCGATTTGGGCGGATGAGCGACGCGCGTGCGCCGCGGAGCGGGCGATCGACGGCACGGAGGCTGCAAGGACTGCATCGATCCGACGCTCACGCCACGGACGATCGGACGCGCGAACCAACCGACCTACGCGTCGGCCGCGGCCAGCCGCCACCGATCCCGCTCCCGAGGATCGGCTTCGACGCGCACGATCGGATGCCCCGGCTCGTGGTCGAGGACGAGCCGCCATCCTTCGCGCGCGGCCCGTTCGAGGAGCGCTCGCTTCGAGAGCATGTTCTGGTACGGCAGCATGTCGTAGCCCATGCTGAACGCCAGCCCGACATGGTGCGCGGTCGGCATCACGTCGGCGGGGAAGCAGACCACGCCGTGCGCATCGCGGAAGCGCACCGATTGCTGGCCCCACGTATGACCGGGAATCGGGTCGACCTCGATGCCGGGAAGGACCTCGACGGCGCCGTCGACCAGGCGCACGCGATCGCGGATCGGATCGAGGTGCGAGCGCAGGTAGGTGCGCGTCATCGTGCTCTTGTTGGCGAGCGCGTCGTTCCACTCTGCGCGCTGGACGATGATCTCGGCGCGCGGGAAGGTCGGTTCGGGCCCGCCCGACGCGCCGACGCGGGTCAGCGCCGCCGCGTGGTCGAAGTGCAGGTGGGTGACGATCACATGCGTGACGTCGTCGGGCGCCGCGCCGACCTCGCGCATCGCATCGACGACCGTGCGCCGTTCGAGGGCGAAGATCTCGCGATCCCTGTCGGACCACTTGTCGCCGAAGCCCGTCTCGACGAGCACGGTGCGCCCTTCGCCGCGCAGGAGGAGGCAGTTCGTCTGGAGCGGAATCCGGTTCAGGCCGTCCGGCTCGACCAGCCTCGACCAGAGCACCTTCGGCACGAGCCCGAACATGCCGCCACCATCGAGACGAAACGCGCCGGCGCGGAGCAGCGACCACTCGTGTCGGTGCGTTGGCGCCTCGTGCGGCATGCGGGCTACGCCTTCACCACGCGCGCCTTGCACGGCCCGACCCGGGCCATCGCGTTTCGCGTGTCGACGATCAGCGACGCGTGCTCGCCGAGCATCGCGTAGTCCACCGCGTCGTGGTCGGTCACGATGAAGACCGCGTCGCTCGCCTTCACCAGCGCCGGGGTCAGCGGCTGCGAGGCGAGGTCGATGCGGTGCCTGCGCATCGCCGGGAAGTGCGGCAGGTGCGGATCGTGGTAGCTGACCGCGGCGCCGCGATCGCGCAGCAGCTCGACGATCTCGGCCGAGGGGCTCTCGCGGATGTCGTCGACGTTCTTCTTGTACGCGATCCCGATGACCAGCACCTGCGCGCCGTGCACCGGCTTGCCGGCCTCGTTGAGCGCCGCGGCGAGGCGATCGACGACGTGATGCGGCATGCCGCTGTTGATCTCGCCGGCCAGCTCGATGAAGCGCGTGTTCCGGCCGACCGCGCGGGCCTTCCACGTCAGGTAGAAGGGATCGATCGGGATGCAGTGGCCGCCGAGGCCCGGACCCGGATAGAACGGCTGGAATCCAAACGGCTTCGTCGACGCCGCGGCGATCACCTCCCAGACGTCGATGCCCATCGCGTCGAGCACGACCTTCATCTCGTTGACCAGGGCGATGTTCACGGCGCGGTAGATGTTCTCGAGCAGCTTCGACGCCTCGGCGACCTCGGCGGTGCTCACCCGCACGACCTGCTTCACGAAGCGCCCGTAGAGGAGCGCCGCCAGGTCGCCGCTGGGTCCGTCGACGCCGCCGACGACCTTCGGCAACTGCGTCGCCGTGCGGCCGGGCGAGCCGGGATCCTCGCGCTCGGGGCTGTACGCGACGAAGTAGTCGACGCCGGCGCGAAGCCCGCGCGCCCGCCCCGCCTCCTCGAGGATCGGCATCATGTCGTCGCGCGTGGTGCCTGGATAGGTCGTCGACTCGAGCACCACGAGCTGCCCCCGGCGCAGCACCGACCCGACCATTCGCGTGCTGTCGAGCACGAACGACAGGTCGGGTTCGCGGTACTTGCCCAGCGGCGTCGGCACGCACAGCAGGATCGCGTCGGCGTCGGCGAGCGCCTTCGGGTCGGCGGTCGGCGCGAATCGCGTGGAGGTCGAGAGCGCCCTGAAGAAGTCGTCGCCGAGATGCTCGATGTAGCACTCGGCGCGGCGCAGCTTCTCGATCTTGGCGTGGTCGATGTCGAAGCCGATCACCCGGTATCCGGCGTCGTGCACGGCGCGCACGAGCGGAAGCCCGACATAGCCGAGGCCGACGACGCCGACGCACGCGGTGAGGTTCTCGATTCGCTGGCGAAGTTCGGTGGCTGCCGAGGCGGGTGGCATGGGGCGGGGATTGTACTGGTGGCCGTGCTGCGCAGCCGCGATGTCGACCGCCCCGTTCGTCGTCCGCTGTCGGCTTCACGTGAAATCCGGGCTCCGCCGTCGCATACCCTCGGACATGCTCATTTCACGCCTTCGACGGGCGTCGGCGAGCGCCGCGACCGCTCCCCTGCTCTCCGCGACGATCGCGCTGGGCATCGCGGCGGGCGCCGCGGCGGACACGTATCGCGTGACGCTTCCGCCCGGCGTCGCCGCGGCCGGAAGCTCGGGACGGGTGATCCTGTTCTTCACCGACACGTCGTCGCGCCGGCTGGCGCAGGTCGAGCCGCGCGAGGCCCCCTTCTTCTCGGATCCGCAGCCGGTCGCCTCCATCGGTGTCGACAAGCTCCTGCCGGGCGGCGTGGTCGAGATCGGCGACGCCGCCGTCGCGTGGCCGGTTCCCCTGTCGCAGCTCTCCGGCGAATTCCGGGTGCAGGCGGTCTTCAAGTGCAATCGCGACGAGGCGTCGCACCAGGCGCCGGGCAACCCGTACAGCGACGTCGCAACCGTGGCGCTCGCGGCGGATCGCGACGACACGGTCGAGCTGCGACTCACGAAGGTCGACGCGCCGCGCGATCGCTCGAATCCGGGCGAGCGCGAGCCGCGCCCGGAGACGCAACCCGCCGGGCAGGCGCCGACCGAACGCGCCCCCGCCGGTGCGGCCGCGCCTCGACGACGACGGCCTCGACGCGGCGCTCCGCGAACACCTCGTCTGGATCACGCTGCGCAGCGATCTGCTCAGCAGGCATTGGGGCCGCGACACCTTCCTCCGCTGCGGCGTGGCGCTGCCCAAGGGCTACCACGACGTGAACCACCCGCGGCGCAGTTGGCCGGCCATCTACGTCGTGCCTGGATTCGGCGGACGCGATCGCGGCGCCGTGCGCTACGTGCGCATGCTGCACACCCGGGGCGCGGAGGAGCTCGCGCCGCCGGCCGTTCACATCGTGCTCGATCCGGAGGGCCCGTACGGCCACCACGGCTTTGCCGACAGCGTCGCCAACGGTCCCGTCGGCACCGCGCTCGTCACCGAGCTGATTCCGTACCTAGAGCGTCGCTTTCGACTGATCGCCAAGCCAGAGGCTCGCTTCGTCACCGGCCACTCCTCCGGCGCGTGGTCGGCGCTCTGGCTGACGCTGCACGCCCCGGAGACCTTCGGCGGGTGTTGGGCGAGCGCTCCGGATCCCGTGGATTTCCACGCGTTTCAGATGACCGACCTCTATCGCGACCCGAGCCTCTTCGAGATGGCCGACGGCACCGACACGCCGTCGTTTCGCACGCCCGCGGCGCCGGGCGTCGACAAGGTGCGTATGACCGTTCGGCAGGAGATCGGCGTCGAGCACGCGATGGCCCCCGACGGCGACAGCGGACAGCAATGGGGCGCGTGGCTGGCGATGTTCTCGGCGCTCGATGCGACGACCGGCAAGCCGCGCTGGATGATCGATCCGGTCGCCGGAACGATTCATCCCGAGGTCATCGCGCTCGACTGGTCGAAGTACGACATCGCCAAGCTCGTCGACGCCGACTGGGAGCGGTACAAGGCGATCCTTCCACGGATCCGGCTCGCCGTCGGGACGCAGGATTCGTTCTACCTCAACCGCGCGGTGACTCGATGGCGCAACGCGCTCGCGCAGCGCCAGGCGCCGACCCGGGCCACCTCGGACGGCGCGACACCGGCCGCGGCGACCGCGCCAGCGGAGCTTCCGGCCGACGGCGAGATGACGCTTGGCGACGGACCGGGCTATATCTGGATCATCCGCAACGCGACGCACGATTCGATCATGGCGCCGACCACGCTGCGCTGGGCGAAGGAGATGCGCCAGGCGATCGAACAATCGGGGCTGTGACGGCGCCGAAGCGACGCGCGACGCGCCGCATGCGCGGCATGCCCCAGGGAACGAGCGACGATCGACGACGGCAACCGCCCATCGTCATGTTCCTGGTGGCGCGCCATCGAGCGAACCACCGCTCAACATCAGGCACCGGCCAATCGCTTGACTTCGCGATGTTTGTTCGTATCTTGTTTGGTATGTGCGCCGAGGACTTTTCCCATCGAGATGCGATCCTCCGCGGGCCGGCGCATCGGCGTGGCGCGGGGCTGAATCCGGGCAATCGATTCGAGGATGTGCGCCTTCACGTCCTTGGCGAGGAGATCGATCGACAACTCGTCGAGCATGAACGTGCGGACGGCTCGCCGCAGCGCGTCGAGCGGCAGGTCTTCAACGACCGCACCAGGACGATCATCAACCGGGTGTCGCGGACCTCCGACGTGCCGTTCGACTGGACGATCAATCCCTATCGCGGCTGCGAGCACGGTTGCATCTACTGCTTCGCGCGGCAATACCACGAATACCTCGGCTTCAGTTGCGGCCTCGACTTCGAGACGAAGCTCATGGCCAAGCCCGACGCCCCCCGGCTGCTGCGCAACGAGCTCGCGGCGCCTTCGTGGCGGCCCGAGCCGATCGTGATGTCGGCGAGCACCGACATCTACCAGCCGATCGAGCACCGCATGCGCATCGCGCGCCAATGCCTCGAGGTGCTGGCCGAGTGCGGTCAACCCGTCTCGACGATGACCAAGAGCGCCCTCGTTCTGCGCGATGTCGATCTCTGGTCGCGGCTCGCCGCGATGAATGCCGGACACGTGACGATCACGCTCGTGACGCTCGACGCCGAGCTCGCGCAGCGGCTCGAGCCGCGCGCCTCCTCGCCGGCGGGGCGCCTTCGCGCCATCCGGCAACTGGTCGACGCCGGGATTCCCGTCTCCGTGAACATCGCACCGATCATCCCCGGCCTGACCGACACCGAGATCCCCGCGCTGCTCGAGGCGGTCGCCCAGGCGGGCGCGCGGAGCGCCGCGTGGGCGCTCCTCCGGCTGCCGCACCAGATCAAGGATCTCTTCCTCGACTGGCTTCAGCGGTCGGTGCATCCGGACCGCGCGAAGAAGGTGGAGTCGTTCATCCGACAGGCTCGCGGCGGAAAGCTCTACGACGCCGCCGTCGCGCGCCATCGCGGTCGAGGTCCGCTGGTCGAGCAGATCGCACAGACGTTCGACGTCTTCACACGACGCCACGGACTGAATCGCGACATCCGACCGCTCTCCACGGCGCACTTCAGGCGGCCTGACTCTGGCGGCCAGATGACCCTCTTCACCCGGCAGCCGGCGGACGCGAACGACGAAGCGGGGTGTGGCGGGCGCGACGCCGTGGTCAACCGAGCAGCACGATCGCCACGACGCCACGGGCTGTCCACGCGACCGTCCTCAACCAGTTCGTGGCCACAAGCCGACGAATGACCGAGGTGCCGGATCCAGAGGCGAGCCGCGCGTGCAGGGGAACCTGCACGGCGAATGTGGAGATCCAGACAAGCGCCAGGAGCGCGATGCCGATGCATCGCATGGGCGTCGCGTTGAACTCCCCGTGCGGCACCCAGAAGAGCAGGATCGCCGATCCGGCCTCGAGCAGCATGACGGGGCCGACGATCCAAGTCGTCCTGCGCTGATGCGCCCTCGAATAGGCCGACGAGGCTGCATCGGGAACGACGCCCATCAACGGGTAGTGCACGACCTGAACGAACCAAATCAGGCCGACCATGAACCAGGTCGCGCAGGCATGGACCAACAGAACCAGCGTGTTCAAGTGATCGGGCACGCAAGCTCCTCGAGACTGGGTCGATCGGCTGCCGTGATACGCGTCCCAGTTGATTCTCGCGCCCCACCCAACTCAATTCCGCAGTGAGATGCCGCTGTGGGCAGAGGGTCGAACGCATGGAGGTCGACTGGAATCCGTATGAGATGCCGCTGTGAGCACGGGGTCCAATGCATGGAGGTCTACTGGAATCCGTATGACGTGGCGATGGGCTCGAACGACGGTCCCAAGGTGTCGACTACAGCCGGCCGTGGCGGAAGTCATTCGGGCTGCTGGCGGCCGTCTTCGGCGACCAGCTCGATCTGGATGCCGCGCTCGTCCGATCGCTGACTCCCCGCGACGCCGTGCTGATGATGGAGATGGCGGGCGAATCGCTGCACGTCCCCCGCCGCACGCAGCGGACCAAGGGCCTGCCCCGTCACGGTCTTCTGCTGGGACTTCTCATACGCGCCCGCGAGGCCCTGGCAGCCCGTGGTGATGATCCTGAAACACGCAAGCCGGCTCACGCCGGAGACCAGCGCGCAGATTGCAATCGATGCCGAGACACTTCGTCGGAAGTTCGGGATCGGGAGCAGCGATCGCGGGAGGCCATGATCAAGACGACGAAGACGATGAAACTGATGAACACGATGATCACGATGGATCAGCAGCCGTCCTCCCGTCGCTAGCATCGTGCCGCATGAACGCCGCGGCCTCGTCCACACTCTTTGTGACCGGCGTAACCGGCTACATCGGGGGGCGGCTGGCCCCGAGGCTGGTCGAACGCGGCTATCGCGTGCGATGTCTCGCACGCAGTCAGGCCAAGTTGCGGGCTCGGCCGTGGGCCGGCCAGGAAGGCGTCGAGATTGTCGAGGGTGACGCGAAGGACGAGGAGCAGCTCGTCGCCGCGATGACGGGCTGCATTGCGGCGTATTACCTCGTGCACTCGATGGACGCCGCGGGAGCGGGGTATCGCGGACGTGATTTGTCGCTGGCGGAAACGTTCGGGCGTGCCGCCGCGCGGGCGGGCGTGCCGAGGATCATCTATCTCGGCGGTCTTGGCGAGACGGGTGAAGGGCTGAGCGAGCACCTTTCGTCGCGGCGCGAGGTGGAGGACGCGCTGGGACGCGGCGGCGTGCCGGTGACGGTGTTGCGCGCGGCGATGATCATCGGCTCGGGGTCGGCGTCGTTCGAGATCCTGCGATACCTCGTGGAGCGGCTGCCGATCATGATCACGCCCCGATGGGTGAGCACCGAAGCGCAGCCGATCGCCATTCGCGATGTGCTGTTCTATCTGATCGCGACACTTGAGACGCCCGCGACCGTCGGCAAGACCATCGACATTGGCGGCCCCGACATCTGGTCCTACGCGAAGTTGATGCGAGAAATGGCCTCGGCCCTCGGGCTCCGGCGGCGGCTGGTGATCCCGGTGCCGGTTCTCACGCCTCGGCTCAGCTCGCTCTGGATCCACCTCGTCACGCCTTTGCACGCGAGCATCGCCCGTCCGCTGGCCGAGGGGCTCAGGAACCGCGTCGTCTGCCGGAGCGATGCGGCGCTGCGGCTCATGCCGCACCAGTGCCTGACGATCCGAGAAGCGATGGACACCGCACTGGCAAAGGTCAGGGCGGGCGAGATCGAAACCGCCTGGTCGGACGCGGGGGTGATGCCGGGCGACCCGTCGTGGGCTGGTGGCACGGTGTTCATTGACCGCCGCGAGGTGGTCACGCGGGCAAGTCCGGCCGCGGCATGGTCGGCGGCGACGGCGATCGGAGGCGAGCACGGGTACTACGCGGTCGACTGGCTCTGGCGCCTGCGAGGCATCATGGATCGGCTGACCGGCGGGCCGGGTCTTCGCCGCGGGCGGCGGAGCGCCGAAGTCCTGCGGCTTGGCGACGCGCTCGACTTCTGGCGCGTCACGGCGATCGATCCGCCGCGTCATCTCGAGCTGACCGCCGAGATGAGGCTGCCCGGCGTGGCCACGCTCACGTTTGATGTCGATCCCGCCCCGGCACCAAGCCCCGGCGCGCGGCTGGTCATGACGGCGAGGTTCCGTCCGCGCGGATTGGCCGGCATCGCCTACTGGTACTCGGTGCTTCCTCTCCACGGGATCGTCTTCCGCGGCATGCTCAAGGGGCTCGTGCGCACGGCCGAGCAAGCCCCGGCCCGGTCGGGGCGAATCCCGGAGAACGCTCGCGTGTCACACGACAATTTCGAATCCATGCGCCGATAGAGGCGGTCTCTCCGAGCCCCAAAGGGAGCACCGATGCCCGATGCTCCCGCATCGACGCGAACGACCGGAACCGCGCATCGTCCAGCACCGGCTTGTTCGTGCGGATGAACGCGTACCGGAAGCGCGTGCGGAGATCGCGGCGAGCGGCTGCATCTGGCCCTTTCGGCGCAGCAGGTTCCTCTCGGGAGCCAGATCGGTACACTTGAAGGCAGTCGCATCCGTGCCGCGACCTGCGGCACGGCCTTCGCCAGCCGTTGCCAGCCGTTGCCAGCCCTTCATCGCGGTCTCGACGCCCGCCATTTCCGCCATCCGACCCACGAGGATCTCCCCATGCAAGAGACACAGGAACACGTTCCCACGGCGCGAGAGCAGGCGTTCCTGGCCTCGGTCGCGGACGCGCGTCACGAACGGAACATCATCAACGGGCTCGCGCCCTTCTTCGACGAGCGGGCCCCCGAAGACCTGCTCGGGTTCTACAGCGGACAGGAGCTCGTCCAGCTCCGCACGCTCCGGTCCACGGTGCGCGACGTCGAGAAGCGGATGCCCGTCAAGATCACGCGGCACTACTACGAACTAGCGCGCCACAGCCCGCCGCTCCAGCGCTTGGTCAAGGCGAGCCCCGACGAGACGCTCGATCTGGCTGGCTCCGAGGATCCCGGCTACCAGATGGACTACAGCCCCGTGGAGGGCATGCTGCACAAGTACGAGATGGGACTGCTCTATGTGGTGTCGACCTGCTCGGCGCACTGCCGCTTCTGCTATCGCGAGGAGCTCATCGCGCGCAAGGAGATCGAGCGGCAGGACGGCACCGTCGCCAAGAAGGGCCTGGCCAACATTCCCGACGTCATCGGCTACATCCGTCGCTTCAACGCCGACGTCGCGGCCAACGGCGGCCGCCACCCCGTCTGCGGGCGATCGAAGCTGCGCGAGATCCTTCTCTCCGGCGGCGACCCGATGGTGCTGAGCAACGCCAAGCTCGCGGCGTGGCTTGCAGCCCTCGCCGAGGCTGGCGTGGAGTCGATCCGCATCGGAACGAAGGAGATGGCCTTCTACCCGCAGCGCTTCGACGACGCGTTCCTCGCGATGCTCGACCGCTTCCACCAGACGTATCCCGAGGTCGGACTGCACATCATCGTGCACTTCGAGCACCCCGACGAGTTCCTCGCCAAGGACGCCGACGGCGAGTACATGCGCAACGACGTCGGCTTCCTCCAGTGGGTTCCGGCGACGGGCGAGGCGATGCGGAAGCTCGTCTCGCGCGGCTGGCTCTCCGTCGAGAACCAGTCGCCGATCATCAAGGGGATCAACGACGACCCCGACGCGCTGCGCATCCTCCAGCGGGAGTTCAAGCGGGCCGGCGGCGAGAACCACTACTTCTTCTGCGGGCGCGACATCATCGCCTACCGCGCGTTCAACGTGCCCATCGAGCGGGCCTGGCAGGTCCTCAACGAGTCGCAGAGAGGGCTTTCGGGCGTCGAGAGCCACGCCCGGCTCTCGATCACCCACTACAAGGGCAAGACCGAGGTCAACGCCGTCACGAGCAAGCCGATCCCGGGCCTGCGCGGCAGCGAGCATGGCGTGGTCATCTTCAAGATCCTCCGCAACGCCGGCACAGCGTCCGAACGCGGCAAGGTGTGCATCGTCGGGCGCAATCCAGAGGCGCTCTGGTTCGACGGCTACGAGGACCGCGTCCTCTTCGACGAGGCAGGGCTGTACGACTACGAGCGCGTGAAGAGCCATCGCGTCACGCACGCACCGGTGCCCGCCTGCCGATGATCGAGAAGTTCGACAAGCGCGTCGACGGCGTCCGCGCGGCGGTGGCCGACGTCTTCGACGGGGCCACCGTGATGATCGGAGGCTTCGGCGAGGCCGGAAGCCCGATCGAATTGATTCATGCGCTGATCGACCAGGGCGCGTCGCGTCTCACCGTCGTCAGCAACAACACCGGCAGCGGCGACGTGGGGTTGGCGGCGCTTCTGAAGGCGGGCCGGGTCGCGAAGGTCGTCTGCTCCTTCCCGAGAACCGCGAACTCGACGGTCTTTCCCGAGCTGTATCGGCGCGGCGCCATCGAGCTCGAGCTGGTGCCCCAAGGCACGCTCGCGGAACGGATCCGCGCCGGGGGCGCTGGCATTCCCGCCTTCTTCACGCCGACCGCCGTGGGCACGCCGCTCGCCGCGGGCAAGGAACATCGCGCGTTCGGCGCCCGCGAGTACCTGCTCGAACACGGAATCCGCGCCGACTTCGCGCTGATCAAGGGGCGCGTCGCGGACACGCATGGCAATGTGCTGTACCACAGGACCGCACGCAACTTCTCGCCGGTGATGGCGATGGCCGCTGCCGTGACGATCGTGCAGGTCGCCGAGGTGGTCGAAGCGGGCATGCTCGATCCGGAGGCGGTCGTCACGCCCGGGATCTTCGTCGAACGCGTCGTACACGTGCCGCACCCGGCGCTGGAGTCCGAACTCGTCGCGGCGGGAGCGAGCTATCCATGAGTCGCGAGGCTCGTGACACGACAGCGCGCGAGTCGGGCACCATCGGCTGGACGCGCGACGAGATCGCCATGCGCGTCGCCCAGGACATTCCCAACGGCTGGTACGTCAACCTCGGGATCGGCATCCCCGAGCTCGTCGCACGCTTCGTGCCCGAAGGCCGGACGCTCGTCTATCACACGGAGAACGGACTGCTCGGCATGGGTCCATCTCCAGCGCCAGGACACGGCGATCCAGAGCTCATCAACGCCGGCAAGCGCCAAGTGACGGCGATGCCCGGCGCGGCGTACTTCGACCAGGCGACGAGCTTCGCCATGATCCGCGGCGGCCACTTGGATCTCAGCGTGCTCGGGGCGCTGCAAGTGGCGCACAACGGCGACCTCGCCAACTGGTCGACCGGCGCCTCCGACGCGATTCCCGCGGTCGGCGGCGCGATGGATTTGGTAGCCGGCGTGAAGCGCGTCTGGGTGATCACGCAGCACACGACGAAGGAGGGCGAGCCAAAGCTCGTGGATGCGTGTACCTATCCCCTCACCGGGCGCGCGGTGGTGAACCGCATCTATTCCGATCTCGCGGTCATCGACGTGACGGCCGAGGGCTTCCGGCTCGTCGAGTTTGCGCCTGGTGTCGATCTCGCGCATGTGACCGAACGGACTGGCGCGCCGATCTTGCCGCCTGTTCGGTGACCCGTGGGGGCAATCGCCTTCGCTGACGCAGCACAAGACGGTTGCGATAGACGGCTCGATCGCGGTGGCGCGCGCAAGCTTGGCCAACGGCGTGACGAGCACGGCGAGCGGTCGCGTCCACGTGCATGTCTTTGACGTCGTTTAGCGCGGTTCCCGAGCCCGCCATCAACGCCGCCCCGGTGCCGCCCCGGTGCCGCCCCGGTTTCGGCACAGCCACCCAGCGCCCCGCAGGGTATAATCGGGTTCTGTTCGGTGCGAAGGCCTGTACCGAAGCCACCATAGATTGTGCTCGACATCGCAGTAGCTACCATATCTGGAGCCACCGCCATGATCTCCGTGAAGAAACCCAAGCTCGAACTCCCGTGGCTCGCCGATGTCGGCTTGGCATCGGTCGCGCCCTTCTATCACACCGGGCAGGGGGCCGCCTTTCTGGGTGACTCACTTGAGGGGCTTCGTCGGATTCCGCCCGGGACCGTTGACCTCGTGTTCACGAGCCCACCCTTCGCCCTCACACGGAAGAAGGAGTACGGGAACGAGCCCATCGAGCGCTACCTGCGCTGGTTTCTTCCGTTCTGCGAGGAGATCAAGCGCGTCCTGACTCCCACAGGCTCGTTCGTCCTCGACATTGGCGGAGCGTGGATTCCCGGTGCACCGGTTCGCAGCATCTACCACTTCGAGGTCGCCATCGCGCTCTCCAAGATGTTTCGGCTCGCGCAGGACTTCTACTGGTTCAACCCGTCGCGTCTGCCGACTCCCGCTGAGTGGGTCACGGTCAGGCGCGTCCGCGTCAAGGACGCAGTGAACACGGTTTGGTGGTTCAGCAAGTCGGAGAACCCGTCAGCCGACAACCGTCGCGTGCTCTTGCCGTACAGCGACTCGATGAAGGCGCTGATCAAGAATGGCTACAGGGCGAAGCGAAGGCCGAGCGGTCACGACATCTCGACAAAGTTCGGTCGCGACAACGGCGGCTCGATCCCCCCGAACCTGCTCACCATCGCCAACACGGAGTCGAACAGTGCCTACCTCCGTTCATGTCGCGAGTTTGGAATCAAGCCGCACCCGGCGCGGTTTCCAGCAAAACTCGTCGAGTTCTTCGTGGACTTCCTGCTCGATCCCGACGAAGACGCGCTGATCCTCGATCCCTTCGGCGGGAGCAACGTCACCGGCAGCGTGGCGGAAGCGAAGGGGCACCGTTGGATCACGTTCGAGCGCGAAGACGAGTACATGCGTGGCTCGATGCTTCGGTTCCTCGAGGGACCGCTGTTCGCGGACGCCCGGTTGCGCTCGGTCATTCAGGGGAAACCGGTGAAGGCCAAATGAACTCATGCCGGGGATTCCGTTCAAGTCGCTCGCAGAACGATTCGTCAACGCGTTGGAGTTGGCAGGGACTACCGTCGTCGTTCACTCGGCAGACGACACGCGCCCGCTCGTTCTCAGCGTCGTGATCGACGGAAAGGCCCAGCATCTGGAGGTGTACCTGTGGGCCGTGACATCCGGAGGCAAGGGTCGGAACCGGCCCAACGAGCGCCGAATTCAGATGACGGGAGTCGAGCGATTCACGCTCAAGGCCGGTGTCCGGACAATTGTCGGAGGCTGGAGCGACGAGGCGGGCGTCTACGCGTTTTGGGATGTGCGCCGCCATCTGACTTTCACGGCGGGCTCGCCGAGCCTGCAGATTTCGCTTGAGACGTTGGAGAAGGCTTGCGGCATTGGCATGGCCGCCGAAACGCGAACCGTGCGCGAGGGCGACGAGACGGCGATCGCGGTCCATCCCGACTTCCTGCTGTGGTACGTCCAAGAGTACGAGCGGCTGTATGACTGCGGCCGCGAGATCGACGAGGCTGACAGCCTCGTCGAGGCACCGCCCGAACGCGAGCGAGAGTTCATCGACTCGGGTCGGGGCGACGCCGAGCAATCGCGGCGGCACCAAGTCGTGTCGATCGTCCGTAACTTCCGCGACGCGCGGTTCAGGCCGCTGGTGCTCCGCGCGTACTCCTATCGCTGCTGCCTCACGGGTGTCGCGCTAAGGCTGGTGGACGCCGCACACATCGTGCCCGTTTCAGATCCAACCAGCACGGATGAACCGAGCAACGGCGTTGCCCTGAATCCACTCCTTCATCGCGCCTACGACGCTGGCCTGCTCGGGTTGCTGCCCGGCGGCAGAACGGCCATCAACAAGCGGCTGCTGGATGGCCTGAGGCGCCAGCGGCTCGACTCTGGATTCGACATTGTCGAGCGCATGATCCCGCCAGTGATGGCGATGCCTGGGATGCCGGAACTTCGACCAAGCGACGACCACTTCCGGCGCGGCCTTCGCGCCAGGGGATGGTCGGAGACGGAGATTGCGGCGCCATAGGTGTGGTTGCGCTCGGATTCGAGGTGACGCTTGCAACGCACTCGGAGAGGGCCCCTTCCTGCGGCCGCGTCCAGAACCAGTGACCTTCACGCGTCCCGAGTCGGAGAAGATGACCTTCGGCAAGGGCCCCTCGACGAACCGGAATCCTGCACCGCAGCAGAGCGCGCCCGTGATCCAGATCACGGCCTCCGCGAGCAGTTCGGAGAACAACGCGAAGCAGCAGTCCGTTGGTTCATCCACTGCGGCCACATCCGCACCCAAACCGCACTCGGTGCCTACCGACGAGCAGGTGTGAGGTCGTGTGTCGCTACCAACGCCAGTCCCGCTGCGCCGCCTCGACCCTCCCCGCCCGCCACGCGAACGGGCGCCATCGCAACGCTGACGCCCGCCGGTCGCCGTCACGCAGACCTACCGTCCTCCACTGCCATGAACGCAACCGAGACCACCACCCGCAGCGCCGAGCTCTTCAAACGTGCATGCCGAGTGCTGCCGGGCGGCGTCAGCCGCAACACCGTGCTGCGGGCGCCGCATCCTCCGTACGCCGACCACGGTTCGGGGTGCCGCATCACCGACATCGAGGGCGTGACGCGGCTCGACTTCTCCAACAACATGGCGTCGCTCATCCACGGGCACGCGTATCCGCCGATCGTCGAGGCGGTCTCGGCGCAACTCGCCCGCGGCTCGGCCTTCATGATGGCCACCGAGGTCGAGGTGCTCTTCGCCGAGCATCTCGCCGGGCGAAGCCCCGGCTTCCAGCGGCTTCGCTTCGTCAACTCGGGCACCGAGGCGATCATGGCCGGACTCAAGGCGGCGCGTGCATACACGGGCCGCCCGAAGATCGCGAAGGCCGAGGGGGCCTACCACGGCGGCTACGACTACGCCGAGGTCAGCCAGGAGTCGAAACCCGACACGTGGGGCAGCGCCGACCATCCGAACCGCGTGCCGCTTGTGCACGGCTCGCCGAAGTCGGCGCTCGATGACGTGGTGGTCATTCCATTCAACGACGTCGATCGCGCCATCGCCATCCTCGACGAACATCGTGGCGACCTCGCGTGCGTGTTGCTCGACCTCATGCCGCACCGCGCGGGCCTGTGTCCCGCCGATCGCGCCTTCGCGACGGCGATGCGCGAGTGGACGGCGGCGAACGGCGCGCTCTTGCTCTTGGACGAGGTGATCACGTTCCGCAGCGAGGTGGGCGGGCTCCAGTCGCGCTACGGGTTCCAGGCGGACCTCACCGCGCTGGGCAAGATCATCGGCGGTGGCTTCCCGGCCGGAGCGATCACGGGCCGGGCCGACGTGATGGAAGTCATGAACCCCGGCGCATCGCGCCTGCTCTATCCCTTGTCGGGCACCTTCTCGGCAAATCCAGTCACGATGACCGCCGGCCTCGTGGCGATGCGCGACTTCGACCGCGCCGCGGTCGCCCGCCTGAACGCGCTTGCCGAACGGGCGATGCGCGGCATCGAAGCGGCCGTCGCCCGCACGGGCGCGAAGGCGTGCGTGACCGGCGCCGGCTCGATGTTCCGCGTGCACCTCAAGCCAACGCCACCGAGGAACCACCGCGAGGCATATCTCGGGCCGGACGAGTCGCGCCGACTCAAGGCGCTCCTCGAGCATCTCTTCCAGGCGGGATTCCTGTTGGTCAATTCCTGCTCGGCCACGCTCTCGACGCCGATGACGGAGGACGAGATCGATGCCTTGGTCGACGCGATCGAGAGCGGATTGCGCGCCATCGCCGCGACGTGAGCTGCGTGGGCGGTTCGACCGTTCGGCTGCGTCGCGAGGGGAATCAGGAAGCCGCCTGCGGCGGCGGAATTGCGGGCCGTGGGGCGCACGTCGCACGCGCACGTGAGACATCGACACCAGGGCGCTGGCGTGCGTGTCTCATGCTGACGTCCGCGTGGGCGGTTCGTCCATTCGGCCGCGTCGACAGGGGAATCAGGAAGCCGCCGCTGCGCGGCGGCGGGGGTGGGGGGGCGCGGGGGGGCACGTCGCACGCGCACGTGAGACATCGACACCGGGAGCTGGCGTGCGTGTCTCATGCTGACGTCCGCGTGGGCGGTTCGTCCATTCGGCTGCGTCGCGAGGGGAATCAGGAAGCCGCCGCTGCGCGCGGCGGACTTGCGGGTCGTCGGTTGCACGTCGCACGCGCACGTGAGACATCGACACCGGGGCGCTGGCGTGCGTGTCTCATGCTGACGTCCGCGTGGGCGGTTCGTCCATTCGGCCGCGTCGCCAGGGGAATCAGGAAGCCGCCGCTGCGCCGCGGCGGACTTGCGGGTCGTCGGTTGCACGTCGCACGCACGTGAGACATCGACACCGGGGCGCTGGCGTGCGTGTCTCATGCTGACGTCCGCGTGGGCGGTTCGTCCATTCGGCCGCGTCGACAGGGGAATCAGGAAGCCGCCGCTGCGCGGCGGCGGACTTGCGGGTCGTCGGTTGCACGTCGCACGCGCACGTGAGGCATCGACACCAGGGCGCCGGCGCTCATGTCTCATGCTGACGTCCGACGTGCGCCCAACGGCCCGCAAGTCCGCCGCCGCAGGCGGCTTCCTGATTCCCCTCCCAGCCGACCCGCAGGATCACCCGACCGCCGCTCTACGCCCGCTCGAAGAGCATCGCAAGTCCCTGCCCGACGCCGACGCACAGCGACGCGATGCCGCACCGTGCATCGCGGCGGACGAGTTCGTGAATGAGCGTGGCCGCGAGCCGCGCTCCGCTGGCGCCCAGCGGGTGCCCGATCGCGATCGCGCCGCCGTTGACGTTCACCCGCGGCTCGTCAAGGCCGAGCTCGCGCACGCACGCGACCGCCTGCGCGGCGAAGGCCTCGTTGATCTCGAAGAGATCGATCGACTCGAGCGCGACGCCAGCGCGGGCGACGAGCTTGCGGATCGCCGGGACAGGACCGATCCCCATCTGGGCCGGATCGACGCCTGCCGACGCGCCGGGGCCGACGATGGCCAGCGCCCGGAGGCCGAGTTGCTCGGCCCGCGACGCCTCGACGAGCAAGAGCGCCGCCGCCCCGTCGTTCACGCCCGACGCATTGCCTGCGGTGACGGTGCCCGTGCCGTCGGTGACGAAGGCGGGCTTGAGCGCAGCGAGCGCCTCGACGGTGGTGTCGGGTCGCGGATGCTCGTCGGTCGCGACGACAAGCGGGGCGCGCTTGCCCTGCGGGACTTCAACCGGCACGATCTCCTCGGCGAAGCGATCCGCAGCGTTCGCCACGGCCCATTTCCGCTGGCTCGCCAGCGCGAAACGATCCTGATCCTCGCGGCTCACGCGATACGCGCGGGCGACATTCTCGGCGGTCTCGCCCATCGAGTATGGGTGGTGCAGCGCGGCCAGGCGCGGATTCACGAAGCGCCACCCCATCGTCGTGTCGTGGAGCTCCTGCCCGCGGCCAAATGCCTGATCGGCCTTCGCCAGGACGTAGGGCGCCCTGCTCATGGACTCGACGCCGCCGGCGATCACGACGTCGCACGAGCCATGCTCGATCATGCGCGCGGCGATGTTGACCGCCTCGAGTCCCGACGCGCAGAGTCGGTTCACGGTGACGCCCGGCACCGAGACGGGCAACCCCGCCAGGAGCGCCGCCATCCGCGCGACGTTGCGGTTGTCCTCGCCCGCCTGATTGGCCGCGCCGAAGTAGACCTCGTCGACGAGCGCAGGATCGATCTCCGCGCGCCGGACGACCGCGCGCATCGCGTGCGCCGCGAGATCGTCGGGCCGGATCGACGCCAGCGAGCCACCGTATCGGCCGAAGGGCGTGCGAACGGCTGCGACAACGGCGGCTCGGCGAGGCATCGGCGGCATGCTATCGGAGCGGAACAGCGAGGAGCGCGGACGGATGGCCGATCACAACCGACTACCAGCCTCGCATCGAGCCCATGAAGCCGCCTGCGCACTGCCGTCCGATCGGCCGTCGAAGGCGGGAACGAGAACCGGCGAAACGACGGACGGCGCGCGGCGGGCGAACGACCTGGGGGCACGAGGCGGACGGGGCTCGTCCCCCTTGGTCGCGGCGCGGACGGCAGACGCCGTCGCGACGACGGTCGATCGCCGCGAAGGATTCTCCGGTGACGGCGGCGGCCATCGGCCGTCAAGGAGTGTCTACCCACAGGAATGTCCGAAGCCCCCCACGAGATGCAGACCACCGCCAACCGAACTGCGTGTCCAACCTCGCCTCGTCCTGTTCTTACGGCGTTGAAGCGCGACACTCACCCGGGTCGCATCGTCACGCGTTACTTCGTGCCGCACTTCACAATGTGCGCTGCAAGGGGTGGTGCTAGTCCTGAAACAACTTACCAAGTTTGCCGGCCTTCGTCTTGCGTGCAGCCGGACGATTGGTAGATTCTGGGGTACCGGATGAAGGCGCGATCGCAGAGCGCATGTGGGCGTCAGCGGTACGCCTTATACGCGTCCCTGTTGATTCTCGCGCCCCACCCAGCCCAATTCTGCCGTGAGATACCGCCGTGGGCACGGGGTCCGACGCATGGAGGTCTACTGGAATCCGTATTAGAGACACCCGGTCCTTCGATTGACGCCAGAGTCATCGGAGACCCCGTTGGATTGATGACCGTGCAGTTGTTCATGCGGCGGCATCGAACCGGGTCTGTTTTCATGCTGGGTGCAGAGTGCATGAGCGTCCTTTCAGTCATTCGTTCACCAAGGCCCAATCGTCATGAGACTTCTATCACGAGTCGTTGTTGCGGCAGTGCCTGTCTTGTCGACCGCGGCGCCTGTCTCCGGCGACGTGCCGGATGGCCTGCCTCCTTGCGGCTATGACGTCGAGTACTACGTTCCGCCGGACTGCGGGATCTTCAATGTCAGAGGTTCCGTGACGGCCGTAAACGCCCCGGGCACGGCCGTCGGGTGGATCGACGGTTGTCCGAACCTGTACAAGCGGAGGGCGTTCATCTGGTGGCCGGATGGCGCGATTCAGCTCATCGCGAACCCGTACGTCTACTCGATGGAGGCGATGGGCATAAACAACAGCAATCAGGTGTTGATTCGCATGACGTCGCTGGTGCCTGGTGACGGCTACGTGCCGGCCATATGGGACGATGGCACGCTCACGATTTTCGGCTACCCGGACTGGGCGAACACGAGCGACACCGGGGGAATCAATGACTTGGGCATGGTGACTGGCCAGTACGGCGATGTCGTGAATGGTCCCTACCCGCTCGCCGCCATCTGGTCCGATGGCGGGCTGACCGACATTTCTGGGGCGTTCCCCCAACCGGACCAGCAGCCAAGGGGCATCAACAACCTCGGCCAGGTCGCCGGCACAATGGCCGGCGGGCCGACGCCTCCGTCGGGCAATGCCTTCCGGGCCTTCCTGTACGACGGCGGCCGTGTGACCGACCTAGGCGTGGCCCCGGGCTGTGTAAACAGCGTCGCGAGAGGGCTCAGCCAAGCGGGTCATGTGGCGTGCTACGGCTGGTCGAGCATCTGGGAGGAGAACGTCTCCGACACTCATCCTTGGCATGGCTTCCTTTGGCGTCAGGGCGAGTGGACGGCGCTGCCGCCCCTTCCCGGCCACAACGAAGCCGTCGCGGAAGCCGTCAACGCCCAAAGCGTCGCCGTCGGCTATTCGTATACGCTAGGGCAGCCTTCCACCAACCAGGTAGTCATCTGGATCAATGCGGTGCCGTACTCCATCAAGCAATACACGAACCTAAACGGCACGCATGGGCTTGGCATTGCGCTCGCCATCTCCGATAGCGGCCATGTCGTCGGCGAGGGCCTGGCGGAAGCTAAAGTCCGACCCGCGCGGCTGATGCCTCGGCAGCGTCCTACCGCTGACATTACGTTTGACTGTGTCGTCGACGGTGCCGACATCGCTGCACTACTCCAGTCCTGGGGCAGCTCGGTTGCCGGCGGCTCTGCCGACGCCGACATCAACGGCGACGGGGCCGTCGACGGCACTGACCTCGGAATCATGTTGAGTCAATGGACCATTGCGGCGGCCAACACGCCGTAGACGTAACTTGGCGCTCGGTTGCCGTCACGCGTTGGCTATGGCATACGGGCGCTATTATCACCTATTTTCGTGGACAAATAGGGTCAGCCACCGGCGACATCTGGGCCACACACCTCGCGTGGTCGTGTGGCCGATGGCTCTCGCCGCCCCCGGCACGGATTGGCCGGGCGGATCGGCGGACGTGAAGTGCATGTCCAGGTTCGTCTGCGAGCAGCTTCTGGCCGAACACCTGGGCCATGCCCGTGCGGCAGAGTGCGACGGCGGCGAGCACGGCGAGGAGACAGGCGCTGCGATGGCGAAGGAACATCGATGCTGCTCCGCGGGTCGGGATGTCGTGAGTCGAAGACGCCGGAACGTGGCGAACGGTATGCGCGAGCGCGGCGGTGCATGTTGCGCGGTCAGTGCAGGTCGGCGCGTGGTTCGCTGGACAACTTCTCGACACCGGCAAGGCGCATGGGACGCGGTCGCGCCGGTGAGGGCCGGCGTCGAGAAGTAGTCGAGCAACGGGGGGAGTCGTGTCGCGATACGTCGTGTCGCATCGCGCGTCCTCGGATGATCGTTGCCAATCATCGAGATTCCTTCCACACCAGCTCATTGCCTTCGCATCGTGACGCTGGTACAACGACGTCGACTCCACGTGGGGCGGCGTCGTGCGGGCACGACGCCTGGTCAGGAGTTGGGGCGCCATGCCGCCGCTTCGTCTTCAGGGAGGTATCGCCGTGCGATCATTCGAACCCGGCATGCGCTCCGTCCTTGGAGCGGCCGTGACGAGCGCGCTCGTCATCATCGGAACCTTCTCCGCCGCGGCGTTCGGGCAGTGCGACAGCACGTGTCCCGTCGGCGGCATCCAGCAGAACGACGCGTGTGGCGGGCTCAGCCCCGATCCCAACGGCGGATGCAACGTGAGCCCGACGCAATACCAGGACATCGGGGCGATTGGCCTCGGTTCGCCGAAGATTGTCTGCGGGACCGTCGGCACGTTCGGCGCAGCCTCCCGCGATCTCGACTGGTATCGCTTCTCGCTCGCGGCCTCCTCGAAGGTCCGTGTCACCGTCAACGATCTCACGAGCGGCGGCCTCCCGGCGACGAACTTCACCATCTTCATCATCAACGGCGACGACTGTGCCACGCAGGTCGTCGAATACGCCATGGCCGGGGGCGCCTGCCCGTTCAACAGCACCGAAGTGGTGCTGCCGACCGGCAACCACGTCGTGATCCTCTCGGTGAATGCGATCGCACCGAACCCCCCGGCGTGCCCGGTGACGTACACGGCCACGGTCGAGGTCACCGAGGAGCTTCCGCCGCAGTGCGGCGGAATCCAGTCCTGCGCCGCGATCCACGCGACAGGCGGCTGCAACGACGTCTCGTGCTGCGGCCAGGTGTGCGAGTTCAACAGCGACTGCTGCGCGATCGCATGGGACGAGTTCTGCGTCGATGTCGCGGTGAGGATCTGCGGTGTGTTCGTCTACGACTGCCCGTCGGTCGCCGGCGCGCCGGCCAACGACTGCGCGGCCGCCGCGATCCCGATCGCCTGCGGCGCGACCATCGCGTTCGACAACACCAACGCGACCACCGATGGTCCGCCAGAGAACGAATGCGCGTACGGCAAGGACATCTGGTACATCCTCCAGTTCGACCAGCCCGGCGGCGGCGAGATCCAGATCGATCTCGCGACACCAACCTTCGACGCGACGGTCGGGGTCTACGCGCTCGGCCCGACGCCGACGTTCGACCCACAGCACCTGCCGGAGCTCTTCATCGGCTGCATCGACCTCGAGCCGGCGGGGTTCGAGACGATGGTGGCCCCCAATGCCGTGTTCGGGGATTACTACCTGATCCAGATCGGCGGCTTCGCCCCCACCGGCCAGCCCGTGCAGTCGGGATCCGGCGAATTCAGTGTCATCTGCCGCCGTGTGGTCTACGACACCGGCAACGTCAGCAAGGTCAAGTCCAGCCCGACCAACTCGGGCTTCTACACGGTCACCTACGTTGGTTTCCCGTCCGGAACGCTCAATGCGGCCAACCCCCAGCAATGGTTGGCCCAGCCGTTCACGGTCGGCGCCCTCGGCTGCAACGAGCAGTGGACGATCACGGCGATCCACGGCTACGGCGATTTCGGGTTCGGCAACGTGCCCGAGGAGCTCTGCTTCAAGATCTGGAAGCGCTTCGCGTTCACCACGGCGCCGAACCCGTCGAACGCGCCCGACTACGAGCTTGTGGCAGAAGGCTGCGGCCCTTATCCGGAGCCGCTCGAGATTCCCGGCGGCGACTACTACGAGGATTTCCAGATCAACACCGACTTTCAGCTCGGCCCAGGCGACTACTGGCTGACGATCTACGCACACAACCCCAGCGGCGCGATCCCGGCACTCTGGACGTGGTACACCAACGCCCAAGGTGGCATCGGCTACAGCCCCGACGGCAACGGCCCCGGGCTGTGGCGCTCCATGCTTTGGCCGGTTCCCGGCATGATCGTCTACCGAATCCCCTTGACCGCGCTGACGCAACTGGACGGCCTGGATCCAACCAAGCTCTATGCCACCGGTTTCCGCTTGGCGGGCACGAAGAGCCCTGACAACTGCCCCGCCGACCTCAACGGCGACAACGTCGTCGACGGCGGCGACCTCGGCATCCTGCTCTCCGCATGGGCCGTGGTGGACACGTGCGCGAACTTCGACGGGAGCCCGGACGGCGTCGATGGTGGTGATCTCGGTCTCCTGCTGTCCGCATTCGGTCCGTGCCCCCGCGGAACGGGCGCGCCCGCCGATGGGCCCTGATCGAATCGACAGTCGCGGATCGACAATTGTCAGGACGATCGTCGATCCCGCGCGCTCACGCCGCGCCGCATTCCGGACAAGGATCGATCCCCGATCCTCGCCGGTCGTAGCCGCAACGGACGCACAAGCCGCGGCTGCGCCGCCGGTGCGCGCGCAGCGCGCCGACGGCGAAACATGCCGCCCACCACGCGAGCCATGCAAGCGCGCCAACGACAAGCGTGTCCACCAAGAGTCCCGCCCACAGCGGCCGTGTTGGACGGAGGTGTTCGCCGGGCCACGTCGGCTGGGCGAGTTCGATGCCCGAGAGCACGCCGTGCAGCGCCGGTCGTCCCGTGCTGACGGGAAGACCGGGAGGGAGCGTCTTCCACCACAGCGCCAGATCGATGGTCGACGCCGTGAGCGCCGGCAGCGGCCAGCCGCTTCGGAGGCGAGTCACCACCACGTGGCCCTTGAGCCGGGGGTCGGCGTGGCTCGCATCGAAGTCGTCGATCATCGCGGCCAGGCCCATGCCACACCCCGGATTGTCGAATGGATCGGACACCTTCAGCACCTCCATCGACGCGATCCCGTTTCGGTCCGGCCGCATCAAACCGTCGATCAAGCGCCGACCGAGCGGTTCACCGGCGGCCGCCTCGAGCCAGCCCAGTTCCTCCGGCGTGAGATGGTCGCCGAGGTGCTGGCACGAATCGAAGTAGACGGTCGGGTACACGTCCCTGCCGAGCGATCCTGCTCCAAGCCACGCAATGCCCATGGTCGCCCCGAGGCCGACCGTGGCGCACGCGAGCGTCGTCGCAAGCACTCGAACGACCTTCCAAGGTCTCCGTCGTCGCATCGAGTGTCCCTCGTGATATTCCACGGAACGCCTCGTGCGGTTCCATGTGGGCCATTCGTGGCTGTCCCCATGAGCACGGTGGCTGTCGGATGGGTACCGCCGTGGCTGTCTCCAGGGACGCCGGGGCACCCGCATCGCGTTCGAGTGTCGCGTCGTCGTGCCTCGCGACCGCCACCTCGGTACGCTGCTCCTTGAAGCACCGATGGATGAGAGATGATCGTGATCGCACTCGCCTTCCGTTCCATCGTCGCGCTTGGTGCCGCTGGGGGCGTGATGGCGCCCGCCACGCCGCCGACGGCCGCGAATCGCCCGTCGATCGACGCGCCCGCGCTCGTCGAGCGCATCCGCGCCGCGAGCCGGTGGGCCGACCAGGCGCGGTCGCTGCGCATCGAGTGGACCGACCGATGGCTCTCGCCGGAGGAGACGTCGCTGCGGTTGTCGCGGCTGGGCGTCGGCGGAACGATGTCGCTCGCCACCGATCCTGCGGCGCCCGATGCCGGTCGCGCCGGCGGCGGCGCACTTCTGTTCGACGACAACAGGGCCCGGTTCGACCTGCGCATGCCCACATCCGCGGGATTGATCCTCTCGAGCGCGTGCTTCGATGGCAAGGATGCCTGGCAGTTGCAGCGCTTGACCCCGGTCGGCGAAGCGCAGCCGCATCCCGGGACCGACCACCTCTCCCTGCTTGCCACCGCGCGGGATGCCCTCGAGGGCATGGTCGGCCTCACGGCGTGGCCGGTGACGGAAAACCGCACCTGGTGGATCGGCTTCGGCCAGGCCAACGCGCCGGAGCATCCGGCAGCGGATTTCTCCGTGGTTGGCGAATCGGTCGTCGATGGTTGTCCTTGTGTGATCCTGGGCACGCGCTTCTTCGATCGCTGGCACGTCGATCCCGTCGCCGGAGATTGTCGCGCCGTCGAACGGCGCGTCATCGGCGAGCCCGGCGTCGCGCGCCGCGCCGAGGAGACGATCCGTCGAGAGCGCGGCCTGAAGGTGTTGGAGCCACGCGAGTATCTCCTCTGGACGCAGTCGCTCGCCCCCGATGAACGGCGATCGGTCGAGGAGCGCTACAGCGAACTCGTCGCGCCGAGCCTTCAGCCACTGCACACGCTCCTGCTTGGCGAATGGCGCGAGGTCGTTCCCGGTGGACGTTTTCCGTTTCGCCAAGGGGTCGTCTTCCATGGCGACGGCCACCAGTCGCCCGCTGGAGCGGTGAACTCGATCCGGCTGACCCAGGCCACGCGCGTCGCGGTCGACGAGGCGCTGCCCGACGACGCCTTCGCGCCGCCGACCCGCAGCGAAGGAATGCAGATCGAAGACATGCGGCTCGGCGGCGCGGTCCGGTGGCGCCATCCGCACGAGCCGTCGGACGACGAGAAACGGGCGCTCGCCGCAAGGGCGATGGCCGAGCTCACGGAGCATCGACGCCAGGAGCAGGCCCGCGACGCACTCGTCGGAACGCCCGCGCCGACCTTCGACGGGGGCGGTTCCTGGCTCAACGGGCGGCCTCCTGCCGCCGACGGATTCGTGGGGCATGTCACCGTGGTGACGTTCACCTCGCGCAGTTGCGGACCGTGTCAGTCCGTGACGCCCGACGCGAAGGCGCTCCACGGCCGGCGGACGACGTCCGGTGTCGATCTCATTGCCGTCCATGCCGCGGACGATGCCCAGCGCGTCGACCGCTATGTGCGCGACAAGGGCATCGAGTACCCCGTTTACATCGACCAGCAGGTGCCCGGGGCAAGATCGTTCGGCCGCCTCTTCGACGCATGGCGCGTGGCCGGCATTCCGCACGCGTTCGTCGTCGGCGCCGATGGCCTGATCAAGGGCCACGGCGACTTCCGGAGCATGGCCGATCTGGCCGGCGACCTGGCAAGTGCGGGGACGCAGAAGACCGGCCCGTGACTCGCCGTTCCGACGGCACCACTGGCACGTGGGCGACAGAATCGCGGATGATCTCGCTGAATCCGTGGTCGGTCGCCGTCGACCGGCCACGTCCGTTGACGCAGGCACGGGGCCGCCGGGTCCGCGCTGCACGCGCGCCGACGGCATGCTGATCGTCACGTACACGTCGGCAGAGAGTCACCACAGCCCATCGAGACCACGGATGCACCCCATTTCAAAACCCAGCCTGATGGTTCTGCTTGCGCCCGTCTTCCTGTTCGCAGGGCTCGCCGCCGGCGACGTGGTCGCGAGCGCACGCGCCTCGGTCGATTCCACGGCCCAAGGTACCGAGCAAGCGGCCGAGCAACCCGCCGTCGCCGCGTCCAACGGCTTCGGCATCGATCTCTATCGCGCGCTCGTCAAGGCGGACCCCGCCCACAACCTCTTCATCTCGCCCTACTCGATGGCGGTGGCGCTCACGATGGCCGCCGAGGGCGCGCGGGGCGAGACCGAGGAGGAGATGGCCAAGGTGCTGCACTTCCCCGCCGCGACGCGCCCCGAGGAGTCCGCCGCGACGACGATTCAACGGGTGCATGGCGGCCACGCGGCGCTCGCGCAGCGCTTCCTCGCCGCGGCCGGAAACACCGATCCGCAGACGCAGGCGCGGATCGCGGCGCTTCGCACGTTGCTCGACGAGGCCAACGGCAACGCCACGAAGTTCCAGCAACAGCAGAAGTGGAAGGAGTCGGGCGAGGCGAACGCCCAGGCGCAGAGGTTCGCCGCCGAACTCAACACCCTGTTGACGCAGGTGGACCGCTTCGACCTGCGGATCGCGAACGCCCTCTGGGTCGAGCGCACCTTCTCGCTGCTGCCGAGCTTCGTTCAGGCGATCGATCGCTTCTACGGCACCGGCGGCGTCACGCAACTCAACATCGCCGGCGAGACGGAGCAGTCGCGAGCACGGATCAACGCCTGGGTGGAGGAGCACACCGAGCGCCGCATCAAGGACCTCATTCCCGTCGGCGGCTTGGCGCCGGACATCCGGCTGGTCATCACGAACGCCGTCTACTTCAAGGGCCAGTGGGCCGATCCGTTCTCGGAAGGCGCCACGCGCGACGAGCCGTTCGCGCTCGCCGACGGCAAGACGGTGCCGACGAAGCTCATGCGCGACCAGTGGCGCAACGCCGTCTCATATGCCGCGTTCTCCGGCGACGGCGCCTTCTTCGCCACGCCGCGCGAGGTGCCGGCCGATGCCGACAAGCTTCCGAAGACATATCCCGACGACGACGGCTTCTCGATGATCGAGCTGCCCTACAAGGGCGGCGAGCTGTCGATGGTCGTGATTGCGCCGCGGGCAGCCGGCGGACTTGGCGCGCTGGAGCAGCGCCTCACCGCCGACGCGCTCGACGCGTGGCCGAAGCGGCTGGAGCGGCGCACCGTGGACACCGCGATCCCGCGATTCAAGATGGCGTCGAGCCACGAGATGTCTCCGCCACTCCAGGCGCTGGGCATGAAGCGCGCGTTCATCAACCCCGCATTGCCCGGCGGCGCCCAGTTCGGTGGAATGTCGGCGAGCGCCGATCCCGCGCAACAGCTTTACATCGGCGGCGTGCTGCATAAGGCCTGGATCGAGGTGACCGAGAAGGGGACCGAGGCCGCGGCCGCGACGGCAGTCATGATGGCGCCGGGTGCGAGGGCAGCGCCCGTCGAGATGGTTCCGTTCATCCCGCAGTTCCGCGCGGATCGGCCCTTCCTGTATCTCATTCGCGACGCGAAGAGCGGGGTGATCCTCTTCATCGGACGGATGGTCGATCCGCGGATGTGATGCGGAGTCCAGTCGACCTCCATGCGTTCGACCCCGTGCCCACAGCGGCGTCTCGTGGCGGAATCGGGTTGGGTGGGGCGCGAGAATCAACTCCGACGCGTATCAGTCCTTCAACCTGAACCTCGCCACCGACTCCCGCAGTGACGCGATGGCCGACTGGAGATCCTCGGCGGCGCGGCCGAATTCGTGGATCGATTGCGTCGTCTGGCTCGCCGTCCCGGTGAGCTGCACCATCGCGTCCGAGATCTGCTGCGCACCCTCGGCCTGGCTCTGCATTGATTCGCTCACCTGGTGGAAGCTCTGCGTGCTGGCGTTGACGCGCTCGATGATCTCTCCGAGTTGCGAGCCGACGGTCGCCACGTCGCGCACGCCGCGCCGCACCTGATCGGCGAAGCGGTCCATTTCCATCACGCCGGCGTCGACCGCGGCCTGCATCTGCTGCACCATCTGCTCGATGTTCAGCGTGGCGGCGGCCGTCTGGTCGGCGAGGCGGCGGATCTCGCGCGCGATCACCAGGAAGCCGCCGCCGTATTCGCCGGCCTTCTCGGCCTCGATCGCGGCGTTGATCGAGAGGATGTTGGTCTGGTCGGCGACGCGCGTGATCGTCGTCACCACCGTGGTGATCTTCTGCGAGCGCTCGTTGATCGCCGCCAGCTTCTCGGCGATCGAGCCCGTGGCGCGGTCGAGGTCGCGCATGACCCCACCCATGCCCTCGAGCCCGCTGCGGCCGCTCGTGGCCAGCGCCGCCGTCTCGCCGGCGGCGACGTTCACGCCGTCCATCGTGCGGACGAGGTCCTGGCTCGTCGCCGAGATCTCCTTCACCGCCGCGGCGATCTCGCTGCTCGCGGCGCCGAAGCTCGCCGCGGCCGCCTCCTGCTGCTTGGCGGTCGCGGTCATCTCGGTGGCCGTCGAGTTGAGCTGGATGCTGGCGCGCCGCACGCTGCCGGCGAGCCCGTTGAGGTTGCCGGACATCGTGTGCATGGCGCCGAGCAGCATGCCCGTCTCGTCGCCGCTGGCCGAGACCTCGACGTCGTGCGTGAGGTCGCCCTCGGCGATCCGGTCGGCGGTCTCGACGGCCTTCTGCACGCGCCGTGAGAAGGCCCGCGACGCCATGAACATGAGGCCGCCGACGAACACCAGCCCGACAAGACCGAGCAGCGCGTTGCGCCGCACCGCCGCGTTGGCCGGGGCCATCACGTCGGCCTGCGTGCGCCTCACGACGACGGTCCATCCGCCGACGGGCACGCGGGCCCCGGCATAGAAGCATGGCTTCCCGAGCTGCGGGTCGTCGGCGAGGGCGACCGCGCCGTCGCTGACGTGTGCCCAGGTCGCCGCGAGCGGCGCGAAGATCGACTCCGCGACCGGCTTGTCCTTCACATGTGTCGGGGCCGCACCGTCGCCTGTCGTCGCGGGGCGGTCGGTCGTGGTGGCGATGAACTGGCCGCCATGCCCGATCACGAAGACGTCGACTCCGGCGCCGTCGTGCATCTTGGTGAAGATCGACTCCAGCGTCGCAAGCTCGCGATCGACGCCGACGACACCGGCGAAACGGCCGTCGACGACGATCGGGAACGTGTGCGAGACCATCGCGACGCCTTCATACACGTACGGCTCGGTGATGAACGGCTCGGCCTTGCCTGTGCGCGCGAAGGCGGCCTTCGGCCCCTGGTAGTACTCCAGCGTCTCCATGTCGGTGTTGGGCTTCAGCCGCACGGCGCCACCAGCCTGTTCGTCGGTGAACCAGTACGGAAGGAAGCGACCCGTGGCGTCCATCGCCTCGGGCGGCACATCGTGAGCGGCAAGCGACTTGGCGTCGTTGCCGTCGGCGTTGGGTTCATACACCGTCCACGCGCCGGCGATCAGCGGGAAACCCTCGGCGATGGAATGAAGGAAGCCGCTGGTGCGCGCGCGCTGGCCGAAGTGGCCGTTGGCCTGGGCGATCGCGATCATCTGGGTGACGTTGTTCCAGCGCTCGTTTCGGATGCTCAGCTCGCCGGCCGCGCCGTCGGCCTCGGCGAGAAGCGTGCGCTCCTCGGCGTCGCGAAGCTGCCGATAGGCGTCGAGCGCGCTGAGGAAGACGACGGCGGCGATGGCCAGCATCGCGGGGATGACGCCGAGGAGAAGCAATCGGCCGGAGATGCTCTTGAGCGGTGGCGGTTTGCGCATGGTGAGGTTGTCCGCGCAGCGCAATCGCGCGCGGAACAAGAATGGTCGCGTCTGATCGGCCGATGGTCCAGTCGGCGCAGCCGGATGCGGTCGCCCGCCACGCCCGTTCCGTGCCCTGCCGGCACGCGAACTGCAACGGGGACTGAACGGTTCAGGGCTCGGCGCGCGGAGATCGCGGCGAGCTCAGGGGGACAGACCATCGTTCATGAGATGCATCCGTCACGGACGGCCGCGGCTTCCTGATTCCCCTCGCGGTGACATCCGGCCGCACTCGGGACAGGGCGAGCCGCCGGAGAGGCCGGTGTGGTCGTAGCCGCAGTTCGGACAGCGGCCACGGCGCGCGGCGCGTCCCGTTCGACGGGCGACGATGGCGACGCCTGCGGCTGCGATGGCCGGCATCCACAGGGGGATGGCCACGAGATACTGCCCCGGCCCGGGCCCGCGCGCAACCGATTGGCCACCGAAGTGCGCGCGGCCCCACCAGTCGACGGTCCAACCGGTCTCCTCGATGAAGAATCCGGATGGATAGTCGATCCGCCAGCGCGCCGTGTCCCATGGCTTCTCCTCGCGTCTCGTGGCTTCTCATGACTTCTCATGGCCACCCGGACAACAGCGCCCCAAGATCGACGCCACCAACCTCGTCGTCCCCGAGTTCGCTCACGTCCGCGCCGTCCACCGCAATGTCGCCCACGCATGTCGATGGCGTGGCGGCGCAGCCGCCCCATGCGGCGAGAAGCAGGCCGAGATCGACGCCATCGACGGTTCCATCGCCGTTGAGGTCGCCGGGAATGCGAACGAGCAGCGGGATCGGACTCGCTTCACCGTGCGCACCGGCCGGGTCGGTGACGCGCAAGCCGATCATGTGCACACCGACGTCGCCCGGAGAGATGACCAGCGTCTTGCTGGTCGTCGGCGCCGTGTCGTAGATGCCGTCGCCGTCTAGGTCCCATTCGACTGTGAGCACTTCGACCGGATGATCGGGATCGTTGGAGAGCTGCGCCGTGAGCAGCACGGATTGGTTCGGCAGCGCCGTCGGCGGCTCGACGCGGAACTCCGCGCGAGGTGCCTTGTTGAACCCCGACATCGGCGTGATCGCCTTGTCGACGTCCCTGCGGTTGCCGCGGATGTCGTAGACGGAGACCTGATATTGGTTGCTTGCGCCGGCGGTGTAGTAGGCGGTCTTGAATGTCGCGGACGTGGAGGTCCCGGAGAGCGCCAGCTCGCCCACGGTCTCGCCGTTGAGTCGCAGGAGCGCCGCGGCCAGCCCGCCGGCGTCGCTTGCGGTGAACGGGATTTCGACGAGTCCGTTCACGGGTGCAATGGTGCGGCCCGCGAGCACGGTGACCGCCGGCTTGACATTCTCAAATGACATCGGCGCTGGCAGGAAGTACCGGCTCGTCTTCAGCGCCGCCGCCTCTCCGAAGGCCAGCCGGGCGTCGTCGGTTGCATAGCTGGCGGGGTATGCGCTGCCGCGAAACCCGCGCAGGCCGTTGCCCATCAGGTTGCCGTGGAAATTCTGGTCGTTCCTGAAATTGTGGCCCAGCCCCAGCGCATGGGTGAGCTCGTGCACTCCGGCGCCAAGCGCCGAGGAGGCCACGCTGCTGAACGTGCTTCCCTCGAACCACGGAAACGAGACGGCGTCGACGAGGGGGAAGGGGCCGATCCCGGGCACGACCTGTCCCGCATAGGAGGTGTTGTCGATCACACGGGCGCGGGCCATCATCGCCAAGGAATTGCTGCCGATCACCGCGACACCCGGATCGAGGCCCGAGCCGAAGCTCGCGCCCAGGGCGACGCCTCCCGCAACCGAGCCATCGGGAAGCTGAAGATGCATCTCGGGCACCAGGAGCCAGACCTGCCCGTTGGTCCAGATCGGCACCCCCGCGCTCGTCGCGGCATCCAGCACGTGACCCCACGTGTCGGCGCGCAGGAAGTCGTCGGTCGCCGCCACGTCCACGACGTGGATGACGGGTGTGACTCCGTCGGCCTCGGTCTCGTAGCGGAACGACCTCGGCCCATGGCCGTAGCGCGTCATCTGCCGTTCGTACCACACGTGCCACCAGCGCACGGCGTCCCGAAGCGTCTCGACGCCATCGGGCTGGGGCGTCCGGTTCGACGGAATGAGATACGCCACGCGCACGATCGGCCCGGCCACTGGAGGAATCGCGCCGCAGGCGAGCGGCGATGGATCGTGTCCCGGTTGCGGCGCAACCGAACACGCCTCGCAGCCAAGCGGACAACCGGACCCGAGGGCTCGCTGCGCGAATACGTCCTCGCCCGCCGGGCTCGCGCCGCTCGCGATGGCCATCGACGACCGGGATCCACCATCGATGGAGTGAACGTCGACGCGCTGGGACCCGCCGTCCGCAAATAACGGCGCGTGAATCGCGACCAGGACGATGATTGCCGCGACGCGCGGAACGGCGATCGGTCGACGACCGGCCGGCCCATGCATCGTCGCCCCGGATTCGGCGCCGGGACCGTGGAGCGGGTCGGAACCGCGCGGCGGCATGTCAAGGTTGCCCGTCATCATGTCCAAGTCTACGAGTGGCATGGACGCGATCGCGCAGCGGCCCGCATGGATCACCCGTCCAGCATTGCCGTCGCTACGCTCTCGCACATGTGTCGCCGAATCCAACAACGCCACTGCGCAGAGTGACCTTGGCCGACGCACTAGCGCGTCGTGAGACGCCTTCGTGGACAAGGGGTCGAACGTATGGAGGTCCACTGGACTCCGTGGAAGCTGCACGTTGGCAGCGTGCGACGCTGGACTACTCGCCGCACAGCCGCACAGCCCCGCAGCCCCACATGGGATCCGGGACGTCGCCCCACATGCTTATCAACAGGCCGAGGTCGGCCGCGTCGACCATGCTGTCGCAGTTCACGTCTGCCGTGCCGCCCGACTCGTCCCCTGCACCGAGGTCGATGACGGCGCCGCCGCGCGGCGATTGAATTCGCCCAACATCCGCCGCAGCGGCGCGGCCGAGCTGCGGACGATCCTGTCGGAGTGGCCGGTGACTCATCCGCGCGGCGGGGCGCGAGGATCAGCCGGGACGCGCACTGGCGCTCTTCAGGCCGTGAATCCCTGCTTCGCCAACTCGCTCCGGAAGGACTTGATCGTGTCGAGCATGGCGGGCGACTCGGCGTTGAGCTGGCCGAGGAGCTCCGTCAGTCGCGGGGTGGTGGCACCGGGCGAGCGGGCGAGCTCGTCGGACGCCGCGGCAAGGTTCTTCATGAAGCCGCGGCTCTTCGTGTCGAGCTGGAAGAGCCAGTCGCCGGCGGCGCGGGAGGAACCCGGGGCATTTGATTCCGCAGCCTGCATGCCCGGTGTCGCCGGCCATCCCTTGAAGTACGTCGCAGGTCCGACGCGCCGCAGCTCGTCCGCTTCGCCGACCATCGCTTCGACGGAGGTGCGCAGCGCTGTCGAGTTGTCGTTGAACGTCTGGATCAACGTGGCCCGCTGAAGGCCGCTCGCTGCCGCCGCCTGGTTGAGCGAAGCCATCGTCGATTCGAGCTGCGGCTGAAGCACGGCGAGCTGGCTTGCCATCGCGCTGCCGGTCATCTGCGTCAGCACGCCTTTGGTCGGCGGCGGCGCTTCCTTTGGCGTCTGGCACGCCGGAATGGTGGCGAGCATGGCGAGGCCGAGCGCGGCGGCGACGATTGGAGTGCGGTCGAGCATGGCGAGGAATGGGAAAGGGCCAATGGGGGTCATGCGGACGTGGGGCGTGCGATCACGCGGGCGTGCGATCACGCGGGCGTGGCGACGACGGCCGCCCGGTTGTACCGGCCGCGGAGAGAGTCGGCAAGCGGGCGTTCGTGACCGGCTTCCCTTGGGCGACTGCTTCCCGTGTCCGTTCGGCGTTCGTTTGCGGCCGTTCCAGCATTCGTTCGGCAAGTTCCGCGGACATTGCCTCTCCCGACGGCCGCACATTGCGCTTGGCAACGTGGCGGTGCGTGGCGTCGCCCCGCACGTCCGTCTGTTGCGTGGCACCGGAGGGTCCCGGAGGGTGCCGGAGGGTCGACTGACAGCGGCGGGTGGCACCGGCCTCGACGACCGTCCGATCGCCCGCGCGGGGCTCCTGTCTGGGCAGCGCCGACAACCTTCTCATCGGAGACAGTCATGAACATCAAGACATCGGTGATCCGTCTCGCCGCTCTTGGAGCGGTGCTCGCGCCCTTCGTCGGTTCCATCGTGCATGCCAACGACGGCGCCAGAGGGGGTGGCAGCGGAGGGAGCGGCGGCGTGATCGGCGAGTGATATGCATTCGCCTTGGTTGCCCGACTGGGCCCGAGATGCAGGCCACGCCATGCGTCACACAAACCACAACGGCGCCGTCATGGACCTCGTCGCATGCCTCCTGAGCGCGACGCGGCCCGGCTGTCAGACCGCCGCGGCGCGAATCGTTCAACGAGCGCAGCGTCGATGGATACGAAGACACCGGACGGCCGCGTGGTGTGCGCGGGGCCTGGCGGTCGTGCTCCCCATTGTGTTTCTGTGGGAGGCGCTGGACCTTCTGCGATCGATCCCGAGCAGCCTCGCGGCCGACGCACTCACCGCCGCGCCCCCACAGGCGCCGCATACGACATGGCGGGATCTCAAGATCTCCCTGATGAGCACCGCAGGGTCGGTCCTACTGCCGGTCATGTTCTGGGCGGCGACGCGCCCACAACGATCGATCGCTGCGCGGCGCCTTCTTCGACACAGCACGGCACGGCCGCCTCTTTCGACACAGTTGGCCGCGCAGAAGGCCACCTGGCTCGGCGTTGTCTTCCTTCACCCGCGGCGTTCCTTGCTGGCGACGATCGGCATCACCCTGCTCTTCGGCGGAATGGGGCTCGTCATGGTGCTTCTTGAGACGCTTGAAATGATGCGGGGATCGCAGTTCGATCCGGACTCCGCGATGCCGGCGTACTTGGGCGTGCCGGCCCTGGGAGGCGCACTGGTGATTGCGACATTCGTCTTCGCGGCCCGCCGAAGGATGCGGCTCGCGACCGGCTCGCGCGTCGTGCTCAGCCACTGTGCAATGTGCGGCTTCCCGCTCACCTCGCTTCGCTGCGTGGAATGCGGCGAGCGGCATGACGGCCTCGCGGGCGTGACCGGCGTCGAGACGTGGGACCAGCCCGCGGCGCACGCGAACGATCGAGGCCGGACGGATGGAGAGGGCCGTCGGGGATGACGGAGGTGTCGGGACGAGTTTTCGCGTGCGCGGATTGGCGAGTGGTTGTGGGGTGCTGGTTGTTGGTTATTGGTTATTGGTTATTGGTTACTCGTGTGGCAACTTGGTCGATTTTGCGGGTGCGTCGCGAGGGGAAGCCGCTGCGCGGCGGAATTTGGAGTCGGGGACCCCGCTCGACGCACACATCTCCGCTGCCGCGCCGACCCAAGGCGCCAGCGCGGCAGCCAGCAGCGAACGTCGTGCAACGCGGTCCCCGACTCCGCCGCCGTGAGCCTGTCGAACGGCGGCTTCATGATTCCCATCGCGACGCACCCGCAGATTCATCCCGGTTGACGCACCAGTAACCAGTAACCAGCAACCAGGAGCCAGCAACCAGCAACCAGCAACCAGGAACCGGGAACGCTGTCCGATGCCGGGGGCTGAAGCGGGGCGCTGGAGTGTCAACTGGGACGCGCATGACAACCGGTGGCTGACCCTTGGCTCCCTCCTGCCGGTGGCTGATCGTGCTGGTGGACCGGCTCGCGCATGGCCGATTCGGCTGGATCGACCGCAGCATCATCCTCGGCCGCAACGGCTCACCGCGTCGTCGATGCGAGGTCGCGCAGCGCGTCCGCCAGCGTTGGAAATCGGAACTCGAACCCGTCTTCGCGCAGCCGTCGTGACACGACGTACCGCCCATACAAGGCGAGCTCCGGATCCGTGCGCATGAGAAGCGGCGCCCCGATGCGGACCATCCAACCGAACGCCGGAAGCCCGATCGGCACGCCCATCGACCGGCGCAGCGCCGCCATGAACTCGCGCTGGGCCACCGGGTTCGGCGCCGTTGCGACATACGTGCCCTGCATCGTGGCATCGACGAGCGCACGCTCGAACAGCCGATTCATGTCCAGCTCGTGAATCCAGCTCATGCCTTGTGTGCCCGGTCCGACGGTGCCGCCCAGTCCCAGGCGCACCAGCGTGCGCAGCCGGGCAAGGGCGCCGCCACCGGCGCCTCGGTCGCGACCGATGACAAAGCTGGTCCGGAGGATCACCCGCCGTTGCGTGGGAAGTGCGCTTTCGCGGAACGCTTCCTCCCACGCCTTGCCCACGAATGGTGCGAGCCCGACACCGAGCGGCGCATCCTCGTCGCAGTGGACGTCAGGCGGATCGCCGTAGATGTGAGCCGTGCTCATCTGCACCCATGTCGGCGGAGGTGTCGCGACGTCGTTCATCGCCCGCCCCAGCACGCGCGTCGCTTCGACGCGCGACCGGAGGATCTCGTCACGATGGTCCGGCGTCTTGATGCAGTCGACGCTTCGGCCGACGAGGTTCACGACGCCCGCGGCGCCGTCGAGTTCGCGCCGCCAGTCGCCAGGCGTGCGGGCATCCCAGGGCACATGTCGCCATGGGCCCGCGATGCGCGGTGCTCGTCGCGACAGGATGACGACGGTCGATCCGCCCTGGGCGAGATGCGTCGCCAGCGAGACGCCGAGGAAGCCACTGCCGCCGGCGATGACGACTGGACCGCGGAGAGGGGGGATGGCCATGTCGGTTCAAGCGTACGGGGCCGGAGGCGCGAGAATCGACGGTGGATGGCATCAGGCCGCCTTTGACACCAGCAGCGTGCCGGGCCTCAGCGATCCCAGCGTGATCACGGAACACAGAGCCGCCATCAGCTTGGAATCCAGCCTCTGGATGTCGTCGCATCCACTTGCCCTGAACGTGCGTGCATGCTCGCCGTGATGGCGGATGTCCGCGATGAGCGCCCTTCCGCCTGGCTTGAGGACCCTGGCGATCTCGCGGACTGCCGCAGCACGATCGGGCGCCGAGTACAGGTTGTGGATGGCGGCGCGCGATACGACAACGTCGAACGAGGCGTCGGGAAACGGAAGGCGTCGCATGTCGGCCGTCTCGACGGAGACGCGTTCCGCCACGCCTTCTGCCCTTGCATTCCCGAGCGCTGCATCCGCGCTGTTTCCGGAGAGGTCCGTCGCCTGCCAGATGTCGATGCCGACCGCCGATCCCGTCGTCAATCTTCGGGCAGCGCCAACGAGCATCAGACCTCGACCGCAGCCGATGTCGAGCACGCGTTCATCGCCTCTCCAGTGAAGCCGATCGAGCAGTCGATCCCGTTCCGCGACCTTGCCGTACCTGCTTCCCATGTACATCCAGCACGCGGTCGCGAGCAGACTGATGCCGGCTGCCACGAAAGGCAGTCGAAGCGGAATCTGCACATTGATCCATGACGCCGGTTCGAAGGAAACCACGCGGGGAATCGCGCCGACTTGCGCCGCAATGGCGACGGCAATCGCAATCGCCCCTGCGACAATGAGGTTCCGAACCACCTTTGGCGCGTCGATCCCGTAGTCCGGCTTTGTTCCGTCGTCGTCCACCTGTGCCTCCAGCGGCGGCGATCACCATTCGGCAGTCGGTCCCACCCGGAATGAAATCGCTCTTCCGCCTCATCGGCTCGCCAAGCCAGTCTATCGCCGGAAGCGGGCCTGCGCCTCGGCGACGCGCGGATACAGGCCGAGCGACACGTTGCGCGCCAGCGCCGCGACCCGATCGATGGCTGGCGGGCCGATCAGCGCGAAGACCAGGGGAAACTCCTCGAGACACCAGTCGTCGTCGCGGCCCGCATCGGGCGCAAGCATCGCAAGCAAGTCGTCAACGACGGGCTCGGCGCGGAGCTGGCCCAAGGCACGCCATGCATGCACGGATGCGTAGACGGACGTGTCGTCGGGATCGTCGGGCCAATCGGTTCGCTCGTGCCAGCCGCGCGCGGTCGCCAGCAACGTCGGCACATCCGCCGATGACAGTTGCAGTTCGGCGATGTAGTCACGGCCGCCCTAGCACTACAGCGCCCCTTGGCTCCGTCGCGAGACCGCTCGGAGTGGCTTTCCGCAAGGAAGAGCGCCGCGTTTGAGGCGCCGGTGGCTTCTCTGCGAGCCCTCAAGCCTCGAACGCAAGCTCTGACGCAGCGGAAATGCCGCTCCGGACGGTCGCAGTAGGAACCAAGGGGCGCTGTAGTGCTAGTGCCCCGAGTCAGAAATTCGCGGCATATGGGCGCGACATGATTTTGTCTGGCAAGGAGTCGAGACGAACGGCCTATCCGCAGCGATAGGCGGAGTCTCGACGACGCCGCCAGGCGAAATCAGGGCCGAACATATGACGCGAAGTTCTGACTCGGGACACTAGGATCGCGCACGTGCCCCGCGCGTTCGAACGGGAAGGACGCCCGGCCACGGACAAGGAGCAGAACCCGTGCCGTCATCCATGCAGAATCCGCTTCGGATCGCCATTGTCGCGGCGGCGCTCGCCACGTCGTCGGTGCTCGCCCAGACCTTGGCGCCACCGTTCGATGGCGTCTACACGCTTGTCGACCTCGGTTCGGTGTCGGGCCTGCCCGCGAACTACGGCGGCTTGACGGTCAAGCCCACGGACACCGACACGCTGCTCATCGGCGGCGCCGCGAACACCGCGTCCGGCGTGGTGTACGCGATCGGTCTCGTTCGCGACGGCGACGGCCACATCACCGGCTTCAACGGAACGGCGACGCCGTTCGTCGGCGCGCCGTACAACGACGGCGGCGTCGTCTACGGACCCGCAGGCGTGCTCTTCCTGGCGCGGTGGCCGGTCAACGAGCTCGGGCAGGCGAAGCCCGGAAGCAGCGCGACGGACAAGGTGATCGGCATGAGCGGCTTCGGCGTCGGCAGCTCGCTTGCCGCGCTGAACTTCGTGCCCGCCGGCTTCGCGCAGGCGGGCCACATGAAGCTCGTGAGCTGGTCGAGCGGTCTCTGGTACGACTCGACCATCGCTCCCGACGGCGCGGGGACCTTCGACCTGACCTCGGTGACGCCGGTTCCAGCGTCGAACCTGGGCGGCGGCCCGGAGGGGTTCATCTTCGTCCCGAACGGCTCGCCGCTCTTCGCCGTGTCGAGCATGCTCGTCTCGGAGTACAGCGCCGGCCGCGTCGCCGCGTACGAGGTCGACGCGAACGGCGATCCGATCGTCGCGACGCGGAAGGACTTCGTGACCGGACTCACCGGTGCCGAGGGCGCCGCGATCGATCCGGTCACCGGCGACTTCCTCTTCTCGACCTTCGGCGGCGGAAGCCGCGTGGTCGTCGTGCAGGGCTTCGCCAAGCCGCCGCTGCCTTGCATCGCCGACCTCAACGGCGATGGGGCGGTCGACGGCGCCGACCTCGGGCTGATGTTGAGCAACTGGGGCGAGCCGGGACTCGGCGACCTGAACGACTCGGGAGCCGTCGACGGCGCCGACCTCGGGATCCTTCTCGCGGCGTTCGGTGCGTGCCCGATGTGATGCGCTATCCCGTCCAGTTCGCCAGCAGGACGCCCACGTCGCCGGCATCGACCGAGCCGCTTCCGTCGAGGTCGCCAAGCGGTCCGGCGGTTCCCCATCCCGCGAGCACGATCGCGAGGTCGCCGCCATCGACGACGCCGTCGTTGTTGAGATCCGCGCCTTGGTAGCGGATGGCCCAGACCTGTCCGTCGAGCGAGACGACGATCAGGGCGCTCGTCGTCGGATCGACCTGGATGTCGACCGGATGGCCCAAGTCCGTGATGAAGGGCAGGACGTCGATCAGGTTGGCGTCGTCGTCGAAGGCGGCGGCGCGAACCCATGCGCCGAGATAGTCCGCATGGAAGAGCCGGCCCTGCCAGAGACCGGGGAAGCAGCATCCGTCGTAGAAGGCGCCCGCCACGATCGCCGAGCAGGTGACGCCGGGAGGCATGGATTCGTCGGGATTCCCATGGTTCCAGGTGATCGTCGGCTGGACCAGCGTGCCGGGATTCGAGGGAGTCTCGAGCGTGTCGCAGCCATATGCCGGCACCTTCTCGAGGAAGAACGTCCACTGGATGAAGGGCGCGTCGTAGCACGGCCAGCCCGCGTTGTCGCCGCCGACCAGCACATCGAGCTCCTCCGTTGCGCCGGCCTGGACATCGCCGACGTAGAGGGTGGCGGGCGACGGTGTGCCCGGGCGCAGCGCGTAGCGGAACGGGTTGCGGAGTCCGGTGACCCAGATCCGCGATGCCTTCGAGTATGGATCGCCGTCGTAGAAGGGATTGTCCGGCAGGCCGGCGCCCGTCTCCGGATCGAGGCGCAGGATCTTGCCGGCGAGCGACTCGTGGGACTGTGCGCGGAAGGAGCCGATGTCCTCTTCAGGTCCGAAGAGTCCCGGCGCGAAGCAATCCGGCGTGAGTCCACCCGCGTCGGTGCCGGAGTACGTCGCCCCGTCGCCCGCCGCCATGAAGAGCGAACCGTCGAAGCCGAAGTGCAGCGCGCCCACCGAGTGCGACGGCCAGCATGTCGGCGGCCCGTTCGAGATGACGTCGCCGATGAGCACGAAACGGCTCTTCGGATCGGCGACGTTGCCACCGCTCTCCTCGGTGCCGGTGTACCGCGTGAGGCGGCCGCCGGTGCCGGAATAGGGCTCATCCTCCGGCCGCCCGAAGATGGCGTCGATCGTGTAGCTCACGTAGACCCGCCGGTTCTGGAGGAACTGCGGATCGAGCGCCAGCCCGATCATGCCGCGATCGACCGAGATCTGGACCTCGTCGCGGAGATCAAGGAACGGATCCGGAAGGCGTCCCAGGACGGGATCGATCACCCAGACCATCCCGCGTTGCTCCGCGACGAAGAGCCGGCCGTCCGGCGCGGGCGCCACGGCGACCGGACGATCGAATCCGTCGGCAATCACCTCGGCGACGAAGCCGTTGGGAACCTCGACCGGATTCGGCGCCGCGGTCGAGACGGCGCTGAGCAGCGTGGTGACGGAGGCGAGACACAACAGCGGGCGACGACTCGTCGCCAACATGGCGGAAGGCATGTTTTGTTCTTTCCAGATGGGCGTTTTCGGGCTGGTTTCGAGACGTGTCTGCGATTCCCCGCAAGACTGTTCGTGTCGGACGAGTGCCGATCGACGACCACCGGAAGCATGCGACGTCAACTTACGCGACGCGACGAGCGTGTCAATGCGGAACGATGCCAAACGTGCGCATCGACGAGATCGAGGCTGGCCTGATTGTTCAGGCGCATGGCCGACTTGGAATAGGGCGGTCGCCTCAATCGTCGTGTCGACGTGGATGACGATCGTGCTTCCCGGACGCGCGCGGCCGCGTGGGGACATGAGCTGGCGCACGGCGGCAAGCGCGCCGGTCCGCGACCTGAAGGACACGATCGCGTCCAGGCCAGCGGGAGCGGCGCGCGAGCGACGAGGCTGCTACACGGCCGGTTGGCTTCTTCCCGACGCGGTTCGCGCGATGGCGGCGCCGACGATCGGAAGATCCCCTCCGCGGCGACCTGCGGGCGACGTCGACGCGGCCCCGCCGGGCTCGGGCTCGACGGTGTCGTGTTCCGCATCGCCTGCCGCGTGCCGGCCGGCGATCAACATGTAGATCGATGGCACGATCAGGAGCGTGAAGAAGGTCGAGATGAGCATGCCCGACACGAGCACGATGCCGATCGAGTTGCGCGCCAGCGCGCCGGCCCCGGTGACGAGCACGAGCGGGAAGTGACCGGCGACGGTCGCGACGCTGGTCATGAGGATCGGGCGCAGGCGGGTCATCGCCGCCTCGCGCGCCGCGGCGAGCTTGCCGAGCCCCTGTTCCTGGAGATGGTTGGCGAACTCGACGATCAGGATTCCGTTCTTCGCGACGAGCCCGACGAGGGTGATGAGCCCGACCTGCGAGTAGATGTTGATCGTCGTGAGGCCGAGGAACGTGAAGACGAGCGCGCCGCTGATCGCCAGCGGCACCGAGCCGAGCAGCACGATGAGGGGATCGCGGAAGCTGCCGAACTGCGCCGCGAGCACGAGGTAGATGAGACCCAGGGCGAAGCCCAGCGTCACGGCGAGCGAGCCGCCCTCCTGGCGGAGCTGCCGCGATTCGCCGGCATAGTCGATGGCGTAGCCCGGCGGGAGGATTCCCGCGGCCGCCTGTTCGAGGGCCCGCAGCGCCTCTTCCTTGGTGACGCCCGGCGCCACGCCGCCGTTGATCCGGATGCTGTTGCGCTGCTGGAAGCGGTTGAGGCTGCGAGGCGCCGCCGAGGTCTCGAGGCGGACGAAGGAGGAGAGGCTCACGAGCCCGCCATCGCGGGCGCGGACCTTCATCTGGAGGAGCTGCTCGGGCGTCGCGCGGCTGGCGTCGGTCACCTGGGGAATGACCTTGTAGCTGCGGCCATCGTGGTTGAAGCGGTTCACGTAGCCGCCCGAGAGCATGACCGCCAGGTCGCGGCCGACGCCGGCCAGGTCGAGCCCCATGTCCGCGACCTTGTCGCGGTCGATCACGATGCGCGTCTGCGGGAGATCGATCTTGAGATCGGTGTCGGCGAAGAGGAACTTGCCGCTGCCGAACGCTGCGCCGACGAGCTGCCCGGCCACGCCGGCCATCTCCGCCGCCGGATCGCTGCTGGTCACGATCATCTCGACGTCGAACTGGCCCGCGCCGGGCAGTGGCGGCGGCAGCACCGGAAACGCGGTGATCCCCGAGACCGCCGAGACGAGGCCGTACGCCTGCGGAAGGATCTCCTTCGTGGTGCGCTCGCGCTCGTGCCACTTGACCGTCTGGAGTCCGCCGAAACCCTGCGACGTGTAGAGCACGCGCCAGACGAAGTTCGCCTCGGGAAGCGTGCGCAGCGCCGCCGAGACCTCGCCCGCGGAGCGCCGCGTCGCGTCGAGCGACGATTCGGGCGAGGCCTGGAGCACGAAGAAGAGGCCGCCCTCGTCCTCGGTCGGCGCAAGTTCCGTCGCGGAGAAGCGGTAGAGCGGAACGGCGGCCAGGGCGATGAAGGCCGCCGCGAAGGCCATCGTCCAGCGGAGCGAGAGGGTCACGTCGAGCGTTCGCCCGTAGAGGCGGCGCAGCCGGTCGAAGAGGCCGTTGACCAGCCGCGTGAAGCGTCCCTCGCGCCCGCGCTCGGGGACCAGCACGGCGCTCATGATCGGCGAGAGGGTGAGCGCCACCACGCCCGAGACGACCACCGCGGCCGCGAGCGTGAAGGCGAACTCCTTGAAGAGCACGCCGGTCAGGCCGCGCTGGAAGCCGATGGGCGTGTAGACCGCGGCGAGCGTGATCGTCATGGAGATGATCGGCCCGCGCAGCTCGCGCGCGCCGACGAGCGCCGCGTCGATGCGCGAGCGCCCCTCGCGGATGTGACGCTCGATGTTCTCCACCATCACGATCGCGTCGTCGACGACGAGCCCGACGCAGAGCACGATCGCGAGGATGGTCAGGAGGTTGAGGGAGAAGCCGAGCAGCGCCATGAAGATGCACGCGCCGGCGATCGAGATGGGCATGGCGATCAGCGGCACCAGCACCGTGCGGATCGATCCCATGAAGAGGAAGACGACCAGGGCCACGATCGCGATCGTCTCGGCCAGCGTGTGGCCGATCTCGGTCAGCGCGTTGCTCATGTAGAACGTGCCGTCGTAGGCGAGGCGCATGTCCACGCCTGCGGGCAACGTCGGGCGGAGCTGCTCCATCGCCGCCTTCAGCCGCGTCGCGACCTCGAGCTCGTTGGCGCGGGGCAGCGGCCAGACCGAGAGGTAGACCGCCGCGGCGCCGTTGAATCCCGCCTCGGCGACGGGTTCCTCGCTGCCCAGCTCGATCGTGGCCAGGTCGCGCAGGCGGACGATCGAGCCGCCTTGCTCGCGCACGACGAGCTGCTCGAACTCGCTGGCGGTCCGCAGGTCGGTGTCGGTCAGCAGGTCGACCTGGATCTGGTCGCTCTTCGTGCGCCCGACCGCGGCGAGGTAGTTGTTGCGGCGCAGCGCGTCCCACACCTCCGACGGCGTCACGTCGAACGCGGTGAGCTTGCGCTCGTCGAGCCAGATCCGCATCGCCATGCTGCGGGCGCCCTCGATGCCGCAGCGCTGGACGCCCTCGATGGTCGCCAGCTCCGGCTGCACCTCGCGGTCGAGGTATTCGGTGAGCCGCGTGAGGTCCAGCGTCGAGCTCGTGAAGCTCAGGTAGAAGGTGGCGAAGGGGCGGTCGGCGCGCTGGATCTCGACGACCGGCGACTCCGCCTCGTCCGGCAGCTCGCTCCGCACCTGGTTGAGCCGGGCGCTGATCTCGGCGAGCGCGGCGTTGCTGTCGTGGTTGAGCCGCAGGCGCACGGTGATCTTGCTCTGGCCGCCGGTGCTGGCGCTCTCGATGTAGTCGATGCCGTCGATCGCCGAGACCGCGCGCTCGATCGGCGTGGTGATGAAGCCGCGGACGGTCTCGGCGCTCGCGCCGATGTACATCGTGGTGATCACGATGGACGTCGACTCGATGCGCGGATACTGCCGGATGGGCAGGCTGCCGATGCAGCGCCAACCGACCGCGAGGATGATCACGTTGACGACGATCGCGAGGACCGGTCGCTTGATGAAGATGTCCGTGAACCCGCTCATCGTGCGTTCCCTCGGCGCGTCATGCGCGTCCCAGTCGATCCTCGCGCCCCACCCAACCCAATTCCGCCGTGAGACGCCGCTGTCGGCAAGCGGTCGAACGCATGGAGGTCCATTGGAATCCGTGTCAGCGCGCCGCGGCCTCGCGCGGCGCCCGCGCGTCCGCGGTCGTGGATCCGGTCCGCTCGGCCCCGGCTCCCGGCTTCGTGCTCGACTCATCCGACGACCGGCGCTCCGCCGCGCCGCCATCCCGCGGAGGCTGGTCGGTCCTCGCCGCGAGCGGCGCCGTCGCCGGCGCCGGCTGGGGGGCCACGAGGGCTCCGTCGCGCAGCTTGAAGGCCCCGCTCGACGCGACCGTCTCTCCCGCCGAGAGGCCCTCGCGCACGACGGTCTCCTCGCCGATCGTCGGCCCGAGCTTGACGAAGCGCTGCTGCGCGCGGAGCTGTCCCGGCTCGGCGCCGGGCACGATCACGAAGACCTGATCCGCGTACGACGTCCGTCGGACCGCCGACGACGGGACGACCAGGACCCGCTGCTCGGCGTCGACGGGAACGTTGATCTGGACGAACATCCCCGGACGCAGGCGATCGTCGCGGTTGTCGACGACCGACCTCACCCGCACGTTGCGGGTGTTGTTGTTCACCGCGGAGTCGATGGCGACGACCTCGATGCGCATGGGCTTCTGGCCGAGGACGTCGCCCGTGGCCATCACCGCGACGCCCGGCTTGACTCGGGCGATGTGCTCCTGGGGGATCGCGAAGTCCAGGAAGATCCGGTCGCCGACCGAGTTGAGCGAGACCACGCTCGAGCCTTCGGCGAGGTACTGGCCCTCGTGCATCGTGCGCAGTCCGGTCCGCCCGCGGAACGGCGCCTTGATCGTCATCTTGTCGAGGCGCGTCTGCACCTGCGCGACGCGGGCCTCGGCGAGGTCCACCTCGGCCATGGCGCGGTCGCGGTCGGCGCGGGCCTTGACCGCCTCCGATGTCGCGCGGTCCAGCTCGATGCGCGACGCGGCGCTCAGTTCGGCGGCGCTCTGGAGGCGCCGCTCCTCCGACTGCGTGAGCCAGACGCGCGACTCGGCGACGGCGACGTTGGCCCGGGCCACGCGCACGCTCGCCTGCGCGGCGGCGAGGTCGGCGCGGTCGCTCGAGTCGTCGAGCGTCAGCAGCACGTCGCCGGGCTCGACGATGCTACCCGAGTCGAATCGGACCTCCTTGATCGTTCCCGCGAGCTCGTTGCTCACCGTGACGGAACGTTCGGCGACGACGGTGCCGACCAGGTCGGCGGTGCGCTGCCATGGCACCTCGTGCGCCACGGCGAGGTCGATCGCCTGCGGCGGCTCGAAGTGCTGGTCGTTGGCTGCAGCGCGGACGATCGAGCGCCACTTGGAGTAGCCGAGCCCGCCGCCGATCGCCGCGAGGCCGACGAAGATGCAGATCGAGGCAACCAGCGAGGATCGCTTCATGATCGAGCCGCCACGCCTTTCCGGGATGGGATCCGCACCGCCTTCGACCGCCGCCGCGCGGTCGATGCAGCGGGCTTCGCCGACCTGACGAGGCCGCCGAGCGCGGCGCGAACCGCCGCGAGCCGATGCGGCGAGAGCTCGGTGAGACCGAAGATCCAGTCGAACCAGAGGCCGTCGACGGCGAGCTGCACCGCCTCGCCGACGCCGGGAGGGAGCCCGTCGGCGGCGATGCGCGCCGTCAGCTCGCGATGCAGCGCCCGCAGCGGTTCGACGCGCGCCGCGTCGTGCACCAGCGCCGCCACGAGCACCACGCCGCGCCGACGGACCGCGTCCGTCCACTGGTCGGGCGACGAGAGGCAGGCGTTCAGGAACGCCCGCGGAATCCGCCCCGGGCCCGGGCGCTGCGCGGCGATCGCCGCCTCGCATTCGCTGCGCCAGGCGTTCACGGTGCGATGCACCAGCGCGTCGACGAGCGCCTCCTTGCTCGGGAAGTGATGAAGCAGGCCGCCCTTGCTCAGGTGCGCTTCGCGGGCGACCGCGTCGAGCGTCAGGCAGCCGATGCCGTCGCGCAGCACGACCACCTCGGCGGCGTCGAGCATGAGGTCGCGTCCCTGCGCGGCCGACGACGCGCTCGGTCGCCCGGGCGGGGCTGCGACCGCGCCGCGGAGCGAGCCGTTCGCCGTGGAGCGTGGCGCCGGTCGAGCTGGCACAGGTTGAACGGGTCGTCGGGCCAAGGGTCGCGATCATACCCCGCCCCGCATCGCCGGCCAACCGACTGGTCGGTTGGTCGGCGCGTCGCGCCGCCCGCCCGCCCGCCCGTCCGTCGTTGCGCCGGATCAGCCGCCCAGCACGCTCGCCGCGAGGTCGCGCGTCGAGAGGCCCTTCATGATCATCGCCACGGCCTCGGGATTCGTGGCCATGCGCAGCGCCTCGGTGCCGCTGATCATCTCGGCCTGCCAGAGCCGCGCCAGGTGCTGGTCGAAGAGCTGCATGCCCGCGTCGCCGTTGGCGATCGCCTGCGGCAGGAGCTTCGGCGTGCCTTCGCGGATCATCTTCCGCGTCACGGGCGTGCTGCGCATGATCTCGACGATCGGGATGCGGTCCTTGCCGTTGATCGTCTTGGCCAGGCGCTGGCTGACCACCGCCTCGATGTTCCCCGCGAGCTGCGTGAGCAGGAGCTCGCGCTCGTCGGGCGGGAAGAGGGCGATGATCCGCTGCACCGTCTGCGACGCGTTGGTGGTGTGCATCGTCGAGAAGACGGTGTGTCCGGTGTCCGCCGCCTGGAGCGCCGTGCGCATCGTCTCCGAGTCGCGCAGCTCGCCGACGAGGATCACGTCCGGATCCTGCCGCAGCGCCACGCGCAGGGCCGCGAGGAACGATGGCGTGTCGGTGCCGAGCTCGCGCTGGGCGATCAGCGACTTCTTCGACGTGTGCACGAACTCGATCGGATCCTCGATCGTGATGATGCGGTGGCCGCGGCTCTCGTTGATGTGGTCGATCATCGCCGACAGCGTCGTGCTCTTGCCGCTGCCGGTCGTGCCGGTGAGGAGCACGAGCCCGCGCGGCGTCTGGGCGATCTCCTCGATCACCGATGGCAGGTTGAGGTCCTCGAAGCGCGGGATCGTGACCGGAATGAGGCGGATCGCGAGCGCAAGCTGGCGCTGCTGGTAGAACGCGTTCACGCGGAAGCGCGAGCGACCGGGCATCTCGAAGCTGAAGTCGGCGCTCCGCTGCTCGTCGAGGCGGACCTGCGCGTCCTCCGGCGCGATCTGCCGCACGACATCGCGCACCCAGTCGTCGGTGAGCACGGTCATGTCCTTCATGGGCGTCAGCTCGCCCGCCATGCGCACCATCGGCGGACGGCCGACCTGGAGGTGAAGGTCGCCGACCTTGAGGTCGACCGTGGCGGAGATCAGCGAGGCGAGGTCCATGAACGGGCTCCGGGGAGGATGGAACCGGGCATCATCCTCCGGGTGCCGGCGAATTGCCAGCGCCGACCGGGCGCGCCGCGCCATCCTCGCCTTCGGCCCCCTTCACGCCCACGAGCCGTTCGATCGCTCCGAGCCAGGGCGAGAAGCCCAGTCGCTCGACGCCGCAGGCGATGCGCTCGGCGCGTCGATCGCGGAACGAAGGCGATGCCACGAGGATCCCGCAAGGCATTCCCGAATCGGCGTCCATTCGAACGTACTGCACGAGCAACCGGCCGCCGGGCGGCGCGTCGTCGCGGGGCTGCGCATCATCGCCATGAGACCCCGCGGCGAGGCGATCGACATCGGTCGAGAGGCCCCAGGCGGCAAGCTCGTGTCGGAATCCGGCCGGGGTCAGCCGCGCCGGACCGAACCATGCGAACCGTGGATGCGCCTCGATCACGACCGCGGGAAGCGTCGCCGGATCCGGCAGCACGATCGTGCCGATTCGACCAGGCGGCGCGCCGTCGCCCTGCACGTACATCCGCACCTGCGCGGGGATGTGGGCGCGCTCGCCCGACTCGCGGCGCAGCGCGGCCAGCGACGCGGTGCCGACCAGGATCGCCGCGAGGCCGGCGAGGAGCGCCGCGGGCGCAATCTCCGGGCGGGTTCGGTTCCTGCCTCGCGGGCCTCGCGGGCTCGACGGGTTCGTCCCCTGCGCGAGCGGCCGCGCCGGCGAGAGAAACGCCGTGGCGGCGATGGCAAGCAGCGGCATCACCGGTGCCACCACGCGCCATCCGCCGTCGAGCCAGAGCAGCGGCATCGACGCGAGCACGCCGAGCACGCCAAGGGCGAGCGTCGCGCCGACGCGAGGCTCGCGGCGCACGAGGAGCGCCACGCCGAGCGCGCCGAGCGCGCCCCAGAGCGCATGCGCAACGATCGGCGGCAGGGCGAGTCGGTCGGCGAAGTGCGTCGACAACCCGGGACCCCACGCGCCGAGGAAGCCGAGCAGGTTGCGCTCGAGGGAGCCCACGAAGACCTCCGGGTGTTCGCGCAGGCGGCGCATGCCTTCCTCGACCGCGATCGACGCATGCTCGGCCTCGGTCGCGCCGGGTTGTCGATCGATCGCGAGCGTCAGGGCGTCCGTCCACGTCGAGCCGCCCGCGAGCCCGCAGAAGACATAGGCGAAGTTGCTGTTGCGTGCGCCGCTGCCGTCGGTGGTGAGCGTGAAGACCGCCGCGTCCACTCCGAACGCCGCGGCCATCGCCACCGCGCAGAGCGAGAGCATCGCCAGCGCGCGCCGCGCCGACCGCCGCTCGTTCCACGCCACGGCCAGCAGCATCGCGGGCAGGACGAGGAAGACGCCGCCGCGCGCCGCGAGTCCAAGGGCGAGGCCGAACGATCCACCCGCGGTCGCACCGAGGCGACGTTCGCGAACGCCCGGAACGAGGAGCGCCATGCCCAGCGCCCCCAGCGCAAGCCCGAGCGTCTCGCTCATCGGCAGCGCGACGAAGTGCTGTGCGTAGCCGATCAGGATCGCGGCCGTGGCGACCCCCGTCCACGCGCCGATGGCGCGTCCCGCGGCCCGCGCCGCGAGGAAGATCGATGCCGCCATGAGCAGGACGTTGCACACCGCGAGCCCCTGCGGCCGCCCGTCGACGAGCGCGCCTTCGCAGGCGAGGAGCGTCGGCAGGAGCGGACGCCGCGCACCGAAGTAGGGGAGCTCGCCATGCCAGCGCAGCCACTGGCTCGACGCCCATCCGTAGAGCGCATCGGACGTGAGGAACCGTCCCTGCATCAGGGAGAAGTTGTGCACGCCGGACCACTCATGGCTCGGCGCGCGGAGTGGAGACCACGCGCGGAGCAGCGACAGGAGCATCACGGCGCCGATCCAGATCACCCCGGCGCCCCGTGAGAGGCGTCCAATGGCCACGAGCGCGACGCGCCGAAGGCGTTCGACGCCGAGCGCCGCGGACCGCACGAGCGACGCGACGAGGGATCCGCCGGCCACGCGAGGCCACCTGGTCAATCCCGCGAGCGCGCCGAGTCCGGCGATCGCCAGCATCGCCGGCGGTGCGACGTCGCTCGCCGCCGTCCACGCCTGGAACGTGGCCGGAAGGAACCACGCCGCCCCGAGCAGCACCAGTGGCGCCGCGACGGAGATCCTCGCGAGAGCCTTCGCCAACGCGCGGCCGCGCACATTGCGTGCGAGCCAGGCCATTGGCACGAGCAGCAGCAGCGCCGCAACCGCGATCAACCACGGCGCGACACGGCTCGCCAGCTCGACCGCCCGCACGCGCCCATCGAAAGCGGCGGATCGCTGTTTCCGGATTTTCGGCGAAGATGAGTTCGATCCCCAGAAGGAGGGCGCCCGCCACCAACCGCCGCGATCTCCGCGTGCACGGCATGGCTTCCTTCGAGCGGCTCGCCTCCCTCGAGCATGCATGTGGCGAGCGTATCGGTCGCCCGCTGTCGTCGGTCGGGCGCCGCCCTGGGCGCTGGAAGCGGAACCCGGCTGCCTCGATCAGCGGCACCAGCGCGACATGCCACGAATTACCGTCGCCACGGACGATCGTCTCGACCGGAATGACCACGACCCGCGACGGCGCCAGCACCGCCATCGTCACGATCGCGGCGCCCAGCAACGCCACGAGGCCCGCAATGGCCGCCCCCAGCATCGACGCCCACCCGACACGGCGGCGCGGCCGCGCGGCACCGCGTCTCGTTCGCACTCCGCGCGACATGCCGCGAGTGTACAGGGTGCCGCGCGGTCGACGGAAGGGCCGGTCGCCTCTCGTTGGTCGGCCGGCCTGTTTCGTCTTCTCGTCCGTGGTCATCGGTCATGGCCGTCGGTCATGGCCATGCACGCAGATCGTCGTGGCGACAGATCGTTGGTTACTGGTTGCTGGTTACTGGTTGCTGGTTGCTGGTTACTGGTTACTGATGCCTGATTTATGGCAATGCATGCAGATCGTCGTGGCCACAGATCGTCCTGGCCATGCATGCATGAGCAACTCGTCGTCAAGCCCCGGGACGGAGACAGGCAGAAAGCTCGGCCTTGGTCACGCACGTCCAGGGTCGAACGCGGCTTCGGCCACGAACGCGGCCTCGGCGATGCACGTCCAGGCTTGAACACGGGTTCGGCCACGCACGCCCAGTGAACGTGGGTTCGGCCACGCACGCCCACGGTCGAACGTGCGTGACCGAAGCTCCACTCGTGCGACGCGGTCGCGCACGTTCACGGTCGAACGTGCGTGACCAGAGCTCCGTGCGTGACCGAAGCTCCGTGCGTGCCCGAAGCTCCGTGCGTGACCGGAGCTCCGCGCGTGATCGGAGCTCAGTGCGTGACCCGAACTCCTTTGACACGCAAACTCCGCGTGTGCGCCGCGTCCCGCCGTGCTACGCCGGCGGGGCGGCGGCCTTCGGGCAGCCCCACCCGGCGAGCAGCAGCCCGAGGTCGGCGCTGTCCACGGTCCCGTCGCCGTTCAGGTCGGCCACGCTGTCGGTGGATCCCCACTCGGAGAGCAGGAAGCCCATGTCGGCGCCATCGACGACGCCGTCGCCGTTGAGGTCCTCGGGGCCGAGCAGGTCGTTGCGCAGCAGGTCGATCGTGATGCTGAAGCTCGCACCTCCGCTGGTCGGCTCTATGAAGTTGATGAACGCGTTGCAGGTCGCGTGGATCGTCACCGTGTGGGGTCCTGCGCCAAGGGTGGCCTGCATGGCCCACGCACTTCCGGGGGGACACACACCGTCAAGGCACATGGAGGCGTCGGCATCCACGCCGCCGTACAGACTGCCAGAGTCGGACGACTCCCACTGCGCCGAGAGCGTCATGCAAGCATCGTGGAGCAGCTCGAACGTCAGGCTGAAGGAGGACTCGGCGACCCAATCGGCGTAGTAGGGGGAATGAAGGTCCGCGAAGCTGTTGCCCGTGGCGGTGATGTGCGTGTGGGCACCGAGAGTGACCGTCGACGCCTGGAACGCGCCGAGTTGGATGCCGTCGAATGGTGGGACGTAGCCAATTTGAGCATTGAAGTCCGGACACGTCGCTGGAACGACGTCGCTGTACGCGGGGCCGTAGTCGTGGACGATCGCGATCTTGCGATCGTCGGACAGGATTCGGAAGAATCCATCGCCGCTGCATCCGAGCTGCCAGGCCTGACACACGCACTCTGCATCCCATGCCACTTGGCAGCAGGACGGCAGGAGCCCACAGACCCGTTGCTGCACCCGGCGTCGTCGCAGCCCGCCGCGGCGTGCGCTTGAAGTTACGGGCAGCCGCCTGTCTGGGCGACTGTGAGAAGACCGGAGCCGGACCCGAAGTAGCCACCGACGCGGATGAGGTAGGTCTCATCGCAGACAGTCGCGAACGTCATGGTGGAGGTCTTCCCGCAACCAGGACTGTCGTCGTTGCAGCCAAGAATGATCAGATCGCCGCACGCGCCGCCGTACGCAGCGAGACGCGTGTCGAAGTTGGCCTGATTGCAGGTCGAGACCGTGCAGGTCCCCGTCCCCGTGGCCTTGTAGGCGAACCAGGCGTCGTGCACGAAGGCAAGGCCGTCACCTTCGTTGCACGACGCATCGAGCGGAAGCGGGCTGGTGGTCGCGACCAAGGTCGAGAACGGCGTGACACCCGTTGAGATCGGCGCGGCGCCGGAGCATTCGTCGTTGAGGAGAAGAAGGGCCTTGAGCGCGACCGTGTGGCCGCCGCCTCCGTCGATCTGAGCCACCGGCCCAAGGTTCGCCGGGACGTTGCACTGTCCGGCGTCGTTCGCCCCCCAGCAAGCGACGGTGCCGTCGGCCTTGAGCGCGACGGTGTGGAACCAGCCCGCCGCGACTTGGGTCACCGGTCCGAGGTTCGCGGGGACGTTGCACTGACCGTGCTCGTTCGACCCCCAGCACGCGACGGTCCCGTCGGTCTTCAGCGCGACGGTGTGGAGTCCACCTCCGGCGACCTGGATCACCGGCCCGAGGTTTGCCGGGACGTTGCATTGGCCGATGACGTTCTGTCCCCAGCACGCGATGGTGCCGTCGGCCTTGAGCGCGAGCGTGTGGTTCGCGCCTGCGGCGACCTGGATCACCGGCCCGAGATCCGCCGGGACATCGCACTGGCCGTCCTCGTTCCACCCCCAGCAGACGACGGTGCCATCGGCCGTGAGTGCGGCCGTGTGGTATCCGCCCCCGGCCACTTGGGTCACCATCGCGAGGTTCGCGGGGATGTTGCACTGGCCATAGCTGTTGTCCCCCCAGCACGCCACGGTGCCGTCGGCCTTTATCGCAACGGTGTGGCGGGCGGCTGCGACAACCTGGACCACTGTCCCGAGCTTCGCGGGGACGTTGCATTGCCCATAGCCGTTGTACCCCCAGCACGCAATGGTGCCATCGGCGTTGAGCGCGACGGTGTGTTCGAAGCCTGCGGAAACCTCGGTCACCGGCCCGAGACCGGCGGGAACGTTGCACTGTCCGTCGTCGTTCAATCCCCAGCACGTCACGGTGCCATCGGACTTGACCGCGACATTGTGGTGGTAGCCGGCGGCGATCTGGACCACCGACCCGAGGTCTGCCGGGACGTTGCACTGGCCGTCGGTGTCATCTCCCCAGCACGTGACAGTGCCGTCGGCCTTGAGCGCGTCGGTGTAGTAGTAGCCTGCGGCGATCTGGATGACCGGCCCAAGGTCGGCAGGAACGTCGCATTGGCCCGCGGGATACCCCCAGCACGCGACGGTTCCGTCGGCCTTTATCGCGACGGTGTGGCCCGGCCCTGCGGCCACCTGGATCACTGGTCCGAGGTCGGCCGGGACGTTGCACTCCCCATTGAGGTTCCACCCCCAGCAGACGACGGTGCCGTCGGCCTTGATCGCGGCGTTGTGGTTGGGTCCCGCCGCGACCTGGATGACCGGCCCAAGGTTCGCGGGGACGTTGCATTGGCCGTAACTGTTCTCCCCCCAACAAGCCACGGTGCCGTCGACCTTGATCGCGACACTGTGGTACTCGCCTCCGTCGACATGGATCACCGTCCCCAGGTTCGCGGGGATGTTGCACTGGCCGAAGTCGTTGCGCCCCCAACACGCGACCGCGCCGTCGGCCTTGAGCGCGACGGTGTGGTCCTGGCCCGCGGCGACCTGAGCAACCGGCCCGAGGTTCAAGGGGACATTGCATTCACCGAAGGCGTTGTACCCCCAGCACACGACGGCGCCGTTGGCCCGGAGCGCAACGGTGTGGCGACCACCCGCGGCGACTTGGACCACGGGCCCAAGGTCCGTAGGAACGTTGCACTGGCCGGCGCCGTTCCACCCCCAGCAGGCGGGCGCCCCGGCAGCCTGCGGCTTCGCGTGCGTCGCGCTCGCAACGCATGCGGCGACGAGCACGGCCAGGAACAACATGGTGATCGTCGAGTGTCGGTACCCCGCCATGGCGAACCTCCCTGTGATGGGCCGCGTGGTGGGCCGCGCCGCGTAGCGACACGGATGCCGCGGGCAACACGCCAGACCTGTTCCATCCTGCCGGCCCACACCGCGGTCGGCTATGAGCACATTTCCCTATTTTGCGATTCGGGGTGTGTCGTGTCGGCACGGCGGGTCGGCGTGTCAGAGGGCGCTGACGACAAGGGCCACCTCGTGTACACGCCCGACGAGTGTCGGCGGGGCGTGTCTGCGTGGTGGGTCTGCACCGCAGACGGCGCCGGCCGTGGGGGGACGGTGGCATGCGGGTTCGAGATGACGCCCAGGCGCCGGCGTCCCTTGTGGTGCAGCCCTCTGGCCTGCCTGGCAGCCGGGACGGCTGCACCACAAGCCCGGCGGATGCGCGCGGACGGGCTGACATGCATGCATTCATGTATGCATGTATGCATGCGTGCACGCGTGTCGCGCCCGCGCGCGTCACCCATCACGTCCAATTCGCGAGCAGCAGTCCAAGATCGGCCGCGTCGACGACGCCGTTGCCGTCGAGGTCGGCCGCGCCGTCCGGTTGGCCCCAGGCGCCAATCAGGAGTCCGAGGTCGGCGCCGTTGACGAAGCCGTCGCCGTCGAGGTCGCCCAAGGCCGGCGGTCCCATCACGCCGCTGAACTGGAACGCGCTCACCTTGAGCGTGCCGGAGCTCTCGAGGCCGTCGCCAGTGCGGGCGCCGAAGCCGAAGGTGTCGCCGGCGTTGACCACAAAGCTCGTCGTGCCACCGAACGGGCCGCCGCCGTTGCAGGCGATCACCGTGAAGAGGTTGTTGATGAAGTAGCCGCCGTTGTCATAACAGGGCATGTCGAACGACTGGTACGTCCACGTGAAGGTGACCGTGCCTGCGGTCAGCGCGGTCGCCGCGAAGCGCGTGATGCCCTTCTTCCCGGCGTTGCCGCTCGACATGGTCATGAGCGTCGGCGTGACGCTTCCGGTTCCGAAGATCGGCGACGGACCGAGGATGGGAATGACGGTTCCGACCGTCGCCTGCGGTGATGGATACCCATCGGCGAAGTTCCCGAAGGTCCACTGGGCGAGGTTGAAGACGTCGGCCGCGTGCACGGACGCGGCGGTGGAGATCGCGGCGATGCTCGCCGCAAGGGTGGAGAGTCGGGTCATGGCAGGTTCCTTGGATGGTTTGCGGGGCGCCGCGCGGGCGCGAGAATCAACTGGACGCGCATCAGCCCGTCCAGACCGCCAGCAGCGAGCCGAGGTCGCCGCCGTCGGTGACGCCATCGCCGTTCAGATCGGCGCCGGCCGTGCCCCACGCGCCGAGCAACAAGCCGAGGTCCGCGCCGTTGACGACGCCGTCGCCGTTGAGGTCCGCGGTCGGTGGCGGCGCGGGTGTCACGGACATGTTGTCGGCCATGAAGACCGGGCCCCAGTCTCCACCCGTCGGCGGCGGGGACTGGTAATGCACGACGACGCTGTTGAATCCCTGCGGGAAGGTGCAGCTCAGCGTCGCGGAAGGCCAGGTGCCGGGCTCGGCGACGGCGGTGTTCGATCCCACCAAGGCGCCGTTCATGTAGGCGGTCACCTTCATCGTGGCGGACGAATCGCAGTCGTACTCCTCGACCGCATAGAGAATCGAGAAGTCGGTGATCTTCTTGGAGAAGCCGACGAGCAGGTCGGCCGCGAAGACGCTGCTCGGATAGATGCAGTTGCCGGAGAAGCCGACCGGCGTGAAGCCGAGGACGCCGGCCTGCTGGATGGAGTATCCCTGTCCGGTCGCCGAGAACGATGCCGTGATCCCGCCGACCGTCAGGGCGATCGGAAGAGGCGTGTATTGCGGCGCGTTGTTGAAGTCGAACAGGACCGACGTGGCCATCGCAGGCGTGGCGAGGCAGATCGTCGTCAGGAGCGTTGCAGTCAGTGAATGTCGCATGGTGCTGTCTCCGTCGAGAGGTGGTTGTCGATTGGATGAATTGCGATGGGTTGTTCGCGCGATGGAATGTCAAGACGTTGGTGGCGATGGCTGATACGCGTCCCGGTTGATTCTCGCGCCTCACCTAATCCACTTCCGTCATGACGCGCCGCTATGGGCAAGGCGTCGAACGCATGGGGGTCTACTGGAATCCGCAAAGGAGCCGTGCCGTCCGGCGTGCCTTGCTCAGCACGGGCCCCAGGCCGCGAGCAGCAGGCCGATGTCGCCGCCATCGACGACGCCGTTGCCGTCGAGATCCTCGGCCGTGCGCTTGTCGCCCCAGGCGCCGAGCAGGATTCCCAGGTCGGCGCCATCCACGATGCCGTTCTCGTCGAGATCGGCTGCGCATGGAAGATCCTCGGTCGGCTCGGTGCCCTCGGTTCCAGCCTCGGCGCGCAGGTTTGCGATGAAGACCGCGCTGTCCAGGATGTGGTCGTTCACATCACCGACCTCGAAGACCAGGACGTGCTCCCCCTCCGAGAGCTCGGCGGTGGTCGTGGTCAGGTGGTGCAGGAGCCCGTGCGGGTTGGAGAAGGCGGTGTTCTGGTCGGCGGTCGTCTCGAGGCCCGCGAACGAGCTGCCAACCTGGACGGCGTTGCCGCTTGGGTCGTAGCAGATCTGGTTGGACGGATCGAGCCCGTCGAGGAAGACGAGGAACGCGTCGGTGTACAGGCCCGTCCAGAAGGGGTACTCGACGGACCCGAAGATGAAGTCGAACTTGATCTGCGTGGCCGTCGAGAGTGTGAAGGTCACGGTGATGGAGGCGACGTCGAACGAGCCGTAGAAGTTCTCGATGGAACCGGCCGTCGCGCCATACAGGTCGAACTCCGGCGTGCCGCCCGAATCGGGCTCGGGGGTCATCTGGCTGTTCACCTGCGCCGGTGGCGACGAGGGGTCGTAGCCGGGGTCGGTGGCGCCCGGGATGGGCCCGAGGTTTGTTACGTCGCCGCTCGAAAGGACAATGCCATTCTGGATGGTGACCGGCGGGATCACGAAGTTGCTGTACGTGCCGAACTGGCCGGCGACACCACTCGAGACCTTGAGGGACTTGATCGTGAGCCCTGCCGGATGGAGGCCGTTCGCCAGGAGCCCCGTGTCCATGGTCGGATTGGTCACGACCGCACCGTGCGCGGGAAGCGCGGCGCACAGCAGGACGGACGAGCAGGCTCCGAGAGCAAGAAGGTGGCGGATGTCGAGGGCGGTTTGAAGGGTGCGCATGAGTGGCTCCTCGCGTGTTGCGACGGACGGAACGGTGAACGGCAACGACTGAAGGGCGTGTCAACGGCCTCGCTGGGCTCTCTCGAAGCGAGCGGCTCGACGCGATTCATGACAGGCGGCGAGTCGTCGCCGGCGATGTGGTGCAGGGTGCACCGGTGGGCCGCGAGAGGACGATGGGTACGTCAAACACTACTATGTCATGTCGCGCGCCCCCGCTGCACAGGTTGCAGCCGACGCGCGCCGCCGAGCGAGCGCTCACGCGAGCCCGGCGTTCGCCGGCGCTTGTGGTGCAGCCGTCCCGGCTGCCATGCAGGCGACGCAGGTCATGCAGGTCAGAGGTTTGCACGACAAGGGCCGGCGACGCCCAAGGATCAAAGGGATCCGTGCGCCCCGCGCCGCTGGCCGGGCAACCTTCACCGGCGTGGTGTCCGGCAAGGAACAACGCCGCCCTCGGTCCTTGCGGATCGAAGGCGGCGTCTCTTGGGGGATCGTGCTGAAGTGCAGTCTCCTACGGATTCCAGTAGGCCTCCATGCGTTCGACCCCTTGCCCGCAGCGGCGTCTCACGGCGGAATGAGGTTGGGTGGGGCGCGAGAATCAACTGGGACGCGCATTCGTCGGCGTTCGACTCTTCCTGGTGCGCTCAGCGTGTCCCAGGTGTCAACTCGTCCAAGCGCCAAGCAACAGGCCGAGGTCGGCGCCGTCGACCGTTCCGTTGTGATCGAGGTCGGCGCAGACATCGCTGCCGCCGAAGGCCGCGAGCATGATGCCGAGATCGCCGCCGTCCACCTTGCCGTCGGCATTGAGGTCGGCGGGAGCCCGCGGCGTCAGCAGGAAGGCCCGGCCACGACCCAGGTGCTTTCCAAAGCCGACGATCTGTCCGGCGGCATTGATGCCCGTCGCCTTGCGCAGCAACCATCCGCTGCCCGGGTCGATCTGCGAGTTGAGGTCGGTGACCGCGCCGCCACCGAACCACGCCACTGCGCGATCGTCCGACGTGCCGACGATGTCGCCGACGTCGTCGATGGCATACGCGGCGCTGTTGAGGCCGCCAGGAAAGACGCCCAGATCGAGCGTCTCGGTGACCACGCCGTTGCCGTCGAGCGTCCAGCGCACCGCGTGGGGCTGGGCGGAGGCCGTGTCCGCGATGCCGACCACGACATCGGAGTTGTTGATGTCGATGCCATGGCTGCGCGTGCCGCCCAGCGTGGGCAGCGCGCTCATCGCGCTTGGCTTCCAGACGAAGGCGCGGATCGTCTTGCCATCGGTGAGCAGCGACTCGCCGACGATCCAGCCCGCGTCGTTGATCGCCATCGCGCTGCTGTGGCCGCCGCCAAGCGTGCCGAGATCGAGGGTTGCACCGCCCTGCGCCCGGACGGCGTGGGAGACGCCCGGCTTGCCGGCGACTGGCTTCTCGCCAACAACGGTGCCAAGGGAATTGATGTCGCGGGCCGTGAAGTCGCCAAGGTTCGTCGAGCCGCCGCCCGCTGGCCAGAGCGCCGCATGCGGGGCGAGCTCGCCGAGCGAATACGAGACGCCCACGGCGTCGCCGCCGGCGTTCACGGCAAAGGCGATGCTGTGATGGTCGGTGCCGATCACGCCAAGGTCGATAACGTCGGTGCCGCCGCCGACGATGCGGAAGCCATGGATGTTGCGCTCGTCGCCGGTGGTGATCGAGAGTCCGACGATCGTCCCACCGGGACTGATCGCCCAGGCGCCGCTTCCGGGCTCGATGCGGATGTCGCCGCCGACGATTGTCCCGAGGTCGCGCACGACGTACGGCGGGCAGGCGCCGAACGTGGAGGATGTGGTCGCCATGAGTGCGACGGTACCAGCCACGGCCGATGCGAACGCTTCGGCGCCCATGTTGAGACGGGTCCCAGTTGGTTGTCGCGCCCTACCCAACCCAATTCCGCCGCGAGACGCCGCTGTGGGCAAGGGGTCGAACGCATGGAGGTCTGCTGGAGTCCGTATGAAGCGGGTCCGGGCCGTCATGTTGATCGACATTCCAAGGCTCCTTCCATCGTCAAGTGCAGTTGTTCGTGTGATGCGCAGGATTGCCTGCGCTGGGAGCGTGCGGGCGGGGCGGCGATGCTCGTCAGTCGTTCACCTTGTGGAAGAACGGCTCGTCCGGCGTCTGGGTGTGGCACACCGTGCAGGTGTTGATCACGCCTTCATGTCCCTGGAGCGCGATCGCCTGCTGGTTGTCGATCGGCGTGACCGTCGCGGTGATGGCGTGCGGCGATCCATGGCACGCGGCGCAGTGCACGCCGCTGTGTCCCACGGAGTCCTTGAAGAGCTTGCCGGGCTGCTCGAACTGGAAGCCGGGCTTGGAGTGGCAATCGCTGCAACGCGGCTCGTCGACCCATGGGTTGCGCACCGGGTTGGCGACGGCGTTCATGTCGCCATGGCAGTTCACGCACTGGATGCCGTTGGCCAGATGGACGTCGCGCTGGCATTGCGTCCGGATGCCCGGATGGCACGCGTAGCAGTCGTTGGGCAGGTTCAGCTTGGCGACGTGCTCGGCGTGGGCGCCATGCATCGCATGCGAGAGGTTCGAGACACCGGGGATTCCCGGGGCGCCGAGCGCGTTGTCGGCGTGGCAGCTCGCGCACAGCACGGGCTTCTGCGATTCGAGGTTGGTGCCCTGGAGCTTGTCGTGCTTCTGGAGGATGTCGGTCGCGACTGAGATGCCGTCGCCGCCATGGCAGAGGCTGCAACTCATCTCCGTCGAGACGGGCACGATTGGACGGGCGATCGTCGAACCCAGCGGGCCGGTCACCTTCACCTCGGCGACGGGGTATGGATCGAGCCGGCCGGTGTCGTCGGTCGGCACGATGGGGATGCCCGTCACCTCCCAATGGCCGCTCGCGGTCGGGCTCATCGTGCCGGTGAAGCCATGCCCCGTGAGGCCGACGTCCGGTGGGAGATTGACGCCGAAGAGCGCCGGCGCGTACTTCCAGAAATTGCTCTTGTCGGCGCCGCGCGTGTTCGCCGGGACGACGTAGCTGACGGTCACGCCGGAGGAGACGATCTGCGGCTCTTCGGCCCGCCGGATCACCTGGGTTCGGAGGGTGTTGTACGGAGGAAGGATGCAAATCTCGGCGAAGTCGTCGCCCATGCAGTGCATGCCGAGTTCGTTGTAGCCGAACGCGACATAGGGGCCCGAGGCGACCTGTGCGGCGCCTCCGCCACCAAAGACGAATGCAAGCGATCCGACGGCGCTTGCCGCGACCGCGATGGAAGCGATGCGCCTGGCCCGCGAAGTCATCCTGGTCATGACAGTTCCTCTCGAGTGAGTCGATTCCCGCGCATCGGTCGCGCCGGGCCACTTCCCCGTTGGGGGCGAGACGACGTGTTGGAGCCCGTCGGTCGGCGTGCCGTTTCACGCAATCCAAGAAAAGTTCGAGGCACGTCAAGAAGCGCCAGCGCGGCGCGGCGTGACGCGTCCGCGCTGGCGCCCAATCCAAGCGCTGCGGCCGGGGGTGCTACGGGCAGGCGCCCCACAGCCCCAGCAGGAGGCCCAAGTCGGCGCCGTCCACGATGCCGTTGCCATCGAGGTCGCCCGTTCCCGACCCGGCCCAATTGCCAAGCAACATCCCGAGATCGGCGCCGTTCACCTGGCCATCGCCGTTGAAGTCGGCGGGACACGGTGGCGGCGCGTTGTTGCCGAGGACCAGGGCACGGCCTTCCGGGAGCGTCCAGAAGAGATTGCCGCCACCCGCGGTGCCGCCGCGGATGAACTGGAATGTCTTCGTGCTGCCACCGGTGCCCTGCGACCAGTTCCAATGGACGTACGCCTGACTCGTCAGGCCGATGATTCCGATGAACCAGCGTGGATTGGCCGGCGTGTTGGCGGGAAGCGTGACCGGCGTGCTGAGGTCGAGCACGTAATGCGTGAGTCCCCCGGGGCCCGGCGACGTGGTGTAGGACGTGGTGTCGAAGGTCGCCTGCGGGCTCGGGGGCGGATTGCCGCCACCGTAATAGAAGACCGCGAGGGGCTGGTATGCGATCGTCCCCGGATCCTGCTTCCAGAACTCGATTCGGAATCCGAGTTCGCACGCGCCGTTGCCCCACCATTCGATGTGGCTGATGGCGGTCGGTGCGCTGAGCGTGAAGTCCTCCCAGCAGACGGCGTCGCCATCGAGGTCGTTGCCATCGGGGCCGGGATCCTGCCAGAGCTGCGACGAGCGCGACACGCCGCCGCCGCTGACCGGCTGCTGCGAGACGAGCACCGCCGCGTCAGCCGGGGCCGAGAGGACGGAGAGCGCCGAAAGCACGGAGAGCGAGGCAAGCAGATGGAGAGGTCGCATGAGGAGGTGGTCCTTTCGTGAGTTCGAACGTGACGGCTCGTGTTCGACTGGCGCGCGGCGAAGCGAAGGCCGACCGATTGGTCACGGACACGGGCCCCACACCGAGAGCATCAGGCCCAGGTCGGCGCCGTTGGTGGTTCCATCGCCATTGGGATCGCCGCCGGGGAGTCCCCAGTTGCCAAGCAGGATGCCGAGGTCGGCGCCATCGACCGTGCCGTTGTGATTGAGGTCGCCGACACACTGCGGCGGCGCGGGCAGCACGTCGGACCATGTCATGCCGACGCGGATCTCATCGGTCGTGAAGCCACCTCCGTTGCGGAGGGAGAGCGCCGTCGGGATCGCGTTCACCGGTCCAACGCTGAAGAGCGCCTGCGGGAACCCCGGCTCCGGGGAACCGATCGTCGGGTTGAGGTACATGGAGTACGTGATTCCCGACCCCGGGGTGTTCTTGGAGATCTTGACCACCACGAGCGTCGTGTCGCCGGTGATGAGTGGAAGGTTGGAGAAGTCGCCAAGGCCTTCGCTCGTCTCGAGCCCGTAGAGGTACGCTCCCGGCGGGGCTCCGACAGCCATCGCGAATGGGTAGGTGCCGAACGAGAGTCCGCCCCATCCGCTGGCCGAGACGTCCTCGCGCAGCAGGAACGAGACATAGACCTTCGTCGTTCCGGGAGGAAGCGGTCCAAACGAACGCACGTAGCTGCTGATGGGATAGACACCCCCGTCGGGGCCGGTGACCGCGGCGCCCGGGGTGAGCGCCAGACCCGGATAGGAGAGTCCAACGGTGCTCACCGACGTCGTCACGTCGTATCCACCGTCGGCCCAGTTGCTCGACCAGCCGGTCCCGCCGTTCGAGCCCTGAAGGTTGGGAAGCGGGCCGTTGCCGAAGCCGTCGTATGAAAGCTGTTGCGCAGCGGCGGTTCCGGCGGCGACACACGAGAGGGACAGGGCCAATGAAATGCGGCGGATTGCAGCCACGGATCGAATCTCCATGAAGGAAGTCGTGTCGATGTTGCGTTCCGTCGGTCTGCACGGAACGCGGCAACGGCGCCGTTGTCCGCACGCGGGCGAACAACGGTGTCGCGGAACGGCGCCGGTCTCATACGGACTCCAGTAGACCTCCATGCGTTCGACCCATTGCCCACAGCGGCGTCTCACTGCGGAACTGGGTTGGGTGGGGCATGAGAGTCAACTGGGACGCGTATCAGGCGCCCCCGCACATGAATGTTCGCAGGTCGGTTCGAGCGTCTGCAGCTTCTGCACACCGGGTCATGGAGCGATCCCCGCCTCCGCGAGCGCAGCCGGCACCGTGCGGCGCGCGTCGCGTCGCTGCGCGCGCAGCTCCAGCAGGTCGCCGATCACCGCCTCGGTCGTCGGCCAGCGGCCTGCGCCACCTCCGCGGATGGTGCGATGGAATCCGCTTCCGTCGACCCACCGCAGCGAGACCTCGGAGCCGCGCAGCGCCGCGAAGGGGTGATCGGGCGAGAAGCGCTCGATGCGGAGCGAGCCGCGAACGGGGCCGAGCGCGGGACCGAAGGCTTGCGCGGGCGCGGGCGAACGGCTGGCGAATTCGTCGCGACCGGCTGCGCGACCGGCCACTTCCGCGTCCGGGCGCGCCGTCGCGAGATCGAGCCTTCCAACCAGCAGCCAGCGATCGCCGCTGCGCGCAGCGCGACGAATCCGGTCGACGTCGATCCCGAGGATTCCACGCGCGGAGCCTTCCGGTGAATCCGGGCTTGCCGCGAAGTCGGCCTCCAGATCGGAGAGGCGGGCGTGAGGCCAAGCGATCCTGGCGAGCAGCAGAAGCTTGTCAGCGAGATCGCGTCCCTCGAGATCGCGCCGCGGATCCCGCTCCGCGAGGCCCAGCGCCTGCGCCGACGCGACCGCCGCGTCCCACGTCCATCCCTGCGCGACGCGCTCCAGCACGGAGTTGCACGTCCCGCTGAGCGCCGCCTCGATCGACCGCACCCCGACGACGCTCGCGGCGCCCAGCGCCTCGACGACCGGCGCCGCGCCGCCGACCGCGCCGCCGATGCGCAACTCGGCGCCGCCGCGGGCGGCGCGATCGCGAAGCGCTGCTCCGGCCTCGCCGCCGTCGCCGGCGAGGAGCGCCTTGTTCGCGGTCACCACCGAGATGCCGGCGTCGAGCGCGCGCTCGATCCAACCGCGCGCTGGATGCACGCCCCCGACGAGCTCGACGACGACGTCCGGCTTGCGGTCGAGTGCTTCGTCGAAGCGCTCGACGGCCACGCCCTCGGGCAGCCGCAGCGCCGCGACCTTGGTTCGATCGCGCACGAGGACGGACTGGAGCGAGAAGAGTCCGGGTAGCGCGAGCAGGCGGGAGATCACGCCACCACCGACGATTCCGGCGCCGAGCACGGCGACCCGCAGGGGCCCCGTTCCCCGTCCGGCGTGGTCCGCGTCGCCTAGCAGCCCGTGGCGAAAGTCATTCGGGCTGCGGTCGAGCAGGATTCCGCATCTCTGCGTCGCCGCCGCTTGCCGTAGATTCCGTGGAATACGGCTGCGCGGCGGCTCCTTGATCTGCGAAACCCTGCTCGCCCTCGCCGTCGAAGCACTTTCGCCACGGACTGCTGGTCGACCGACCCTGCGGATCTCCGCGAGTCGCGATGCGCCGGCGCGAATGACCGTGCCCTCGCGCTCGCCGACGCGCCGAATCGCCAACGGCAGTCCGGCCGTCGCGGCGAGGTCGATCGCCTTCGGCTGGACGAGCGGCCCGGCGATGCGTCGCGCGTCGTCCGGCGAGATCGTCTCGTATCGGCGGGGCGGCGCCGACCCTTCATGCGCCGGGTCCGAGGTGTACACGCCATCGACGTCCTTGAGGAGGACGCACTCCGCGGCGCCGAGCCGGGCCGCGAGGAACGCGGCCGTGAGATCGCTTCCACCGCGTCCAAGGAGCGTGGTGCGGCCGTCGACGGCGTCGCGTCCGACGAATCCCGGAACGACGACGACGGCTCCCGCGTCGAGCGCGGCATGCAGCGGCTTCGCGTCGAGCGCCACCAGGTGCGCATCGAGTGTCGGACCCTCGGTGCGCAGGGCCAGCGTCGTCGCATCGAGCACGGTCGCCGGGATCCCGGCGCGGCCGAGGGCGGCGCCGAGGAGTGCGGCCGCCGCGGCCTCGCCGGTGGCGAGAAGCGAGGCGGTCGTCGCATCGTCGGCGTCGCCCACCGCTCGCGCGGTCGCAAGCAGGCGGTCGGTCGCATCCCCGATCGCGGAGACGACGGCGACGACGCGCCGGCCGGCGACGGCGCGGTAGATCTCGTGCACGGCGGTCGGAAGGTCGTCGGTGCTTCGCAGGACCGAGCTTCCGAACTTGAGCACGACCGTGGCGTTCGCCGCGGCGATGCGCCGCGCCGCGCGCCCGTGCGCCTCGTCGAGGTCGCGCAGGATGTCCTGAGGATCCTCGAGTCCGACGGAGAGCCGGACGAGCTCGTCGGTGATTCCGACCAGCTCGCGCTGCGCACGGGGAACATCGCCGTGGCTCATCGTCGCCGGATGCGTGGCGAGCGTCTCGATCGAGCCGAGGTGCTCCGCGAGCCGGACGAGGCGCAGCTCCTCGAGAAACGCCTTGGTGATCCCGGGTCCGCCGTCGATCTCGAGGACGACCACGCCGCCGTGCGCGGGCAGCGCCGCGGCGAGCTCGCGCTGCGGGAAGGAGGGGAGTCCGGGATAGGTCACCGTGCGCACCCACGGACGCGCGGCGAGACCGGTGGCCACCTGGAGCGCGTTCTCGAAGTGGCGCCGCACCCGGAGATCGAGCGTGCGCAGGCCTTGCAGGGTGAGCCACGCCTCGTGCGGCGCCTGGATGCTGCCGAGGGTCTTGCGCGTCCGTCGGAAGCGCGCGAGCAGCGCCTCGTCGCGGGCGAGCACGGCGCCACCGACGCTGACGCCGTGTCCATCCTGGTACTTGGTCGTCGAGTAGATCGCGATGTCGGCGCCGAGGTCGAGCGGGCGCAGCACGATCGGCGTGAGGAACGTGTTGTCGACGGCCAGTGGAACGCCCGCGGCGCGGCAGATCGCCGCGACGGCGCCGACGTCGGAGAGCTTGAGCGTCGGGTTCCCCGGCGTCTCGACGAGGACGAGCCGGGTCGAAGGGCCGAGCGCGGCGCGCATCGCGCCAAGATCGCTGGTGTCGACGAAGCGGGGCGTCACGCCCAGCTCCGCGAGGAGCTCGCGCAACAGCCGGACCGTGCCGCCGTAGACGACGTCGGAGACGATCACCTCGTCGCCGGGGCGAAGCAGCGTCAGGAAGACCGCGGCGATCGCTGCGCAGCCGCTCCGGAAGGCGACCGCGGGCGGCGCGTCCTCGATCGCGCCGAGGGCGCGCTCCAGCGCGTCGACGGTCGGGTTCGAGACGCGCGAGTAGGCGTGGCCGCGGTTGACGCCGACGGCGTCGTGGGCGTACGCCGTCGCCTGCACGATCGGCGCGCCGAGGGCCGCGCTGTGCGGATCGGGCGAGCGCCCCGCGTGAATGGTGCGGGTGGGGAACGAGGACGAACCGGTTGTTGCGAAGCCTGTCATGCCGTGTCTCCACGGCATCAGGAGGGCTCAGCGAAAGCGTCGGCGGGGCGACGAACGTCGTCGCCTGTTTGCGATGATCGATGCCCTCAAACCGCTCTGTTCCGCTTGGAACCGGTTTGCGGGACGCGATCGTCCGCCGCATCGCTCCGTCGCTGGGTTTCCGTCCCGAGGGCGGCGTGTGGCGCCGTTCCTTCGAGCCTTCGAACCCATCACGACGGCTGGCTTCGGCACCGTGGCACGCTGTTGGCAGCGAGATCGGTTGCCGCCCGAGGCGAAAAGCCCGCTCGGGACTCGTGATGCTGGGCGGAAAGATAACGCGGATTCGGGACGAGTCAAGTGGGCGCGTGTCGAACCGGGTCGCCTCGGGTCGCGTGTGCCCTTGGGCGATGCCGGCTCCGATCCTGGCGGGCGCCGTGCGCGCCGTCCGGCTTCACTTCGCCTGCTGCAGCAACCCGATCGCCGTCGCGGTCATCGCGAGGATCGCCTTCATCAGCGACTCGCCGGCGACGAGACCCGATGCGACAGGCACGTAGAACATGTCATGGGTCCGCTTGTGAATGCAGCTCCACAACCATGCCACGATGGCGCCGATCGTGAACGCCAGGGCGTTGCTGAAGAAGACGACCCAGCCGAGCCCCAGCCCCATCGCGCTGGGAAGCCACGGACGAGCCTTGGGGAAGAGCCTCTCCAGGATCGGGAGGACGACGCCGATCATCGATCCGACGAGGATCGCGATGCGCGCCGACATCGGCAGGGCGTCGAGTCCCTGCGAGAGCACGCGGGCCACCGCCTCCCACGTGCGCGTGGCGGGCAGCGGATACTTCTCGAGCGCCTCGACGTTGGGGATCAGCAGGTACCACGCCGGAACGATGGCGAGCGTGCCGAAGAAGATGCCGATGAACTGCGCCAGGAACTGCTGGCGCGGGTTGGCGCCGAGCAGATAGCCGCTCTTGAGATCGGTCAGGAGATCCGCGCTCGCCGCGGCGCTGTTGGCCGCGATGCCCGCCGATGCGAGGTTGGGGACGACTTGATTGGGCATGATGAGCGCAAACGTGAGCTGCATCACCTTGCCCATCGCGCCGATCGGCGTCGTGTCGGTCTCGCCGGTGGCGCGGCACGCGACAAGCGAGAGGACGAAGGACATGAAGACCGCGAGAAGTCCCGCCCACCAGTGGATGCTGAAGGCGACGACCTGGATCACGACCATCGCGATGGTGATCGGGATCATGCCGAGGAAGAGCCACGAGGTTGGCACCTCGATCGCGGCCATGCGGGCGTCGATGTCGTCGATCGCCGCCGGTTGTTCGAGCTCGCCGCGTGCGCCCCCGGGCTGCGGCGCAAAGGACGATCGATCGTCGATCGACGCCCCCGCCTTGGCGCTGCGGAACATCCGGAACGACCGCGCGATCGTCCGCCATTGCAGGGCGAGCGAGGTCAGGCTCGCGAAGACCATCACCGCCGTGCCGCCCCAGAGCCCCCAGCGCGTCGGGAAGTAGACCTCGCCCTTGAAGGGGATGGAGTTCACCCAGCCGGCGGTCCCGGTGTTCGCCGCGTCCACGCCCGCAAGCCACGGGGTGAAATAGAAGTACAGGAGCGCCGACGCCACCAGCATCGAGATGGAGACGCGAAGCCCGACGATCATGCCCGCGGCGATGAGCAGCACGCTGGGCTCGAAGCCGCCGCCCACGAGCTGTCGGCCCTGCACGAGCATGAACCCGTCGGCCGGCACCTGCTCCGGAAGCTGGACGTTGACGGCGTGTGCGCGCATCCAGTCGAAGAAGCGATCGAGGAACTTCAACATTCCCTCGCCCGTGCTGAGGACGCCGACGACGGCGCCGACCGCGAGACCGGCGACCAGCGCATACGCCTTGTGCACCGCCTCGGCGCTCTGGCTGTAGAGCGACTTCAGGGTCGTCGCCGCGGCGATGCCCGAAGGAAACGGAAGCTGCTCCTGGTTGATCATCTGGCGCTTGAGCGGGATCGCCAGGAAGACGCCCATCGCGGCCGTCGCCAGCGTGAACGTGCCGACGACCAGCCACGGCTGGTGCTTGTGCTCCGGATCGAGCAGCATGAGCGCGCCGAAGCACGTCGCGATGCACAACCCCGTCGCGGCGCCGGCCGACGAGGCCGTCGACTGCATGCAGTTGTTCTCGAGGATCGACATCGGCTTGAGGGCGCCCCAGGTCACGACGCGCATCGCGTTCCAGATGACATAGGAGAGCACGCACGCCGTGATCGCCACGCCGAACGACCAGCCGACCTTGAGCACCGTGTACAGGTTCGACACGCTCATGAGCATGCCGAGCACCGCGCCGGTCATCACGGCGCGCACGGTGAGCTGCGGCACGCCATCGCCCTGGTAGATGTGCGTGAACCAGTGCAGGTCCTTCTCCTCCGGCGTCGCATCCGGAGGAAGGATGGGGATGTCGGGGATGTCTGGAGCTTCGAGGACGCTGCCGGACGCGTTGCCGTGGTCGGACATGACGGATCAGCGTACCGAATGGGTGCGTGCTTCGCACGCGGGCGTGGCGCGTGCTTCGCACGCAGGCGACATGCGTGCTTCGCACGCAGGCCGCATGCGTGCTGCGCACGCAGGCCCGCTGCGCGGGCGGGAGGAGTCGCGGCGGTGGCCGCGACGAGGTCATGCCGGGTACGCGACACGATGGCGGCCATGCCGTCGCGCGAGGGTTCCGCCGCGCGGGCCGCCATCGTGTCGCGCACCAGTACGTCAGGCAGGGGCTGCGCCCAGGCCTGGCGAGGGCGGCGCTTGTGGTGCAGCCGTCTCGGCTGCTTTGCGTGGAGGGGTGCTTCATGGCCTCCCGAGCAGGCGGGGTCGGATGGGGAATCTCAGTTAGGGAATCTCAGATAGCAGATCTCAGATAGCAGATCTCGGACGGGAAGGATCAGACAGGCAGCGTCACGGGCAGGTCGGAGGATCGCATCGCAATGCCGGTCCGCGCACGGAATTCGGCATGCGCCGCGGCGCCTGCGCGTTCATCCACACGGTCCCCAGGCGCCGAGCATCGCTCCGAGGTCGGCGCCGTCCACGATGCCGTTGCCGTCGAGGTCGGCGACGCAGCCGGGACAGACGCCCCAAGAGCTGAGCAGGACACCCAGGTCGCTGCCGCCGACCACGCCGTCGCCGTCGAAGTCGGCGGGGCAGGGCGGCTGGTCGCAGCCGTCGGGAATGCCGTCGCCATCGCGATCGAGGGCGTCGTCGAATCCAGGGCAGAGGTCGATGCAGTCGGGGACGCCATCGCCATCGCTGTCGGTGTCGGCGACGCCGCAGCCACAGACGCCGGGCGCGGACTTCAGCGGATCGCTCGGGCAGCCGTCCTCGCAGTCGGGCGTGCCGTCGGAATCGCTGTCCACATCGGAGACGCCGCAGCCGCAGACGCCCGGCTCGATCTTCGCCGGGTCGTTGGGACATGCGTCGTTGCAGTCGTCGACGCCGTCGCCGTCGGAATCCGTCGCGAGACGAAGGCAGGTGCACTCGCCGATCGGATTGACGACGAGCTCGGCAGTGGCCGAGGCGACCGGACGGCAGCCGGCGGAGACGAGCACGTCGTACATGCCCGCATCGGCGCGCAGTGCCGGGGAGATCACCAAGGTCGAGGTGGTCGATCCCATGATGCGATCGTCGTCGGTCAGCGGTGCGCCGTCGCGACGCCACTGGTAGGTGAACGGGCCATCTCCGCTCACGCCGACCGTGAACGTCACGTCGTCGCACGCCGTCACCGTGAGCGCGTCCGGCTGGTCGTCGAAGGTGACCTTGCAACCCTGTTCGTTGCAGTCGGGGATTCCGTCACCATCAGTGTCCGTGTCGGCGACGCCGCAGCCGCACTGTCCGGGATCGGTCTTGAGCGGATCCTCGGGACAACCGTCGAGGCAGTCGGGCACGGTGTCGCCATCCGTGTCGTCGTCGGGTGTTCCGCACCCGCAGGTTCCCGGAACGGTCTTCGCTGGATCGGTCGGACAGCCATCGATGCAGTCGGGTGTTCCGTCGCCATCGCTGTCGATGTCGGGGACACCGCAGCCGCACGCCCCGGGCGAAATCTTCGATGGATCGTCCGGACATCCGTCGATGCAGTTCGGAGCGCCGTCGCCGTCGTTGTCGGTCTCGGCAACACCACAGCCGCATTCGCCGGGCGAGGTCTTCATCGGGTCGTTGGGACATTCGTCGATGCAGTTGGGTGCGCCGTCACCATCGGTATCTGTGTCGCTGACCCCGCAACCGCACGCGCCGGGCGCGATCTTCGCCGGATCCCTCGGACATCCATCGCTGCAATCCGGCGTGCCGTCGCCGTCGCTGTCGGTGTCGGGAACGCCGCAGCCGCATGTGCCGGGCGAGGTCTTCATTGGATCGTCCGGGCACCCATCGTTGCAGTTGGGTGTTCCGTCACCATCGCTGTCGGTGTCGGGAACGCCGCAGCCGCATGTGCCGGGCGAGGTCTTCAATGGATCGTTCGGGCAGCCATCATTGCAGTTGGGTGTTCCGTCGCCATCGCTGTCGGTGTCGGGAAACGCCGCAGCCGCATGTGCCGGGCGATCTTCAATGGATCGTTCGGGCACCCATCGTTGCAGTTGGGTGTTCCGTCGCCGTCGCTGTCGGTGTCGGGAACGCCACAGCCGCATGTGCCGGGCGAAGTCTTCAATGGATCGTTCGGGCAGCCGTCATTGCAGTTGGGTGTTCCGTCGCCGTCGCTGTCGGTGTCGGCGACGCCGCAGCCGCATGTGCCGGGCGAGGTCTTGAATGGATCGTTCGGACAGCCGTCATTGGAATTGGGCGTTCCGTCGCCATCGCTGTCGGTGTCGGGAACGCCGCAGCCGCATGTGCCGGGCGCGGTCTTCAATGGATCGTTCGGGCACCCGTCATTGCAGTTGGGCGTGCCGTCGCCGTCGCTGTCGGTGTCGGGGACGCCGCAGCCGCATGCGCCGGGCGCGGTCTTCAATGGATCGTTCGGGCAGCCGTCATTGCAGTTGGGTGTTCCGTCGCCGTCGCTGTCGGTGTCGGGGACGCCGCAGCCGCATGTGCCGGGCGAAGTCTTCAATGGATCGTTCGGGCAGCCGTCATTGCAATTGGGCGTGCCGTCGCCGTCGCTGTCGGTGTCGGCGACGCCGCAGCCGCACGCGCCGGGCGAGGTCTTCAATGGATCGTTGGGACACCCATCGCACGCGTTGCCGACACCATCGCCATCGGAATCGGCCTGCGAGGCGTTGGCGACGTTGGGACAGTTGTCGACCGAATCGCACACGCCGTCGCCGTCGGCGTCGGGGCACGTGGCCTGGCATGCAACCAGCATCTGGCCGCTGCCGAAGCCGGAGATCGCGCCAAGGCGGATGTAAACAAGCTGGCCGCTCGTCACCGGAACCTGCACGGTCGAGGTGCCGTTGAGGCATCCGGTGCTGTCGTCGTCGCAGCCAAGGGGCACGGTCGATGCCGTCGGACAACTCGGCCCCGGATAGACGATCAACCGCGTGTTGAGCGTGGTCAGTCCGCACGTGCTGACCGTCAGCGTGCCGGTGCAGGTGGCCGTGTACTTGTACCAGATGTCGGCGACGAGCGTCGTGCCGTTGCCGTCGTTGCACGAGGTGGGCGCCGCCGGCAGGCTGGTCGTGGCGTTGGTGTTGTCGAAGGCCGTGAGCGGCGAGGTGATCGTCGTCGCGCCGGTGCATTCGTCGTTGGCCGGCCCGGGCACGAAGTCGATCTTGATGTCGTCGATGTACCAGTCGTCGTTGGTCTCGTTGACATCGGTGCGGAACCGGATCCGGAATCCATCGTGCTTGGAGTCCGCGGGCAGGACGTGCGACCACTGCACGAAGTTGGCCTCGTCGACGCCGTTGGAGGTGATGGTGTTGATGTTGACCCAGTCGCCGGCGTTGTTGAAGTAGTCGACGAGAAGCTTCTCGCCGTTCTCCACGCCCTTGTGCTCGGTGAAGTACGAGAAGATGAGGGTCTGCGGAACGGAGCCGAGCAGGAAGACCTGGCTGCGGATCTCGTCATCCTCGTAGAGCCCGCTCCCGGTGGCGTCGAGGTTGAGCGAGTTCGGCGCGCTCGGTTCGTTCGTCGCGGCCGTGCTCGTCGCGCCGCCGTTGTTGAAGATCCACTTCGACGTCGAGATGCCGGCGGTGGTCCACGCCTCGAGGAACGGGACGGTCAGCGGCGCGGGGACGACCAGGTCGCAGCTCACCGAGTTGCGGTACGCCACGATGTCGGCGACCTCGGGCGTGCCGAACTTGAGGTTGGTTCCGGCGATCCCGTCGCATCCGCCGAGGACGGAGCACATGATGTGGCAGTCGCCCTGTCCGTCGCAGTGGGCGGCGCCCCAGTTGTGCCCGAGCTCGTGGCACGAGAGGGCGACGCGCTCGTTGAAGCTGGCGCCGACGAACTTCGACTCCACCAGCGAATAGGCGAGGTTGCCGAACGCCCCGCAATCGGTCCCGGTCTCGTTGCAGACCACGCCGGTCCAGCCGATCCCGATGATGGTGCCGTCGAGGTTCTTGCCCGTGAAGAGGTGGGCGACCTCGCGCTGGATCTGGTTCTCCGGCGCGGCGTTCCACGTCGTGCGGAACTCGCACAGGAGGTCGCCCGCCACGGTGGTCGTGTAGGGATCGCTGGCGGTGTCGCGCACCACGAACGTCGTGAACTCGTAGTTGATGTCGACGTCGCGGTCGTAGATGAAGTCGACCTGGTTCATCACCGTCTCGATGTCGGTGACGGTCGCCGTGACCGAGCTCATGTTCTTCTGGAAGAACTCGAAGTCGGCGTCGAAGCCGATCTCGGCGAGGTACTTCGTGCCGCCGGCGATGCCGCCCTCGTCGCCGCCCTTGTCGTCGGCGTGCTTGTGGGCGCGATCGGCCTTGCCGAGCTTGAAGAAGTCGTTGCCGCACAGGCCGCCGGAGCCGATCACGTCCTCGGCCCGATAGCTGACGTGCGGCCCAGCCGGCGCGCCGGGCAGCAGGTTGGCCAACGGTTCGATGTGCCAGCGCGTGCCGTCGGCGCGCTCCACGATCGCCGTCAAGGCGCCGTCGACCAGCGAGCACGCCACGCCCGCGCCGGGCTCGCCGACGATCGTTCCGCGATAGGTGCGATGGGGCGGCAGGGGCGGCGTGTCGACGTTGCCGCCGCCGTGATCGACCAGGAGCCTCGCGCCGGGCGACCGCAGGCTGCGCCGGTAGAGCTGCATCGTCACGGGCTCGTCGCCGAGCATGACGATGGCCTCGAACTCTTCGGGCGTTCCGTCCGGAAGCGTCAACAGGTCGAGCCGCATCGCCCGGAGCTGGGGCAGCGTGGAATTGCGCGGCCCCGGCGTGGCGCGGGCGGCGCCGACATCGGTGGGGTTCGTGGCGCCATCGGGCGCAAGGGCCGCGGCCACGGCGCGCTTGGCGGCAATGGTTCCCGCAAGGGCTGCGAGCGCAACGGCAAGCACGACAACGGCGAACCGGGACTGTGGACGCATGACAACGCTCCTGTTTCCAGCCCCGGTGCACTCTGCGACAACCCTGCGAACGGACGGGCGCGAAGGTAGCAGCGGGCGGCGCTCGCCGCAAGCATCGTCCTCGGCGCCGTGCGGGCGTGCGAGCCGCCCGGCGGTCGATCCGCGGGACGGTGGGCCTCGTGCAGGTGCCTCGACAATAATGACTTCGAGTCGGCGTCCCGCGCAGCGGAGCGTGGATGACGTGCTCGCCGTCTTCGCCACGTCCGTCGCCACGACCCCTTGGAGAGCACCGAGCATGAACGAAGCCATCGTCGCTCGCGGACTGCACAAGTCGTTCGGCGACTTCGAGGCGGTGTGCGGGATCGACTTGATCGTGCGGCCGGGCGAAGTGCTCGGATTCCTCGGACCGAACGGCGCGGGCAAGTCGACCACGATGCGCATGCTGACTGGCTACCTCGCACCGACCTCGGGCACGGTGCGCATCTGCGGCATCGACCTCGACGGCGATCCCATCGGTGCGCGGAGCCGCTTCGGGTATCTGCCGGAGGGCGCGCCGGTCTATCCCGAGATGACCGTCGCGGAGTTCCTGCGCTTCATCGCGGCCGTGCGCGGCTGTCGCGGCGAGGAGCGTCGCCGGCGAGTCGACGCCGCGGTGGCCCGCACGCAGCTCGGCGGCGTGCTCCATCAGACGGTCGAGACGCTCTCGAAGGGATTCAAGCGGCGCGTCGGCCTGGCCCAGGCGATCCTGCACGATCCCGAGGTGCTGATCCTCGACGAGCCGACGGACGGACTTGATCCGAACCAGAAGCACGAGGTCCGGCGGCTCATCCGCGAGATGGCCGGCGCACCGCGGGACGGCGCCGCGAGCGCTCCCGCCGCCGGCGGCGCCGCGGCGGGCCGGCGGAAGGCGATCGTGCTCTCGACGCACATCCTCGAGGAGGTCGAGGCGGTGTGCACCCGCGCGGTGATCATCGACCGCGGAAGGATCGTCTTCGACGGCACGCCGGCGGAGCTGGACGCCAAGGCGCCTTCGTCCCTCGTGCGCAACCGCCTGGATCATGTCTTCCGCGAGCTGACCTCCTCCGACTCGTCGGCCGGCGCGATGACCGCGGCGCTCGCGAAGGGAGCGTCGCGATGAGCGAGGCGGCTGCATTCCCGAGGCGAGGCGGGCTGCGCGCCGTCTTCCGGCGCGAGTTCGCCGCATACTTCGCAACGCCGCTGGCGGCGGTCTTCCTGGTGATCTTCGTCGTGCTCGCCGGCATCTTCACCTTCAACGTCGGAGGGCTCTATCCGCGCGGCCAGGCCGACCTCCGGCCGTTGTTCCAGGGCATGCCGTGGCTGTACCTCTTCCTGGTGCCGGCCATCTCCATGCGCCTCTGGGCCGAGGAGCGACGGCAGGGGACGATCGAGCTGCTCGCGACGCTGCCGCTTCGGCTGCGCGACGTGGTCCTCGGCAAGTTCCTCGCCGCATGGGCGTTCGCCATGCTTGCGTTGGCGCTGACGTTTCCGCTCTGGATCACCGTCGAGTACCTCGGGGCGCCGGATCGCGGGGCGATCGTGGCCGGATACCTGGGCAGCGCGCTCATGGTCGGCGCCTTTCTCGCCATCGGCGCCGCGGTCTCGTCGCTCACCAAGAGCCAGGTCGTGGCGTTCGTGCTCTGCGCCGCGGTCTGCTTCCTCTTCCTCATGGCGGGCTTCCCGGTCGTCCTCGACTTCCTGCGCGGGTGGGCGCCGCCGGGGATCGTCGACGCGATCTCGTCGCTGAGCTTCCTCACGCGCTTCGAGTCGATCGTGCGCGGCGTGGTCGACGTGCGCGACGTGCTCTACTTCGGATCGGTGATCGTTGCGTTCCTGCTGCTCAACGGCCTCTTCGTCGACTGGAGGAAGGGTTCCTGAGATGCGCGCCAAGACCTTCGCCGTCGCCGCCGTGGCGGCCGCCATCCTCGTTGGCTTCGTCGCCTTCAACGTGCTCGCGGGCGCCGTCGTGCGCGGCGACCGACTGGACCTCACCGCCGACCGGCTCTACTCGCTCTCGCCGGGCGTGAAGCCTTTGCTGGCGCGGCTCGCCGAGCCGGTGCGGCTGGACCTGTACTACAGCCGCCGAGGCCGGGCGCGCGGTGCCGGCCGTGAACACCTTGCGCAGCGTGCGAGTTTCTCGAGGAGATCGTCGCCGCCTCCGGCGGAAAGCTCTCCCTGCGCGTGATCGACCCGCTGCCCTATTCGGAGGCCGAGGACGCGGCGGTCGCGGCTGGCCTCGCGTCGCTCTCCGTCGACGGGAGCGGGCGGACGCTGACCCTCGGGCTGGTCGCGGTCAACAGCGTCGACAGGCAGGAGACGATACAGTTCCTCGATCCCCAGAAGGAGCCGTTCCTCGAATACGACGTGATCCGGCTCATCGAGTCGGTCGGGCGCACCGCGAGGCCGAAGGTTGGGCTTCTCACGTCGCTGCCGATGGAGGGGTCGTTCGATCCGCGCACCCAGCGGCCGACACCGCCGTGGCAGGTGCTCGAGCAGATGCGCGAGCTCTACGACGTGACGATGATCCGGCCGGAGGAGGGTGCGCTGCCGGAAGGCCTCGACGTGCTGGTCATCGCGCACCCCAAGCACCTCGCCGAGCCGATGCTGCGCGCCATCGATGCCCACGCCCTGCGCGGCGGGCGCATCGTGGCGTTTCTCGATCCGCTCTGCGAGGCCGAGCAGGCGACCCAGCCGCCGGGCCAGTTCGGCGGCATGGACCGCACCAGCGACCTGGGCGGACTGCCCAGGGCGTGGGGAATCGAGTGGACGCGCGACGAAGTGGTCGGCGATCGCACCTTCGCGCAGCGCGTGCAGGCCCGCGGGCGCGGCGGCGCCGCGCAGGTGATGGACTATGTCATCTGGCTCGGCCTCTCGGGCGACGCCCTCAACCACGACGCGCCCGTCACGGGGGCGCTCTCGCGCGTGAACCTCGCGGCGGTCGGCGCGATCGCGAAGGTGGCCGACGCCACATCGACCGTGACGACCCTCATGCAGAGCAGCGCCGACTCGATGATGATCCCCACGGCGCGCGTCGCGACGATCCCCGATCCGGCCGGACTGCTCGCATCCTTCAGGGAGTCGGGTCGGCGCGAGGCGCTGGCCGTGCAGATCACCGGCGCCATCGGCAGCGCGTTCCCGGCGAGCGCCGCGGGCGCGCCGGGCACGGATCCCGCGGCGCCGCCGAGCGACACGGGATCGTCCGGGGCGGGCGCTTCGCCCGCGGCGCCGGCTTCGCCCGCGCCGGCGACCACTCCATCGGATGCGGCGCCGCGGGCGACCGCGCCGGCCGCGATCATCGTCGTCGCCGACGCGGACCTGCTCGCCGACGAGCTCTGGTTCAGCGAGGACCGGCTGGGTCCGGTCTCGCTCGGCTGGCGGACCATCGCCGACAACGGGGCGTTCGTGCTCAACGCCATCGAGCTGCTCTCGGGCGACAGCGCGCTCCTCTCGCTCCGCGGGCGCGGGCAGGCCTCGCGTCCGTTCGAGCGCGTCGAGTCGATCCGGCGCGCGGCGGAGGCCCAGTACCTCTCGCGCGAGCAGCAGCTCCAGGACGAGATCCGCGATGTGCAGGAGAAGATCGCCGCGCTTCAGCGCGAGAAGTCGCCCGAGAACCGCCTCATCCTCTCGCCGGAGCAGGAGCAGGAGGTGAAGCGGCTCGAGGAGCAGGTCGTCGCGGCGCGCAAGGAGCTTCGGCAGGTTCAGTTCAACCTGCGCTCGTCCGTCGAGTCGCTCGGGACGCGGCTCATGTTCGTCAACGTGGTGGCGTGGCCGCTGGTGGTCGCCCTCGCCGCGGTCGGCTGGTCGCTCCGCCGCGCCGCGCGCACGCGCGCGGGAGGTCGCCCGTGAGCGCCATGCTGCGGAAGCCGTGGTGGTTCGTGATCGCGGCGCTGGCGATCGTCGGCGTGGCGGTGATCGCCCAGCGCGCCCGCACGCCCGCGGCGCCGGCGGAGGGGGCGCCGCGACAGGGGCCGTTCCTTCCCTCGGTCCGTGACAAAGCCGACGCGATCGATCGGATCGAGGTGCAGCGCGGCTCGCGCACGATGCGGCTCGTGCGCACGAACGGGCAGTGGATTGCGCCCGACAAGGCCGACATGCCCGTCGAGCCCGAGCGGGTGCGCGACCTGCTCCGGGGCGTAGCCAACCTCGAGGTGGAGCAGGCGATGACCTCGAGCCGCGAGCGGCACGCCGATCTCGATCTCGAATGGTCGTCGCCGGCCGGTGGCGGCGCGACCGGCGCGGGGGCCGGCGCATCCGGGGAGGCGCCGCGCGGCGCAGCCGGTGCGACCTCGCGCGCCACGCTCCTCCGCCTCTTCGCCGAGGGAGAGCAGGCCCCGCTCGCGGAGATCGTGGTCGGCAAGACGCGATTCAGTCCGAAGGCGGTCTACGTGCGTCGACTCGGCGAGGACCAGACGTGGCGCTGCGCCGGCGAGGTGCCGGTCGACATCGACGCGGTCCGCCTGATGAACCCGGTCCTCGTCGAGCTCCCTGCGGAGTCGCTCGACGCGATCAACTGGAGTGGCGCGTCCGGCGGACCCAGCGCAATCGTGCGGCGCGACGCGGGCGGCGGCTGGGTGGTGGAGGGCGACGTCGCCGCCGAGCGCAGGTCGGAGGCGGCGCGGGTGCTGCCCGAGCTCTTCGCCCGACTCGAGTTCGACGATGTCCGTCGCGCGCCGGCGTCGCCGGATGCGCCGTTGGCGACAATCACCGGCGCCATCGGCGATCGCACGATCGCGATCGAGCTTCTTCCGGACGCGACGCCGGGCGCCGACGCGAGCGCCGCCGCGCCGAAGGCGACCTCGGGCGCGGGGCATTGGTATCGCGTGGTCGTCGGACCGACCGCGCCGGGAGTTGGCACCGCGGCGCCATCCGCGGAGATCGTGGCGAAGCTCGAGGCGATCGCGGCGCGGACCGCCGGTCGCGAGTTCCGGCTTCCGACGTGGCGCTCGACGCGCCTCGACGGTCTGATGGCCGCGCCGTCGCCGAACGATGCGACGCCGGCGCCCGTCGGCGAAGGCGAGTCGGGGCCCTCGGGCAACGACGTCGTCGACGAGCCGTAAGTAAAGGGTTCCTCGAGCGACCCAGATCGGCGCCGCCGCGCGCCCCGTCCGGGCGCGACGGGCATGGACGGCGCCCGACGTTGCCTGTGAAGCGAACCTGTTCCAGTTCCGCCGAGCGCCCGGCCTCGTCTGCGGTAGGCTGTCCGCATGTTCACCTTCCGTCTTCCATGCGGCCATGCAGGGCGATCGAACCGTTCCAACGCCGGCTGGGGTCGGCGCGCGGCGATGGTCGTCGCGTTCGCCATCGCCGCCGTTGCGCCGATGGTCCACGGCGCCGACGGCGCTCCTGGCGAGCGGGGCTTCTACCAGCAGCCCACGCTCTTCGGCGATCGCCTCGTCTTCGTGAGCGAGGGCGACCTCTGGTCGGCGACGCTCCCGAGCGATCCGGCTCTTCCCATCGCTGCGCACCGGCTGACGGCGACAAGCGGCGCCGAGGGTTGGCCGTGCTTCAGCCCGGATGGCGCGTCGCTGGCCTTTGCGGCGGAGCGCGACGGCAACACCGACGTCTACGTGATGCCCGTCGACGGCGGTCCGCCTCGGCGATTGACGTTCCATCCGGGACCCGATGTTCCGCTGGCATGGACCCCCGACGGCAAGTCGGTGGTCTTCCGCTCGGCGCGCACGAATCCACTCGGTCGCACGACGCTGTGGCGCGTCGAGATCCAAGGGGGAACGGCGACCGAGTTCGCCTTTGGCGAGTGCTCGCTGGCGAGCTTCGACAGTGCCGGCGCGCGCATCGCCTTCACGCGCTGGTCGAACGAGACGTGGAACTGGCGCAACTATCGCGGCGGCACGGCGCCCGACCTTTGGCTCTGGGATGTTGCCGCGGGGCGCGGCACGCGACTGGTCAAGGACCCGGCCAACGACCTCTTTCCGATGTTCTACTCGACGGGCGGCGCGGCGGAACGTGTCGCCTTCGCCTCCGATCGCGACGGCCAGATGAACATCTGGTCGGTCGACGCCACCGGCGGCGACCTTCGGCAGCACACCCGCTTCAGGCCGGTGGCGGGCGAACCGACGGCGATCGACGGCTACGACGTGCGCTGGCCGCGGCGCGACGCGGCGACCAACGCGACACGGGTCGTCTTCGCCCAGGGGGCTCGCCTGGCGATCGTCGACCTGAAGGACGACTCGATCCGCCGGCTCGATGTGACGCTCGCCGGCGACCGGCCGCAGACGCTCGCGCGCTTCGTCGACCCGATGCCCACGCTGACGGAGTTCGCGCTCGACGGAACGGGATCGCGCCTGGTCATCGGCTCTCGCGGCGAGTTCGTGAGCGTGCCCGTCGGCGATCCGAAGCTTGGCAGCCGTCTCGGCGCCGTGCAGCTCACCAGGTCGTCCGCGGCGCGGGAGTGGGGAGCGACGATCGTGCGGGCGCCCGACGGCGAGGCGGCGCCGAAGGATCGCGCGAAGGATGCAGGCAAGCCGGGTGCGAAGGCGAAGGCGGGCAAGGGCGGCCATGCCGAACATGCCGAACATGCCCAACATGCCGAGCACGACGGCGACTCCTCCGAGCGCGTCGTCTTCATCACCGACGCCGGCGGCGAACAGCAGATTGCGCAGATGCCGCTCGATGGAAGCTCGCCCGCGAAGGTGCTCACCGATCTTCCCGCGGCGTGGCTGATGCCGCCGCAGGCGTCGCCCGATGGCCGCTACATCGCCTTCGGCGACATGGACCTGAACCTGTGGCTCTTCGACACCACGACGCGCGAGAAGCGGCTCGTGGACACCGCCGCCGGCGGCGAGATCAACGACTATCGCTTCTCGCCCGACAGCCGCTGGCTTGTATACACGAAGCCGCTGGCCAACGGCTACAGCAGCGTGATGCTCCATTCGATCGAGGCGAGGTCGGTCACGCCGGTGAGCGACGGGCTCTCCAGCGACAGCAATCCGCGCTGGGATCCGCGAGGGAAGTACCTGTACCTGCTCTCGAAGCGCCACTTCAATCCGATCCTCTCCGAGGTGGACATGGAGCATGCGTTCACGCGCATGACCGAGATCACCGCGTATCCGCTGGCGAAGGATGCGCCGCCGCCGACGCGCGAGGCGTTCCACGCCGCTGGACTCGAGATCGACGAGTGGGCGAGCGGCGACGAGGACGAGGATGAGGACGCCGACGATGCCGCCGCCGAGGCTGGCGCGACGAAGGGGACGAGCGCGGTCGCGCCGACGAAGGACGCGTCGAGCCAGTTGACAGGGGGCCAGGCGACAGGGGACCCGGCGAAGAAGGCGACGAAGGGCGACGCCGATGCGAAGAAGGCGCCGCCGCCGCTGGTCGTCGATCCGGAGGGCATCGACAAGCGCCGCTTCCGGCTTGGAGTCGACGCGGGCAACTACGCGAACCTCGAAGCGATCCGGGGCGGCGTGCTCTTCGTCTCCCGCCCCGTGAAGGGCATGGCCGACGACGTCTGGCCGGCGCCGCTGATGGGGGTGGCCGATGGCACCCTGAAGCGGTTCGACGCGGCCGACGTCGAGACGACGACGATCGCGCCGGAGGTCGGACCGTTCGCGATCAGCGGCGACGCGCGGAAGTGCGCGTTCCGCAAGGGCGACGAGTTCGTCGTGCGCGGCGTCGACGGCTCGGAGGAGGAGGGCGATGGCGGCGGCGCGAAGGGCGGTGGGTCCAAGGGGGACGGCGCGAAGGGGAAGAAGAAGGATGGCGTCGATGTCGCCGAGGTGCGCATGCAGATCGACCCGCGCGTCGAGTGGAGGCAGATCCTGGACGAGGCGTGGCGGCTTCAGCGCGACTTCTACTGGGATCCGAACATGCGCGGACTCGACTGGAAGGCGGTGCGGGAGAAGTACGTCGCGCTGCTTCCGCGCGTCGGAACGCGCAGCGAGCTGAACACGCTGGTGGGCATGCTGATCGGCGAGCTCGGGACGAGCCACACCTACGTGTGGGGCGGCGAGCAGGCGATTCCCGGCGTCGATCCGGAGCCGGTGAAGGTCGGTCAGCTCGGCGTGGATCTCGTGCGCGATGGCGATGCGCTGCGCATCGAGCGCATCCTGCCCGACCATCCATGGGATGCGCGCTACCGCAGTCCGCTCGCCGCGGCGTGGCTGCGCGTGAAGCCCGGGATGTACCTGCTCGCGATCGACGGCCAGCCGATCGGCCCGCGCACGACCGCGGACGAGCTGCTCCAGAACCGCGCCGGCAAGCCGGTGCGGCTCACGCTGGCCGACGATGCGGCGGGCGCCGGCCGCCGCGACCTCGAGATCGTGGCGCTGGCCGACGAGCAGCCGCTCCGCTACTCGGCCTGGGTCGAGGCGAATCGCCGGCGCGTCGACGAGGCCTCCGGCGGCGCGCTCGGGTACATGCACCTGCCCGACATGGACAGCGATGGACTCATCGCCTTCAGCCAGCTCTTCTTCCCGCAGGTCGACAAGAAGGGCCTGGTGGTCGACATCCGCGACAACGGCGGCGGCTTCGTGAGCCAGATGATCATCGCGCGGCTCAACCGCAAGGTGTGGGCGTTCGACAAGCCGCGGCACGGCGCGGTGCAGCGCTATCCGCTGCGGGCGCTCGATGGGCACCTCGCGACGATCATCGACGAGCACGCCGGCAGCGATGGCGACATCTTCCCGGAGTCGTTCCGCATCCTCGGACTCGGTCCGCTCATCGGCACGCGCACATGGGGCGGTGTCGTGGGCATCCGCGGCGACAAGCCCTTCGTGGACATGGGGCTCTCCACGCAGCCGGAATTCGCGTGGTGGGAGCCGAAGCGCGGCTGGTCCCTCGAGAACAGCGGCGTGGCGCCGGACATCGAGGTCGAGGTCACGCCGGACGACCGCGCCGCGAACCGCGACCCGCAGCTCGAGAGGACGATCCAGGTGCTGCTGGAGAAACTCAAGGAGGATCCAAGGAACCCGCCGCAGCCACCGGCGGCGGGGCGGTAGGGCGCGTCCACTTCGATTCTCGCGCCGAACCCCGGGTGGCATCGGTCCGGATTCGCGCTTCACCCCGCGCCCCTTTGCTGCGAAGATGCCTCGGTGACCAACGACCCGACGAGTTTCTCCCGCCGCACCTTCCTGGCGGCCGGCGCCGCGTTCGCCGCGGGAAGCCTCGCCCACGGTTCCCCGCGGATCCGCACCGACGACAAGGCCGGCGCGAAGCGCCCCGTCGTCGGTGACGGGGCGTTCACCTACGAGTGCATTCACGACTGGGCGACGCCGCCGGCCGAGATCGCCTTCGGCAACACGCATGGGGTGGCGGTCGATCGCGACGGACTCGTCTACATCAAGCACACGGTGCACGCGTCGAGCGCGAAGCCCGACGCGATCTGCGTCTTCGATCCGCAGGGCGCCTTCGTCCGTTCGTTCGGCGCCGAGTTCAGGGGCGGGGCCCACGGACTGCTGCTCTCGCGCGAGCCCGCGGGCGACTTCCTCTACCTCGCCGACTGCGGGCGAGGCGTGGTGGTGAAGACCGACCTGCGCGGCAACGAGGTGTGGCGGCGCGGCGTGCCGGATGCGTCCGGCCTCTACGGCGCCGCCGGGGAGTACAAGCCAACCAATGTGGCGATCGTTCCGCACGACGCCTCGTCGCCAGGCGCGAAGCCGTTCGCCGGACACTTCTTCGTGGCCGACGGCTATGGGAAGAGCTGGATCCACCACTACGACGCCGACGCGAACTACGTGCGTTCCTTCGGCGGTCCGGGCAAGGAGCGCGGTCAGGTCGCGTGTCCGCACGGCATCTTCCTCGACACTCGACAGGGCGAGCCACGGCTCGTCGTCGCCGATCGATCGAACCATCGGCTCCAGTACTTCTCGCTCGATGGGCGCCATCTCGGCCTCACGACCGCGGAGCTGCGCTCGCCATGCCACTTCGACCAGCGCGGCGCCGGGGCAGGCGGGGTCGGGGGCGGCGACGCCCGCGGACCGCTCCTGCTCATCCCCGACCTCGACGCCCGCGTCACGATCTTCGACCGCGACGACAAGCTCGTCGTGCACCTCGGCGACGGCGAGAACTACGGCCTGCGCGACAAGCCGCGCGAGCAGTTCGTGCCGGGCAGGTTCATCGCGCCGCACAGCGCGTGCTGGACGGCCGAAGGCGACATCCTCGTGGTCGAGTGGGTGGAGGTCGGCCGCGTCACGAAGCTCCGCCACGTGTGATGCCGCGGCGCGTGCCGAGCCGATCCCTTGCGGTAAGTCGAGCGCTCCGGGCGGCTCCGCCGCACGCTCGCGCCGGCGCGAACGGCCCGCGATGGCGGGCCGGGCGTGAACGCTTCACCGAACCTGCACGAGAACCATGCCGATCCTCCCGTCCGTCGCCGAACAGGTGCTCGCTCCGCTCGAGGCGTGCGCACGCCTCGGCATCGCCGCGGTGCTTGGTGGGGCGATCGGACTCAACCGCGAGCGTCGGCGCGGGCTCGCGGGGCTGCGCACGCACACGATCGTCGCGCTGGGCTCGGCGGCGGTCGTGCTCTTCGCGGCCGATTCAGGCCTCGGCCCCGACGCGCGGAGCCGCGTCATGCAAGGCATCCTCCAAGGGGTCGGCTTCCTCGGCGCCGGGACGATCGTGCAGATGTCCCACAAGGGCGAGGTGCGCGGCCTGACCACCGCCTCGACCGTCTGGTTCGTCGCCGTGCTCGGCATCGGTGCGGCGGTCGCGCCGATCTGGCTGCCGATCGCCGCGACCGCGACGGCCCTGTTGGTGCTCGGTCCGCTGGAGATGCTGGAACGGCGGCTCGAGCGCACGTACCGGCCGAGCGGCGACATGGAGCCGCGCGAGCCGGACGAGCCGCTGTAGCGGCCACCCCGACGGCCGCTTCCATCGTCGCGGCAGCGCGACGAGGCCACATCGAAAATCGTTGCCAGCGCACGCGCCGAACCGTCAGCCGATCCTGTCGCCTACTTGCCCGCGGCGTCCTCGGCCGGTGGCGGCGGCGGGGTCTTGCCCGCCTCCTTCAGCAGCGAGTCGATCTTGTCCGTCTTCTCCTTGAGCGGCATCGCCGGGTGAAGGTCGTTCCAGCGGAGCTTGCCGGCCGTGTCGATGATCGCAAGGTGGGGAATGCCGTTCACGTCGTAGTCGGGGTTGAAGACCTCCTGCTCGGTGAACGCGACCGGCCAGGTCATGTCCATCTCCTTCATGTAGTCGATCATCGTGTTCATCTCGCCGGCCGCGTCGCCCTTGAAGTCCTGCTTGGGCTTGCCCTTCCAGTAGATCGCCTCCTGCGGGCTGGTGACGCCGATGATGACGACGTCGTCGGCCGAGTAGTGCTTGCGCAGCTCGCGCACGTTGGGGAAGCTCGCCACGCACGGACCGCACCACGTCGCCCAGAAGTCGAGCACCACGACCTTGCCCTTGAGGTCCTCGAGCGACTTCCATGTCGGCGTGCCGTTGGTGTCGAGGATCTTGCGGAAGGCGAGCTCCGGCGCCGCGTTGCCGATCAGCGTGCCTTTCATCGCGGGGCTGTCGAGGCGCCGCGCGAGCTTGTCGAGCTGCTTGACGTCCTCGTCCTTGCCCGCGGCGGCGGCCTTGTCGCGGGCCTTCTTGACGGTCTCGAGCAGCTTCATGCGCGTCGCGTCGAAGGTCGTGGCGCTCACCGAGTCGCCGAGATCGCGCACGCCCTTCATGTACGCGGCGACGTACTTCATGTCGGCGGGGCTCGAGTCGGGCGTGAAGCGATCCGACCAGCCGATCACGCGATCGACATAGGTGCCGCGGCTGGCGCTGTCGATGGCGCTCAACATGCCCATCGACTGGAGCCGCGCCCGCCATCCGCGCGCGTCGAGCGCCGCCTCGAAGCCGGGATGGTCCCATGCGGCCTGGGCAAGCTTGCTCCATTGCTCGGGCGCGGTGGATCGCGAGGTCTGGGCGAGGAAGATCGCGGCCTGGGCGCCGTCGACGTTGGTCGCCTTGGCGAGCTCGGCGAGACGGTCCTTGGCCTTCGTCGAGGCGTCGGGAACGGCGCTGATGAGCATCCAACCCGACTCGAGGTCGCCCATCGAGAGCTTCGAGACGTCGACGTCGGCCAGGAGTCCCTTCGCGAACGCCTCGAACTCGGCGCGGTCGAAGGGCTTGCCGCTCTCGTTGAGCTTCCTCGAATACTCGTCAAGCTTCTTGAGCCGCTCGCCCCATCCGCTCTCCTTCGGCGGGTCGGCCGGTCGCGCCGCGGCGGGCGCCGCCGGCTTGACATCGTCGGCAAGCGCGGCGGGCGTGGAGAAGACGGCGGCGAGGAGCAACGTCGGAGCGGCCAGCGCGCCCGCGCGGCCACGGAGTTTGCGGCTGTTGAGCATGGGGCGAGTATAGGGAATCGCGGCGGCGATGCATCGGGCGGCCGCCGGTTGCGGGGTGGCGCCGCGGGCGGCGACAATGGTCCGATGCACACACCGACGAATGCGCCGATGGAGACTTCGAAGGGCACGCCGTCGGTCGATCGCCGGACGTTCATCGCCGCCGGCGCGTCGATCGTCGCCGGAATTGGGGGGTTCGTCCCGAGCGCCGCGGCAACCGCGGAGCCGCGTCGCGTGGACGAGCCGCCGTCCGCGCCCGCGCCGCCGCGCCCGCGCCGCCGCGCGCTCCGCGTGGGCCACCTCACCGACATCCACGTGCAGCCGGAGCGCGCCGCCGCCGAAGGCATGGCCGCCGCGCTCCGGCATGCGCAGTCGCTCGCCGATCCGGTGCAGTTCATCGTGACCGGCGGCGACATGGTGATGGATGCGTTCGATGCGGAGGAGGCGCGCGTCAAGACGCAATGGGATCTCTTCGCGAGCGTCCTGCGCGGCGAGTGCTCGGTGCCCGTGGCGCACTGCCTGGGAAACCACGACATCTGGGGCGGGAACCGCGCCAAGAGCCACACCACCGGCCGCGAGCCGCGATGGGGGAAGGCATGGGCCCGCGAGGTGCTCGGGCTTGCGGCCGATCACCAGGCGTTCGACCGCGCCGGATGGAGGTTCATCGTGCTCGACTCCGTGCGTCCGGACGTCGTCCACGGCCGCGGCGACCGCGACGGATACACGGCCTACCTCGAGCCCGCGCAGCGGGCGTGGCTCGAGCAGGAGCTCGCCTCGACACCCGCGACGACACCGATCGTCGTCGTCTCGCACGTGCCGCTGCTCACCGTCACGGTGGCCGCGAGCGACGCCCGCAGGTCGAAGGACTTCGCGATCACCGTGCCCGGCGACCTCATGCACAGCGACGCGGCGACGGTCGCGGAGCTCTTCGCCCGGCATGCGAACGTGAAGCTCTGCCTCAGCGGGCACATCCATCAGGTGGACCGCGTCGAGTACCGCGGGGCCACCTACATCTGCGACGGCGCCGTCAGCGGCGCGTGGTGGAAGGGGCCGAATGGCGCGTTTCCCGAGGGATACGGCGTCGTCGACCTCTTCGACGACGGCACGTTCGAGTGGGCGTACACGCCGTACGGATGGACGGCGCGCCCTTAGGTTCTGAGACAGAACCCCAGGGCCCACACCGCGCCGCTACACCTCCTGCCAGTACTTCGTCACGACGCCGTTGGTCACCTCGAAGAACGCGCGGCTCGTCGTCTGCCTGCTCGTCGTTCCGCCGAAGATGAGGAAGACCGAGCCGGACGATCGTTCGGTCCGCGAGTAGTCGTATCGGAGGATCTCGACGCCCGGCCGGTCCGCGACCGCCGTGCGCGACGTCGGCGCGCCGAGCGTCGCCACGAGCCACGACTCGGTCGTCTGGCCGACCTGGATCGTGTCGAAGGTCGCGCCCGAGACGCGCACGCCGCTCTCGCTGGTGTTGTTCGCCGACGAGACGAGGCAGCCGCCGAGCGCTCCCGCGGCGGTGGCGACGGCCAGGACGGCGACGACGAGGACGGCGCGGCGGAGCGCGCGATGCGCGGGCATGGTCAACATGCCGGGATGGTACGGATCGCACGGATCGCTCGCACGGCTGGCGCTGCGAGAGCCGCCGGCTCGCGGCGAACGCGCAGCCTCGCGTCGACGGCGCCGCACCGGGGCTCCGTCCCGCGACGCCGAGGCGCCGCATCGGGGCGGCGCGGACCCGTCATCGCGGGATCGTCGGCGATCGCAGCTCGATGGGCCTCGACTTCCTCTTCAGCCGGAGGTTGAGCATCTCCACGAAGAGCGAGAAGGCCATCGCGAAGTAGATGTAGCCCTTGCTCACGTGCACGTCGACCGCCTCGACGACGAGCATCACGCCGATGAGCAGCAGGAACGAGAGGGCCAGCATCTTGATCGTCGGGTGGCGTTCGACGAAGTCGGAGATCCGGCCGGCGAAGACCATCATGACGAGCACCGCGATCACGACCGCCGCGATCATGACCTCGAGGTGCTCGGCCATGCCGACGGCGGTGATGACCGAGTCGATCGAGAAGATGATGTCCATCACCATGATCTGGGCGATGACGCCACCGAGCGTCGCGGCGACCCGTCCGCCCTCGTGCGCGGGCTCGCCCTCCAGCCGTTCGTGGATCTCGTGCGTCGCCTTGGCGATCAGGAAGAGCCCGCCGACGAGCAGGATCACGTCGCGCCACGACAGTTCCACCGCGTGGCCGAGCAGCGAGAACGTCAGCCACGGCGTCTTGAGGGCTGCGATCCAGCCCACGACCAGCAGCAGCGCGATGCGCATGAACATCGCCCCGAGCAGGCCGAGCCGTCGCGCCGTGGCGCGTCGATCCGGCGGCAGCTTCCCGCTGAGGATGGCGATGAAGATGATGTTGTCGATGCCGAGGACGATCTCCATCAGCGTCAACGTCAGCAGCGCGAGCGCCGATTCGACGGAGACCAGCGGCGGGATCGCGCCGGCGGGCGCCGCGGCGAGGATCAGCGGGATCATGGCGAGCAAGGTAGCCCATCCGCCGGGCTGGTGGCGCTCGCCGCCGGCTCACATGGATTCCGGTCGACCTCCATGCGTTCGACCCCTTGCCCGCAGCGGCGTCTCGCGGCGGAATTGGGTCATGGGTGGGGCGCGGGGACCAACTGGCACGCGCATCATGGCGCGTCGCCGCCTTCTCCTATCCTGCGTCGCTCATGACCCTCGCCGTCTACGCCGGCTTCGTCGCCGTCGTGCTGCTGCTCGTTCTCGTCGACCTTGGCGTCCTCACGCGCGGGCCGCACGTCATCTCGGCGCGCGAGGCGGCGTTGCGCACGCTGGGGTGGATGGGCCTGGCTCTTGGCTTCAACGTCTTCGTCTACTTCCTCTACGAGCGCGGCTGGTTCGGATGGCACGACCGCGTGGTCGACGCGTCGTCGAGCCCGGCGCTGAAGCATGCCGTCGGCGGCGCGGAGGCGGCCGGGCAGTTCCTCGCCGGCTACCTGCTCGAGCAGTCGCTCTCCGTGGACAACATGATGGTGATCGCCATCATCTTCGGGTTCTTCCGGATCCCGATGGCGAACCAGCACCGCGTCCTCCTCTGGGGCATCGTCGGCGCGCTCGTCCTGCGAGGCGTCATGATCGGGGCCGGCGCGGCGCTGATCGTGCGCTTCTCGTGGCTGATCTACGTCTTCGGCGCCCTGCTCCTGGTGACCGCGGTCAAGCTGCTGATCACGCAGGAGGAGGACGTTCATCCGGAGCGCAACCTCGCGTTTCGGATCGCGCGCCGGCTCTATCCGGTGAGCAGCGTCCCCGACGGCGATCGCTTCTTCACGCGCCTGGCCGACGGAACGCGGGCGATGACGCCGATGTTCCTCGCGCTGCTGCTGGTGGAGACGAGCGACGTGATCTTCGCGGTCGACTCGATCCCGGCGGTCTTCGGCATCACCACCGACCCCTTCATCGTCTTCACGAGCAACGTCTTCGCGATCCTCGGCCTGCGCTCGCTCTACTTCGCGCTGGCGGGCTTCCTGCACCGGTTCCACTACCTCAAGCCCAGCCTCGTCTTCGTGCTTGCCTTCGTCGGCGTGAAGATGCTCATCAGCGGGAAGTTCCACATCCCGACGTGGGCGTCGCTCGCGATCATCGCGGGGATCCTCGTGGTCGGCGTCGTCGCCTCGATCGTGCGCCCCGAACGACGGGGCGGCGGCGAGTCGCCGTCGATCTGAGACGGATTCCAGTCGACCTCCATGCGTTCGACCCCGATCGCCCACAGCGACATCGTCTCGGCCGCTCCGTCGCCCGTCTCGTCCCGAACTCCGCCGCCCGTGCGGCGTCAGAATCAATCCATGACGCGCCTTCCCATCGTCGCCGCAGGATCGCTGCTCGCCCTCTTCGCCGCGCTGGCCTCGTCGGCGCGCGATGTCGTCGCAACGCCGATGGATCCCTCGGGCACGCCGTGGTGGGGCGCGGCCGCGCCTCGCCACGCGGCGCAGCGCGACGAGGCTCGCAAGGACGCGGCGCAGCGAGCCGGCGCCACGACGAGCGCGGGCGACCTGCGCCGAAGCGGCCCCGAGGACAAGCCCGTCGACGAGACGCCCGCCAAGTCCGAGAAGCCGACGCTCGAGCGGCTCTTTCCCGAGAAGGGGCTCTTCGGCCCGGCCGCATCGAACCCCGCGTTCTCGTTCGACGGGCGCTACGGCGCCTTCCTGTGGAAGCCGTATCCCGAGCGCCGCCACGGCGCCGACCTCTACATCCACGACTTCGACACGGGCGAGACGACGCGCGTCACGAAGGTCTCGGTGATGTCGCGGTTCTCCGACGACGCGCGCAAGGTGCGCGACGATCGCGTGAAGAAGGCGAAGGAGCGGGAGCGCAAGCGGAAGGAGGCGGCCGCCGCGAAGCCGGCCGACGCGACCCCGCCGGGAAGCGCAGCGAAGGCCGACGACGCGGCCCGGCGCGATGGCGCAACGAAGTCGGACGCGGGCAGGACCGAGACAGGCAAGTCCGACGCGGGCAAGTCCGATGCTGGCAAGTCCGACGCCGCGAAGGGCGTCTCCGCGGCCGCCGACGCCCTCGCCGGCACGTGGGAGGGCTCGCTCGCCGCGGAGGATGGCTCGACGGCGCCGGAGGGGATCGCGTTCACCCTCGCGTTGCAGCGGGCCGAGGGGGGCGCGATCTCGGGCATCTTCAAGTCGTCGCTCATCTCGGCCGCGGCTCGCCGAGGTGCGCCCTCGACGAGGAGTCGAGGGTGCTCGCGTTCCGCCTGCGGCGCGACGAGGGCGGCGAACCCGCGTCGTGCGAGACCAAGCTCGTGGACGGCGCGCTCGCCGGAACGCTGGTGCTCGGCGACGGTCGGAAGTTCGTCCTCAAGGCCGCGCGCACCGCCGCGCCGGCGGTCGCGTCCGGCGCGAACGGCGATGCGTCGGTCGGCGCCGGCGGCGCGGCGGCGTCCGGCGCGGCGCCGCCACCAAAGGGCGGGGCGGTGCGCTCGTGGGCGGACGAGGTCGACGAGAAGGATGCCGACGACGAGAAGGCGCCGCGCTACGGCGGCGTGCAGTCGTTCACGTGGTCGCCGACGAAGGACGAGCTCATCTTCACCGCGGCCGGGGACGCCTACCGATGGGTCGTCGCCGACGGCTCGATCACGCGGCTCACCCGCAGCCGCGACGACGAGCTCGACATCCAGTGGCTGCCCGACGGCGCGGGCTACACGTACATGCTCATGCGCGGCGGCGATCCGCCGCGCCGCGACCTCTTCCGCGTGCGATTCGGCAGCGACCTCATCGAGCAGATCAACCCGCCCCTCTCCGGCGGCGAGCGCATGACCGGCTACGAGGTGAGCCCCGACGGCCGGCGCATCGTCTTCACCGCGACCAAGGGCGACGCGCCGCGCGGGCGCGAGGTGAACATCGTCAACTACCGCGACCGCTTCGCCGAGGTCAGCAAGGTGCCGCGGCAGGTCTCCGACGATCCGGTCGGCGAGGTCGAGGAGATGGTCTACCTCTGCGATCTCGACGGCCTCTTCGAGGAACGGGCCCAGCTCAGGAAGGTCTTCAGCCGCAAGCGCACCGGACCGCGCGACGTGCTGCGCGTGCCCGAGTGGTCGCCCGATTCGTCGCGCGTCGCCTTCGCCGTCTTCGAGCAGTCGACGGGGCGGGTCGAGATCCGCGAGGCGGAGTTCGTGGCGAAGGGCGATGCGAAGGGGAGCGACCAGAAGGCCGTCCACCAGAAGGGCGGCGACCAGAAGGGCGTCGACCAGAAGGCCGTCGACCAGAAGGGCGGCGACCAGAAGGGCGGCGACCAGAAGGAGGGCGATCGGAAGGACGCCGGCCAGCGGGGGAGCGAGGGAACGGAGGGCGATCGGAAGGGGAGCGAACGGAAGGAGGGTGAGCGCAAGGGCGGCGATCAGCACGGCGCCGAGGCGAAGAAGCCCGTCGATCCAGCGGAGCCGCCGCCCGATCCCGAGCCCGCGTTCGAGATCCGCGATGCCCGCGTCGTCTACCGGTTCCTCCACAACGGCGGGCCGACCACGCCGAGTCTCATCGATCCGATCTACCTCGCGGACAGCCGGCGCACGGTCTTCATCACGGAATTGAGCGGATTCCGCCAGCTCCACGTCCTCGATCCGACCTACGAGCAGCTCGAGCAGCTCACCCGCGGACGCTTCGAGATCTATCCGCTGAGGGTCGCCAAGGACCACAAGCGGCTCTTCGCGCTCACCACGCGCGACGATCCGACCCAGCAGCGCGTCGAGGCGATCGACCTCGAGACGGGCGCGATTGCGCGCCTCTCTCCGCGGGAGGGATTCCACGACACCGCGGCGGTGAGCGACGACGGCCGCCACGCGCTGGCGAACCACGTCGACTTCGGCTCGCTCAAGGAGATGCAGGCGATCCAGGTCGCCCCGCCGGCGGGTTCGCCGGCGAGTGGCGCCGCGGCGCCGGTGGAGGCGGGCACCTCGCGACCCATCACCGACTCGCATCCGGACGAGGCGCGCAGGCTCACGACGGCCAAGCCCGAGTACTTCGTCTATCCCAACCGTCACGGCCAGGAGATCCACGGCCACATGTTCAAGCCGCCGGGCTGGACGGCGCAGGACAGGCGACCGCTGCTCATCTGGGTCTACGGCGGTCCGCTCGGCCAGAACAAGATGGCCGTGCGCGGCTCGTTCGCGGCGCCGAGCTACTTCTTCGCCTGGTACATGAGCCAGGTGCACGGCTACGTGACGTGCACGATCGACCCTCGCGGCGCCTCGGGCTACGGAGGCCTCTTCGAGAAGAGCAACTTCGAGCAGGTCGGCCGGCCGCAGGTCGAGGATCTCGTCGACGGCGCGAAGTGGTTCATCGCGAACCAGGGCGTCGATCCGAAGCGCGTCGGAATCCACGGCTGGAGCTTCGGTGGCTTCCAGACGCAGATGTGCATGTACACGGAGCCGGACGTCTTCGCCGTGGGCATCGCCGGCGCGGGGCCGACCGAATGGGAGAACTACAACTCGTGGTACTCCACGGGCACCGTCGGTCCGAGCCGCACCGGCCAGACCGACCTCGCGAAGTTCTCGCTGCTGCCGCTCGCGAAGAACCTGAAGGGCCGCCTGCTGCTCGTGCACGGCATGGAGGACAACAACGTGCTCTACCAGGACACCGTGCGCGTCTATCGCGAGCTGCTCAAGGCGGGCAAGGAGGCGCTGGTCGACCTCTTCGTCGACCCGACGGGAAGCCATGGACTCGGCGGCGACGTGAAGCCGGTCAATCGATTCCGCAAGTACGAGGACTTCCTCGTCGATCACCTGGGCGAGGGAGCGCCGGCCAAGCAGCCGACGCCATGACCCGGCGAAGGCGCCGGGCGCCATGGAGCCGGGTGGCCCCGAGGTCCGCGCGTGCGACGTGTTACGCTGGTCCCGTGGCCACGCTCTCGCTCGTCGAGCTTCGCAAGCGCTTCCGTCGCGGATGGCGCGACGCGCCGGTGGTCGCGCTCGACGGCTTGTCGCTCGAGGTCGGCGAGGGAGAGATCGTCGCGATCGTCGGACCTTCCGGCTGCGGGAAGACGACGGCGCTGCGGATCGTCGCCGGGCTCGAATCCCCCGATGGCGGCGTGGTCCGCATCGGCGACCGCGACGTCGCGGCCGTTCCCGCCGAGCGCCGCGACGTGGCGATGGTCTTCCAGTCCGGCGCGCTCTATCCGCACCTCACGGCCGAGGGAAACCTCGACGCCCCGCTGCGATGGCGCGGCGTCGACGCCGGCGAGCGCCATCGGCGGGTGCGCGAAGTGACCCGGCTGCTCGGATCGCCGATCTCCTCCAGCGTCGCGCGCGTGGGAGCTTTCCGGCGGCGAGCGCCGCCGCGTGCTGCTCGGTCGCGCGCTCGCCGTGAGCCGGGATGTCTCCTGCTGGACGAGCCGTTCGCCGCCCTCGACGCGCCGCTGCGCCGCCGCTCCGCGCGGAGCCAGGCAGCGCATCGGCGCGGACGCCCTCGGCGCCTCGACGCTCCACGTCACGCACGACCAGGAGGAGCGCTCGCCGTGGGCGATCGTGTCGCGGTGCTGCGATCAGCGCCTCGAGCAGTGCGGGTCGCCGGGCAGACGTCTACGAGCGGCCGCGGACGCGTTTCCTCTGCTCGGCGAGTTCATCGGCCCGCGCGGGATAAACATACCAGCGCAGCGCTCGGTGCCGGCGTCCTCGCTCCGCCCGTCGCCGCGGGCCGGGCGCCGAGGGCCTGCGTCCGCCGCGCCGAGCCGCGTCCGCGGACGACGCCGCCTTCGTCATTGCGGGCGGCGCCATCGTCGGCCTGCCGCGGGCGGCCGCCGGGGCGCGCGATGGAGGCGTTCGGGGCGAGCGACTCGTCCGACGGCCTCGCCGAGATGCGCTCTGCCCTCGCGTGCGTGCTCGGCGTCCGCCCCGAGGCGTTCGCGTCGAAGTGGCCCCGGCGAGGCGTGCATCAGCGCCCCGCCGTCGACGGCGTCGTGGACGCACGTCGAGCCGCGCCGGCGATCGTGTCGACATCGCGATCACCCTCGATCGCGCCGCGAGCGCGCGAGGCGGGCGATCGTCCACCGTCCGTGCCGAGTCGGCGCTCCAGATGCCCTCGGCGAAGCACCCAGTCCCGGCGACCGCATCCGCGCGGTCGCATCGACGTTCCACCTCTCGCCGACGACGGGCGGGCGATCATGCACGCCTGAAACCTCGTCCACCGGCCAGATCCATCCATGATCATCCTCCCTCGCGCCATCTGCAACGACCTTCCCTCGGCGACGCGCCGCGAATGGCTGACGACCGACGGACTCGGCGGCTACGCATGCGGCACCGTGGGGCGGTTTCGGCGCGCATCACGGCCTGCTCGTGGCGGCGACCGCGCCGCCGGGGAGCCGGGTGCTCCTGCTCGCGCGCTCGACGCGGAGGTCAACATCGGCGCGCCATCGTTCCGCTGGCGTGCAATCGCTGGGCGGACGGCTCGGTCTCGCCGCGGGGAGACGTTCACATCGAGTCGTCCACCTGCTGGACAGACGCCGACCAGCGCTACGCCATCGGCGGCGTCGCCCTCGATCGCGAGATCTGATGCGCCACGGCGAGCCCACCACGTGCGCAAGCGCTGGACGCTCCGGCGAGGTGGACCGCCCTGCCGCGCCTCGCGCTGGCGTCGCGCTGCTCGCACCACGCCGTGGCGACCGGAAACGAACCGCTGCCGACGACGTCGCCATCGCCGACGGCGTCGTGGTCGGCGGGCGCCCGCCACGCCCTCGTGCGCGCCGACCGCGGCAAGCCCGGCCGCGGAAGCGCGGGGCGAACGATGGAGGAACTACCTGCTCGCCATGGAGCGAGCCGCGGGTACGACGCCGTCGACGCGCATGATCACGGCGCGACGCCGAAGCGACGTTGCGAACGGGCGAGTCGGTGACGGTCGTGGCCGTGCCGCCGTGGTCGGAACAGCGCCGCTGGCGACGCGTCGAAGGACGCGGCGGCGACGCGTCCGCTCGATGTGGCGGCCCCGGCGACACGAGCAACGGACGAGCGCGAGGCCGCTCCTCGCGCAGGCTGGCATTCGGGGCGGCGGGCGCCGCGAGCGGCGGCTCGGCGGCGGGCCTCGACGATGACCGGATCGACACGCGCCGCCGCACGGCCGTCGATGCGCCGCGGCCGCGCCTCGTGCTCGCGGCCGACCAGTTCATCGTGCGACGACGTCTTCCGTCCGCGGGCGGGCGCGGCGGATGCGCCGTTCGCGCGGCGAGTCCTCGGCCAGCGGCGCGTCGGTGATGGCGGCTACCCCCGGTTCGAGGACTGGGGACGCGACACGATGATCGCCCTTCCCGGGCTCTGCCTGGCGACCGGTCGGCTCGACGAGGCCCGACAGATCCTGCGGACCTTCGCGGCGAGCGTCGATCGGGGCATGATCCCCAACCGCTTCCCCGATGAGGGCGGCGCGCCGGAGTACCACACCGTGGACGCGACGCTCTGGTTCGTCGAGGCGATCGCCCGCATGCACGCCCGCACGCAGGACGACGCGCTGCTTCGGGAGCTCTGGCCCAAGCTCGAGGAGATCGTGCCGCCACGTCGAGGGCACGCGACATGGCATCAAGGTCGATCCGGTCGACGGCCTGCTTCGCGCCGGGGAGCCGGGGGTGCAGCTCACCTGGATGGACGCGAAGATCGGCGACCGCGTCGTCACCCCACGGATCGGCAAGCCGGTCGAGATCGCGGCGCTCTGGTACTCGGCGCTGCGGCGGCTCGCGACGTTCGCCGATCGCCTGGGCATGCCTCTGGGCTCGTTCGCGCCAGCGCAACTGCGCGACATGGCCGAACGGCGCGGCGCGGCGCCGCGGCGTTCCGGAACACCGCGACCGGATGTCTCTTCGACGTGATCGACGCGCCCGGCCGCGGTGCCGGGGGCGAGCGACTGGCCGACGACGGCTCGATCCGGCCCAACCAGCTTGTCGCCGCGGGTCTCGCGGAGTCGCCCGTCGACGACGAGACGGCGAAGGCGATCGTCGAGGTCTGCACGCGCGACCTTCTCACGTCGCACGGGCTCCGGACCCTGAGTCGGCGCGACCCGCTCTATCGCCCTCGCTACGAAGGCGACCAGGCCGACCCGCGACGCCGCGTACCACCAGGCACCGTCTGGGCGTGGCTGATTGACCGTACGTCGCGCGCGCGCCGCCACGCGCGACGCGCGCCGGCGCGACGCCCGAGGGCGTCGCCGCTGCACCTTCAGGACGCCGGCCTCGGGTCGGTCAGCGAGGTCTTCGACGGCGATGCGCCCCATTGGCCCGGCGGCTGCCGCGCAGGTGGCCGGAGCGTCAGCGCTCCTCGACTCGATATCCGCGTAGTCGGGCGCATGCCAAGGGGCGAGAACTGTCGCGCACGCGCCATTGCCTTGGTCCCACGGCCATCTTTTCGGCTTCACCCTTCTCCCGGCTCCTGTATGCTCGTCGCGCCGGAACTCGCCGGGCGCTCCCGTCCCGACACCGAAGGGTTCCCGTCATGACCGACCTGTCCGCTTCGACCGGCCCGAACACACCCGCCGACATCGACCTCAACGTCTCGCGCCGCTCGTTCGCCGCCGGGCGTCGCGGCCGCGGGCGTCGCGATGCTCGCCGCGAACGCCGCTGATCAACCGGTCGCGCGCCGCCCAAGACGCCGGCGCCGAAGGGCAAGGCGGCGAGGCGCGTCGCCGAAGGCCAGCCGATCAAGCTCGGCGTGATCGGAACGGGCGGCATGGGCACCGGCCACTGCCAGTCGATCCTCGGACTGGTGCAGCAAGGCAAGGAGAACGTCGAGATCCTGGCGCTCGCCGACGTCTGCGACCCGCGCGTCATGGCCGCCAAGGCGATCTGCGAGAAGGAGCAGGGCGGGCGCACGGTCGAGACGTACCGCGACTACAAGAAGCTCCTCGAGCGCGACGACATCAACGCCGTGCTCATCGCGGCGCCGGAGCACTGGCACGCCCGGATCGCGGCCGACGCGATCCTCGCCGGCAAGGACGTCTACCTCGAGAAGCCGATGACGTTGAACCTTCCCGACGCGCTCTTCCTGCGCAGCGTCGCGATGGCGAACCCCGACACGATCGTGCAGGTCGGCACGCAGATGACCCGCCTTCCGAAGTACCCGGCGGCGCGCCAGGCGATCAAGGACGGCCTCATCGGCAAGCCGGTCTGGAGCCAGACGAGCTACTGCCGCAACAACAAGGAAGGCGAGTGGCTCTACTACTCGATCGATCCGGCGTGGAAGCCCGGCGAGAACCTGGACTGGGAGGCGTGGTGCGGGCCAATGGGCAAGCAGGCGTGGGATCCCGAGGTGTACGCCCGGTGGCGTCGCTACCGGAAGTTCTCCACGGGAATCATCGGCGACCTGCTCGTGCACGTCATGACGCCGCTGACGCTCGCCCTCGACATGGGTTGGCCGACGCGCGTCGTCGCCTCGGGCGGCCACTACGTCGACAAGAAGATGGAGAACCACGACCAGGTCAACATCAACGTCGAGTTCGAGGGCGATCACACGATGATCGTCGCCGGCAGCACGTGCAACGAGAACGGCCTTCCGATCCTGATCCGCGGCCACAAGGGGTCGCTCGAGCTCGGCGGGCGCCACGTGCAGTTCCGTCCGGAGCGCATCTTCGTGGACGAGGGACTCGAGGAGAAGAAGATCGAGTGCGAGGACATCGGCAACGACCAGGACGTCCACCGGCTCAACTTCTTCAAGTGCGTGCGCACGCGGCAGAAGCCCGACAGCGACATCGAGCAGGGCGCCAAGGTGATGGTGATCGTGGACCTCGCCACCCGTTCGCTGTGGGACGGCGGCGCGTACCGATTCGACCCGAAGACGATGACGGCGTGGAAGGTGTGAGACGGTCCGAGGCGTGCACGCGCGCCGGTGCGAAGGCGCGGCGGGGACGCGAGGACGGCGACGCCCCGGGCGGCGGCGCGGCGACGTGGTCGTGTCTGCGCCTCGCCTCGTCGGCCATGGGCACGCGCTTCGAGCTCGTGCTCGTCGACGACGGGCGAGGCGACGCCCGGCTTCGCGCCGCCGGCGAGTCGGCCTTGGCCGAGATCGCCGAATGCGACGCGCGGCTGAGCCGATTCCGGCGCGATTCCGCGATCGCGTTCATCGAGCGCGAGGCCGTGGATCGCGCCGTGCCGCTCGACGAGCCGACCTTCGCGCTCTTCGCCGAGGCCCTCGACGTCTGGGAGCGTTCCGGCGGCCTCTTCGATCTCGCCGTCGGCGGCGCGATGGAACGGTGGGGATTGCATCCCCAGTCGGACCGCGCTGCGCGGGAGTCGGACCGCGATGCGCGGGGGTCGGACCGCGCTGCGCGGGGGCCGGACCGCGCTGCGGGGGCCGAGGAGTCGGCGCCCGCGGGAGACGAACCGCGGAGTGCGCTCGACGACGAGGTGCGCACCACCATGCCGCCATTCGCGCTCGATGCCGCGAGGCGGACGATCCGGCTGCTGCGCCCCGATGTACACCTCGACCTCGGCGGCATCGCCAAGGGACATGCCCTCGATCTGGCCGCGGACGTGCTGCGCGAGGCCGGCGTGCGCGCGGCGCTGCTCCACGGTGGAACGAGCGCCATCGTGGCGATCGGCGCTCCGCCGGAGGTCGATCGCCTTACGACCGACGCTGCTCGCCGCGGCGCCCATGTTGGCGCGGCGATGCACGCCCACGCCGGGATCGATGCGCGCGCCGGCGATGACGATCACGGTCACGATCACGATCATGATCACGATGACGCCTGCGACGACGGCTGGACCATCGCGATCGCCGCCGGATCCAACGGCGACGCCGATCGCCCCCGCCTGCACGTGCGCCTCCGCGACGCGGCGATGTGCGTCTCGGCGCCGCACGGACGCGTGGCGGATGGAGCGCACCACATCCTCGATCCGCGGACCGGCGCCCCCGCGGCCCTTGGCGAGATCGCCGAACTGGCCGCGATCGTCGGCCCGCGCGCCCGCGGCTGCGACGCGTGGACGAAGCCGGCGCTCTTGCGGCGCACCCGTCCGTCGGGCCTGCCACACGACCTGACGAGCATCGTCATCGAGGCCGGCCGCGTCGACATCCAAGGGCCGGCCCGAGACGCCTGCTGCCGGCTTCGACCATGAACCGCCCGTGGCCGCCACGATCACGCCCCGCGAGCGCAGGCCTCCAACCTCGCCACGGACTCCCATCTCAAGACTCGTGACTCCCGACTCCCCGCCCACGTCTCCCCACCCTACGACTCCCCGGACGCATCCCATGCAACCACTCGATCGACGCGCGTTCATCGCTTCCTCGGCAGGTCTCGCCGCCGTCGCCTTCATGCCCGATCTCTCGCTCGCATCGCCGATCGCCGCGGCGGACGGGGCGCTCGGCATCGCGGTGATCGGCGCGGGTCGCCAGGGTCGCGCGATCATGGGCGAGCTCCAGAAGATCGCCGCCGCCAGGATCGTCGCGCTGGTCGACAACGACGCGGGTCGGCTCCGGTCGGGACTGGGGCGCGCCGCTGGCGCCGAAGGACTCGACGACTACCGCAAGGCGCTCGATCGCAAGGATGTGCAGGCGGTCGTCGTCGCCACGCCGACGCAGGAGCACCGGCGGATCGCCGTCGACGCGATGGCTGCGGGCAAGCACGTCTACTGCGAGGCGCCCCTGGCCAACACCGTCGACGACGCTCGGGCGATCGCCGCGGCCGCCGCGAAGGCGACCGGCGTCTTCGCCGCCGGCTTCGAGGGTCGATCGAACCCGGTGTACAAGCTCGCCCGCACCTTCTATCGGTCCGAGTCGGTGAAGACGCTGGTCGCGGTGCGCACCCAGAACATGCAGAAGACCTCGTGGCGCTTCCCGACCAGCGATCCGGCGCGCGAGAAGGCCGTCAACTGGCGGCTCGATCCGGCGATCTCCATCGGCCTCGCCGGCGAGCTCGGCGTGCAGCAGTTCGACGTCGTGCGCTGGTACACGGGGCTCGAGCCGACGGCGATCGAAGGCGCTGGCTCGATCCGGCTGTGGGACGACGGACGCAAGATCCCCGACACCGTGGACGTCGCGCTGCGGCTCGCCAACGGCGCCCGCGCGACGTGGCTCGGCACGCTGGCGAGCAGCTACGAGGGCCGGCACGAGGTCTTCTACGGCGAGAACGCGACGATCAAGCTCGCGTGGACGCACGGCTGGATGTTCAAGGAGGCCGACGCGCCGACGCAGGGCTGGGAGGTCTACGCCAACAAGCAGCAGTTCCACAACGACGAGGGCATCACGCTCATCGCCGACGCGACCAAGCTCGCCTCGCAGGGCAAGCTGAAGGAAGGCGTGGGGCTTCCGAATCCCTCGCTCTACTACGCGATGGACGACTTCGTGCGCGCGTGCCTGGAGAAGAAGCCCGTCGGCTGCGACGCGGTCGAGGGATTCCGGTCGACGGTCGTCGGAATCCTCGCCAATCAGGCGGTGGTCGCCAACGGCGAGGTCAAGGTCGACGCGGGCGCGCTCAGCGTCGGCTGACGGCGACCGACCGTCCCGGCACGGCGCACGCGGGCGCTGGCGGATCGCGCCGACTCGCGCGATGATGCCCCCATGCCCGTCGACCCGACGATCCGTCCTCGCCTGCGCTCCATGGGCGCCGGCGCCCGCCTCGGCCTGACCGCCCTGATCGCCGTGCTCTTCATCGGCCTCGTCGCGTCCGGCGCTCACCTCTACCTGCATCACCAGAACCGGGACGAGGAGCCGGGGCTCTCGATGATCGATCTCAAGGGCGCGTATCACGGCGTCCAGGTTCCGTCGCGGCTCCGCGTGGCGCTGGCCGAGGGTCATCCGCAGGGACTTCCGGCCGCGGCGCGGGATGCGCTCGCCAAGTGGCTCGCGAAGGACGCCGATGCGATCAGCCGCGAGTACGACAACCTCGATCTCGGCGACCTGGCGCCATCCGAGCTGATCGCCGCCAACTGCCTGACGTGCCACGACCGCGCCAACGCGGTCGGGAAGGGTGGCGGCCTGGCGCTCGACTCGTGGGAGTCGGTCAAGCGGGTCGCGATCTCGAAGGACATCTCGCCGGCGCCGATTCCGATCCTGGTGGCGTCCACGCACGCGCATGCGCTCACGCTCGCGACCCTCGGCGTCGTCGTCGCCATGCTTCTCTGGTTCACTCGCTGGCCGCGCGGCGTGGCGAGCGTGCTCGTCTTCGCGATGGGCGTCGGGCTGCTGTTCGACATCGGTGGCTGGTGGGCGGCGCGGTCGTTCGAGTCGGCCGTGTACGCGATCGCCATCGGCGGAGCCGCCTTCAATCTCGCCCTGGCGATCGGACTGCTCCTCGTGCTCGCGGAGCTCTGGTTGCCCGGTCGCGCTGGCGGGAGCGGCGATGTGACCACGCGCGGTTCGTAGCGCCCCGTCGCGCTCCGGACCTCGCATCGGCCGCTTCGTGCAACCGCCTCCGTCCGGTTCCAAAGAACGTCGCGACGAACGGTCCGCGTCTTTCGCCCTCTTGTCTCGCCCTTTTGTCTCGACCTCTCGTTTCGACCTCTCGTTTCGCCCTCTTGGGGAGGAGCCTGCGATGGCGAGCTGTCCGAACTGCGGGGCACCCATCGCTGGCGCGCACGACGCATGGTGCGCGCACTGCGGCGTCGCGCTTCCCGCGAGCCACGACGATCCGGCAGTCGCAGGATCTGGCGATGCATCGAGCGCCCCATGGGCGGGCTGGCCCGAGCGCGCCGGCCCGGAGGAGAACTCGCCCGCCGCGCCGGACGATCGCGACCAGCCGGGCGGTGCAGTCGGGGCACGCGAGGCGCGCCACTCGACCAGCCCGGCGCCGGACATCTCGGCCACCGGCATCGCCTGCATCCAGTGCGGCTACGACGTCAGCGGAACGGCGCTCGGCGCCGTCTGTCCCGAGTGCGGCACGCCGGTCATGGATTCGATCCCGAGGCCGCCGTTGCCGGGGCTGACGCGCGCGACCGCATCGGGGCTGCCATCGTCTTCGCTGCCCGGCTGGTCGCTGGGGCTTGGCCTGCTCTCGCTCTGCTGCTCGCCGGTCGGAATCGCAGCGGTCATCCTCGGGGTTGCTGCGAGGCGGGCGATCCGCGAGGGGCGGTGCGATCCGGCGGGTGGCGGCACGGCGCTCGTCGGCATCGTGCTCGGCGCGATCGGAACCGCGCTCTTCGTCGGGCAGTTGATCTCCGCGCTGGCGCGGTGATGCGTGCCCAGGTTGATGCTCGCGCCTCATTCAAGCCAACTCCGCCGTCAGACGCCGCTGGGGATCAGCTCCACGCCCCGAGCAGGGCCCCGAGGTCGGCGCCGTCGACCGAGCCGTTGCCGTCGAGATCGCCGACGCACGGGCCGCCCAAGCGTGCCGACGGCGCGCACGTTCCCCAGCCGCCAAGCAGCAGGCCGAGATCGCCGCCGTCGACGTCGCCATCGCCGTCGAGATCGCCGAGCAGCGCAATCGCGTCGTCGCACGCGTCGGCGATGCCGTCGTGGTCGACGTCGGCAAGCACGCCCTCGGCGATGTCGCAGCCGTCGGGCACGCCGTTGCGGTTGCAGTCGGTCGCCGAGCCGGGCATGAAGTCCAGCCCAGTCGGCGCCCAGAGCTGCGTGTCGTGTCCCGTCACGTACGAGCGAAGGAAGATGCCGCTCTGGATGTCGAACTCGTAGATGCGCGACGAGTTCACGTGCAGCTCCTGGACCTCGAGCAGGTCGTCGTGCAGCAGGCCGCCGCCGGCGCCGACCGGATCGCCGGGATCGTGGCGCACCGCGAAGAGGTTGCCGTTGGGGCCGATGCGAACGCCCCATGGTTCGTCGAAGGTCAGCGCCGTGGTGGTGCCACCCTTGTTGAACTTGCCCAGGAATGCGCCGGTGGCGCCGTCGTAGCTGAGCAGCGCGTTGGTGGCGCGGCTGGCGACGACGAGGCGGCCGTCGGGAAGGAAGACCATGCCGCGCGGATCGCCGAGGCCGCCGTTCGCGGCCGAACCGACGAGGATTCCGAGAAACGTCCCGGTCGCCCCGTCGTAGCGCCGCACGCGGTTGTCGGCGCCGTTCACGTACAGATGGCCGTCCGGCCCGAACGCGAGGCCGAATGGCGAGACGAGCCCGCCCGAGTGCGCGGGCACGAAGGCGCCGAGGAACGCGCCCGTCGCGAGGCTGTAGCGAAGGACCGAGTGGGTCTTGCGACTCGCGACGAGGAGCGTTCCGTCCGGCTTGAGCAGGAGCCCCGCGGGCTCGTCGAGTCCACCGACGCCCGGGCCGACGAGGTCGCCGACGAACGAGCCGTCGGGTGCGAGCTCGGCGACGCGGTCGTCGGCGCCGCTGCTCACCAGCACGCGCCGATCGGGCGTGATCACGAGGTCGTTGGCCATGCTCACGACGCCCTTCTCGGAGACGCCCGCGAGGACGCCGGTCTGCGCGTGCATGCGTCGCACCGCGCCATCCTCGAACTGGTTGGCGACCCAGCAGTCCCACGCGCCGTCGAGCTCGACCGCGTCAGGCACGCCGTCGCCGTTGCAGTCCTCGCAGCCGTCCAGCCGGATGTTGCGGTTGATGTCGAGCGAGAGGTTCGCCTGGATCTGCGAGTAGTCGGCGACGCCGTCGCCGTCGCAGTCGGCGTGCAGGCACGGCGCGGTCTCGAGGAACTCGATGATCTTGCCCGCGACGAACGTGCCGAAGCGCAGGTCGGTCACCGTGTTGCCTCCGCTGACCGTCTGCGAGCAGTAGCTCATGATCGTGCCGCGCTGCGGCGTGTTGGCGAGCTGGTCGCAGTTGTCCAGGCCGTAGGAGTGCGTGTGCAGCGCGCCGAGATTGTGGCCGAGCTCGTGGGCGCAGACCGGGACGTCGAAGTCGTAGATGTTCGGCACGGAGAGGTCGGGGATGAAGCCGAGCGCGTAGCCCACGACCGAGTAGCCGAAGTTCCCGCACGCGGCGCTGAGGTAGGCGACGCCGCCCCAGGGAAGGTTGCGCCGGCCCGAGACGAGCTGGGCGACGTCGCGCGGCACGGCCTGCATGTTCGCGTTCCACCAGTTCACGAACGGCGTCAGCGGGTCGGGCTCGTTGAAGAGGTCGTCCGGCGTGTCCCAGACCCGGACATACGTGAGCACGATGCGCGTGTTCGTCTCGCGCAGGTAGATGTCGCTGATCGCCGAGTAGAGCTCGACGAGGTAGTCGATCGTCGCGTCCACGTCGCCGATGAGGGAGAAGAGCTCGTAGTCGGTGTCCACGGCGACCTCGACCACGCGCGTCGTGTTCGGCGGAAGCGTCGGAGCGCCGAGTTCGGACCGCGTCGCGACCGCTTCGCCATCGGCCATGAGCATGTCCTCGTCGGCATCCTGGCCGAGCGTCCGCATGCCGCATGCGGCGGCGACCGCGGGACGCGTGAACGCCTGCCGTTCGCGGGAATCGGGCGTCCGTTCCGGGCCGATGGTCGGCGCGACGATCGGACCGAAACTCGCTTCGGTGCGACCGGCGACGCCCGACGGTTCGAGGACGTCGGGCGATGCACCGCGCGCACCGGCATCGGTCTCGGCGCCGATCCAGCGCCGGGCGCCATCGATCTCGACATATCCGCGGGTGCCGGAGGGGGAGCGCACGAGAAAGGCGTGCGAGCCGGGAACCCCAGGCGCCGCGCCGCGCACCGCCGTGACGCGGGCGCGGTCGTACGCATGGGCGCGATCGCCCCCATGGCGCGATCCGATCACGAACCGCGTGCCACGGTCGACGACCGCCAGCGGCGAGAACTCGATCTCCGCGGGCGCAGCCGGGTGAACGATGCCGGCCGGCGCGCCGCGCAGGCTCGGCGCCGGCTGCGGCGCGGCAGGCGGCGCGGCGGCGGCACGCGGGGCGAACGGAACAAGCGCGAGCATCGCGGCGAGCGCGATCGTGTGCGCCGCGGGGCGAGGGGCGGTGGCCATGTGATGAGACTAGTGCGTCAACCGGGGATGAATCCGCGGGTGCGTCGCGAGGGAAGCCGCTGCGCGGCGGAATTCGGAGTCGGGGACCCCGCTCGACGCACACATCTCCGCTGCCGCACTGATCAAGACGCCGGCGGCAGCGACAGCGAACGTCGTGCAACGCGGTCCCCGACTCCCCGCCGTGAGCCTGCCGAACGGCGGCTTCCTGATTCCCTCGCGACGCACCCGCGGAATCGACCAAGTTGACGTACGAGGTGCTGCGTCGCCCGGAGCCTCGTCGATGGACCGCGCCGCGGCCCTCCATTCACCGCGTATCCTCGTCGGCCAATGGCACCGCTCGTCGGCATCATCATGGGATCCGTCTCGGACTGGGAGACGATGCAGCACGCCGCCGAGACCCTCGAGCGGCTGGGCGTCGCCCACGAGGTGCGTGTCGTCTCGGCGCACCGGACTCCAGACCTGCTCTTCGAGTACGCGGCGTCGGCCGAGTCGCGCGGGCTCCAGGCGATCATCGCCGGAGCCGGCGGCGCCGCGCACCTTCCGGGGATGACCGCGAGCAAGACGCTGCTGCCGGTGCTCGGCGTTCCCATCGAGTCCAAGGCGCTGCGCGGCGTCGACTGTCCTCGATCGTGCGGATACCGCGGGAGTTCCCGTCGGGACGCTCGCCATCGGCCGCGGCCAGGGCCGTGAACGCGGCGCTCTTCGCCGCGGCGATGCTCGCGCGGGAGACGATCCGAAGCTGCGCGCAGCTCGGAGCTCATCGCCGCGCGCAGGCCGACGCCGTGTCGAAGGCTCGGATCCTCGCGGCCCGGCGCGCATCGACGCCGGCGCAGCAGCCCCGGCGCGCCTCGTCCGGCGCACAGCGGGCCGCGGCCGGGCATCTTCCCTTGCGGGAGGCCGCGGGCGGGACCGCTCGGAGCGAGTCGGCTGCCGCGCGCTGAGTCGACCACGCGAGTCGCCGCCGCGGGGCGTGCCAGGCGGCGCGCGCCGCGCAGGCCTCGCATGACGCTGGTGGCGGTGGTCGGTGGCGGGCAGCTTGGCCGGATGCTCGCCTTGCCGGCCATCCGCTTGGACTTCGGTTCCGCGTCCTCGATCCCGATCGCGGGTCGCCCGCCGGGCAGGTCGCAGAATCGGTGGTCGGCGCGTATGACGATCCGGTCGCGCTGGCGCGGCTCGTCGAGGGCGCGAGCGTCGCGACCTACGAGTTCGAGAACGTTCCGGTCGGCGCGACCCGCTGGCTCGAGGCGCGGGCGCGGACGCACGACGGCGGCTTCGAGGGCGTCTTCCCGGCGAGCCGTTCGCTCGAGATCGCCCAGGATCGCATCGCCGAGAAGAACTTCCTCCGCGCCTGCGGGCTCGCCGTCGCGCCATTCGCCGACGTCTCCGCGGAGGGCGACATCGGCGCGGCGCTCGAGATCGTCGGCCTTCCGGCGGTGCTCAAGACGCGCCGGCTCGGCTACGACGGCAAGGGCCAGGTCGTCGTGCGCGCCGGGGGCGAGGTGCGCGCCGCATGGGAGCGGCTGGGCCGCGTGCCATGCTCGCTCGAGGCGTTCGTTCCGTTCGAGCGGGAAGTCTCGGTCCTCGCCTGTCGCGGCCGCGATGGATCGATGGTCGTCTATCCGTTGGTCGAGAACGTGCATGTCGACGGGATCCTGCACACGTCGCGGCCCCTGACGCATGCCGACGACGCGCGCCGGACCGGCGCGCCACGGACGACCGTGGCCGGGATCGGCGCCGTCGCGATCGATCATGTCCGACGCGTGCTCGAGGCGCTCGATCACGTGGGGGTGCTGTGCATCGAGTTCTTCGTGCACGACGGCGAGCTGCTGGCGAACGAGATGGCGCCGCGCGTGCACAACAGCGGACACTGGACGATCGAAGGGGCGGTCACCAGCCAGTTCGAGAACCACCTTCGGGCCGTGCTCGGCCTTCCGCTCGGCGACCCGAGCGCCCGCGGCCCGGTGGCGATGGTGAACCTCGTCGGCTCGGCCCCCGGCCTCGGGTCGATGCTCGCCGTGCCCGGCGCGTCCGTCCATCTCTACGGGAAGTCGCCGCGCCCCGGCCGGAAGGTCGGTCACGTGACGGTCGTCGGGGTCGATGCCGCGACGGTCGAGGCGTCGTTCGCCGAGCTCTGCCGACTCGCAACGAGCGCCGACCGGCGCGACGAGGACGGACTCCGATAGACGGCTTTGCGTTCGACGCCGCGGCCCGCGTCGAGATCGCGGGCGAGACTGAGTCCGATGGGGCGAACGGTTCGACTGGGTTCGACTGGGACGCGCATGAGCGAGGTGCGCCCAGCTCCCGTGCGCCGCGGCGCCGAGCGTCCGCCGATCATTGGAAGAGGGCGGGCTTCGCAAGCCGCCGGCGGGCGACGGAGACGGCCTCGGCGCCCTGGTCGATGCCAAGCGCGCGTCGTCCGAGTTCCGCCGCGGCCACGAGCGTCGTTCCGCTTCCGCAGAAGGGATCGATGACCAATCCATCCGGCGGGCAGCATGCGCCGACGAGCAGCCGCAGCAGCTCGAGCGGCTTCTGGGTCGGATAGCCCGTGCGCTCCCGGGCCATGTTGTTGATCGCGGGAATGTCGATGACATCGGTCGCCTTCTTGGTGCGGCCCGCGAGGCGCACGCTCGTCGCCGGCACGCGCGGCGGCTCGAACCAGTGGCGCGGACCGCGGGCGTAGAAGAGGATGTCGTCGTGCTTGCGCGCGAAGCCGCGCGGCGACGAGCCGCCCAGGCCGTACGACCAGACGAGGTGGTTGACGAAGCGCTCGGATCCGAAGAGATCGTCCAGCAGCAGGCGAAGGTGATGCGAGTGGCGCCAGTCGCAGTGCAGCAGGATCGATCCCGTCGGCTTCAGGACGCGGTGACACTCCGCAAGCCGCGGACGAAGGAACGCGAGGTACGCCGCCGAGTCGCTCCACGCGTCGTCGTAGGTCGCGCTCGTCCCGCGCCGAGCCCGCTGCGCGCGGCCCGTGTTGAACGGTGGATCGAGGTAGACCAGGTCGGCGCACGCCGCCGGGAGCCGCGCGAGCACGCGCAGGCAGTCGGCGTGAACGACGCGCGTCGACGGGCGCGGACGGCGCGGCGGGTGGGACACGCGGGCAATGTACGCGGCACGATGGGGGAACGAAGCGGCGCTCGTCGCTGGGTCTGGGAACTCCTGCGGCATAGCGGCGCCGAGGCGCGAGCGGTACGCTTCGCCGGACCGCCGATGCTCGTGCTCTACGCGACCGATCTTCTCTTCACGACGAAGGTGAGCGCCACGGCGCGCGCCGCGAGCGCGCCGCTGACCGTCGTTCGTGGCCTCGCCTCGCTGCATGAACGGCTTGCGGTGACAGTCGGCGCGACGAACGGCGGCGCGCCGGCGCTGGTGATCGTCGATCTCGACGCCGAGGAGGCCATCGAGGCGGTCGAGGCGGCGGCGCGGTCGTTGCCGCGTCCCCGCGTGCTGGCCTACGTGTCGCACGTCCGGGCCGACCTCGCCGCGGCGGCGCGAACCGCCGGCGCCGACCAGGTGATGGCCCGATCCGCGTTCGTGGCGGACCTGGACGCGATCGTCCGGTCGGCGGCGGCGCCGCACGGTCCGCGATGACGCCCTTCGTCGCGGTGCTCTTCGTGATCGCGCCCTTCGCCCTCGGCGCATTCGCCGGCGATCGCCTCGTTCGCCACGATCCCGTCGCCCGCTCGCGGTTCCGGCGCATCGCCGGATGGACGGCGGCGATCTACCTCGTCGTGTCGGTCGTTCTCGCCATCGCCTGTGCGGCCGCCGCATGGCCGACGCGCGACCTGTGGATCTGCATGTCGTGCCCGGCGTTCGTCTCCGGACCGATTGTCGGCCTGATGCAAGTGGCGGTCGCCGATTCGATCGTCCGGTCGCGGCCCGCCCGCGCGTGTCGCTCGTGCGGCTACGACCTGCAAGGGGCCGTGGCGGGGCGCTGTCCGGAATGTGGCGACGTGCAAGGCGATTCCCGCTGAGGCGCGGGGCCGCTGGCGCGACCACTCGGCCGCGGGGTGGAAGCCGCCAAGATCCGCCGGAATCCGCCATTGCGACCGACACGACACGTCATACGGAATCCAGTTGATCCTCGCGCGTTGTGGTGCAGGCCTCTGGCCTGCCCGGCAGCCGAGACGGCTGCACCACAAGCGCCGCCCGCGCGAAGGATCAACTGGAGTCCGTATCAGGCCAGCCACGCGACCGCGCCGACAACCACCGCGGCGAGCGCGCCCGCGATCAGGTCGTCGAGCAGGATTCCCCAGCCACCGCCGATGCGCTGCACGTTCCGGATCGGCGGCGGCTTCGCGATGTCGAAGGCGCGGAAGGCGACGAACGCGAACGCGGCCATCGCCAGGTCCCACCGGAGATCGCCCGTCGCGGCGCCGCGCGCGTCGGTGAACGACCGCCACGGCACCACCAGCAGCGGAATGCACTGGCCCGCCACCTCGTCGACGACGACGGGCCCGGGATCCTTGCGCCCGAAATGGGCCTCGCCCTCGGCGCCGAAGCGGATGCACACGATCGACGCCAGCAGCGCGAGCAGCGCCAGCGACGCGGGCAGCGTCCATTGCGGTCCCGAGATCCACAACAACAGGAGCAGCACGAACACCGGCGGCAGCGATCCGATCGTGCCTGGCGCGACCGGGCTGAGTCCGAGCCCGAAGAGCGTCAACCAACGGACGCGCGCGCTCATCGCGTGGCGTCTCGTTCCGCCTGCTGGAGCAGCACGCGCGCCCGCACGACGTACGGCACGACCGACCAGACCGTCACGCCGACCGTGAGCCAGACCACGATGTCGCGGAAGACGACCCAGCCCGTGCTCTCCAGCGCGAAGAGATTGCAGGCGACGAAGAGGCAGGTCGGCACGCAGATCGACTGGAGGAGCATCTTCCACTTGCCCGCCCGATCGGCGCTGAAGTCGACGCCCTTCGACTCGAGCACGCCGCGCAGCGACGTCACGAGCAGCTCGCGGGCGAGGATGACCACCACCATCCACGGCTCGACCCCCGAATCGGAGCGGGGGATCAGGCCGTGCCCGTCGTCGACGACGCGGGCGAACGACGGACCGGCGAGCAGCACGAACGCCCCGAGCACGAGCACCTTGTCGCAGAAGGGATCCATGATCCGTCCGAAGACGGAGACGGCGTGCCAGCGCCGCGCGAGCCAACCATCGAGCAGGTCGGAGAGCGCCGCCACGATGAAGATCGCGAAGGCGATGTTTCCCCAGAGCTGCCGGTTCGGGTCCTCGAGCCGGCTCAGGGCGACTGCGACGATGAGGAAGAACGCGGCGGCGGCGACGAGCCTGAAGAGCGTGATCGCGTTGGGCAGCGCCCGAATGGCCGGCGGGGGCATGGACGTGATGGTACGGGAAGCGGGCCCCGGGGCGCGCCATGGGTCGCCCTCCCGGTCGCCCGGCCGCCCGTTCGCGACCGCGCGGCCCGGCGAGGACGCGCGCGACGCCTGCGCCATGCGGCGCCACAGCCACCCGCGCTGGGGCGTCGTCCCTTGCAGGGCCGCCGCCGCGGACATATCTTCACGCCCTCACCCCGACCGTCCCCGGTTCGCGCCAGTCGAGCGCGGACCACCAACCCGCCGGTCCATCGCCTCCTGCCGGATCTCCGTCGATCCGCTCCCGATCCTCCGGTCCCTCCGAACCCAGTTCGTCCCGGCTCGCTCCAGCATGGCTCCACTGCTGCTCTACGCAACCTGTGCCGTCGCGGCGATCGGCCTCTACATGATCCTGCGTCCGGGCTCGCGCGCGTTGCACGTCGCGGGATCGCTGGTGGGAGTCGCGGCGCTGGCGTACCTGGCCTCGGAGCTGATCGTGCGCGCCGGTGGCTGGGGCGAGTCGGGCGCCGGCGACGGCTTCTGGCCGGTCTACGCCCTGTTCTGCCTGATTGCCTTGGGCGGCGCAGTCCGGATGGTCACCCATCCGCGACCGGTCTACGCGGCGCTCTACTTCGTGCTGGTCGTGATCGCCTCCGCGGCGCTCTTCCTGCTCCTCCAGGCCGAGTTCATGGCGTTTGCGCTCGTCATCGTCTACGCGGGGGCGATCCTCATCACGTACCTCTTCGTCCTCATGCTCGCCCAGCAGGCGGAGAGCGAGAACGAGCTGGAGACGCTTGCCGAATACGACCGCGTGCCGCGCGAGCCGGCGACCGCCGTCGTGGTCGGGCTGCTCATGGTCGCGGTGCTCGCCCACGCCCTCTTCGCTGGCAGCCCCGCCGTGGACGGCCGCACCGGGCGGCCCGGCCCGTCGTCGTTGCGAGGACAGGCGTGGCCGGCGGGAAGCGCGGTCGAGGCGGACAACCGGGCGTGGCGCGACCTCGACCTCATGCCCAAGGCCCGCGACGCCGCGCTGCGCGAGCTGGCGCCGGGGCTGCGGGAGGTCGTCGTGCGCGACGGCCGCGCCATCTCGGTGCGCGACGGCAAGGCCTTCGCGACGATCGTCGACGCCGATGGCGCATCGCGCGAGGTCGAGTTCCCCGCCTCCGCGAAACCGATCAACAGTGCGCGGGTCGGCCTTGCCCTCGTCGCGAAGTTCCCGGTCTCGCTCGAGCTCGCCGGCGTCATCCTGACGATGGCGATGTTCGGCGCCGTCGTGCTGGCTCGACGACAGGCGGAGCTGGGCGAGGATCAGCGGCGGCAGGCGGTGGGCATGCGCCGGCTGACGGTCGACGACGGCGAGCCGGTCGAGCGCGACGCCGGACTGCGCGGTCCGCGCGGAGGAGCACGCTGATGCTGCCCGCGGCCGGCTCGATCTCGCCCGCTCTCCTCGTGGACGCGATGCGCCCGGCGTTTCCGAACGCGGTCCTCGCGCAGGCCGCGATGGCGCCCGGTGCGCTCGATCTCGTCCTGCTGCTCAGCGCGGCGCTCTTCGCCATCGGTCTCGTCGGCTTCCTCGCGCGGCGCAACATGATCCTCATGTTCCTCTGCACGGAGCTCATGTTCCAGGCCGCGGCGCTGGCGATGGTCGCGTTCGGGCGGATGCACATGGACATGTCGGGCCAGGTCTTCGTGATCTTCATCCTGACGATCGCCGCGGCCGAGGCGGCGCTGGCGCTCGGTCTGGTCGTGCTTCTCTACCGGCGGCGCGAGACGCTCAGCGCCGAGGCGTGGTCGGAGCTTCACGAGTAGGCCAGCACGCGTGCGGTCGCACGAGAGCCTCGCGGTTCATCCATGCTCACCTCCTTCGCCCCGATCTCCTCCGCCGTCGTCGCCGCATTCGCGGCCGTCGGCGCTGCGCCGGCGGCGGGCGGCCACGCCGGCTCCGCCTCCGAGGGCGTCTCGGCGCTCGAGCGGGCGGCGGACGTGGCCCGGAACATCGTCGCGGCGACGCCCGATCCGGCGCTGCACTGGGCCGGGTGGATCCTCTGGCTTCCGGCGATCTCGGCGGTGCTGTGCGGACTCTGCGCGGCCCTGCGCGTGAAGGGCAAGCTGCCCGCGTGGATCACCGTCGGACTTCTCGGCGGCGCCGCGGCGCTCGTCTTCGCCCTGTACGGGCGCGCCGACGGGCCCGTCACGGTCCACCTCTTCGACTGGATCGACCTGCGCTGGGGCGACCGGCCGGGATCGTCGCTCGTCGCGAACTTCACGCTCTACATCGACTCGCTCACGCTCTTCTGGATGCTCTTCGTCGTGCCGCTCGGCACCTTGATCGCCCTGTACGCGAGCGAGTACATGGAGCCCGACCTGCCCTCGGCGGGCGGGCGCGGCTACGCCCGGTTCTTCGCGGGCGTGAGCATCTTCCTCTTCGCGATGGGCTGCCTGGTGATGGGCGGCAACCTCGTGATGCTCTACCTCGGCTGGGAGGGCGTGGGCTTCGCGAGCTACCTGCTGGTCGGCTACTACTACCAGAAGCCCAGCGCCGTCGCCGCCGCGAAGAAGGCGTTCATCGTGAACCGGATCGGAGACCTCGGCCTCGCGCTGGGGATCTACTGCATCTGGATCAACTACGGCTCGCTCGAGTACGACGCGCTCTGGAAGGCGCTGGCCGACGCGCCGGGCGGCGAGGACATCGTCTCGGGCTGGAGCGTCCACGCGATTCCGTTCCTCCTGATGCTCGGGGCGTTCGGCAAGAGCGCGCAGCTTCCGCTGTACGTCTGGCTGCCCGACGCCATGGAGGGCCCGACGCCGGTCTCGGCGCTCATCCATGCGGCGACGATGGTCACCGCGGGCGTCTACCTGATTGCGCGGCTGTATCCGTTCTTCCTCCTGCACGACGCGGCGCTGCCGACGGTGGCGTGGGTGGGCGGGCTCACGGCGCTGCTGGCCGCGACGATCGGCATGGCCCAGTACGACATCAAGCGCGTCATGGCGTACTCGACCGTCTCGCAGTTGGGGTACATGTTCCTCGGCCTGGGCGTCATGACGACCTACGGCGCCGCGTTCCACGTCTTCACGCACGCCTTCTTCAAGGCCGTGCTCTTCCTCACCTGCGGCGCCGTCATGCACGGCTTCGCCGGACAGCTCGACCTGCGCAAGGTCTCCGGCCTGATCCACATCGCCGGCTGGCGCATCGTCGCGGTCACGATGCTGATCGGCTGCCTCTGCCTCTCGGGCGTGCCCTTCTCCAGCGGCTTCTTCTCGAAGGACGAGATCATCGGACAGGCGTTCATCGCCGGACGGACGACGCTCGGGCTGATCGCGCTCTTCACCGCCGGCCTCACCGCGTACTACGCCTTCCGCGTCTGGTTCCGCGTCTGCGCCGGTCCGGTGCAGTACGAGCCCGGCGAGGAGGCGCACGGCCACGGCGACGATGCCCACGGTCACGACGGGCATGGCGGCGCCCACGGCGGCGAATTCCATCCGCACGCGCCGCGGCTGGCCATCAACTTCGTGCTGGTCGTGATCGCCTTCGGGGCCGTCGTCTGCGCCTATTTCCCCGGCGGCTCGTGGGTCCGCGAGATGGTCGCCCACAGCAGCGCGGCCGTCGGGGCGGGCGAGGCGCACGGCGCGGCGGGTGCGCACGCGGGCGAGGCCTCGCACGACACGCTCCTGGGCGTGAGCCGCCACCTCGCGATGTACTTCATCTCCGGCACGTTTGCGGCGACCGGCATCCTCGTGGCGTGGCGCCTGCACCTGGCCAACCGCAAGTCGGCCGACGATCTTCGCGCGGCGCTGCTCGCGAACCCGGCGACGCGGTGGCTGCCGACGGCGATGGAGAACAAGTGGTACGTGGACGAGATCTACATCGCGGCCGTGCGGGCGCCGCTGTGGCTGCTCGGCCACGTCTTCGGATTCCTCGACCGCTACCTCGTCGACGGCCTGCTCGTGGATGGCACGGCGCGGATTCCCCGTGCGCTCGGTCGCCTCTTCCAGCCGCTTCAGAACGGCGTGCTCCAGGGCTACGCGGCGACGATGGCCGGTGGCGTCGGGCTCATCATCGCGTGGCTGGTGGCGCTGCCGTGGCTGCGGCAGTGGTGGGGAGGATGATCGCGCCCCGGGCCCGCGCGCACGGCGAGACCGGCCGTGGCGCGCCGGCGGGACGCTCCGGCAAGGATTCGAGGAACTGACCCAACGTGACGGCTGCACTGCTCATCCTGATTCCGCTCGTCGCCGCCGTCGCGGCGGCGATCGCGCCGTCGGCGACGTCGCGGTGGGTGGCGCTGCTGGGTTCGCTGGCGCTCTTCGCCCACGCGGTCATCGCCGCCATGTTCTTCGGCGCGTGGGGAACCGACCGCTTCGCGCTGACTTCGAGCGTCGCGTGGCTGCCGCAGTTCGGGATCAACCTCTCGTTCGGCGCCGACTCCGTGTCGATGGCGCTGATCGTGCTCAACTGCCTGCTCCTTCCGCTCTGCGTCTTCGGGTCGTTCACCGCGATCACGCAGCGGCAGCGCGAGTACTACGCGTGGATGCTCGGGCTCGCGGCGGCCGTGAACGGCGTCTTCCTGGCGCGCGACCTGATCGTCTTCTACACCTGCTTCGAGTTCACGCTCGTTCCGCTCTACTTCCTCATCGCCATCTACGGCGGCCCGAACCGCGAGCGGGCGTCGATCAAGTTCTTCCTCTTCACCTTCACCGGCTCGCTCATCACCCTCGCGGGCCTCCTCTACGTCGCATGGCAGTACGCGCTCAGCCGCAGCGGCGCGGCGACGGCCGGCGCGTGGACGTTCGACATCGCGACGCTCACCCGGTTCGCCGCCGCCGAGCTCTCGGCGCACCAGCAGGCGATGGTCCTGCTGGCGCTGATGGCCGGCTTCGCGGTGAAGGTGCCGCTCTTCCCCGTCCACACGTGGCTGCCCCTGGCCCACACCGAGGCGCCGACCGCCGGATCGGTCCTGCTCGCCGGCGTGCTGCTCAAGCTGGGCACCTACGGCATCTACCGGTTCGTGCTGCCCATGGTGCCCGAGGCGGTCGTGGCGTACGCCCCGTTCATCGCCGTGCTTTCCATCATCGGCATCCTCTACGCGGCGCTCATCTGCTGGGTGCAGGACGACGTCAAGCGGCTCGTCGCCTATTCGTCCGTGAGCCACCTCGGCTTCTGCGTGCTCGGCATGATGGCGCTCAACCCGGTCGGCGTGCAGGGCTCGGTGCTCTACATGATCAACCACGGTCTCTCGACCGGCGCGCTCTTCCTCTGCATCGGCATGATCTACGAGCGCTTCCACACGCGCGACATGGATGCGATGAGCGGCCTCGCGCGGCGCATGCCGGTGTGGGCCTTCTTCATGGTCTTCTTCACGCTGGCGTCGGTCGGCCTGCCCGGGCTGAACGGCTTCGTGAGCGAGTTCCTCTGCCTCGTCGGCACGTTCGCCGCGAGCCCCGATGCACCGACGGGCGATCCGGGCGTGCTCGGTCCGTGGTACGCCGCGGCGGCCGGCGTCGGCATGATCCTCGCGGCGATGTACCTGCTGATCATGCTGGGCAAGGTCGTCTTCGGACCGCTGCGCGTTCCCGGCGGGGCCCACGGGGAGGACGGCACCCACGCGGCGGATCACGGCGGCGCCGGTCGCGCGACCGCCGCCCGCGCCGGCGCCGGAAGCGGCGCCCGCGACGCCACGCTCGGCCACGGCGACGACCACGCCGCGGCGCACAGCGTGCTGCCCGTCGATCTCTCCGTCCGCGAGATCACGATCCTCGTCCCGCTCGCGGTGCTCTGCCTCGCGCTCGGCTTCGCGCCGAGGTTCTTCACCGACGCCGTCGCCGGCTCGATCGCGGCGACGCTGAAGCCGTACCCGTCGATCGTCGCGAACCACGAGACGGCCAGTCTCCCGGAGCCTGCGCGTGACTGACCTGAGCTTCATGTCCGCGAAGCTGGCGCTGCTCGTGCCGGAGATGGTGCTCCTCGCGGGCGCCGTGGTGGTGGCGATCCTCGGGCTCTCGCGCGGCAAGGCGCTGCGCGACGCGACGCCGTTCGTGACGATCGGCTTCCTGCTGGTCGCGGCGGTGGTCGTTCCGTTCGTGCACACCACCGAGCGCGCCGAGGCCGCCGGCCTGCTCATGCCGATGCTCGGCCGGCCGGTGCGCGTGCTGATCTGCGGGATGGGCGCGATGGTCTGCCTGCTCTCGGTCGGGCTCATCGATCGCCGGCTCGAGGGCGCCTTCGCGTCCGGGCGCGCCGCGTTCGACCCGATCCGCGTGAACCGCGGCGAGTTCTACGCCTTCTTCCTGCTGAGCCTCACCGGCGCGATGCTGATCTGCACCGCGAACGACCTCGTCTGGCTCTTCCTCGCGCTCGAGCTGACGTCGCTGCCGACGTACATCATGGTGGCGATGAGCCGCGCCTCGCGCAAGGCGCAGGAGGCGGCGGTCAAGTACTTCTTCCTCGGCGCGATGGCCGCCGCGATGTTCCTCTACGGCTTCGCGCTCCTCTACGGATCGACGGGAAGCATCGTGCTCACCACGATGCGTTCGGCGCTCGCCGAGCAGGCGGCGGCGAGCGGCCTGACCCCGCTGGCGATCACCGGGCTCGTGCTGGCGATCCTCGGGATCGCATACAAGATCACCGCCGCGCCGATGCACTTCTACGCGCCGGACGTCTACGAGGGCGCCGCGTCCCCGGTGACCGCGTTCCTCGCCTTCGTTCCGAAGACCGCGGGGATGCTGGCGCTCATGCTGCTGCTGGGCACGGCGGGCTGGTCGGGCCACTTCCTCTCCGATGGAAACGGCCTGCGCCTCGCCTACGACGGACTCCCGCAGCCGATCGTGACGGTCCTGTGGATGGTCGCCGCGCTCACCATGACGCTCGGCAACGTGGGTGCGCTGCTCCAGCAGAACGTGAAGCGCATGCTGGCGTACTCGTCGATCGCCCACAGCGGCTACATGATCATCGGGCTCATCGCCGGGCCCGGACTCGGCCTCAACGCCGTCCTCTTCTACCTGCTCTCCTACGGCGTGATGAACACCGCGGCCTTCGCGGTGCTCTCGGGCCTCGAGCGGCAGGGCGAGGAGATCGAGAACCTGGCCGACCTCGCCGGGCTCGGTCGCCGCCATCCGGCGATGGCGGCGGCCCTCGCGGTGAGCGCCGCCTCGCTCATCGGCATTCCGCCGCTCCTGGGATTCTGGGGCAAGCTCTACCTCTTCATCGCGGGCGTCGAGGCGGGCCAGATCATGCTCGTGGTGATCGCGTGCGTGAACAGCGCCGTCAGCGCCTGGTACTACCTGCGACTCGTCGGCCTGCCGATCCTCGCCGCGCCGACGCCACAGGCCGAGTCGGTCGTGCGAGGTCCGTCGATCTGGCCGCGCGTCGCCGCCGTTGTCGGCGCCGTCGGCGTCCTCCTGCTGCCCTTGGCCGTCCAGCCCCTCGTCGAGATCGCGGCCGGCGCCACGGCGCTATACGCGGGCGCGGCCCCGTGATCGGGTGAATCGAGACGCATCCTGGTTCGCTGGCGCGCGTTCGCCGGGCTTGTGGTGCAGCCGTCTCGGCTGCCATGCAGCCCAGATGCATGCATGACAAGAGGAGCCGACGCTCGCGCCCTCGGCGCTATCCGCGAACCACCCGTGCCGTCCGGCGCTCCGCCGGCCGCGCGTGGACCTGCACCGCCGTCCCCGCCATCGCCAGCACCGCCCATGCGAGCGTCCAACCGGGACGCGATCCCGGCAGCGCCGTCGGATCGCCGAGGAATTGCTGCATCGCGGCCGCGGCGCAGAGAATCACGAGCACGCTGCCGACGATCGCGGTGACGAACGCCGCCGTCCAGCGCGAGGCGAGGACGCCGAGGCACAGTCCGACGAAGCCGCACATCGCGGCGCACGCGAGCATGAGCGTGCGGACAGGCCGCGAGGCGATCGCCCACTGGCGTGCGACGAGCGCGACGCCGTCGTCGACCAGCGCCCGAAGCTGCCCAAGCCGTCGCTCCACGGCGGGTGACCAGACGGGCGAGGCGAGGCGCTCGGCGCGGTCGCGGATGCGTGCGCCGAGCGCGGCGATCGTGCCGGCGCCGGCTCGTTCGGCGTCGTCGATCGCATGAGGGACGCAGTGGGACGCGTCGCTCGACCCATCCGACGCGCTGCGCGAGCGATCCACCGCGCCGTCCTGGTTGTGCGAAGGCGATCCATCCGTGGCGCCTCCGCGCTCGCCACGGTGAGCCAGCCCGCGAGCGCGCTGAGAACGCGCGGGCGCTCGGCCGCCGCCAGGCGCGTCGAGAGCGCGGCGAGGATCGCGCCGACCAAGGCGCCGACCGCGGCGCGCCAAGGGTCCCAGCGCCGGCCGCGGATCCGTTCGTCGCGCCCCCCGAGAGGAAGACCTCGCCGATCGCCCAGCCGACGATGCCGCCGGCCACGGCGCCCAGCGCCGCGAGCAGCAGCGCGAGGAGTCGATGACCGGCGAAGACGAGCATGACGCCGACGGCGCCGGTCGCGGCGACCAGCAGCGCCGCGCCCAGTGAAACGCTCGAATTCAGGGGAATGCTCGGCATGCCGTGGGCGACGTCCTGGGCCTCTTCACCTTCGGCGCGGGTCGGCGCAAGGCACCGGGCCGCGAGGGTCGCGGCGTCCTGCCGCGGTTGCATCGTAGGGCAAGCCCCGGCGTTCAACGGGGCGGTGATGCGCGCGCCACCCCCGTCGGCGCAGCCGGCGACGCGGATCGCTACCCTGCGACGCATGGCGATGGAGGGACCACGGCCGGACCTGACCGAGCTTCGCGCGAGGATCGACGCGATCGATCGTCGCCTGGTCGAGCTGCTCAGCGATCGCGCCAGGATCGTCGTCGAGGTGGGCCGGTCGAAGCGGGAGAGCGGAGTCCCCATCTACGTGCCGCACCGCGAGCAGGAGGTGCTGGCCCGCGTGCTTGGATACAACACGGGACCGCTCTCGAACCGGACGATCGAGGCGATCTACCGCGAGCTCATGTCCGGTTCCTTCGCCCTGGAGCTTCCGCTGCGCATCGGCTATCTCGGTCCGCCGGGCTCGTTCAGCCACGTCGCGGCCGTCCGGCACTTCGGAAGCTCGGTCGAGCTCGCGGACCTGCACGAGATCCCGCACGTCTTCGAGGAGGTCGCGGCGTCGCGCTGCAACTACGGCTTCGTGCCGTACGAGAACTCCATCGGCGGCGGGATCACGGAGACGCTCGACTCCTTCCAGCGACACGCGGTCACGATCTACGCCGAGGCCCTCGTCGAGGTGAACCAGACGCTGCTGGCCAACTGCGCGCCGGAGGCGATCGTGCGCGTCTACTCGAAGCCCGAGGCGTTCGGCCAGTGTCGGCGATGGCTCGCCAGCCACCTTCCCGACGCCGAGCTCGTGCCCGAGAGCAGCACCTCGGCCGCGGCGCGCCGCGCGGCCGGAGAGCCTGGCGCCGCCGCGATCGGCTCGACGCTGGCGGGCGAGCTCTACGGCGTCAACGCGCTCTTCGAGCGCATCCAGGACAACCCCAACAACATCACCCGCTTTCTCGTGATCGGACGCGAGACCGCGAAGCCCAGCGGCGAGGACAAGACGACGATCATGTTCGCGACCGCCCACAAGCCCGGCGCCCTGGTCGATGTGCTCGCCGTCTTCCGCGACGCCGCGATCAACCTGAGCCACATCGACAAGCGGCCCAGCGGTCGCACCAACTGGGAGTACACCTTCTTCATCGACTGCGACGCCCACCGCGACGACCCGGCGATGCAGCGCGCCATCGAAGGCGCCCGCGCCCACTGCGCCGCGCTGACGGTGCTCGGAAGCTACCCGAAGGCGCGCCGGCTGTTGTGAGGCGGTGTGCCTTCGCGAGTCCGGGAGCGGGAGTTGGGAGGTCGGAGTTGGGGGTTGGGGGTTGGGGGTTGGGAGTTGGGAATTAGGAATTAGGAGTCGGAGACCCTTGGGGACCACGGACGGATTCGAGAGGGGGATACGTTGCGTGGCCATGAGGCGTGCCGCAGTCGTTGCTGGGTGGCCAACGCGCGGGCGAGCCGATTCAGGACGCAAGCATTCGCGATAATTCATGTCGAGCTCCATCTCCGCGTCCCTCCGCGGCCCTCCGCGGCTGAATCCATCTCCGCGCTCCTCCGCGGCCCTCCGCGGCTGAATCCATCTCCGCGTCCCTCCGCGGCCCTCCGCGGCCGAATCCATCTCCGCGCTCCTCCGCGTCCCTCCGCGGCCGACTCCATCTCCGCGGCCCTCCGCGGCTGACTCCATCTCCGCGTCCCTCCGCGGCCCTCCGCGGCTGAATCCATCTCTCGCGCTCCTCCGCGTCCCTCCGCGGCCGACTCCATCTCCGCGTCCCTCCGCGGCCCTCCGCGGCCGACTCCATCTCCCGCGTCCCTCCGCGGCCCTCCGCGGCTGAATCCATCTCCGCGTCCCTCCGCGGCCCTTCGCGGCTGAATCCATCTCCGCGTCCCTCCGCGGCCCTCCGCGGCTGACTCCATCTCCGCGTCCCCCCGCGGCCCAATCGCACCGACGCGTCTCGCTACGATCGCCCGTGCCGCACGCGTGGACACCCGTTATTGCCGCGATCCTCTCCGCGGCAAGCGTGTGTCTCGCGATGAGCGCCGATGCGCCACGTGCAAGGGATGAACGACATGCCGGACATGAAGGACATGAAGGACATGACGAACCTGACGGATCGACGAGCACCGCGGACCAACCTCCGCGGCAACACGGATCCGGGACGGCCGCGCCACCCGTGCACGCCGTGGCGAATGACGTGGCGGACGCGATGAAGACAACCACCGCCGACACCGCGCCGCGCCACGAGAACCGCCTGGCGCGCGAGACGAGTCCCTACCTCCTCCAGCACGCGCACAACCCGGTCGACTGGTTTCCGTGGGGCGAGGAGGCCTTCGCGGAGGCGCGGCGGCGGAACGTTCCGATCTTCCTCTCCATCGGCTACAGCACCTGCTACTGGTGCCACGTCATGGAACGGGAGAGCTTCGAGGACGAGGCGACGGCGGCCCTCCTCAACGAACGGATGGTGGCGATCAAGGTCGACCGCGAGGAGCGCCCGGACGTCGACGAGATCTACATGACGGCGTGCCAGGTCTTCACCCAGCTCACCGAAGGGCGCGCAAGCGGTGGCTGGCCGCTCTCGGTCGTGCTCGAACCGGCGACGCTCAGGCCGTTCTTCGTCGGGACGTACTTCCCGCCGCGCGAGATGTACGGTCGAACGTCGTTCGCGCAAGTCGTGACCGCGCTCTCGGACGCGTGGATGAACCGGCGCGACGACGTGCTCACCCAGGCGGATCGACTCGCGACGCTCGTGCGCGACCAGCTCGCCCAGGCACCGCCGCGCCGCGCGGTGGGCGACGCGACGGTGAAGGAGGCGGTCGGAACGCTCATGCGCGTCCACGACCGCGAGCACGGCGGCTTCGGCGGAGCGCCGAAGTTCCCGCAGGTCCCGTACCTGAACCTGCTTGCGCAGGTGGCGTGGGACAACGCGACGGTGCGCGAGGCGCTGCGCCGCACCGCCGACGAGATGGCCATCGGAGGGCTCTTCGACCAGGTCGGCGGCGGCTTCCATCGCTACTGCGTCGACGCGACGTGGACCGTCCCGCACTTCGAGAAGATGCTCTACGACAACGGCCAGCTCGCGAGCTTCTACGCGACGCTGGTCGAGCGCACGGGCGATCCGTACCACGCCGAGACGCTCCGGCGCACGCTCGACTACGTCCTGCGCGAGATGACCTCGCAGGAGGGCGCGTTCTTCAGCGCGCAGGACGCGGAGGTCGACGCGCGCGAGGGCGCCAGCTACGTCTGGACGCCGGACGAGTTGAAGGCGGCGCTTGGCGCGGAGACGGAGGCGGGCGCCGGAACCGGCGCGGCTCCGGGGCCTGCCGTCGATCCGGCCGCCGAACGATGGCGGCTGGCCTGTTCGCTCTACGAATCGACGCCGCGGCCGAGCCGAACTTCCGCGATCCACACCATCCCCAGCGCCTCCGGCATGGGTGCGCGCCCTCCGAGGCGGCCCGATGCTCGCTCGCGGGAGCTCGGGCTCGACGCGACGTCGTTCGCGGAGCGCCGCGCCGCCATCGACCGCAAGGCCTCGGCATCGCCTGCGACGCGCGGCCGCAGCTCGCCTCGACGACAAGGTGATCGCGTCCTGGAACGGCCTCATGATCGCCGGAATGGCCGACGGCGGCCGCGCCCTGCGCGAGCCGCGATACGTCGCTGCGGCGGCGCGGGCCGCGGACGCGGTGCTCTCCACGATGCGCACCGCCGAGGGGGCGGACGGCGCTGGCGGGCGGGGGCTGCTGCGGATCCGTCGAGGGAACTCAAGCCGAATCCCCGCCTTCCTCGAGGACTACGCGCTGCTGGCCAACGGCCTCCTCGCGCTGCATCGGGCCGACGGCGACGCGCGGTGGCTTCGCGAGGCGGCCGCGCTCGCCGACGCGGCGATCGCCCGGTTCCGCGACCCGCGCGGCGGGTTCTTCGACACGCTCGACGGCCAGGGGGATCTCTTCGTGCGGACGCGCTCGCTGGGCGACGGCGCGGTGCCCTCGGGGAATTCGGCGATGCTCCACGTGCTGCTCGAGCTCGCCGATCGCACCGGCGACGCGCGCTGGCTCGACGAGGCGGCGCAGGCGCTCGCCGGCCTCGGCGGCGCCATCGCCGAGCATCCCGTCGGTGCCGTTTCCTGGCCGTCGCCGCGATCGATCGCATGGCGCACGCACGCCGACCGCCCGTCGCGCGGCGACGATCCGCGCTCGCGGTGAAGCGCGCGGATCCGCGTGCCGCGGCGGGGCGCGGACGATCGGGTTTTCCGCCGAGTCGCGAGATCGACCTCGCCGCGGGCCCTCGACCTTCGAGATCGTCCTCGCCCTGCCTGATGGCCTTCACGTCAACGCCCACGAACCGGGCGGCGCGGATCTCGTCGGCGTGCGCGTCGCGCTGCTCGACGGCGAAGGCCTCGAGCCGAGGTCGATCATCCGCGCGGCGAGCCTTCTGGCCGACGGGCGGCGTTCGTCGGCCGCGGCGGTCCTCGTGCATCACGGAACCGTGCGGCTGCCCGCGACCATCCGGGTTGTCGGCGAGGACGGGTCGCCCGTCGCTGCTCGTCACGTTCCAGGCCATGCACCGCGACGGCGTGCTCCTCGCGCCGATGACGCGGGCGGGTGCCGATCACGATCCGGCGCTGAGCCGGGCGGCGTCGATGGCCGGGCGCCGTTCGTGCACCGATGCGTTCATGCACCGTGCCGCCGCTTGACGAACGTGCCGCTCGCGTAGTCCTTCTCGACTCCCGGAAACTGGAGCACCTGATTGTGCATGGCGACGTAGACGCCCGGCGCCAGGAGCTGCGCGGCGAGGAGCGCCTCGGTGAGGTTCTGCACCGCATCGGTGCGGCGGAGTTCGTACGGGCGCATCGCGCCGGTGAGCACGACGGGCGCACGTGGGGCGCCGTGGGCCGCGAGCACCTCGAGGACGCGATGACCGGTCTTGGCGAGGCGGTCGGTGCCGTGGACGACGACCACGCCATCGTGCGTGGCAAGCTCGCGCCGCACGGCATCGGCGATCGCGTCGTGGTCGTCCTCGCTCATGTCGAGCGAGTCCTTGTTCATGAGCGCCACGCGGTCGATGTGCACGCCGCGCAGTTCCAGCGACGCCAGCATCACGTCGAGCACGCTGATTCGATTCGACATGACGCCGGCCAGCTCGTCGTAGGTCTTCTCGATCGTGCCTCCGGTGGAGATGAGCGAGAGGCGCTTCATCGGGTGCGGGGCGATTGCTCCTCGCCTCCGGCCTCATACGGATTCCAGTCGACCTCCATGCGTTCGACCCCTCTTGCCCACAGCGGCGTCTCACGGCGGAGTCGGGCTGGGTGGGGCGCGAGAATCAAACGGGGACGCGTATCAGACTTCCCGCGACATCCGGTTCAGCACCGGCGACAGCGCGAAGATCACGATCGCGGCGCCGATGGAGCTCACCACGAAGAGCGCGAAGAAGTCGCCCTGCCCGCCGAACGTCCCCGACCACGGGAGCCTGACGGTCCCCTTCTCGATCTCCTCGACGTAGCTGCCGATGGCGCCGCCGAGGACGCCGGCGGCGAAGCTCGAGAGGAACCAGATTCCCATGAGCAGCGAGACGAACTTCATCGGCGCCGCCTTCGTGACGAACGAGAGTCCCGTGGGCGACAGGCAGAGCTCGCCGAGCGTGTGGAAGAAGTAGGTCAGGAAGAGGTAGAACATGCTCACCTTCACGCCGGTCGCGGCGGCCTGCCCGCCGAAGACCATGACGATGTAGCCGATGCCGAGCAGGAGCAGGCCCCAGCCGATCTTGCCGGGGTGCTTCGGCTCGAGCTTGCGCTTGGCAAGCGCCGGCCAGATGAACGCGAAGAGCGGGGCGAGCAGGATGATCAGCGCCGGATTGACCGACTGGAACCACGACGCGGGCATGCTCCAGCCGCCGAGGCTCAGGTTGGTCTTCTCCTCGGCGAAGAGGTTGAGGGTCGATCCGGCCTGCTCGAACGCCATCCAGAAGAAGGTGTTGAACAGGATGAAGACGAGGATCGCGGCGACCTTGGGAACGTCCTCGCGCGCCTGGATCGCCAGCAGCCAGCCGATAAGGGCGGTCATCAGGAGCAGGATCGCCGCGACGGTCGCGCCGTGGCCGAGGTTCGTGGCGATCGCCTCGAACCCGCGGCTGATCGCGCCGAAGCCGCCCGCATGGAAGAACCACGCGACGCCCGCCGAGAGCACCAGCGCCAGCACGACGAAGAACGGCGCGTAGTTGGGCTTTCCCTCCGGCGGCAGGCCGACGCCCTCGAGGAAGCGGCGTCGTCCCCAGATGTACATCGCCAGGCCGAGGATCATGCCGACCGCCGCGGCGCCGAAGCCCCAGTGCCATCCGACCTTCTCGCCCAGCGTTCCGCACACGAACGCGCAGATGGCGAACGCCGAGGTTGATGCCCATGTAGAAGATCGCGAAGGCCGCCACCGCGCGCGGATCCGGCCGGTTGTAGCCGCCTTGACCATCGAGACGGCATCGGCCGAAGTGGCCGGTGCCGATCCGGCGATGAGCGAGGAGGCCTTCATGAAGATGGACATGCCGCCGCTGGTGGACCACCGGATGCGGCGAGCGCGGATGTGCCCGAGCGCGATCGTGATGCCGCCGACGAGCATCGAGCGGTGCGTGCCGATGAGCTTGTCGGCGATGAGTCCACCGAGGATCGGCAGCAGGTACGCCAGTCCCGTGTACCAGCCGTAGAGCGTCGTCGCCTCGGCCTTGGACCAGTTGCGTCCGCCGTTGGCCGGCCTGCTGACCTCGATCGAGGTCGCGCGCCGGCCTCGACGACGGTCTCCTCGAGCGAGTCTCGCCGTTGGTCTTCGACGTCGCGCCGGATCGTGAGCGATCCGTCGGCGACCTTGACCGCCTCGCCTTCGATCGTCGTGGGCTTGCCCTCGACGAGCATCGTCGCCTTCACGGTCTCGCCCGTCCTGGAACTCGCGTCGGTGCCGCCGGCTAGCCGGACCGTCGCGGCCGTCGGTAGCAAGCGCGACGAGGTAGAGCACCAGCAAGCTGCGCGCATCCCGTAGTACGAGAGCCGCTCCCACATCTCCACGAAGAAGAGCAGGACCAGTCCCGGCGGCTGCCACGAGTCGCGGGAACGGAGGGCGGCCTCGGTGATGCGCGTCGCGCCGAATCCGCGGTCGGAAGCCAAGGCGTCGGGTTCGCGGGCGGGATTGTCCCTTCGGGTGCGGGCGAGTGGGTCATGTCAGTGGGTCCCGGTCGGCGTCCCGGTCGAAAGCGCCGGTTGGAGTCGTGTTCGTGCCGGACGTTCCGCCTTGCCAAGCAGCCGTCGGCCAGAATCCAGCGTCGTAGATCGTGCGGAGCGCCGCGAGGATGGCGCGGATGTCGACCGCGACCGCGCGGGCCTGCCTGTCGTCGTAGGCGTAGTCCCACGGAAGGGACTGGATGTTGCCGTCGAAGATGAGGCCGACGAGCGCCCCGGCCTCGTTCACGACCGGGCTTCCCGAGTTGCCCCCGATGATGTCCGCGGTCAGGACGAAGTTGAAGGGCGTCGAGAGGTCGAGCGACGCCTTGCGGTCGAGCCAGCGCTTCGGAAGGACGAACGCGCCGGTGTTGCCGTGGGCGTCGGCGGAGGCGAACGCGCCGCCGAGCGTCGTGAACGGCGCAATGCGCGCGTCACCCTCCGAGTAGCCCTTGACGGCGCCGTAGGAGAGCCGCAGCGTGAAGGTCGCGTCGGGATAGACCGATTCGCCGTCGACGGTGAAGCGGGCCGTCGCGAGCCTGCCATAGGCGTCGCGCTGGGGGCCGAGGACCTCGTTCTCGTAGCGCTGCCGCACGTCGCGGGCGGGTCCGTCCACCAGCAGGGCCGCCCGCAACAGCGGGTCGCGCACGGTGTCGATGGAGAGCGGACCACCGGCCGCGATCCGCCTGCGCACGTCGACGTTCTTGAGGGGCGTCGCGGCGACCAGCGTCTTCGCGGCCTCCTCCGGTGAGAGGTCGCCGAGGATCGACCGCACCAGCGCGTCGTCGCCGCCCAGCGTCTCGCCGAGCAGCGTCAGCCACGAGGCGAGGTTCTGCGCCTCGAGCGCGACATGGATCGGCGCCGGCGAGAAGAGCTCCAGCTCGAGCGACGGCAGCATGCTGTCGCGGAACTCGGGAAGCCGCTGATCGCTCGGCTTGGTTCGCTCAGCGGTCAGCCGCACGAGCTGTCGGGCGATCGAGAAGAGCTGGCCGGCGCCGCGGGCGCGCTCAAGAGCCTGGTAGCGTTCGAAGATCGGTCGATACGCGTCGAGCGAGCCGGCGATCCGGTCCCATGCGCCCGCGGCCTGCTTCGCCGCCGCGGGGTTCGCGTCGATGCGCGAGCGGATCGCCGCCTCGTTGGCCCCGCGGGCGGTCATGAACGCGGGATTCTGGAGCGCGTTGAGCAGCCCGGTGTACGCCTTGCGGCTGTTGGCGATGCCGTTGATGTCGTTCTCGGCCTCCTGGGCCTGGGCGACGCCGCGTCCCGCGAACGAGGTGAGCCGGACCTCGCGCCGGCAGAGCTGGTCGAGGATCGCGGGAAGCTCGACGTCGCGGAGGAAGCGGAAGTGGTCGGTGGTGAACGCCCGCTCGGTCCGCCCTGGATGACCGAAGACGAGCGCGAGCTCGCCATCGGCGAGACCGGTCGGGTCCGCCGTCAGGTGGAACTGCGGTTGAAGCGGCTTGTCTCCCTCGTAGACGCGGAAGAGGCACATGTCGAGGTTGAAGCGCGGGTACTCGAAGTTGTCGGCGTCGCCTCCGAAGAAGGCGGCCTGCGACTCGGGCGCGAAGACGAGGCGCACGTCGGTGTAGCTCTTGTATCGGTAGAGGTGGTAGCGGCCACCCTGGTAGAGCGTGACGACATCGCTGAGCAGCCCGGTCTTCTCCTTTGACTCCTGCTCGATGCGGGCCATCTCGGCGCGTCGCGCCTTGAGCGCGGCGCCGGGATCCATGTCGGGCGTCGCCGCGGCGTCGACCCGGTCGGTGACGTCCTCGATCGACCAGAGCACGCGAAGCTCGAGATCGGGACACTTGAGCTCCGCGTCGCGCGTCCTCGCGAGGAAGCCGTCGCGCAGCAGGTTGCGCTCCGGGGTCGAGAGCTGCTCGAGCATGTCGGAGCCGACGTGATGGTTCGTGAGCACGAGCCCGTCGGCCGAGACGAGCGAGCCGGAGCCGCCGTTCTCGAAGCGCACCGCCGACTTCTGCATCTTCTCGAACCACGCGGCGTCGGGTCGAAACGCGTAGCGCTCCTCGAGCTGCGCCAGCGGCGGCTGGTTCACCAGCCAGAGCCCTTCGTCGGCGCGCAGGGGCGCGCCGCCCGGCGAGAGCAGCGTCGCCGCGACGATCGCCAGCGCCGCGGCCCGCGCGGAGAGTCGATTCGGCGCTCCGTCCAATGCGCAGCCCGGCGCGCCCGCGGTGGCATCCCGGCCCCGAGGCTCGATGACGGTTCGTTCAGATCGCATGTGCGGAGGATACCGCAACGTCGCGGCGCGGTGGCGGTCGGCGTCGTCGTTCGATCGCGCGCGAGGGTGGCGCGCCGCGGGACATCACGCGCCGCCGCCGGCGTTCGCGCCGCCACCGCGCCGCCGGCGCGAGGCGTGGTGGCCGCGCGTCGAGGCTGCGGAGTCCGAGGATGCCGACGGTGCCGGTCTTCGGCTCGAGAAGCAGCGTCGGCGTCCTGGAAGACGTGGTTGGCCGCGGGATGATCGTGCCTTCCAGACTGTGTCGGCGATGACGTCGGAGGACGGCGCTCGTCGATCCGCGGCCGGGTCGCCACCGAACGCGTCGGCGACCTCCTGCACGATCAGGCAGGCGCAGGATCGGTCGTCGCGACCGGTTCGCCGCGTGCGCCGGCATCGATCCGCGGACGCGCCGAGCCGCGGACCGCGCGCGTCCTTGAGCGTCACGAGCAGGCGCTGTGGCCCGAGGTAGCACGCGGCGATCGAGCCCGGCGCCAGCGGCGCGAATTCCTCGCGCGGCGCCGACCAGAGCCGCCACGCGGCCAAGGGCGGGCACGAAGAGCAGCGTCGCACGCGCGGCTGGCCCGGATGCGCGGATCGCCCCCATCCGACGCCGGACTGGGCGGCGAGCATCTGATACGCTGCTCGGCCGTGCCGCGGTCGCTGAGCGTCGTCCGATGAAGCTCGCGGTGCATCGTCGCCTCGTCGGCGACGGGCATCGTCGCGAGCCGCAGGACGTCGTCGTGCGCAGCTTCTCGAAGGCGAGGAGCCAGCGACCGTCGGGCGTGAAGGTCGGGAAGAGCCATGACGCATCGTCGTCCGCGGGCACCACCGACTCGCGGTCGCTCGCCGCCGCGCAGGACCAGTTCGAAGCGAGTCGCGTCCGCGCCGCGCCCAGCGCGAGCTGACCCATCCGGGCGTCAGCATGGCGAAGGCGTTCACGTTGTCGTCGCGCACCAGCCATTCGATCTCGCCGTCGTTGACGCTGCCCGGCCGATCCAGCGGCTTCCGTCGGGTTGCGGCGCTCGAAGCAGGACGCCGCGAGTCGCCGCCGCGGCCGAGGGAGCCGCCGGGGGAGGGAATGGTCGCCGGCGCGCGGGCTGACCGATGGCCAGCCTGTAGATCGCGATCTCGGCGCGGTGCCGTGGCGTGGGGCTCGGCGAGCAGGATCGGCCAGCTTGCGGCGCCTCCGACCTGCGTGGCCACGAACGCGCCGTCGGGGCTTGCGACCGGCAACGTGAAGTCGTCGTAGGGCACGGCGCCAAGGGGCACGATGGACGCCGCGACGCGCGTGGCGCGACTGCGCTGGCGTCCCGCCTCCGCCTGCGCCATCCCCCCGACATCGCCCGCGTCGGTGGAAGGTGTCGCGCCGGAGGCAGGGCTGGCTTCATCCCGCGCCGTCGATCCAGCCTGCTCGACGCCAGCTTCCTCGACGCCGCTTCCCGCGCGCGCGTCGCGCGAAGCCGGCTGCGGATTCCCGCAACCCGTCGCGAGCAGCAGCGCGGCGAGGCCGATCGAGTGGACGAGCCGTGCGGCCGGTGCGAGCGGAATCGTTCGAATCGCCTTGCCCATGTCGGCAGCGCCTGCGCGTTCGCCGCCTTCGCGCTCAGCGCCCCATGCCGCCGCGCGGTTCATCCGGGGGAAGGGACTTGCGCGGTGCCGGTGCCGGTGGTGGCGAGGCGGGAACGGGCTTCCTGGCCGGGGTGGATGGCGGTGGCGCGGCGCCGCCGGCCGACGGTGGATTGCCCACACCGCCGCTCAGCGCGCCGGGCGACGTGTCGCCGAAGTTCGAGGGCGGTGTGCTCGGTGCGCCAGCCGGGTTGCCGGCCCCTCCCGGCTGGACCGGCGCTGCATCCGGCCCGCTCGGAAGGGGCCCGGGCGTCGCGGGCAGGTCGCCTTGGTAGAAGGTCGGCTGGAACGGTCGCGTGGCCCCGGACTTCTCTTCCGCGACAAACTCCTTGAGCGGCTTGCGCAGCGACTCGAGGCGCTGGCGGGCCTCCGCGTTGTAGTTGATGTCGTTGTCCTCGGGGTTGTCGACGATGATCGGCGTGATGAACGCGATGAGCTCGCGCACCTGATCCGCCTTCTCGGTCGACGTGAACAGGAGATCGCCGAGTCCCGGCACGTCGCCGAGCAGCGGAAGCTTGCGCTTGACGTCGGACTGCGTCTCCACGCGGATGCCCGAGAGCACGACCGTCTGTCCGTTGCGGATGGTCACCTCGCTCAACGTGGTGCGGCGGTTGAGCACGGCGCCGCCGAGGATCACCTGTCCGGGCACGACCTCCGAGAGCGTGAGGTTCACCTCGAGGGCGACGTCTCGCTCGCTGGTGATGTGCGGGCGCACGTTGAGCGTCACGCCGACGGGCTTGTACTCAAACGCCTGGTTCTGGTTTCCCGTGTCGGTGAACTGGCTGTTGGTGATGAAGGGAATCTCCTGGCCGATGAAGACGACGCCCTCGGTGTTGTCGGCGACGAAGAGCTTCGGCTGCTGGAGGATCTTGACGTTCGTCTTCTGGTCGATCGCCTGGAGCACGGCGTTGGCGGTGACGTTGATGTTCAGCACCGAGCTGTCGAATCCGGGGATGAAGTTGTTCTCGGTGTTGTTGACGGTGATGCCCGCGGTCAGGACGTTGTCGGAGAGCGTCGTGACGATCCCGTCGTTGCCGATGCGCAGCCCGTAGGCGAAGTCGTCGGCGAGCTCGATCGAGGCGACGATGGCGGAGATGAGCACCTGGCGGCCGGGCTGGTCGAGTGTCGTGATGATGCGCTTGATCGACTCGGTCACCTGCGCGGTGGCGAGGATCGAGAGGGCGTTCTGCCGGATGATCGGCACGACGCGGACCCGCCCGATCAACGACGATTCCGGCGTCTTCTCCTGGTTGCCCTGGCGGCCCTGCTGCCACGGGAACTGGATCTGGTTGTTCGCCGCGTTGCCGTTGGGATTCGACGTGCCTCCCGCCCCGCTCGCGCCGCCGGAGGCGTTCGCGCCGTTGCCGTTGACGATCGACGACGAGCCGATGTCGCCCTTGGTGAGCCCCTCCTCGGCGCCGCGGATGGTGGCGCCTGCGCCGGCCTCGGCGAGGAGGGCGTTGAGCTGCTCGGCCACCTCGACGGCGCTGGCGTAGCGCAGCGGGACGATCTCGGGGATGCCCGCGCTCGTCGGCTGGTCGAGATCCTCGATCACGCGGTCGAGCCAGTGGAAGTTCTCCGGCGTCTTGCTCAGCACCACGGCTGCCGGCTGTCCGGAAGCGCGTCGATGCGGAAGATGTTCTGGACCGCGACGTCGGCCCCGCTCTCGCCTCCGCCCGCCGCCGCGGTTGCCGCCGGCACGCGCGCCGCCGGCCGGCCCGGGGGGTGGGGGGGGCGCCGCCGCCGCTGCTGTCCAGCATGCCCTGGAGCACGTCGCGCACCTCGACCGGGTCGGCGTAGCTGAGCGGATAGACGCGGAAGATCTCCCGGCCATCGCCTCCGATGGCGACGTCCCAACTGTTGGTGATCAGCCGGTCGATCTGCGAGATGATCTCGGGCTCGGCGCTCACGGTGATGGAGTTGATCTGCGGCAGCACCGTCACGCGAAGCTGTTCGCTGGTGCCGACCGACTCGCCGCCGGCGCCGCCGCCCGGTCGCTGCGGCTGCCCCGGGCGCGCGGGCTGGGCGCGGTTCTGTCCAGGGCGCTGCGCGCCGCCGCCCGCCGTCCCTCCGGTTCGGCTCGCCTCGAAGAGGTCCTGGATGACGCCGGAGATCTGCGTCGCATCGGCGTGCCGCAGCGTGAAGGTGCGCGTCTCGATGTTCACGTAGGTCGGCTTGTCGAGCGCATCGATCAGCATCTGCACGCGCTTGGCGAGCCCGACGTTGCCTTGCAGCAGGATCTGGTTCGAGTTCGCGTCGACCCGCATCGTCGCGTAGTCGGGAAGGAAGTCGGTGAGCTGCTCGCCGATCGCGTCGGCCTTCGCGAGCTTCACGCGGAAGACCTTGCTGATGATCGTGCCGTCCTCGGTGAGGTCCATGACGTTCGCGTCGGGACCGAGGACGATGCCTGGATCCTGGATCTTGTTGAGCTCGGTCAGCGTGTCGATGATGATCTCGCGCTCCGTCTCCACGACGCCGATGTTGTTCAGGCGGAACGCCTTGAAGAGCAGGTCGAGGGCCTCGTGGCGCGAGATCGGCTTGTCGTTGAGCAGCGTGATGCGCGTCGGGGCCACCTGCACGAGGCGCGTCATCACGACCTTGCCGGTGCTCTCGACGATGAAGCGGATCGTGTCGGTGAGCGGGACGTCCTTGAACCCCAGCGTGACCTTGTCGTCGGCGGTGGGGCGCCGACTCGCGATGATCCTGCTGCGTGTCGCCTCGTTGGGTTGCTCGAGGTTGCTCATCCGCGCCGCGTTGGGATCGTCGGAGGTCTCGAGGCCGCCGGTCGCCGGCGCGCTCGCGGGCGCGGCGGGCTTCGTCGCGTCCGGCGGGGGATTCGATTCCGGCGGCTCCTGCGGCGCGCGCGAAGGCTGGTCCGAGGCTGGGGCCGGCGGCGTTGAGGTTGGCGGGGCCGTCGGAGCGGGACCGGCGGGCGGGGAAGTTGGCGGTGGCGCTGTCGGCGGCCCGGACGGAGGTGACGAGGGCGGTGGCGCGCTCGGTGGCGGCGCGTCGGAGGGAGGCGCAGCGGGCGGCGGCGAACTGGGCGGCGGTGCGGCCGGATCGAGCGCCACGGCGCCCTCGGCAGCGCCCTCGTTCAAGGTTTCACCGGGGGTGTCGCCCTGCACGGTGCTTGCCGCGGCCGGACGCGGCGCTGCGCCGCCGGAGGCACTGGGTCCTCCGGCCCCAAACCCGGCGAAGCCGGCGCCCGCGACGGCGGCGCTGAGCAGCGAGAGGCTGGCGAGGTGTCGGCGATCGATCCGGTTTGCAGTCACGGGCTAGCTCTCTCCAGCAGGCGGCGTTGTGGGCGTTCACGTGCGCGCCGCCCCGATCGGCGGGCGCATCGACTGACACTCGAGATTCACCTCCAGGCGAACCTCAGCTCGAACCAAGGATGGATCACTTGGACGGCGGAGCCGCGGTCTTCTTGACCTGGTCCATGAGCTGGCGGAATTCCTCTTCGAGGCGCTTCTTGGTCGGCTCGTCGAGGTCCTTGTTGTTCTTGGCGCGGCTGACCTTGCTCAATGCCGCGAGCGCGGCCGGTCGGTCCATCTTCTCGATCTCGTCCTTGGACATCGGAGGCGGCACCTCGGCGGCGACCTTCGCGGGTTCCGCAGGCGCCCCGTCGCCGTGATCGCGCGACGGATCCTGTCCCTCGGCCTCGCGCTTCACGGGGTCCTCGCCGCGCTTTCCGCGGTCGCCCATCTTCCCCGGCCCGCGCGCCGCCGCGGGAGTGGCCGACGCGGCCGACGCCTTGAGCCCGATGAAGGCGTCTTCCTCGTGTCCCGGGCCAAGCAGCCACGGCGTCGCGCTGGCATCGCCGGAAACCCCACCGAGCGATCCGCCCTCGCCCTCCTTCTTGAAGTCGGCGATCGGCACGTCGTACTCGCCGCCCTGATGGGCGACCTTGATCGACCACGTGGACGCCGAGATCAGCTTCACGCCATCGTGCTCCTCGCCGACGCGCAGCTTGCTGGAGTCCACGAAGTAGACCTCGTCGCCGACGACGAAGCTCGGCTTCTTGCCCTGGTACGTCGCCGGCGCCTTGGGTGGCTCGGGCTCCTTCACCACCTCGATCGGCTTTGGCTCCGGTGGCGGCCTCGGCGCGGGCGGCGGCTTCGGGGCTGGCGGTGGATAGAAGAGATAGCGACCGACGAATCGCTTCTGCGCGGTGTCCAGCGCCTTCTCGTGCTCCGGCATGAGCGCCGCGATTCCGTCGGCCCGCGCATCGTTGGGTGTCGGCGTGACGACCGCCTCCGACAGTGTCGGGAGCTTCGCGACGAGGACCGCGCCGACGGCAGCGATGCCGACCAGGCTGAGCGCCAGCGCACCGCTCCAGGTGACGCCGCGGAGAAGACCGTCGGGACCATTGAGTTGCAGTGGAGGCATTGGAGCGGGGGGCGGGGGGCGGACGGAGGAGCTTGGTGTTGCGAGGCCGGATGCGGGGATGCGGGAAGCGAAGAACGATGGACGGATCGGGTGGTGCCGACGAAGACGGGGGGAGTGACTATCCGCGGCGCAGATTCGCCTCGCCGGCGACCCACGCCTCGATGCGAAGACGAACCTTGACGCTCTTGCTGTTGCCCTTCTCGTCGCCACGAATCTCCACGCGGGAGATGGCATCGACGGCGGGACTCGCCTCCAGCGCCGCGACGACCGACGCCGCGACTTCCGGCGACGATTCGAACTCGATCTCGGCGCCGATCTTCATCGCCGCCCGATTGGCCGGCACGAACGCGGCCGACGAGCCGCGACCGAGCCGCGCCGAGGCCTGGTCGCTGTACTTCGCCTTCGAGACGTCCTTCCGGGACTCGACGATGTCCTTGAACGCCTGGAACATCGACTGGCTGCCGGTGTCGCCGTCCTCGGGCAGGCGGATCTCGCCCTGGCCCAGGACGATGTTGCGGAGCGCACGGTCGACCGAAGGCCGGCCGGCGGCAAGGTTGAGTTCATGCTGGAGCTCGTCCGCGCTGGCGTCGGCCTCCTGCGCCCATTGCCACGTCGTCGCCTTGGCCAGCGTGTACGCACCGACCAGCAGCACCGCGACGACGCCCCAGCGCAGGAGCGGCGAGAGCTCCATGAATCGCGCCCGGAGCTGGCCGAGCGCGCTCGTGGGCGTCTCCTCGGTCGATGGTGGTGCGTACGACTCGCTCACTTCTGGATCTCCCGCTGCCGCTTCAGGATCAGGTTGAATTCGCTCTTGAGGCGATCCTTCGTCGCCGGATCGACGTTCGGGTTCTGTCGCGCGTTGGAGACGCGCACCAGCAGCTTCCTTGAGCTCGGCCTCGCTCATCGCGTTGATCTCGGCCTCGGAGAGCGGATCGGGAATGGCCGAGCCGGCCGCGCCGAGCCTTCCGCCGCGCGTCGCCGCGCCGCCAGCGCTGCTGTCGCCCGCCGAGCGGCCGGGCCGGACCACTGTGTCCGCCGGCCGCCGGCTCGCTCGCGGCGTCGCCCGACGACGGCAGTTCCGACGACCGCTCGCCTTCACCGGATTCGGCCGAGCCGCCTTCGGCGCCTTCGCCCTTGGCGCTCTCCGCCGCGGCCGCCGGACGCGCCGAGCGCGAGCCGCGGCCTGGAGCGTTGGCGCCGCCTTCGGTCGGCGCGTGTCGGCCGCCCGCGGAGGGGTGCGCCGGAGCCGCCTTCGCGACGGCGTCGCCCGATTCGGCGGCGCCTTCGTCCGAGGCGGCCGCGCCGGCCTCGGGCGCTCGCGTGGTCGCGCCGCCTTCGCTCGAGTGGCCCGCGCCCGACTTCGGGGAGGCGTCGACCTTCTTGCCGTACTTCCTCTCGGCGAGCGAGACGACCGCGAAGTCGTCGGTCGGCTTCCAGTCGACAGGGCGGAACGGATCGCGCACCTTGGCGGCGATCGTCATCGTCTTCGTCTTGTCGATGTTGCCCGGCTTGGTGTCGCGCGTGATCGAATCGAAGAGACCCGATTCGTCCATGATCCGCGACATCTCCGCGACGCGGTCTCCGGCGAGCTGGTCCTTGAAGTCGCGGGCGATGCCGATCAGCGAGACGCCCTGGTTGCGGTCGATCGTGATCGACGTGAGCTCGATGCCTTCGGGCGTGCAGTTGGCGATGTCGCCAAGAAGCTTGGCCATCGGCCACGACAGGGATCCGAGTTCGCGGTACATCGCCCGCCGCTGATTGTCGGCGAGGTTGCTGGCCCGCAGCGCCGCGAGGTCGTCCACCTTGGTGCGAAGCAGTCCCAGGCGAAGGCGCGCGAAGGCGAGCGGTCCGATGGCGAGCATGAACACCGCGAGCCCGACGAGCAGCGCCGCCGTGCGCGGCCTGGCCAGCGCCGCCGCGGTGCGGGCGAAGATCGTCGGCCGCTCGCGCAGAGGCTCCTCGAGCAGGCGCGTCAGCGGCGCGAGCTCGCCCGAGGCGCACAGGGCGCCGCCGAGGGCGATGCCGAACTGGTGCCACCACGCCTCGTCCTGCGGCACTCCGGCGACGATCGTGGCGACGCGCTCTCGCACCGCCGCGGGAACCAGCAGCGCCGATGGCGGCGCGGTCGCGAGTCGCTGGTCGAGCGCTGCGATCGCCTCGCGGATGGCGCCCGTCGGCATGTCGACACCGAGCGCGGTCTCGGCGACGACGCGCCGCACCGCGGCGTGCCATTCGTCGTCGGAGGCGCACTCCTCGCGCGTGGCGCGAAACGTCACGCCTCCCGCGGCGCTCGTCGGCGTCGGTGGGCAGAGCGCCAAGGCCACGGCGCCATCGTCGCGATTGAGCGCCAGCAGGGGTTGGTCGGGGTGCAGCGAGTCGAGAAGCCCGGCGAGCGCCGCGATGTCGGCGGTCCACGTCAGGTCGGAGGCGACCCGGTCGGGTGGAAGGGGAGATGGCGTCGAGGCCGTACCTTCAGGCCACCCGATGAGCAGCCCGGTGCGGCCGCCCTCGCCAGTCGACGCGGGCAGCACCGCCAGGCCCAGCCGGTGCTGCGGCACCGCGCCAAGCAGGTGCGCCTCGGCCTGAAGCTGAAGCGCCGCCAGCAGCCGATCCGGTGTTCCCTTCGGCAACGGACAGGCGCGGCAGATGACGCGGCTGGCCGGCAGCACCCCGACGACACGGCCTGGATGACGTTCGTCAAGCCAATGCGCGATCTCGCGCTGCGTCTCGGCTGGCGATGCCGAGGCCGGGAACGCCTTCGTCTCGAGCAGCCGGGATGCATCGCCTTCGCGGCGAACCAGCACCGCTCGCCACTGTCCGCCGGCGCGGTGCAGCGCCGCCGTCACGGCGCTGTCGCCGGCTTGGCGGTGAGCTCGGTTCGACCGATTCGGCCTGTTGGTGGGGGCGGATGGCACGGGAAGGTACCCAGGAAGAAGGCCTGGCGGGGTTGGTGGCGCCCGGAACGAAGCGGAAAGGGAAGGATGCGAGCAGGAACGAGGGGCGAAGGGCGGGGGAGTGTCCGATTCCAGGCGCGGGTGGCGAGAGGTCGAAACGGCTTGGGATGGGCTGTTCGTTCCGACCGCCGGTCACTGCTCGCGATACTCGATGATGCGGACCGGCAACGTAGAACGATCCACCACGGCGTAGATTTCAACCTCGGTGCCGGTGCTCTTCGATCGGCCCTTGGAGCTGATCGAGTAGACGTTGCTGACCGTGTCGAACATGTTGCCGACCACCTGGAGGGTCGCCGGCGTCACGTTGGGGATCTCCAGCAGGTCGACGATGCTGCTGACGCCCTCCTCGCGGCTGTCGCGGAGCTTGATGATCGCGTCGGCCGTCTTGGCGTCGAAATTGAGCAGGTCGCGCAGCAGGTCCGAGGAGACCGTGTTGAGGTTGAGCTTGCCGGGTCCCGGCCGTGTCACCTTCTCGGGGGCGCACTCCTGGAAGATCAGCCGGAGCTGGTTGTTGTCGAGCGCCTTGACCGCGATGCCGCCCCCAGTGCCTCCGGCGCCGCCCACGACGCCGCCGCCAGTTCCGCCAGATCCGCCACTCAGACCGCCACCGCTGCTCAGCCCGCCACCGGTTCCACCCCCTCCACCCGTTCCGCCGCGGCCGCCGCCACCGCCACCGCCGCCACCGCCGCCACCGCCGCCACCGCCGCTGGCACCGCCGCCGCCGCCCTTGCCGCCACTGTCGCCGCCGCGAGCGCCGCCGCCGCCTCCGGCACCACCGCCGCCACCGCCGCCACCGGCGCCACCCGCACCACCGGCGTCGCGCGGAGCATTGCCTCCACCGCCGCCACCTCCGGCAACGGCGCCGCCGCGCGCGGCTCCGCCACCGCCACCGGCCCGATTCGGGCCGCCTGCGCCGCCCCGTCCGCCCGCTTGGCCTTGGTTGTTCCGCTGCCCGCTGCTGGAGAGCGTCGAGAGGTCGGTCGTGAGCAGCGTGACGAGCTGCGCGTTCGGCGTGGAGAGATAGGTCCGTAGCGCGTTCGCCTGGGCCGGATCGACGCCCAGCCGCTTCACGACTTCATCCTGCTCGGCGTCCTTGATGACGAGCCACGGCTGCCCGGAGTGCGCGTTGATGGACTCCCTCGAATAGGCGGTCAGGTACTGCGACCAGCCGGCGTCGAGGATGCCGTCGGGCTTGTCCGGAGGGAAGGTCTCGTCGCCGTCGTCCTCGTTGGGGTCGAGGCGCCCATTCAGGTTCCAGTCCTCGCCGCGCACGTACTTCGGCCAAGCGGACGCGACCAGCTCGAGCTCGGCGATCGAACGGAGCGGACCGTTGCGCGGGACGTAGCTGAAGGTCGAGTTTCGATAGTACTGCGACTCGGCGCCCATGCCGGTGACCTCGTCGTCCTCGTCGCGCCAGTCGATCAGCGAATCGGGAAGCTCGACCGGCATGTTCTTGAGGTTGGCCAATTGCGACGGCACGACGATGTTGATGTTCATCTTGCCGTGCTCGTCCATCGGTCCCGCCCACTCCTGTCCTTCCCACGAATGGCGGATGTCCCACGATCCAGTCGTCACCTCGCCCACGGCGACGCCATCGGCCTCCATGTCGCGGACCATGTGGAACGCGTCGCGCGTGTCGGGGTTCTCGGTGTGGTAGCCCATCACCGCGATCGTCTCCTCGATGCCGGCCCGCGCCGCCCAGCGCGCCTGCACGCGTCCGAGCACCTCGCGGGCCACGACGGCGTGTCGATAGGCCACGAGCTGCACCGCGGCAGTGGCGATCGCCGCGATCGCCAGCGCCCAGATGACGACGACGATGACCGATGCGCGGCGAGCGCGCGGACCAGACGAGCGGCGACGATGATGGGGGAGTGCGCTGGGCATTCGAGCTGCCTTCCGATGTTCACGCGGCGATCGAGCGGGCTTCATTTCACTTCTTGGTTCCGTAGTTGAGTGGGGCGCCCGGGCGCGACCCGCCGCCACCTGCCTTGCCGGGGGGCGATCCGCCGCCGCCGCCTCCTCCTCCGCCACCACCTGCCGACGGCGCACCACCGCCGCCTCCTCCAGCCGAGGGTGCGCTGGCGCCGCCTCCTCCTCCGCCGCCTCCGCGGGCGCCGCCACCGCCACTGGCACCCGCGGCGCCGGTGGCTCCCGAGGTACGGCCGCCACCGCCGGCTCCTCCGCCTGCGGCGGGATTGCCGGAAGCATCGGTGCCGTCGCCGCCCGCGGCAGCCCCATCGGCGCCGGTGCCATCTTCCGAAGTGGCTTCTTCGTCCGGTGGCGGTTCGTAGGGCGGCGTGACCCGATCGATCGGCACGATCGTGCGCAGCGTCACCCACGGCCAGCGCTTGTTGTACGGATCCTCGCCATTGGGCGCACCGGACGCCACCACGGTCACGCGCATCGCCCACGGCAGGCCCGAGACGTCGGAGTCCCATTCGTCGTACCACGACGTGCCGTCGTACGCCTCGACGCGCAGCGCCACCACGCCGTCCACGAGCGGCGTCGCGACGCCGCCGGCGTTCTCCCATTCGTCGGGCACGGGATCGCGTCGCTGCCACAGGACCGTACCGAGGTCGTCCTCGGCGATGCGGTACTGCGTCTCGTATTCGCCGCCTTCGCCGTTGTACTCGACCGGCCTCACCGACTCGAGGCGGTCGCTGAAGAGCAGCAGCTCGTCGCGCTCCAGCTCGACGTCGTGGCGGCGGACGAGGTCGTCGTGCACCAGGACGCGGCACTGGAAGAGATCGTCGCTGCGAAGCGCCGACTGCACGTCGCGACGGACCGCGTCGAGCGCCGCGTCGGCGCGCATGTACGCGTCGAGCCGCGTCCGCGCGCTCTGTCGCGCGCGGCCGACCTGCGCCAGCGAGACGCCGACGGCGCCGAGCACCAGGGCCACGATCAGGCCGGCGACGAGCAGCTCGATCAGCGTGAAGCCGCGCGAGCGATCAATGCTTCTGTTCCATCTCTTCATATCGTGCCTGTCGGTCGATTGGCTCGCTCGGCGCGCGAGCCGGGTTCGGGTCGGTTCCGTTGCGGTCGGCGATCATCGTCTGCGTGCTGTAGACGGCGTCGGTGGGAATGTGGCGCACGCTCGCGGTCACGCGCCACGGAAGTCCGCGGCCGCGATCGTCGAGCTCGACCACGAACTCGTAGTTCTCGAAGGGCTCGTTGAAGCGGCCGAAGGTGTCGTAGAGCTCGCGGAAGTCCTCCGGTCCCTCGGTCAGGACCGTCGCCAGGAGCTCGTCGATCAGGTGCGCAGCGACGATCTCGACCTCGCCCTGCTGCTGCATGTAGAGCGCCCTGGAGCTGAGCGACAGGAGCGCCGCGAGACCGATCGCCAGGATGATGCCGCCGATGATCGCGTCGATCAGGGCGAAGCCGCGCGCGGTGCGCAACCGGCGCCGCCGGGACGGGCGAACGGCGTGCACTCGGGTGGGGGATGGCATTGGCGTGGTGCTCATGCGAGCGGTCGGTCTGCGCCGGAGGATCGGGTGTTCCGTGGTCTCGTCGTTTCGCCGCGTGGTCGGCCGATCGGCCGGGACGCGGCACGGCGCGCCGCGGTCATCCACCGCGTCCGGCTCACCATTCGTCGCGGCTCATCCCGAGCCGGTCCAGGTCGATCACGCTGCGGGTGCCGAGGTTGGGCTTGCCCGCCTCGAGCCGTCGGGGCGTCACCCCTTGCGAATCGAGGACCAGGGTCGCCTCGATCTCCGGTCCGCTGACGTCGATCTCGATGACCGGCCGCGGCTGGGTCGGAACGCGCGTGATCGACCATTCGTCGGCGCTCACGCGATAGCCATCGATTCGCACGTCGACGATCTCGATCGCCTCGAGGAAGACCGGCTGCGAGAAGCGGTCGGGCAACCACTCGGGCGGTTCGTTCGGCCGATACGGGTCGGTCTCCTTGACCCACAGTCCGATCCCGCCGGTCTCTCCGTCGCGGGCGATCCGGATCTGCTGCGTCGTGGTGCTGTCGCGATACGCATACATCGTGAGCAGGTCCTCGATCCGATCGGCGTCCAGCCGCGCCTTGCGGCGATCGATGCCGGTGATCGCCGGAACCAGGATCGCCGCGAGGATCGCCATGATCGTGATGCTCACGAGCACCTCGACCACGGTGAAGCCGCGCAGCGCCGTCGGCGGGTGCCGGGCGTCGGTGCGGATGAGGTTCGTGCGGCGGCGGAGCATGTCGAGGACTGGTGCGTGGCCGGGGGCGCCCGCGAAGAGGCGCTGAACGCGGCGCGACCTGCGGCCCGCGCGGGCGCGGGACCCGCGCGGCGCCGCGCATCATCGCTTGGGCGTGGCGGCGTCGGCCTTGCGCGCGCCGCTGTAGAGATCGGCGTTGTCGCCTTCGCCGCCGGGCTGGCCATCCATGCCCAGCGAGACGATGTCGAAGTCGCTGTTGACCACGCCCGGCTGCATGACCTGGTATTCGTGGCCCCAGGGATCGAGGAGGTCGTTGGCGCTGGTCAGGTACGGTCGGTCGCCCTCGAGGAGCAGGTGCAGGTCGAATCCGTCGGGCGGAACGGTCAGCTCGTTGTCGGCGAGATAGAGCTTCACGGTGTTGCGAAGCGATTCAGCGCCGGCCTTGGCCACCTTGACCTTGGAGCTTCCGATGAATCCGAGCACGTTGGGCACGAGCAGCGCGGCGAGGATCGCCACGATCGTGACCGCGACGATGACCTCGAGCAGCGTGAAGGCGCGCCGCGCACCGGAGCGGGCGACGCGGCGTCGGACGATGGAACGGGGCGAGCGGGACATGCGGGACACGCGGGACATGGAACGAACCTCCGGTCGAAGAACGTGTGACGACTGACTGGCGACCACTGACTGCGAGCCGACGACGGCTCGACTCCGGACGGGACCCTCGCCTTCGGCGCCCCGCCGCCGCCCCGCGAACTCAGACCGAGATCGCCTTCTGGAGCTGGACGAGGGGCAGGATGATCCCCGAAAGCACGAACGCGGCGATCGTGGCCATGATCACCAGGAGAATCGGCGGAAGGGCCTTGGCGAAGGTCTTGAGCGAGGTGTTCACGCGGCGATCGAACGCCGTCGCCGCGTGCAGGAGCATCGTCTCGAGGCGACCCGAGCGTTCGCCGATGTTGACGATCTGGACGAGCAGCGGCGGGAAGAGGCCGCTCCGCTCCAGCGGCTCGGCCAGCGACTGGCCGGTCGTGACCTTCTCCTGCACCTGGTCGACGGCGTTCATGAGCGCCACGTTGCCGAGCGTGTCGCGCACGATCCGGAGCGCCGCGAGGATCGGCAGGCCCGCCGAGACGAGCGTCCCGAGCGTGCGCGTGAAGCGCGCCACCGCGACGTCGCGGATGAGCCGGCCGACGATCGGCATGCGCAGGATGAAGGTGTGGAAGCGAAGCTTGTTCGCGGGCACCCGGATCCAGGCGCGCCACGAGAGGATGGCCACCGCGATGGCGGCGAGCAGGTAGGGCCAGCGATGCTGGACGAAGTCGGCGGTGCCCAGCAGCACGCGCGTCGGCAGGGGAAGCTCTCCCGCCCGCTGTCCGAGCTGGGCGATCAGCGGGGCCATCAGGCGCGGCAGCACGAACGTGACGAGCACGACGATGCTCGCGCCGATGAGCCCGGCGACGATGAGCGGATAGATCGTGGCGCCGATCACCTCGTTGCGCAGCTCGACCTGTCGCTCGAGCAGGTCCGAGAGCTGATGAAGCACCTCGCTCATCTTGCCCGACGCGTCGGCGGCGCGCAGCATGCCGACGACCATGTCGTCGAAGGGCGGTCCGTATTCGCGCGCCGCCTGGTGCAGCGGCGTGCCCGCCTCCACCCGCTCGATGAGGAACGCGACGATGACCGGCATCCCCTTGCCGGTGACCTGGCGCTGCACGGTGCGCAGCGCGGCCATCAGCGGAAGTCCGGCCTCGACGGCGGTGGCCAGCTCGCGCATCAGCGAGGCGAGCTCGGTTCGCGAGACGGTCGGATGCTTCCCGGAGGTGCCGACCGCCGCCTGCCGTGCGCCTCGGGACGCGCTGCGCGACGGGCCCGTCGAGGAACCCGCGGGGGCGCCGGACGAGGAGCGATCCGCCGCGGGGCGCGACGGCCCGCGCGACGGCGCGGTATCCGTCGCGTGCTCCTCCGATTCGACCGCATCGATGGCCAGGGGCGTCTCGCCGCGGCCCGAGAGCAGGCGCACCGCCGACGCGCGGTCCGGCGCGGCGACGACGCCGACGACCGATTGTCCGTTGCTGGCCAGACCTTGGTAGCGGAACGACGGCATGGTGTGCTCAGGTGACCTGTACGGAGATCCGGCTCGTTCGGTGCGCCGCGGCCAGCGTGATCGTCGAGCGGGACGTCGGTCCGGACGAGCCGGCGTCCTCGCCGCGAGGGCGGATCGGCGCGGGATCAGCCAGCCACGTCCTCGACGTCCTGCGTGGCCCGCAGCACCTCCTCGATCGTCGACAGGCCTGTGGCGGCCTTGTGCATGCCGTCGACGCGCATCGTGACGAAGTCCTTGCCGAGCGAGTTCCGCAGGTCGAGCAGGCTCGCGTTGGCGGCGACCGCCGAGCGCAGCGCGGTGTTGATGCGGGCGACCTCGAAGAATCCCAGCCGGCCGTGAAATCCGCTGCCGCCGCACTTCTCGCAGCCGGCGCCGACGAAGCACTCGCCGGCGAACATCTCGTGCTCGTCCGGCGTCAGCCGGTGCATCGTCTCGGGCGAGATCGGCACGCGATGCTTGCAGAGCTGGCAGACGCGGCGGCCGAGGCGCTGGGCGAGGAGTCCTTCGAGCACGCTCGCCACGAGGTACGGCTCGGCGCCCATGTCGATCATGCGCCCGACCGAACTGATCGCGTCGTTGGTGTGCAGCGTGCTGAAGACCAGGTGGCCGGTGAGCGCCGAACGGATGGCGATGTCGACCGTCTCGTTGTCGCGGATCTCGCCGATGAAGATGACATCCGGGTCCTGGCGCAGGATCGAGCGGAGGCCGGTCGCGAAGGTGAGTCCGCGCTTGGGATTGACGGGAATCTGGTTGATGCCGCCGAGTTCGTACTCGACGGGATCCTCGATCGTGATGATCTTCTTCCGCGGGTCGTAGAGCTTGCTCAGCGCCGCGTAGAGCGTCGTGGTCTTTCCCGAGCCGGTCGGTCCGGTGACGAGCACCATGCCGTGCGGCTTGGCGATCATGCGGTCGACGACGGCGCGATGCTCGTCGGACATGCCCAGCGACCGCAGGTCCAGCGGAAGGGAGCTCTTGTCGAGGATGCGCATCACCACCGACTCGCCGTACAGCGTCGGGACCGTCGAGACGCGGATGTCGACCTTCCGTCCCTCGAAGCGCAGCGTGATGTGTCCGTCCTGCGGCACGTAGCGCTCGGCGATGTTCATGCCCGCCATGATCTTCACGCGCCCGATGAGCGCCGCCTGGAGATGCTTCGGCGGCGGTGGTTGCTCGACCAGCACGCCGTCGACGCGGTACTTCACCTTGAGCTCGCTCTCGAACGGCTCGATGTGCACGTCGCTCGTGCGCGACTGGATCGCCTCGAGCAGCAGCAGGTTCACCAGGTTGATGAGCGTCGGCTGCTCGGCCATCCGATGGACGTCGTCGGCCTCGATGGCGTCGAGGTTGTGCTCGACGTCCGAGCCGATGCCGCTCTGGCTGGCGAGCGACTCCGCCATGCGGGCGGCGGTCGTTCCATAGGTGCTCTTGAGGATCTCGGTGAAGATCCCCGGCTCCATCCCCACGCGCGTGACGGGCATGCCCGCGAGCGTGGCGATCTCGTCGGCGCTGGCGATGTCGGTCGGGTCGACCATCGCGACGAAGAGCCGCCCGCGCTCGATCCGCAGCGGCACCGCGCGCAGGCGCACGGCGGCGTCGGGCGCCAGCCGCGCGACCGCCTCGCCGGATGGCTCCGGGGCCTTCTCGAGCCACGCGATCCCCAGCAGCTCGCAGCGCTGACGCAACACGGCGGCGTCGCCCGCGGCGCGTCCGGAGTCGCCCGCGGCCGAGCCGTTCGCGCCGCCTGTTCCGCCGGCAGCCGCGACGCTCACCGCGCCGGCGCTGCCGTTGGCCGCGCCGTCGCGCGCCGACAGCGACTCGAGAGACGCGGTGCGCGGGCGGGAAGCGTCCGCAAGCTCCATTCCTGCGATGCTGTTGGGAAGCGCGCTCATTGGGGGATTCGGAATCGCTGACGTCGAGGCGGGCGGTGAACGCGACGAGCCGGCGGGTCGATCAGGAGGGGCACGAAACGAGCGGGCGACCCGGCATCGCGCCCGACCGGGGACGCGACGTCAGTCCGCGGCGCCGTTGCCCGGCGGACGGCGGGCGGAGCCCTTGCTGGGCTGACCCTTGTCGTTGGCGGCAGCGTTCCCGCCCGGCTGGGGCTTGCCGGGCTGGGCGATGCGTCGGTCGCCCTTGCCGCCCGCCTCCTTGCCGGCCTGATCGGGCGGCGTCGTTGAGTGGCCCGGGCGCACGCCGCGAGTGGCGTTGGGAAGCTGAGCGTACTGCTCGGGCGAGAGCAGCCCCTCGAGATCCTGCCGCGCCTTCTCGCTGATCTCGTCGCGCTTCGTCATCAGCTTCTGGACCGGGTCGTCGCGCGCGGGAAGCGCCGGCGCAGCGCTCTTGCCGCGTGCGCGGATCGTCTCGACCCGGCGCTTCGCGTCCTTCGGCTCCTCGGCGCGGATGGTGGCGAGCATCTCGTCGTTGATCGTGACGATGCTCGCGCGGTACTCGTCCATGAGCTTCACGACGCCGGTGCGCTGGGCGTCGGTGAGGTCCGGCAGGGCGAGCGCGGCCTCGAACGTACGCTCGAGCGGCTGCGCGCGGAAGACCTTCGGATACGCCTTGTCGTGCCACCGCGCGAGGAACTCGGTGGCCTTCGACTCGGGCAGCGCCTTGGCGATCGCCTCGGCGCCGGCGTCCTGCGTCTGGCGCACGATGACGCGTGCGGCCATGATCTTCTCGGTGGCGTTGATGCCGGCGTCGAAGTCCATGTCGATCATCGCCTGCTTGACGCTCTCCTGCTGCGCCTTCATCACGGCCTCGCGCGACTTGAGGGCATTGTCCAGGGCGATCTCGTACTCGGCGACGACCGGCTCGACCGCGCGGCTCGTCTCGGAATCGAGCCCGAGGCTCGTCACGATCGCCACGAGGTTCACGCTCTCGCCCGCCAGCTCGCCCTGCTCGAGGGTCTTGTCGCGGCGCAGCGCCCGATCGAACTTGGGCCATCGCTCGCGCTGCGCGTCGCTGAGCTGGCTCTTCACGTTCTCGAGGAACTCGTCGCGGAGCTTCGCCTTCTCCTGCATCCACGCGTCCACCGGCTGCATGATCTTGGCGACCATCGCGGGGCCGCCCTTCTCGACGTCGCCGCGGATGTTGTTCATCTGCTCCTTGACCGATTCCACCCCGGCGCCGAACGACACGTTGTAGTCCTCGAGCAGGGTCTCGATGATCGGACGCTGCCACTCCTCGAGCGCCAGGAACTCGTTGAAGACCGCCATGTCGCGGTTCAGGAAGTCGGGCTTGAACGCCTCGGCGAAGCCGCTCTGCGCGCCGAACTGCGCCGATGCGGGCGCGGCGACGGAGGCCGCCGCCACGACGGCCGTGGCGCCGACAAGCAGGCGCAAGCGCGTCGCGAGCGTTCGCACACCGCCACCAACGACGGCCAGCGCGGGGTGAAGCGGGGATGTCCTCGAGAAGGCAAGTGGCATGGGTGGCTCCGGCAATGTCGGGCGGGAATCGGGCGGTCGGCCACGGTCGAGACGTGGCGGCGCGACGCTGGTGGCACAGCCGCGGCGCCCCCTGTTCAACGGTCGAGCGACGAGTTTATGGCAAGGAATGGACGCGGCTGTCGACGTTCTGGTACCCGCGCGCCGAGGCGGTGGGAAGAACCGAACATCGCCTGAACATCGGACCGTCGGCCCCGAGGTCAGCCGTTGCCCGCGTCAAGAGGGTCGCACGGTCCGCTGTTCGATCCGCTTCTCGCTCGTGGTGACCACGATCCGGTCGACGTAGATGCCAGGTGTATGGATGTTGTCCGGGTCGAGTTCGCCCAAGCCGACCATCGCCTCGACCTCGGCCACGCAGACCTTGCCGCACGTCGCCGCCATCGGATTGAAGTTGCGCGCGGTCTTCCGGAAGACGAGGTTGCCGGACGGATCGGCCTTCCAGGCCTTGACCAGCGAGAGGTCGGCGCGGATGCCGCGCTCCAGGACATACGTCTCGCCGTCGAAGACCTTGGTCTCCTTCCCCTCGGCGATGACCGTTCCGACGCCCGTCCTGGTGTAGAAGCCGGGAATGCCCGCGCCGCCTGCGCGCATGCGCTCGGCCAGCGTTCCTTGCGGGTTGAACTCGACCTCGAGCTCACCCGACATGAACTGCCGCTCGAATTCAGCGTTCTCGCCGACGTAGCTGCTGACCATCTTCCGGATCTGCCTCGTGCGAAGCAGCAGCCCGAGTCCCCAATCGTCGACGCCGGCGTTGTTGCTCACGGCGACGATGCCCTTCACTCCCGTGTCGCGAAGCGCGACGATGAGCTGCTCGGGGATTCCGCACAGTCCGAAGCCGCCGACCGCGACCGTCATGCCATCGAAGGCGAGCCCGCGCAGTGCGTCGGCGGCGGTGGGATGGAGCTTGTTGACCATGCGTCGGATCGTATCGGATTGCCGGTCCCGCATCGCGAACACCTCGCGACCGCGGCGTACGCTCACGTCCTTGGCCGCCGATGCGGGAACGGTCGTCCGACGACGCCCGTCGCCGTGCGTCCGCCACGAGAATCCCACATGTCCACTCCCATCCCGTCGAAGATGCACGCCCCTGGATCGGCGTCGATCTCGTCCGGCTCGGTTCCCCGCGACGCCATCGTCGCGGCCCCCGGCGCGGCCCCCGGCGCGGCGGGTCTCGTCGGCGCTCCAGCCGCAGCGGCGAGCCCCGCTTCGGGCGCCGCTTCCGTCATGGATCGCCTTCGCGCCGAGACGCGCGAGGCGCACGTGCGGACGGAAGCGGTTCCCTTCTCCGCGGCGATGGTGGGCGGCACGCTTCCGTTGGATCGCTTCGTCGGGCAGCTTGCCGCGTACCTGCCCGTGCATCGAGCGCTCGAATCGGTCCTTTCGGCATCGAACGATCCCGCCGTGCGCCTGGTGTGGCGCGACGAGCTTGCGAAGACGCCGCTGCTGGAACGCGACCTGGCCCACTTCTCGTCGATCGGTGTGGAGCCGTCGGATGCCGGAACCGCCGCCGCCAGGCGATTCGTGGAGTGGATCGGCGAGGTTGCGCGGAACGACCCGTCGGCGCTCCTCGGAGTGCTCTACGTCCTCGAGGGCAGCACGCTCGGCGCCGCGGTGCTCCGCGGCCACCTCGAGCGCGCCTATGGCGAGCGGGCCTTCGGATCGAGGAGCGGGTCCGGCGCCGGGACCGAGGTCGCGCCGGGACTGGCGTACTACTCGCCGTATGGACTCTCGCCGATGCCCAGTTGGGCGCAGTTCAAGGCGAGGATGAACGCCGCGATCGTCGATCGGGCCATGCAGGATCGCGCCGTCGCCGCCGCCAGCGAGACGTTCCGGCGGATCGGCGAGATCCTCGCGGCGCTCTCGGTCGGGTTGCCGAGGTGAGCGAGGCAACGACGGAGCCTGCGGCGCCGCCGCAGCGCGGCGTGTTCCTCCTCTTCCTGCTGGTCTTCCTGGCGTGCCTGCCCGACGCGATGCTGCCGCCGGCGCTGCGGCCCATGGTCGTGGAGCGGCTGGGCGCGACCGAGCCGCAGGCGCACTGGTTCATGGCGATCAACCTCGCCGGTGCGCTGATCGCGGTGCCCGTGCTGTCGCGCGTCCGTCGGATCGTGCCGCCGTTGTTCCTCGTGATCGTGGGCGCGGCGGCGAACTCGGCGTTGCTCGCGGCGCTCGCCCTGGCGACGACGCTGCCGCTGGCGATGCTCCTTCGCGGCCTCGAGGGAGTCGCGGACGTCGTCGTCCTCGCGGCGCTCTTCGACCTCGCCGCCAAGGCCGGGCCGGCGGCCTCGCAGGGGCGACGCATGGGCCTGGCGAGCACGGCGCTGATGCTGGGACTCGCCGGCGGCGCCGCGACCGGAGCGCTCGTCGGAGGCACGCCCACGACGGTGCTCCTGCTCGGCGCGTCGTTCTGCGCGGTGCTCGCCCTGTGTGCCGGCGCCGGTCGGGCGATCATCGAGCGAATCGTCGACGCCGCGCCGCCACGGCCCGACGCGGCGCCAAGCCGTCTCGCCTTGCGGAATTCGCCTCCGCTCTGGCCCATCGCCCTGATGATGGGCAGCGACCGGATGCTTGCCGGGCTGCTGACGTCCACGCTTCCGCTGCTCCTGGCATCGCGCCTCGGCTGGTCGCCGGAGCGAATCGGCGGGATGTTGGCGCTTCCGCTGCTGTTGATGGCGCTCGGCGCCGGGCCGGCGGGCATCGTGGCGGACCGCGCGGGGAACCTCTTCACACGAACGTGCGCTGCCCTGGCCTACGCGCTGGCGCTCGCCGTCGCGCCGATGACCGGCGCGATCTCCGGCGGGCTGGCCCTCCCGTCGCTGCTCGCCACGATGCTCGTGCTCGGGCTGGCCGCCTCGGCGCTCATGCCCAGCGAGATGGCCCTCGCCGCGCGGACGGGCCGCGGCGCGGTCGCGATGGGCGCGTGCCAGGTCGCGGGGAACGTCGGATACCTCGTGGGCATCGCCGGGGCCGGGTGGTTGTTGCTCGTCCTGGGCGGGCCGAGTCCGGCGCGACCCGTCTACACGATGGTGATCCAGCTCTTCGCGCTGGCGCACGTGGTCGTGACGGGCGTGACGATGCTCGAGTCGCGACGAGGCGCCGGCCGAAGCGCGGCCGGACAGGCCGAGTGACGTTCGTGGCTAGCGATACGCCAGCCAGCGCAGCAGCTCGCGCGGGGTCGGCGTCTTGCCCTGCATGAGCACGCCGACCCGGAAGATGCGCGAGGCGAGCCACACCATGCCGATCATCGCGGTGTAGCCCCAGACGATCGAGAGCGCCACCTGCCACGCGGCGACGGGTTCGTTGGCCGCCGTGACGCGCAGGATCATGACGAACGGGATGAGCGGCGGGATGAAGCTCGCGACGGTCGCCAGCCATCCGTTGGGATTCTCGCTGATCGGGAACCAGAGCATCAGCGGGATCATCATGAGCATCATCGCCGGGCCGATGAGCGACTGCGCCTCGTGGATGTCGTTGGCGGCGCTTCCAACGCCAGCCATCATCGAGGCGACCATGAAGTAGGCCATCACGTAGTAGACGCCGAGGTAGAGCAGCGCCGAGAGCGGGACGAGGTCCAGCGACGCCAGCACGCCCAGCGACGCCAGTCCGACGCCGCCATAGGCGAGCAGCATGACGGCGCTCACCAGGCCCTGGCCGAGGATCTTGCCGGCCATCAACTGCATCGGGCTCACCGCGCTGAGCAGCACCTCCATCACCTTGCTGCTCTTCTCCTCGATGGTCGTGGTGAGCAGGTAGTTCGCGCTCACGAAGACCGACATCCACAGGAGCATCATGAACGCCACGGGGATGAGCAGCTTGGCGAGGACCTGCTCCTTCTTCTCGCCGCCGCCGCGGTCGACGCGCAGGATCTCCGCGCCGGGCGCCTTGATGAGACGGCGCGTGGCGTCGTAGTCGACGCCGGCCCTGGCGGCGCGGGCCCGCGCGACCGCGTCGCCGACGGCGCTGCGCAGGAGCATGGTGTGGTTCGGCGTGAAGCCGCCGGGGACGAAGAGCTCGAACGTCGCCGGCGTCCCGCCTTCGGCCGGGATCGCCAGCGCCGCGTCGGGCACCACCGCGAGCGCCGCGAGCTCGCCGCGGCGCACGCGGTCCTTGAGGGCGTCGAGGTCCGTCGCCATCGGCGCGGACTCGATCGTCAGGTCCACCTTCGGCGTGCGGGCCATCGCGGCGGCCGCGGCGATGGTGCCCATGGCGGCGTCGGGATCGGCGGGCTGGTTGGGGTCGGCGCGGGGCGCGACGCCCTGCGGCGCGGCTGGATCGCCGAGCGTGGCGTCGTCGACCACCATCTTCAACCGCTGACGCAGCCGCTCGCCGCCGAGCTCGCTTCGCACCGAATCGGCCACCGAGGGATCGCTCGAGACCACGACCAGGGTGCCGTCCAGCGGAGTCAGGTTCGGCTTGGTGAGCGCCGGCATCACGACGAGCAGGATGGCGACGAGCGCGGGAACGCCAAGCGCCGCGAAGGCGAACGCCTTGGTGAGGGCGGTGTGCTTGAACTCGCGCCACGCGACGGCGAGGACCTTACGCATCGGAGGAGGCTCCAACGAAGGACGCCGCGCCGGCGCCGGACGACGAGTTCGCCGGCGAGCCGCCCGCGAACGCCGCGCGGGCCCGCTCGGCGCCGGCCGTGCCCTCGCCTTGGCGCACGAGGCGCACGAAGACCTCCTCCAGCGAGACGCGGCCGATCGAGACGCCTCGGCATGGGGCGGCGTCGAGCGCGGCGCGCATCACCGCGTGCGGATCGGCCGATTCGTCGAGGAGCAGCTCGCGGCGGCCGTCGTGCAGCAGGCGCACGTCGGTCACGGAAGGCAGCGCCGCGAGTCGGGCCGAGAGCGACGCCGCCGAGACGTCGGCCGCGTCGCCGCGCTCCGCGGCATGCGGCGGATCGAGCGGATCGACCACGACGGTGCGCGGCTCGTACGTCCGCCGGATCTCGTCGAGCGTCGCGTCGAGGAGCTTCACGCCGCGATCGATCAGGAAGATCCGGTCGCACAGCCGCTCGGCCTGCGGCAGCGCGTGCGTCGAGAAGATGATCGTGCGGCCCTGCGCGTGCAGGTCGTCGACGAGGCGGCGCATGACCTCGGCGTTCACCGGATCGAGCCCGGAGAAGGGCTCGTCGAGGATGAGCAGCTCCGGCTCGTGGATGAGCGCCGCGATGAACTGCACCTTCTGCTGCATGCCCTTGGAGAGCTCGCCGCACTTGCGCCGCGCGACGCCCGGCAGCTCGACGCGCTCGAGCCACGACTCGACGAGCCTCGGCAGCTCGCGGCGCGACGCGGCGGCGACGGGGCCGCCCTTGAGCTTGACCATGTACGCGAGGAAGTCCCCGACGCGCATCTTGCGGTAGATGCCGCGTTCCTCGGGCAGGTACCCGATGCGGTCCTTGGCCTCCAGGGCGGTGCCGCCGAGCACGCTGATGCGTCCTTCGTCCGGATAGATGATCGACATGATCATCCGGATCGTCGTGCTCTTGCCCGCCCCGTTCGGCCCGAGGAAACCGCAGAGCGAGCCTTGAGGAACCTCCAGGTCGAGCCCGCGCACGGCGACCGTTGCGCCGAAGCGCTTGGTCACGTTCTGGATGGAGATCGCGGAGGACATGGCATTCGCGGCTTCGGGCGGCGGCTGCGCCACGCGCTCGTGGCGCCCCCCGCCCGTCGGGGCCTCGGCTCACTTCGCGCCCGTGCCGCCTCCGGCCGGCTTCGCGTCGCCGGCCGGCTTCGCATCCTTTGGCGCGTCCTTGGGCGCATCCTTCGGCGCATCCTTTTTATCGGCGTCCTTCGGCGCGGTCTTCGCCGCGTCGTCCCTCGCCTTGATCAGCGCCTTGATATCCGCCGGGGCCTCGAGCGCGGCGTCGTCCACGACGTCGAACTCCATCTTGGTCAGGGTGAGCGTCTGCGTGTTGCCCATGACGCTCAGTTCGGTCTTGGTGGCGAGCTTGAGCCCTTCGAAGTCCTTGTATTCCTTGAAGAGCGTCGACGCGGGAATCTCCCCGCCCATCGTCTTGATGGTGGAGGCGAGACCCATCAGCAGTCCCGAGTCCTTGTCGTAGAAGGCGTTCTCGACGTTGCCCGTCTCGTCGGTCATCGCCACCTTCCAGCACTTCGCTCCGTTGAACTCCTCCTCGCCGACGGTCTCGACCGTCTTGAAGATGTCCATCACCTTGAGCTCGCGCAGGAACTCGGCCTCGCGCCGCAGCTGCGTGAGCTCCTCGCCATCGACGAGGCGCGGCCCCTGCATCGGGTCGCTCGCCCAGCCGTTGGTTCCGTCGAATCCCTGCTTCATCTGGCCCATGCCGGGAAGGTCGACCATCATGAGCATCCGGTTTGGCGCCTTCTGCATCATGACCATGTCGGCGGACATGTTGGACATGCCCGAGAGCTCGAACTTGATCGTCGCCTTGCGCGACGTGTTCTTGCGCAGGCGCTCCTCGCCGCCGATCGCCTTGATGAACTTGGCGACGATCTCCTTGGCTGGCGGCAGGTTCGCGGGCTTGGCTGCGGGCTGAGCCGCCAGCGGCGCGCCTGGGGTCGTGGCCGGCGTCGTGGCCGGCGTCGTGGCTGGCGTCGCGGGCGGCGCGGCCGGTCGCGCGGGCGCGGCTGGCGGAGTCGCCGGTGGCGCGGCCGGCGGGGTCGTCGGCTTGGCCGGGGCGGGTGGCGCCGCGGCGCCCTGAGAGAGCGCAGGCGACGCAAGGAGTGCGGAGGCAAGGAGGGCGGGAAGCAGCGATGTGCGCATGGTGGTTGGGTGCTCTGGAGAGTGGGTGCGGACGAAACCGGTCGTGTTCGTTCTCTTCTTCCTGTGCGAGTTCCTGTGTGCCCGTTCCCGCGTCAGTCCCTCTGCTCGGGACGCCCTTCGATCCCCTTCACCGCGGCGAGCAGCGTCGCGTCGCGGCCGGCGAGCAGGTCGGCGCGGGTGAGCGGGACGACTTCATCGGGAACGACGCCACGGCCTTCCAGCCGGGTGCCGTCGGCGGTGGTGAAGTCGGCGACGGCGTGCAGGAGCGAATCGCCGTTGGGAAGCCGGGTCATGTGCGCGGGCAGCGCCGCCCCGGCGCTGGTGCGGCCGAAGACGCGCACGCGGTGCTGCGACTGGAGTCCGCCGGCGAAGATCTCCGACGTGCTGCCGGTCATCTCGTCGACGAGGATCGCCACCGGCTTCGCGAACGGCTCGGTGATCGCGCCCTGCGCCGTCATGCGCCGGGGATTCACGAGGAACTTGATCTCGCCGCCGCGCGACTTCATCGTGCCAAGCGAGATCGGCTGGTCGCAGAAGTGGCCGGCGATGCCCATCGCCATCGCGCCGACGCCGCCGGGATTGCCGCGAAGGTCGATGATGATCCCGTCGGCGCCGCGGAAGCGGTCCACCGCCTCGTGGAACGGTCGCGCCACCGGGATCATCCAGATGTTGAAGCCGATGAGCCCGATCTCGCGGGCGCCGTGTCGTTCGCCACGCGCCGCCGCGTCGCCAAGCGCCTGCTCGAACTCGCGCGGCGTGATGCTCCTCGCCTCGTTGCGCGCGTGGAACGTCGGAAGGTCGCCGAGCTGCACGACTTCGCCCGCCGGCGGCGCGAAGACGGCGTCGATCTCGACGACCTCGTCGGCGCCATTGCGCAGCCGAAGGTGGACGGTCGCGCCGACCTCGCCCGAGACGAGCTCCGAGGCGACCTGATTCATGTGAAACGTGCGCCACGAGCCGTTGAGCTCGGCGGGCACCTTGGCGACCTCGTCGGCGACCGTCCTTCCGTCGACGCGCTCGACGATCCAGCCGGTCCGGATGCCCGCGCGATCCGCAGGGGTGCCCGGTTCCACGGCGATGACGACGGCGGCGCCGTCGACCAGTCGCACGTCCAGCCCGAGCGTGCCGTCGCCGCCTTCACGATGGTTGTCGTCGGAGGCGACCGGCGCGGACGATGCCGAGCCGGGCCCGGGCTGGACCCCTGCGCGCGGGCCCGTTGCGGTCGCGTCCACGCCGGCATCCTCGCGCCCGGCCCGCAGCTCCGCGGGCAGGATGGAGAAGTGCGATTGCCCGAGCCTTCCAAGCATCGCCATGAGCACGTCGCGCAGCTCGCCGCGGCTTGCCGCCGAGGCCGCCTTGGGCGCCAGCTCGACCTTGACGGCCTCCCAGTCGACGCCACCGAGCGTCGGATCGAAGTGCGTGTCGCGGACGATGGTCCACACGGCATCGAAGGTCTCGCTGCCTCGAAGCTCGGCGGTCGCCGCAGGAGGCAGCGATGGGGGCGTGCCACCGGCGTCCGGCGCGACCGACGCGAAGGCCGGTCCACCCTTCCCGACGGTCGTGAGGTCCATCGACGATGCGCGGACCGCGGCGGCGCCGCCTGCCGCCGAGTTCGCCTCCGCCGGCGCGGTGTCGCACGCGGTCGTCCATGCCGAGGCGCAAAGCAGCGGAATCGGTCGCAACCACGCGCGCAATCGGTGCATTCGGGGAGAGCTCCAGCCTGGCGCCGCCGAGTCGACGTCGGTTCACCTCCGGTCCGCCGCGCAGTCTCCGGCGGCGCACCGCGAGCGGGGCGAAAGGTCGGGATGGTAGCCGCGAGGGCGAGTTCGGCGTCGCCGCGGCATCGCCGCGCGTACCCTCTCCACCCTCGATGCCGCTGCTCACGGTCGCGAATCTCCACCACGGGTACGGAACGCACGTCGTCCTCGACGGCGTGACGCTGTCGATCGAGCCGGGCGAGAAGGTCGGCCTCGTGGGGCGCAACGGCGGCGGCAAGTCCACGCTGATGAAGGCGATCGCCGGGATCATCGAACCCGATTCGGGATCGGTGCAGGTGCAGCGCGGGGCGCGCGTCGGCTACCTCAGCCAGGAGCCGCGGCTCGAGCCGGACGAGACGCTGCGCGGCGCCGCCGAGGCGGCGTTCGCGGAGCTTCATCGGCTTCATCAGGAGCTGCACGACGTCTTCGAGGCGATGGCCACCGCCGACGACGAGGAGCTCGACCGACTCATGCGTCGCCAGAGCGACCTGGAGCATCGCATCGAGGGCGCGGGCGGCTACGCGATCGATCACAAGGTCGATGCGACGCTGCACGGGCTCGGCTTCGTGGATGGGCAGTTCGAGTTGAAGGTGGGGCAGCTCTCCGGTGGCCAGCGTGGCCGGCTGGGGCTCGCACGGCTCCTGCTCGAGGAGCCCGACCTGCTGCTGCTGGACGAGCCGACGAACCACCTCGACATCGCCGGTCGCGAATGGCTCGAGACGTTCCTCGCCGACGAGTACGGCGGCGCCGTGCTTGTGGTGAGCCACGATCGATGGCTCCTCGATCGCGTGGTCACGCGCATCGTGGAGGTCGACCGTGGCTCGCTGCGCGAGTATCCGGGCAACTACGCGAAGTTCCTCGAGCTGCGGATGGAGCGGCAGCTCACGCAGCAGCGCGACTACGAGAAGCAGCTCGATCGCGTCAAGAGCGAAGAGGCCTTCATCATGCGATACAAGGCCGGCCAGCGCGCCAAGCAGGCGCGCGGCCGAGCCTCGCGGCTCGATCGGTTCAAGAAGGACATGACCGAGCGGCCGATCGAGCTGGACGTGATGAACCTCCGGCTGCCGAAGCCGCCGCGCGTGGGCGACTCGATCGTCGCCGCGGAGGGCCTCTCGAAGTCCTACGGCGACAAGCGACTCTTCGGCGACTTCGACCTTCGGATCGTTCCGGGCGACCGCATCGGCATCATCGGGCCCAACGGCGCCGGCAAGACGACGCTGGTGCGCACGCTGCTCGGCGAGATTCCCCCCGACGCCGGCACGCTGCGCACGAGCCCGCGGGCGAGCGTCGGCTACCTGCGCCAGACCAACGAACACCTCGACCCGATGCTCACGGTGTGGGAGTACCTCCAGCGCGTCATCGTCGGACTCGACGGCGCCGCCAAGGCGAGCGAACAGCAGGCGCGCGACCTGGCCGGGGCGTTTCTCTTCTCCGGCAGCGATCAGGAGAAGGCCATCGGCAACCTCTCCGGCGGCGAGAAGATGCGCATGGTGCTCGCCGGCCTGATGGCCAGCGCGAAGAACCTGCTCGTGCTCGACGAGCCGACGAACCACCTGGACATTCCCAGCGCCGAACGGCTCGAGGAGACGCTCGCGAAGGAGGACGACGAAGGCGGCTACGAGGGCGCCCTGCTGCTCATCAGCCACGACCGCGCCCTGCTCGAGTCGACGTGCGAGCGGCTCATCGTCCTCGACGGCGAGGGCGGTTGCCGGCTCTTCGAGGGAACGTACTCCGATTGGCGGGCGGTCCAGGAGCGGGAGCGCACGCAGCGCGAGGCGGCCGCGCGGGCGAGCGCCAAGGGCGCCGCGGAGGCCGACGCCCGTCGTCGCGCCGAGGCCGCGAAGCGCGCCGTCGTCCCCGCGACGAAGGCGACCGTGGCGAAGGTGGCGGGCAGGAGCGACGCGGCCGCGAACGCGATGGCGAAGCTTGCGAAGGTCTCGACGACGGATCTGGAGACGCGCATCGAGCGGGCCCAGGCGAGAATCCGCGCCATCGACAACGAGATGCTCCTTCCGAAGGTCTACACCGACGCGAAGCGGATGAAGTCGCTGGAGCTGGAGCGGGGGACGCTCGTCGGCGAACTCGAGCCGCTCGAGTTCGAGTGGGCGCGGCGCGCCGAGGCGTAGCGCCGCGGCGCACGCCCCCGGCCTGCCCGTTGGTCGGCAGCCGCGGCGGCTGAACCGGAGCCGGCAGCCGTGACGGCTGCGTCGCGACAAGGCGGTCGGATCGCGGACTCGACGCCCGCTCCCGTCACCACCCCGGCTGGCGCAGCCAACCGGGGGGAATCGGCGCGAGCGTCGTTCCGCGCAGGCCCATCTTCGCCTCGAGCACGAAGCCGCCGGTGTTGTTGAAGGCCGCGACGCGAAGGCGATGGTCGCCGCGCTGGAGCGCGATGCTGCCGCGCTTCTCGAGGGGACCGTGCAGGCCGTCGTTGTCCACGACGAGATCGCCGCCGATCCAGAGCCGGCTGCCGTCGTCGCTGAGCAGCGTGACGTCGTACAGGCCGTCCTCGGGAACGGTGATCACGCCCTCGAAGACGAGCAGCATGCGCTCGCCCGCGGTGGTGGGCAGCACCAGTCCGGGGACGGCCTCCTCGCGCGCCGACTTGAGCTCCGTCCACTCCGGCATCCTGGTGAACGCGCCCTCGTAGAAGCGGACGCGCAGTCCGCGCGGACCGGCGTTGAGGTTCTTCGGCTCGTGCATCTCGAGCTTGGTGTAGGTCTTGGTCGACGTCGGCGAGACGGGTCGGTCGCCCTTGAAGACGCGGGCGCTGATGAGCGTGTCGCTGAAGATCTTGATCGAATCGTCCACGACCGGCGACCTGGCCGTCGGTTCCGTGCCGTCGACGGTCACGCGCACCACGGGCTGGTCGGGGCGCATCGGAAGCCCGTTGATGGCGCCGGGCGGAGGCAGGAGCTCGACCAGCAGCGGCCCGGCGAAGGTCGATTCCTCCGGTGAGAATCCGGGTGCGGTGAAGATCTGCGGCGATCGATCGAACTCGAGCTTGACGACCTGGCACGGCGAGGCCGCGGCCGCACCGGCCGATGGCCGCGGCGGCAGCGACAGCGCGACGCCGCCGTCGGCCGGCGCCGCGGTCGCGCGCACGGCCTCCGCGCCGAGCACGCTCACGCGCGTCGGCGCATCGACGAGTCCGGGCAGGAGGAGCGTGCCGTCCTTCGGCCAGTCGAAGACGTGGAGATAGATCGTCTCGCCGCCGCCGGCTTCGCGCTTGGTGGTCGAGCGGCCCCACGGCAGCGTTCCGAAGCGGCTGGCCGTGGTGCCGTAGATGCTCTCGCCGTTGACCTTCATCCACTCGCCGATGTCGCGCAGCCGCTCGACGGCCTTCGGCGGGAACGTGCCATCGGGTTGCGGACCGACGTTGAGCAGGTAGTTGCCTCCCTTGCTGGCGACGTCCACGAGCGTGCGCACCAGCTCGGTCGAGCTCTTCCATTCCGTGTCGGCGGCGTTCCATCCCCAGTGGGCGTTCATCGTCATGCACGATTCCCAGTCGACGCCGGGCAGTCCGGTCGCGGGCACCTCCTGCTCGGGGGTGCCGAAGTCGCCGACCCAGTCGCCGTCGCGCGTGAGGCCGGCCATGTCGTTGCGTCCCTTGTCGACGCGGTTGTTGACGATGACGTTCGGCTGGAGCCGCCGGCAGAGCTCGTAGAGCCTCGTGCCGCGCTCGTGGTTCCAGGTGTTCTCCCACTCGCCGTCGAACCAGACGACGCCGATGGGCCCGTACTTCGTGAGCAGCTCGGTGACCTGTCCGTGCAGGTACTTCTCGTAGCGATCGAAGTCGGCGCCTTCCGTCGGCCGGTCCTTCTCCCATCCGCGGCGCGGAAGGTAGTCGGGATGATGCCAGTCCATGATCGAGTGATAGAAGCACGGGACCACGTCGTGCCGCCGGCACGCCTCGACGATCTCCTTGATGACGTCGCGCCGGAACGGCGTCGACATCACGTCGAAGTCGGTGAGCGCGGAGTCGAAGAGCGCAAAGCCGTCGTGGTGCTTGCTCGTCACGACCAGATACCGCATGCCCGCGTCGTGCGCCAGCGTGGCCCACGCGTCGGCGTCGAACTTCACGGGGTTGAACTTCTGGACGAACGTCTCGTACTCCGCGAGCGGGATCTGCGCGGTCGTGCGGATCCACTCGCCGTGATTGGTCGCGTCGCCCCACCTGCCCGCGGGGATCGCATAGAGGCCCCAGTGGATGAACATGCCGAAGCGGGCGCTCCGCCACCAGTCGAGGCGCGGATCGGCGGCCCGGTCCGCGGCGGGCATGGCGGGCATGGCGGGGAGGGCGGAGGCCACGGGCGCCGGGGTCGTCGCCGCGGGCGCGGCGGCGTCGGCGAGCATCGAAGCAAGGAGCACGAACGACGCGATGGCGGGCATGCGCAGAAGGTAGCGGATGCGCGGCCTCCGGTCACGACGTCGATGGGGCCGAATCCATGCAGGAGCGACCGGCGCGCGGTACGCTCCGCGCGGAGGTCACGCCGCATGTCCACGACCGATTCGAATCGCCGCCGTCCGTTCGCCGCCGTCGCCTCGACCTGGGGCGCTGTCGCCAGGTCCGCATCGCGTTCCGTCGCCGCCGCGGGCGCCGTCGCCGCCTTCGGCCTTGGCGGATGCCAGGCGCCGCAGCCGGTTACCGTGACCGAGGCCGAGATCGGAAAGACGATCACCGTGCAGAAGGGCGGGGAGATCCAGGTCGTCCTGCCCTCGAACCACTCGACCGGCTTTGCGTGGGAGATCACGCAGGACGGCGCGCCCGTGCTCCTCGCCTATCCGGGACCGGAGTACAACTTCAATCCGTCGGGTGTCATCGGCGCCGGCGGCACCGACACCTTCCGCTTCGGCGCGGAACAGGTCGGGCAGACGCAGATCGGCATGGTCTACGTGCGTCCCTGGGAGGCGAACGTCCCGCCGGCCAAGGTCGCGACGTTCAACGTCACGGTGACGCAGCCGCAGTAGCGACCGCCGGGCCCGCGGCGCGCATCCATCCGAGCGCGCCCCCCGCCGCTACGCGCGCTTCACGCGCTGCACCAGCTTGTCCGCGGGCATCTCGACGCCGCGGATTCGCGACACGAGCGCATCGCGGTTGGGCGCGTACTGCTCGGCCACCTTCAGGTCGATGTAGTCCTCCTCGACCAGGCGCACCAGCGAGTCCGTGAAGCTGTGCATGCCCTCGCCGTGGCTGCTGGCGATGATCGCCGGGAAGTCCTCGTCGCCGCCTTCGCGGATGCGGTCGGTGACGATCGGCGTGTTGATGAGCACCTCGGTCGCCGGCACGACGCGCACCCCGGGCTTGATCGATGGAAGCAGTCGCTGGGCCATGACGGCCTGGAGCCCCGTGGCCATGCTGGATCGAATGAAGGTGTGCTCGTTGCTCGGGAAGAACTCGAGGATGCGTGCGAAGGACTGCATGGTGTCGGCGGTGTGCAGCGTGACGAAGACGAGGTGGCCCGTCTCGGCCGCCATCAGCCCCGCCAGCATCGTCTCGCGGTCGCGCATCTCGCCGATCATGATCACGTCGGGATCCTGCCGCACCGCCGAGCGAAGCGCCGTCGCGAAGTCGAAGACGTCCAGTCCCACCTCGCGCTGGCTCACCACGCTCATCTTCGGTCGGAAGACGTACTCGACGGGATCCTCGATCGTGATGATGTTCGCCGCATGGGTCGCGTTGATGTGGTCGACGATCGCCGCGAGCGTGGACGACTTGCCCGAGCCGGTCACGCCGCAGATGACGATCAGGCCCTCGACGCTGTGCGCCACCGTTCCGTAGATCGGCGGCAGGTGCAGCTCCTCGAACGACGGGATGGTCGGATTCACACGACGGATCGCCGCGTGCAGGCCGCCGCCGGCGTGGAAGACCGAGCAGCGGAAGCGCTCGCCACCGGCCTCGTGGTGCGAGAAGTCGACGCCGCCCTTCGTCTCCAGCGTCTTCTCGAGGTGCGCCGGCACGATCGACGAGAGAAGCTGCCTGGTGTCGTCGGCGCTCAGGTCGGGAGCGTCGATCTTGCGGATCTCCGCCGCGACGCGCAGCGCCGGCGGCGAACCGACCTTGATGTGAAGGTCGGAGGCCTTGATCTCCTTCATCTTGAGGAGCAGACGCGACATCGTCAGGGCACCGAGCATCGTTGGACTCCGGAGGCGAGTGGCGCAAAGCGTACCGCGCGGCGGGGGTGCGTCGCGGGAATCCCGCGCACGTGGCCGGGCCGGCGGGGGAACGGGATCCGCGGGCGCGGGCCGATCCCGGACGGGTGGGGGATCCCGATGCCCGCGCCGACACCCTGCGTCGCCGCGCGATGTCGGACGGCGCTTCGACCCTTGGATTCCGCGCCCGCGCGGACGCGTCCGGTCTCGTCGCCGCGCAGCGGTCGCGCCCCGATTCCTGTACGCTTCGACGCATGCCGCCCGCCGCCGCTCCGCCTGCGAACACGCTGCGTTCCGCCACCGACGCCTACCTCGCGCTGGCCGAGACGATCAGGCAGGGAGGCGGACCGAAGGGGATCGAGCGCCAGCACCGCCACGGACGTCTCACCGCCCGCGAGCGGATCGATCTGCTCGTCGACGCCGCGCCGGGCGGAGCGACGACGCTCTTCGAGTGCGGGCTTCTCGCGGCGTGGAACATGTACGCCGAGCATGGCGGAGCGCCCGCGGCCGGCGTCGTGACGGCCGTCGGCCTGGTGGGCGGACGGCTCTGCATGATCATCGCCAACGACGCCACGGTGAAGGCCGGCGCGTTCTTCCCGATGACCTGCAAGAAGATCATCCGCGCCCAGACGATCGCCGAGCGCGCCCGGCTGCCCCTGATCTACCTCGTCGACTCCGCGGGCGTCTACCTGCCGCTCCAGGAGGACGTCTTCCCCGACACCGACGACTTCGGTCGCATCTTCCGCAACAACGCGGTGATCTCGGCGAACGGCATCGTGCAGATCGCCGCGATCATGGGCAACTGCGTCGCCGGCGGCGGCTACCTGCCCGTGCTGTGCGACAAGCTCCTGATGACGGAGGGAAGCGGGCTCTATCTCGCGGGGCCGGCGCTGGTGAAGGCCGCGATCGGACAGGAGGTCACGAGCGAGGAGCTCGGCGGCGCGCAGATGCACGCGGAGATCTCCGGCACGATCGACTACCGCGAGGCGGACGATCGGACGTGCATCGCGCGGCTGCGCGAGCTCATGTTCGCCGCGATGAGCATGCCGCCGGCCGCCGAGCCGCCGCACGAGCCGGCGGAACCGGAGCGCCCGGCGGGGCAGGTGTACGACGTCTTCCGCAGCGAACCCGGCCAGCAGTTCGACATGGTCGACCTGCTCCGGTGCGTCGTCGACCGCGGATCGTTCAGCGAGTACCGCGCCGAGCACGGCCGCTCGATCGTCTGCGCCGATGCCCGCATCGGCGGCTGGCCGTGTGGCATCGTCGCCAACCAGAAGAAGCTCACCCAGCGCCGGCTGCCGGGCGGCAGGCAGGGGCCGTCGTCGGCCGCGAACATGCCGGGCGTCATCTACGACGACTCCGCCGACAAGGCGGCGCGCTTCATCATGGCCTGCAACCAGAACCGCGTGCCGATCGTCTTCGTGCACGACACGACGGGCTTCATGGTCGGTCGCGACAGCGAGCAGGGGGGGATCATCCGCGCCGGGGCGAAGATGGTGAACGCGATGAGCAACTCCGTGGTCCCCAAGATCGCGCTGATCGTCGGCGGCAGCTACGGCGCGGGCAACTACGCCATGTGCGGTCGCGCGTTCGATCCGTTCCTCACGCTCGCCTGGCCCGGGGCGCGCTGCTCGGTGATGGGCGCCGCGCAGGCCGCCGGAACGCTCCTCCAGATCGACCTCGCCGCCCGCGAGCGCCGAGGCGAGCAGGTCGACGAGCCGATGCGCAGGAAGCTCCTCGAGGCGATCAGCGCGAGCTACGGCGAGCAGCAGGACATCCGCTACGGCGCGGCGCGCGGCTGGGTCGACCGGATCATCGAGCCGGAACGGACGCGCGACGAGCTGACGATGGCGCTCCAGATCGCCGCCCGGTTCCCCACGGACGGCGAGTTCAGGACGGGCGTCATCCAGACCTGAGGCACGAGCCCGATGCGCCTTCTCTTCGCCAGCGGAAACCCGCACAAGCTCGACGAGGTCCGGGCGATCCTTGTGCCGCTCGGGATCCACGTCGATGGTCTCGACGGCGCCGGCGCGGCGATCGCGGAGCCCGAGGAGGACGGCGCGACCTTCGCCGAGAACGCCCGGATCAAGGCGATCGCGTATGCCCGGGCGACCGGGCGCGCGTGCCTCGCCGACGACTCGGGGCTCGAGGTCGACGCCCTCGGAGGCGCACCGGGGGTGCGCTCGGCGCGCTATGCGGGCATCGGCGCCACGCGGGCGGCGCGCGACGCGGCGAACAACGAGAAGCTGCTGCGCGAGCTCGCCGGGGTCGATCCATCGCGCCGCACGGCGCGCTTCGTCTGCGCGATGTGCCTGGCGTCGCCGGCGGGGCGCACGCTCCACGAGACGCGGGGCACGTTCGAGGGAGTCGTCGCCGACGCGCCGCGGGGCGCCAACGGTTTCGGCTACGACCCGCTCCTGTGGCTGTCCGATCGCGGGTGCACGAGCGCCGAGCTCTCGACGGGCGAGAAGAACGCGCGGTCGCATCGCGGCGCCGCGGCGCGGGCGATGGCGGAGTGGATCCGCAGGCACGGAGTGCACGTAGACTCCCATTCGATCCCGCCCGGGGCGTGAACGGTCCGAACTCGAAGCTCCCTGCCATGAATCACAAACACACCAAGATCCTCGCTGAATTCTGGGCCCACCCGATCCCGGGCAACATCGCCTACAAGGACGCGCTGAGCGTGCTCAAGGAGGCCGGCGCCACCATCGAGGAGCGCGACGGCGCGAAGGTCGCCGCGCATCTCAACGGACATACGCTCTTCCTGCATCACGCCGACCACAGCCTGACGAAGGACACGGTGGTGCAGGTGCGGAAGTTCTTCGAGCAGTGCGGGATCGCGAAGCCCGAGCGTTCGTCCTAGCGCTGCGTCGCGGCATTCGCCGCATACTCGCTTTCGTGTGGCGGGAGCGGTGCGAGGGCGAGAGCTGCGGCGGCCCTCGGCCGGATGCTTGCTTTCGTGCGGCGGGCGCGAGCTGTGGCGGCGTTCGGCCGTGTACCCGCTTTCGCGTTGCGGGAGCGTTTCGAGGGCGCGAGCGTTTGGGGCCGTCGGCCGCACACTCGCGTGCGCGAGGCGGGGCGGGCGCCTGGCCTCGCCGTCGAGTCTCTCCCGTGCCTCGCGTCCAACTGCCAATCCTCCTGCCTCGCCTCGCGGCACAGCGCTACTCGTGTCACGGCTGCGGGAACTGCTGCCGCGACTTCACGGTGCAGCTTCGCGACGACGACCTTCGCGTGCTGCGCGATCAGCGCTGGGAGCAGCGGCTCGGCGAGGCCGTCACCGTGGAGTTCCGTGGCGTCACGTACCTGCGCCAGCGCGACGACGGCGCGTGCATCTTCCTCGAGCCCGACGGGCGCTGCCGGATCCACGCCGAGTTCGGGTTGGAGGCGAAGCCGATCGCGTGCCAGCTCTTTCCGTTCTCGTTTGCGCCGGGGCCCGACGGCGTCGCGATCGGACTCAACTTCGCCTGCCAGAGCGTGCTCGAGAACAAGGGCGCGGCGCTTTCCACGCACGCGGCCGACCTGCGGCGCATGCTGGCTTCCGTTCCCGAGGCGGCGACGCGCGGCGCGGCGCCGATGCTCACGCGGTCGCTGCGCGCCGAGCGCGCGGAGGTGGACGCGGTCACGAACGTGCTGGACGGCTGGCTCGCTCGCCCGGACCTCGCGCTCGACGTCCGGCTCGACGGCCTGGCATGGCTGGTCGCGTCGCTGGCCGCCGCGCGGCTCGAGAAGGTGCGCGGCGAGCGCTTCGTCGAGCTTCTCGCGACGCTCGTCTCGGCGCTGCCCGGCGAGCTCGACCACGTCGCGGTCGTCGAGCCGCCGCGCGGGGCGTGGCGCATGCTGCGGCAGGCGGTCTTCGCGCGGATCGAGGACGTCACGATCGGCGAGGCCGCGAGGCGAGGGCGCTTCCGTTCCGTGCTCTCGCAGCTCCTGCGCAGCCGGCGCTTCGCGGCGGGCCGCGGCGCGGCGCCGATCCGGATGCACGGCTGGTCCGCGTCGATCGCGTTCGAGGCGGTGATGCGCGTCGAGCCGGTCCGCGACGCCACCGAGCTCGCCGCCATCGACGACCTGCTGACGCGATGGCTGCGCGCGACGATCCTGGGTGGCCGGGCGTGGGGTGGCGGGCACTACGGGTGGGCGATCGTCGACGGCCTCCAGGCGCTGGTACTCAACCTGCTCGCCACGCTCTGGCTCGCACGGGCGCACGCGGCGGGCGCTGGACGCGACGCGCTCGCGCTCGACGACGTGCGGGCGGCGCTGGGGCGCGTGGATCGGCACGCGGGTCGGGCGCCGTGGCTGGGCAGCGCCGGCGAGCGGGCGCGGATCGGCTACCTGCAGGCGACCGACGCGTGGCGGGGGTTGATGGCGGCGCTGCTCGCATCGGCCCGTCGATGATCGTGCGCTCACCGTGCCCAACGGCGCCTCGGCCCGGGTCACTTGGTCGCCGCGGACTCCGCACCGGCGAGTCGCCCTCGCCGCATGCTCCACCAGTACCAGGGCATCGCGACGATCCCGGCGGGAATGAGCACCGCGGCCTCGCCGGCCGACTCCACCAGGGCGAGCTGCGCGAAGATCGCGTCGACGCTGGTCGAACCGGCGCCGCCCTCGAGCCGCGCCGCGATGAACGCCACCGCGGCCTCGCGGAAGCCGAGACGTCCAAGCGGGCTGAAGCTCACGAGCTGGGCGACGAGCGCGAGCAGGATCACGTCGGTCGCGCCCAGCGAGAGCCCGAGGATCTCGGCCGCGAACGCCATCCGTCCGGTGAAGGCGGCGATGTCGGCGATGCGCAGCGCCGAGGTTCCCCACCACGAGACGGGGCTTGCGAACATCGCGGGCAGGCCATCGAGCCGCCTGGCGATGGCGGCGATCGGCGGCAGGGGCAGGGCGACGCGCGCAAGGAGCTGTCCGACCGCGAGCTGCGCGGCCACCAGGGCCGCGAAGAGCGGCCACCGCGGTCCGACCACCGCCACCGCCACGCCGCACGTGAGCAGCGCCAGCATCATGATCCCCGCGGTGAAGAGCATCCACGCCGCGACCAGGCGAGCGCTCATCCGGTCGACGCGGAGGTGATACGCGATCCGCGCGACGAGCCCGAGCCGCACCGGCGCGTAGTTGAGCAGGCCGGTGACGCCATTGAGCGCGGTGAGGCGCGCGATCGAATGCCGCCACACCGGTCGCAGCGCCGTCCAGAACATGCCGGCGTTGATGACGAGGCTGGCGAGCGAACATGCGGCGAGCCCCGCGATGAAGGACGGCGGGGCGTGGCGCACCCTGCTCCAGTCGCCACCGCGGGCCGCGGTCCGCACGCACCAGACGATCAGCGCGACGCCGAGCGCGAAGCCGATCAACTGGATCGCGATTCGTCGGGCGGTCAGGCCGGCGGTGGGCTCGTCGCGGCGCGGAGGATGTGTGGTGTGGTCGGGCACGGGTGAAGTTCGTCGTCAGTGGCGATCCGCCGCATGCTGGCCGCTCGACGTCGATGGCGGTCGCCGCAGCTTCTCCCTCGTCAGCACCCAGAGCGCCCGGAACGCGTCGCGGACGCCGATCTTCTTGCCCTCCTTGAAGCCGCGCGGCGCGTAGGCGACGTCGACCTGGGCGACGCGTGCGCCGAGGCGACCCAGCACGGCGGTGATCTGCGGCTCGATGCCGAAGCGGTCCTCGGTCAGGTGCGGACGGACGCGGCCGAGCAGCTCCACGGGAAGGAGCTTGTAGCAGCACTCCATGTCGTCGACGCGCACGCCGGTGAGCAGGTTGCTCGCGGCCGTCAGCACGCCGTTGCCGAGCCGATGCACGAGGCGGCGCACGCCGAGCCGACGGTCGGCGGCGCGCCATCGCGGGCCCCAGCGGTTGCCGTAGACGGCGTCGGCCCTGCGCTCGATCAGCGGCGCGAGCAGGGCGGCGAAGTCGCGCGGGTCGTACTCGAGATCGGCGTCCTGGATGACCACGACGTCCTGGCCGCGGCGGGGCTCCGCGCGAGCGCGGGCGAGCACCGCGTCGAAGCCGGATCGGATCGCGGCGCCCTTGCCGCGGTTCACGTCGTGCCGCAGGAAGAGCACGTCGCAACGCTCCGCGCGGAGGCGTTCCACGAGGCCGCGCGCGGCGAGATGGGCGGAGTCGACGGAACAATCGTCCACGAGCACCAGGGCCGCGCCCCAGCCCGACGGCAGCGCCGCCAAGACGGCGCGGCGCACGCACGGATCGAGCGTTCGCTCCTCGTTGAAGAAGGGAATGACGACATGAAGGGTCGGCACGTGGACACGCTGGCGTCCCGGTCGCGGCGCGGGCGGCCGTGGCCGACGCTCAGGACTTCGCTCCCGGGTCGCCGCCGATCGACTCGCGCATGCGCGTGTCGGCCATGACGTTCTTCATCCGGTAGTAGTCCATGATGCCGATGCTGCCGTTGCGGAACGCCTCGGCCATCGCGCGGGGGATCTCGGCCTCGGCGAGCACGACCAGCGCGCGGTTCTTCTGCGCCTCGGCCTGGAACTCCGCCTCCTGGGCGATGGCCAGCGCGCGGCGCTGCTCGGCGCGGGCCTGGGCGGTCTTGGTGTCGGCCTCGGCCTGGTTCTTCTGGAGCTGGGCGCCGATGTTCTCGCCGACGTCGATGTCGGCGATGTCGATGGAGAGGATCTCGAACGCCGTTCCGGCGTCGAGTCCCTTGGCGAGCACCGTCTTGCTGATGCGGTCGGGGTTCTCGAGCACCTCCTTGTACGTCTCGGCGGCGCCGATGGTCGAGATGATGCCCTCGCCGACCCGGGCGATGATCGTCTCCTCGGTGGCGCCGCCGACGAGCCGGGCAACGCTGGTGCGCACGGTGACGCGGCACTTCGCCTTGAGCTGGATGCCGTCCTGGGCGACGGCGTCGATCGTCGACTTGCCGGAGTTCTGGTGCGGGCAGTCGATCACCTTGGGATCGACGGAGGTCTTCACCGCCTCGAGGATGTCGCGCCCGGCGAGATCGATCGCCGTGGCCTGGTTCCAGGGCAGGTCGATCTTGGCCTTGTCGGCGGCGATCATCGCGCGCACGACCTTGGTCACGTTGCCGCCGGCGAGGTAGTGCGCCTCGAGCAGGTCGGTGGAGATGTCCAGCCCGGTCTTCTTCGCGCTGATGCGGTTGATCACGATGAGGTCCGGCCGCACCTTGCGCAGGCGCATCATCACGAGGTTGAAGAGCCCGACCGACGCTCCGGAGAGCTTCGCCTGCATCCAGAGGCCGACGTCCTTCGCCAGGATGAAGACGAGGATCAGGCCGGCGATCCCCGGAATGGCGAGGAGGGCCCAGGCCCAGGTCGGAATCGAACTCGACGACTGCGCAAGGATCGGGATCATGATGGAGTGCACGGGTCTCTCGCCCTCGGGAGCGCCGACGACGTGTCGGCCCTCGATTGACGCTGGCGTTATAGCAGGAACGATCGATGACGGCCGCTGCTGCACGAAGATGCCGCGGAGGCGCGCCTACGCCATCGGTCGCACCTTGAGCTGGTTGTCGACGATGTCCACGACGATCACGCGCGTGTCCGCGTCGATGATGTTGCCCTCGGCCAGCGCATCGATCCGCCGGCCGTCGATGACGACGAAGCCCACCGGGCGCAGCGGCGTGGCGGTTCGGCCCTCGGTTCCGATGAGCGGACGCAGCGCGGCCATCCGCTCGGCACGGGCCTGCTCGGAGCGGGCGACGGCCTCCTCGGCGTCGAGGTCGTCGTCCTCGTCGTCGGTGCCGCCGAGGATGAGTCGCTTGGCGAGCGGGGAATGGCTCCACATGCGCACGCCGACGATGAGCGCCACCGGCGCGAGGATGCAGTAGCCGATCACGGCGAGCAGCCCCGTCGCCGGGTCGTGCAGGAAGAAGAGGCCGACGGACGCGGCGACGCACACCGCGCAGAGCAGCGCGAGCAGGCCGCCAGACGGAACGAAGAGCTCGATCGCGAAGAGCACCAGCGCCGCCGCGGCGAGCAGGAAGCCCCACAGCAGAAGCGAGTCGCCGCCTCCCGGCGCGACCTGGGCGAGCAGCGTCGTCGCGGCGACGGAACCGAGACGCACCGAGGCGTGCATGGCGCCACCGATCATCGCGCCACCTCGACGTCGATCTCGAACCGCCCGACCGCCACCACGCGGATCGGCGTGCCCTTGTCGATGTAGCCGACCGTGGACTGCACGTCGACGAGACGGTTGTCGAAGAAGCCTCGACCGCTCGTGCGCAGGTCGGTCGCGGCGACGCCGAGGTCGCCCGGCTCGAGCGCGCGGTGGCTTGCGGGGGTCGTGCCGGCGCCGCCGGCGGACGAGGGGCCGGCGCCGACGATCTCCGCGGTCAACGTGAATCGCCTGAAGAAGGGGAGGGTCTCGAGCTTGCGCGAGATCATCCACATGGCCGTGCCGGCGACGGCCAGCGATCCGAACGTCGTGGCGATGGCCCGCAGGATGTCGTCGCGGCCGGCGCTGCCGAGGCCGCCGCCGGTGAAGATGCCGATGACGCCGACGAGCAGGCAGATCGCGCCGGCGATCCCGGTGACGCCGAAGCCCGGAATGACGAAGATCTCGGCGGCGACGAGCCCGAGCCCGACGACGATCAGGAGGATCTCCCAGAGCTGCGCCAGTCCGGCGAGCCACGGGGCGCCGACGAGCAGCAGCAGCGCCACGAGCGCGGCGGCGCCGAAGAGACCCAGACCCGGAACGGAGAGCTCGATGAAGAGCGCGACGAGGAAGACCGCCAGCAGCACGCCCTGCACGAGCGGATGGACGAGGAAGCGGACCAGGCCTTCCGACCAGCTCTCGTCGAACTGGATGATGCGGGTCGCGCCGAACCAGTCGCGCAGCTCGCCTTCGTTGGCGACGGTTCCGGCGGAGAGTCCGTAGTACGCGGCCTCGTCCGTGGTGAGCGTCAGGAGCTGTCCGGCGGGAATCACCTGATGCACGAGCCGCCACTGGCCGCGATCCTGCGCGCCGAGCGGCTGACGAACCGGCGGAAGGGTCTGCTCGAATTCGGCCTGCCGCGCGGCGGCGCCGGGCGTCGAGCCGTTCGCCGGCGCGGCGGCGGCGGCAGGGGGCGCCGAAGGGCGGATGGGGCCCCGGGGAAGACGCGCGGCGCTGGTCGCGGGCCCACGCTGCGCGGTGGCGGGAGGGTGTTCACCCATGACCGCTTCGTACTCGGCGTTGTCCACGACCACGCGCTCCCCGGTCGTGGTGTTCTCGAGCAGCCACAGTTCGGGGCTGAGGGTCACGAACGACCTCACGAGGTTCTCGTCGTAGTGCCGGCGTCGGGCGGAGTCGACCGCCTCGGCGAGCAGCGGCGACTCGGCCTTGGCTCGCTCCGTCGGCGAGAGCGAACGTCCCGGCGTGATCGGCGCCGCGTCGCCCATGCGCGCGTTGGGCGCCATGACGATCTCGCGACCGGCGAGCGCGATGTAGGTGCCGGCCGAGTACGCGCTCGGGTCGACCCAGGCGACGGTGTTGCCGGGGAAGTCGTTCTTCACCATCCGGCAGATGTCGAGCGTCGCCTTCATCTCGCCGCCGGGCGTGTCGAGCCGGACGACCACCGCGTTCGCGCCGGCGCGCTGCGCCTGCTCGAGACGGCGACGGAGCGAGCGGGCCGTGACGCCATCGATGGGGCCCTCCACGGTCAGCACGGCGACGGTGTTCGCCTGGCGATACGCCGGGACCGGCCTTGCCGGACTCGCCGGCGCGTCCGCCACCGCGATGGAGACGTGGGCCGCGACGAACACGAGCAGGGCGAGCATCGTGTGCGGCAGTCGGCGGGCGGCGATCGGCGGCCCGTTCCGGGCCGCAGCATAGTGATCGAGTATAGGTGGCCGCGGCGGCGGCAAAAGCCGGCGGGCCCGCCGAAGCGGGCCCGCCGGAGATGCTTCGCAGGACGCCGGCCGGGCGCCGCGTCGCGAGGGAGGCGGCAGGCCGGGCCGGAACTGCGGTCGGCGCTCGGGATCAGTCCCAGGTGAGCGTGGGCGTCGGGTTCGTCGCGTTGGTGATCGCCTTGCACATCACCAGCCAGCAGTCGCCGCCCGAGCCGACCGTGCCGCCGCTGGTCGAATCCTCCTTGAAGATGTTGTCGGGCTGCACCACGCCGTTGATCGTGATGTCGAGGCCTTCCGGCGTGAACGTCTCGAGGAACTTCACGTGGTTGTCGTTGAAGCAGATGTTGCCTTCCCACTTCTTCCGCGTTCCGTGGATCTCGAGCGTCTTGCTGGCGTTGTAGTCGGTCGCGTTGAGCGAACCATCCTTCACGCCGCGGTTGCCGACGATCGTGAACCTGGAGTCGAGGGAGTTCTTCCACTGCGCCGACTTGCGGGCGCCGGTGAGCGGCATGGTGCCGTACGAGGTGTTGCAGAGCGTGCCGAGGTCCGTCTTGAAGACGTCGTCCCAGTAGACGCCGTTGGCGACGTCGTACTTGTTGTAGTTGAAGTTCGAGGCGGCCACGACCTTACCGCTGGACTCGGACGGGCTGACGAGCAGCTGGGGCGAGGTGTAGTTCGCCATGATGCACGCCGAGTAGAGGTTGGCGTGGTTGTTGGCCACCACGTCCTCGTTGCCGCGGCCGGGCGTGGGAATCGTGTTGCCTGGAAGCGGAATCCGGCGGATGAGTCCCGGCGTCGGGAAGATGCCTTCGAAATCGTTCGACCAGATCAGCCAGCCCTTGTGGACCTGCGTGATCTGCGTTCCATCCTTGACCTGGCGTGCGGCCGCGCGGGCCTTGGCCAGCGCCGGAAGCAGCAGGCTGAGCAGGAGGGCGATGATCGCCATCACGACCAGGAGCTCGATGAGGGTAAATGCTCGCTTGCGATTCATGGTTTGCACTCCAATACAGGCGTACCGACGATCCAGCCGTCCGTGCGGCCGGTGAATGCGTTCCGTCGCCGGTGGGCGGCGGAACGCGAGAGTCGTTCGCGGCGAGTCCATCCGCGGCGTGGGCCGCGGACGGACTTCCGCGAGGGCGTGCCCGGGTGTGTGCGGACGAGCCTCGGGGCCGACGTTCGGGCGCCGCCGGCCGGCTCGGGGTGGATTACTGCGACTCCTTGTCGTACACGCCGTTGCAGATGTCGATGGTGGGCGAGCCGGTCACGAAGCAGAGCCAGGTGTCGCCAGCCTTCTGCTTGGCGAGCGTCGTGTTGCCGTAGCAGGCGAACTCGCAGCCGAAGATGTTGTCCTTGGTGAGCTGGATCGTGCCGCACTCATAGGACACGGCGTTGGGGTAGAAGGTCTTGAGGCCGGTCTCGACGTGGTTGTCGGCGTAGCAGATGTTGCCCTGCCACTCCTTCTTTGGGCCGTGCAGGAGCAGCGTCGGGCTGTTCGTGTACGCGGTGCCGGTCGTGGCGCCCTGCTCGGTTCCGCGGGTGCCCATGATCGGGCGGCTCGAGGACTGCGTGTTGCGCCAGAAGGACTTCTTGCGCTCGCCGCAGGTGGCGAGGTGGGCGAACGAGGCGTTGCACACGGCGTCGGCCTGGCCGGGGAGCTTGTTGATGTTGGCCTTGAAGCCGGTGTCCCAGTAGGTGTCGTTGGCCGGGTTGTACTGCGTGTAGTCGTAGACCTTGTACTCGGTGACGACCGGGTTGACCTCGGTCGGTCCGATCAGGATGTTCGGCTGGAAGAACTCGCGGGCGATCATCAGCGAGTAGAGGTTCGCCGTGTTGTTCTTGCTGTAGTCCTCGGGCCCCTGGCCGGGGAGGTTGACCGTCTGGCCGCCGCCGATGTCGAACGGGAGGCGGTTGACGAGACCGGGCGTCGGGTACTTACCGTCCGCGTCGTTCGAGAAGATGATGAACGACTTCTGGATCTGGTTGATCTGCGCCGAGTCCTTGATCGATCGCGCGGCCTGCTGAGCCTTGGCGAGCGCCGGGAGGAGCAGGCCGATGAGCAGGGCGATGATCGCGATCACGACGAGCAGCTCGACGAGCGTGAACGCCCGCGACCGATCGTTCCGGACATTCCGGTTGTTGAGAGGCATCTTGCGATCTCCTTTTCGTTGTGCAGAACCTGTCGGAATTCCTGTTGTCCTACGGGTAGGTATGTATGAGGACTCCGGACCGAACAACGGACCGGCAAACAGGCCAAGGCATGCGGGTGCGAGACCCCGCGGCGGCCGTCCTCGTGCGTCCATGCGGACGTCCGAGGATCCGATCCGTCGAGGCCAGTGTCGTGTCAGGGCACGCAACACCGCGGCGACCTTCGACGTTCCAGGATCCGAGGGCTTCCCCTCCGCGGGGGCGCTGCGGCGTCAGCCCCGTTGGCGGTGCGCGGCGACCTCGACGGTGGAAACCGTCGTGCGCTGAGCGGCCGCTTGGGGCCTGAAGCACAGGCAACGCTGCTCGACCCGCATTGGCATCCATCGCAAGCGATGAACGTCTCGTGGGGCGGCTCCCGTGCGGCGCGTTGGATCCTCGATGGATGGTGTCGTGGGGACCCCGTCAGGTCACCTGTCCGAGTCCGGTCGCGAATGCGACCATCTTTGGTCAGGCAAGACCGTCAAGCTGGAACCGAACCGGCCGGCTGACGCCGCACCGCTCGTGTTCCAATCGGGTCCTCGACTGGCTTCGCAAGTCCCGCGAGCTACGCAATCGCGTGCATGAACGGGTGGCTTGAAGAGCCCCTCAAAGGGTCCAGCGCGCCAGACGAATCCGGGACGCGTGGTTCAAGATGTCGACCGGAGCGGCGAGCATCAGGTCCCGGGGTTGCCGGGGAATGAGGGCATGGTGCGTTGAAACGCGGTACATGCCGCTGCGGTCGGGGTTGGGATCCAACCCCACTTCGTTGCTTCTACATGCTACTACGCATCGATTCGCTGTCAAGTTCCAAACGTGCAGATACCCAGATGGAATTATCGGCGGTTGAACGAGTTGCGCGCGACCCACGCGGCGGGTATCGTGTCGCCCTTCGCCTGCCAACGCACCCGTCGCACCTCGGAACGGAGTTCTCGTCCCATGCCCGCCAGCGCCCGAAGAATCGACCGACGGCTTGCCGAACTCGGCCTGCTGCTTCCAGCCGCGCCCAAGCCCGTCGCGGCGTACATCCCGGCGGCGCGCAGCGGCGTGCTCGTCTTCGTCAGCGGTCAGCTTCCGTTCAAGGACGGCGCCTTGCTCGCCAGCGGTCCCGTGCCCAGTCGCGTTTCGCTCGAACTCGCCCAGCAGGCCGCGCGACAGTGCGTGCTCAACGGACTTGCGGTGCTTGCGGATCAGCTCGACGGCGATCTCGATCGGGTCGTGCGCATCGTGCGGCTCGGCGTCTTCGTCTGCTCGGATCCGGGTTTCGGCGATCAGCCGAAGGTCGCCAACGGGGCGAGCGAGCTGCTCCAGCAGATCTTCGGCGAGGCGGGTCGACACGCGCGCGCGGCGGTGGGATCGATTGCGCTGCCGCTGCAAGCCGCGGTGGAGGTCGAGATCCTGGCCGAGGTCGCGCCGTAGCGCACGTGTCGCACGCGCGCATCCGCATGCCGCGCGCGAGCGCCGCGACGATGTCGCCCGATCCCCTCGGCGTGCTACGCCGCGCCGTCGCGAGGCCGGTCCGCCGCGACGATCTCGGCGGCGCGCTCGATCAGCCGCTGGAGCGCCACGGGCTTCGTGAAGTAGGCGCGCACGCCAAGCGACTGGGCATACGCCATGTGACGACGGCCCTGGTTCGCGGTGACCATGATCACCGGCGGCGGATCGTCCATCTCGCGCAGCTTCTCGAGCACGAGAAAACCCGAGCGCGCCGGGAGCATCATGTCCAGCACCATGAGGTCGGGCCGCTCGAAGAGCACGGCGTGGACCGCCGCATTGCCGTCGCCGACCGCCTGCGTGGCGGCGCCTTCGCCGCGGAAGGCGAGGTCCATGCTCGAGCGAACGTCGGGGTCGTCGTCGACGATGAGGACGCGTCGACCGGCAAGCTGCGGCGAGGTCACGCGGGAGCGTATGCCCCGGAGCGCGTCGCCCCCGCCGCGGCGCCGGCGAGCCGGACGAGCTCGTCGTCGGTCATCCACGGCAGCGACTCCAGCTTCCGGCGCAGGCTGGCGGGCATCGGGAGGCCGTCGCGCTCGAAGCGCGGACGGCTCTTCCATCGTCGATGGATCCACAGGTACTGCTCGGGCGCGGAGCGCACCATGGTCTCGAGCGCCCGGGCGTAGCGGGCCGTGATGTAGAAGAGTGGATCGGGCCGATCGACCCAGTCGCGCGGTTCGATCACGTCGGTCAGCTCGAGGCGGAAGCGGAAGTCGTCGCCGATCCTCACCGCGGCGCCGCAGACGATCGGCGTCGAGTAGCGCATCGCCAGCAGCCCGATCGACTTGTAGCACGACGCGAGGCGGCCGAAGAAGGGGACGAAGAGGCCGTCATCGCCGGCGTTCTGGTCGGCGATGAACGCGACGCGCCCGGGCGCGGCGCGACCGTCGCGAGGCGATCGCGCCGCGTCGAGGCCGTCGACCTCAATCCTGCCGGCGCCTTGGCGATCGGCGATGCCCTCGCGTTGCGGGATTCGGCTGGCGAGCTCGACCGCCGGACGTTCGAAGATCTCCTGGATCTGCGAGGTGACGCCCCACTTGGTGAGGACGCGCATGCCGCGCGCCTCGCGAACGCCCAGCAGCCAACGGTCGATCCAGCGGTTGTCGAGCGGACGCGCCACCGCCGTCAGCGGATATCCGATCGTGGCCAGCAGGAAGCCGAGCAGCTCCCAGTTGCCGAAGTGGCCGGTCAGGAAGATCGCGTGGCGCTCGGCGAGCAGCACGTCGAGCCCGGCGCGCACCTCGCCGATGGCCACATGCGCCGGCCACGACGCCGGCGTGACGAGCCGCGGCATCACCAGGCTGTCGACCATGTAGAGCCGGAGCCTGTTGCGGATCGACGCCCGCGCGCACGCCTGCACGCGCTCCTCCGGCCATTCCAGAAAGCTCGCGCGAAGGTTGGCCACCGCCCGATCGAACCGCTTCGGCCCGAGCCGCACCAGCGCGCCGCCGACCGCATCGGCGGTGTGCAGGTTGGCGCGCGGCGGGAAGATGTGCATGAACCCGGCCACGGCGCGAAGCGCCGCGTACTGGGCGAACTGCGTGAATGGCGCGGATGCCTTCGCCATGCCAAGGCGGCTGGAGGCGGGTCGGGAAGGTCGCGACGCGGCCGATCGCGCCAGTGGGGTCGGCCCCGATCCACTCGGACCACTCGGACCGATCGGTCCGATTGGATCGGGGCCGGGCCCCCGTTGCGCTCGCTTCTCCGGTCCGCGGGCGGCGCGGTGCGACTATCGCTGCGTCATGCCGCTCAGCACCTGGAAGCGATTCCAGTTAAGCACGGGAATCTGCGCCTCGCGGGCCTGCTTGAAGAGGCGGTCGTACTGGTCGCGGGCGGCGCGCAGCGCGATGTACTGGTCGTACTTCTCCACCTCCGCGTTGGGCGGAAGCGGCGGTGGAACGGGAGGCTGCTGCCCGAGGACGAGGAAGTCCAGGTCGCCGGTCAGCTCGTCGCCGCTGACGACCTCGCCTCCCCAGTCGACGATCTTGCTGCGCACGAACTCGGCGCCGGCGTCGGTGGGCTTGCCCTCGCCACTGATGTCGAACTTGCCGTGAACGAGGAACTTGAAGCGGTGCTTCGGGTCGAAGACGGCGTTCGCGATCACGTTGTTCTTGACGATCGGACGTCCGGTCGTCGAACGGGTGATGCGGGCGGTCGAGGTGTTGTCGCCGACCTTCACGACCTGGATGCTCCCCTTGCCGCGCAGCTCCTGTCCCGTGCGCGGGTCGACCTGGATCGAGTTCTCGTCGTCGTAGACCTCGAAGGTCATCCCGAGCACGACGCGGTCCTTGCTGCCGATGTTGATGAAGACCTGGTCGTCGCCGCCCAGGTCAACGATCCGTCCGTCGACCAGTTCCGCCGCGTTCTTGGGCTTCACGCGGATCGCGTCCACGACCTGCTGAAGCTGCCTCACCCGGTCGCCCATGAGCGCGTTGTCGGCGCGGAGCGTGTCGGCCTGCCGCTGCATGTCGGTGAATCGGGCCCGCCAGTCCCCTTCGAGGTTCAGCTTCGTCTCGTTGAGCGTGCCGATGTTCGACTCGTAGCCCTTCTCGGCCTCCTTCACCGCCTGCGCGTATCCACCGATGGTGCTGTCGATCCCCTTCACGAGCTGGTCCTGCTGCTGCTCGAGCTGGGCGATCTGGGCGGCGAGCTTCTCGGCCTCGGCCGTCTGCTGGGCCAGCTTGGCGTTCGCGGCGCTCGCCTCGTTGGACTTGGCCTGCGCCTGGCGGCGCAGGTCGGCGAGCACGTTGCGGATCACGTCGTTCTCGCCGAGACCGAGGTCGGCGCGCATCTGCGCGATCGTCGCTGCACGGTTTCCGGAGACCATCGCGGAGAGGTCGCCGAGCTGGTTCTGGAGGTAGGCGGTCACCGACTGCCGGGAGCCGCTGGCGGCGCCCTCGATGGCCTTGATCTCCTCGCGGCCCTTCTGCTCGCGCGTGACGTATCGGTCGAGATCGTTGCGGGCCTGCCGCTCCTTGTCGATCGCCTCGCTCTTCTGCGAGTAGAAGACGATGGTCAGGACGAGCAGGCAGACCGTCGTGAGGACGAACACGACGAGGGCGACGATGACGCCGGTGCCGGCGCCGGAACGGGTGGCCATGAGGGGGGTCTCCGCGGCCGCTCACGGGGCGGAGAGCGGCAGATTTCTGAGTGTCGGGGATGATGGGCGCGGAGTCAAGTGCGCCGGGTCCGACGGCGCTGGCGAAACCTCACCCCTTGGTCACACGCACGGCCTCGGCGATCGTCGTCGTCCCCTCGCACGCCTTCGCCAGCGCGGCATCGCGCAGCAGGTTGAGGTCGCCGTCGGCCAGCGCCGCGCCGGCGATCGTCGTCGCGTTGGCGTGCTGCATGATCAGTTCGCGGATGCGCTCGGTCATGCGCAGCAGCTCGTACACACCCACGCGGCCGCGATAGCCGGTGCCGCGGCACTCGCGGCAGCCCACGGCCTCGTAGAGCGACTGGTCCGGGCCGAGCGTCAGCCCGGGTGGAAGTTCCCGGGCGTGCACGACGTGCGGCCGCCGGCACTCGCGGCAGAGTCGGCGCAGCAGCCGCTGCGCCATGATGCCCTCGACGCTGCTGCTCACCAGGAACGGTTCGACTCCCATGTCCAGCAGGCGGGTGGTGGCCCCGGCGGCGTCGTTGGTGTGCAGCGTCGAGAAGACGAGGTGCCCGGTGAGCGACGCCTGCACCGCCGCCTCCGCCGTCTCGCGGTCGCGGATCTCGCCGATCATGATGATGTCCGGATCGTGGCGGAGGATGGCGCGCAGTCCCGCGGCGAAGGTCAGGCCGACCTGTGCGTTGACCTGGATCTGGTTGACCCCGGCGACGTGGTACTCCACGGGATCCTCGACGGTGATCGCCTTCACCTCGTCGCTGACGATGCGCTGGAGCGAGGAGTAGAGCGTGGTCGACTTGCCCGATCCGGTCGGTCCGGTCACGAGGAGGATGCCGTGCGGCCTCGCGATGAGCTCATCCCAGCGGCGCAGGATCTCCGGCGGCATCCCGAGCTGCTCGAGTCCGAGCGCCACCGCGCTCTTGCTCAGGATGCGCAGCACGACCCCCTCGCCGGCGAGCATCGGGATGATCGAGACGCGGAGATCGAACTCCTCGCCGCGGCTGCGCAGGGTGATGCGACCATCCTGTGGCTTGCGCTTCTCGGCGATGTTGAGGTTCGCCATGATCTTCAGGCGGCTCACGATCGCGTTGCGGAACCGGGAGACGGTCGACGGGACCCCGGCGAGGCTGAGCACGCCATCGATGCGATAGCGGATCGCCAGCGTCTGCTCGTACGGCTCGATGTGGACGTCGGTGGCCCGCTCGCGGATCGCCTCGAGCAGCAGGTCGTTCACGAGCTTGATGACGCTCGCCTCCTGGGCCTGCTCGGCGTCGTCGCCGCCCAGCTCCGAGGGCAGCACGTCGGTCGACGCCGTGCCACCGGCGCCAAGCGCCTCGAGCGTGTCGCCGGCCACGCCGAAGTGCGCACGGATGAACTTGGTGATGTCGCGCTCGTCGGCGAGCACCAGCTCGATCGACAGCCCGGTGAGCAGGCGCAGCTCGTCGAAGGCGCTCAGCGCGAACGGGTCGCTGGTGGCGACGACCAGCGTTCCGTTGCGCCGCGCCACCGGCACGCAGCGCTGCCTGAAGACGACCTTCGGCGGCAGCGCCCGCAGCGCCGCCTCGTCGACGGGCATGTTCGCGAGGTCGACCACCGGCAGGTCGAACTGCTCGCCGATGGCCGCGAGCACCTGTTCGCTGCGGGCCAGGCCGAGCCTCACGATGGCCTGGTCGAGGCGCTCGCCGGTCCGGCGCTGCTCGGCCAGCGCACGCTCGATCTGCTCTTCGCTGAGCAGTCCGCGGGCGCGGAGCATGGATGCGAGGGCCATGGTCGATCGTAGTCGAAGGCCCGCGCCGTCACGCCGGATTGCGCTCATCGAGCCGCTGGCTGGCGCGCTCGAGCCGCGCCGGCAGGTCGAGCTTGCGCAGGTCGTGCTTCATGCGCCGCAGGTCGTCTTGGCCAAGCGGTCCGCGCTCGAGGCGCAGCAGGAACGACTCGGCGCTCCAGCATGCGGCGCGATCGTCGCCGCGCAGCCGGTCGTGGGCATCCACCAGTCGGTCGACGAGACCGTCGTACTCGACGATGTCGCGCACGCGCTCGGCCTCGGCGAACGTGCTGGTGTCCGCCTCGGCGAGCTGTCGCAGGAGGACGGCGGCCGCGGCGAGCGCGTCGGCGTCCTCCTGCCGCATCTCGTCGACGGTGCCCGGCGCGTCGAACTCGGCCTCCATGCCGCTCGCTGTGGCGCCGTTCTCCTCGACCGCGGCCCCATCGTCGGGGCCGGTCGCGGGATCGGATGTCGCGACGGCCTCGTCCGACGAGCCGACCGAGGCGAGCACCGTGGGAGGTCCATGCAGGTAGGGCGCGAGCATCGCGCCGGGGTCGTCGTCGCTCGGCGCGTCCGACGGAACGCTTCGCGCCGCGAGCAGGTCGCCGGCGCGGCCGGTCGTCGACGAGCCGGCCGAGCTCGCCGTCGTGGCGGCGCCGCCTGCGCCGCCGAGACCCGACGCCGTGTGCGGCGCCGCGGAGTCGTGTCCCCTCGTCGGCGCCGGGCCGTCGGCGGCCGCCGATCGGGGCTCGTTCCTCGGGTCCGACCTCGCGTCGTTGGACATCGCCGGCAGCGCCGCCAGCCCGCGGTCGCGCGGCGCCGACGAGCGATCGATGAACCAGGCCGTCGCGGCGAGCGCGAGGGCCGCGGCCGCGGCGAGCCAGCCGACCGTCGCGACGCGACGCATCCGGCGCACGGCGCGCGTGTCGCCGACCGTTCGGCGCAGCACGCCGGCGATCATCGCGTCGGGCAACGCGCTCTCCCGTCCCCACGAACTCGCGGCGACGCGCAGGCGGGCATCGAGCTGCTCGGCTCGCGCCACCATCGCGCGGCAGCGAACGCACTCGACCAGGTGCCGCTCCGCGTTGTGTCGCGTCGCGGCGTCAAGCTCGTCGTCGATGAATCCCGAGAGCAGGGCGGTCAGATCGGTGCAGTCCATGAGGAAGGTCCGTTGGGGTCGGTGGTTGGCGGCGGCGGTGGGGGACTCCGTGCGCCGCGACGAGTCCGGTCGTGCCGTCATGCGGTGCGATACCTTCGGATGTCGAACGTCGGCCGGGCGGCCTCGGCGCCATCGGCCCGGTCCAGCTCGTCCAGGAGCGCGGCGCGGGCGCGGTTGAGGCGGCTCATCACCGTTCCGACCGGGATGTTCAGGTGCTCGGCGATCGACTCGTAGCTGAGCTGCTCGACGCCGCGCAGCACCAGGATCGCCCGCTTCGACTCGTCGAGCCGCCCGAGCGCCGCCTCGAGCCGCTCCTCCTCGTCGCTCAGCTCCGACTGCCGCTGCGGCGACGGCGTGCGGTCGTGAAGCGCACGGTCCATCGAGAGCTCGGGCAGGTCCAGCGGGCGGCGCGTGCGCGTCAGGCAGTTGATCGACAGGTTGGTGACGACCTTCCGCAGCCATGCGGAATAGGCCACCTCGCCCACGTCGGGCGGATCGTTCCAGAGTCGCACGAACGCCTCCTGGACGATCTCCTCCGCCCGATGTCGGTCGCGGCAGATGCCGATGCTGAGCGCAAGCAGCGCCGGACCAAGGCGCTCCATCCAGTGGCGGAGGTGAGATTCGGTGAGGCGTCGCGGCATGCAGGGCGGTCGGGCGGCGGGGCGTCGACTGGCGGTGAAGGGCGATCGAACGTTCTTCGCTCCCGGGACTGGAGACACGCGCCGCGGGCCGATGATTCCAGTTTGGCCTGTGTTTGGTCGGCCAGACCCGGCATTCTTGGCACGAGCGCCGTGACGGTGGCGCAGCGGAACTTGGTCTTGGCCTTGGCCTTGGCCGCCGTGCCGCCCGGCTCACGGTGTTCGTGGCGGGGCGCCCGATCCGGCCAGGGCGCCGAACCGCAACGCGGCATCGGCCAGCGGCTGCTGGTCGTCGCCGAGGCGCGGGTCGACGTTCACGATCTGCGGCGCCGCCACGTCTCCCGGAAACGGGCCGTAGAGCGGGAGCGCCTCGGGCAGGTCGGCGGACCACCACAGGTTCTCGTCGAGCCGCAGCGCCCGGGCAGGCAGGTCGGGCGGCGCGTCCGCGAAGCGCCGAAGCTGGTTGGGCAGCCAGTGGATGAGATTGCCGCGGAGGACGACCGGTGCGAGCCGCACCGACATCGGGCGCTCACCACGAAGGCGACGCCGTCGGGCTCGCTCACGGTGCGCTGCTCGATGAGCACGTCGTCGGCGCGGTCGATCGACCACGCGGCGGCGCATTGCGGCGAAGACGCAGCGCGACACGACGACATGGGCCACGCGCGCGGCGCGCGAAGGTGCGCCATCCGCGGGCGGGGCCGCCTCGACGCTGGTGCCGTCGCGTCAGCGGCGCTGGCGGCGCCATCCGAAGGCGTCGAGCCACGGATCAGCACGCCGATCCGCACACCTCCTTCGACGCGGCAGCGGCCGACGAGGATGTCCCGCGACCGGCCCTCGATCGCGATCGCCGCGCCCTGCGCGGGGATCGCGCCGACGAACCGCGTGTCGGCGACGCCCACACCGGCGCAGTCGCGAAGCCGCAGGCCGGCGCCGTCCGGGGCGCCGGCGCGCTCGAGATGGCAGTTCTCGATGCGCAGCCCGATCGCCCCGACCAGGCGCACCGAATCGCTCGACGTTCCGTCGGTGCGCACGACGATCACGCGACGCAGCACGATGTCTTCGCTGCCGCCGTTCTCCGCGAGGATCGCCGCCTGCGATCCACCACGGCAGGCGACATCCTGCACGACCACATGGCGCGCGCCATCGAGCCGGATCGCGAACGCGCCGCCTTCGACCATCGCGGGCTGGCTGGGCGCGGCGCCGCGGACGATGATCGGTCGATCGGATGCGCCATGCAGCGCGGAGAAATCGAGGGAGACGTGCCGGCCCGGCGCGAGCACGATCTCGTCGCCGGGAAGGGCGCTCGCGACGAGCGGCGCGGTCGGCGCGCCCGGCGCCAGGGTGAGCGTCGCGGCCGCGGCGGGTTCGAGCCATCGGGCGGGGAGAGTGCTGGCGAGGGCGATCCACGCGGCGCGGCGCATCAGCGGCGCTCCGCGATCATCCGGTCCGATGCGGTGGGAACCTCGATGCGCAGGATGCTGGCGCCGGGGCTGAACTCGGCCTCCCATCCGCGCAGCGCCGCGGGAATGAGGACGGTGCGGCCGCGCCCCAGCCGACGGACGTCGTTGCCGCCCGCGAGCGTGACCGAGCCGTCGAGGACCATCCACGCCACTGGGGCATCGTCGGTCGCGAGCGGCAGCGTCGCGCGGGCGGCCGGCGCCCCGGCGCGGCCGTCGTCCGCCGCGATCGCGTCGATGCGCTCGATCGAGAAGTGCGGCGTCGCGCAGAGTCGCGTGGTGCGGAAGCCGGCGGACTGGATCGTTGCGCCGCGGTCTCCGGGCCGGGCCTGCCAGACGCCCCGCTCCTCGCCGTGTCGGGACCCCGGCCCGAAGATGCACTCGATCGACTCCTCGATGTGCAGCGCGCGCTGGCGCGGTCCGGTGCGGTCCCAGTCGTACACGCGGAACGTCGTGTCGCTCGGCGTCTGCACCTCGGCGACGAGGATCCCCGCGCCGAGCGCATGGCACGTGCCGCTGGGAAGATAGTGGCAATCGCCCGGCTTGACCGGCACGGCGACGAGATCCGCAACCACCTTCCTGTCGGCGAGGTCGCGTCGAAAGCGGGCTTCGTCGACGTCGGGATGGAGGCCCTTGTAGATCACCGCGCCCGGCGCCGCATCGAGCACGATCCACGCCTCGCTCTTGAGATGGCTTCCCGGATGCGCCTTCGCGTATGCAGCCGTCGGATGCACCTGCACCGAAAGGTTCTCGCGCGCGTCGAGCAGCTTCAGGAGCAGCGGAAAGCCGCCCTCCTCGGCGGCGCGGGCCCGACCGAGGATCGAACGCGGCGACGCCGCGATGACCTCGCGAAGCGTTCGACCCCGATGGTGGCCGTGATCGACCACGCTGCGCCCATCGGGCGTGGATTCCGGCAGGTCGGCGAGCACCCACGCTTCGCCGATCGGCGTCCCGCGCGGCAGCACGAAGCCGAACTCGGCCAGCCGTTCGCCGCCCCAGACACGCTCCTTGAGCAGCGGCGCAAAGGTGAGCGGTTCGACAACGGTGGTCTTCGACGAGTTCATCGGTGGCTTCGGTGGTTCGTGTCGTCGTCGTGCGCGCGGGTGCATGCATCCATCGGCGCGTGCGGCCGCGCATCGGGGAGGCGCGTCCGTCGACGCCGCGCGGTGGCTACATCTTCATGCCCGTCACCTCGGTCTCGAAGACGAGCGTGCCGTCGACGACGCCCTGGCCATGGCATGAGAAGCGGCGGACCCCGAAGCGGATCTCGCGGACCAAGAGGAGCAGCTTGTCGCCGGGCACGACCTGCCCGCGAAAGACCGTTCGGTCGCAATGCGTGAAGCCGAGGAACCGCGGCTCGTGCCTCGACGTCCGCTGGAGGTAGAGGAAGCTGCTGAGCTGCGCCGCCGCCTCGATCATGAGCACGCCCGGGTAGAGCGGGCGTCCGGGGATGTGGCCCGGGACCCAGAACTCGTCGTCGCGCACGTGCTTGACGCCCACGGCCCTCGTCATGTCCTCCGCGATCCAGATCACATGATCCAGTTGGCGCATGTGGCCGCACTGCTGGTTGGTGCGGCCGATCTCCTCCGGCGTCGCGGCGACGGCGTCGAGGTCGATCGAGGAGATGTCGAACAGAAGTTCCGAGGCCACGCGGCGTCAGGATAGCCCGAACGCGTCTCGTGTGGCGAACGGGCGAGGCGCGCCGTCGATCGGCTGCGCTACACCTTCACGAGCTTGGCCTTCTGGAACTTCCCGCCGAGGATCCGCTCGCTCGGGGCCTTCATCCAGTCCTCGAGCACGGCGGCGTAGACGCACCGGAAGTCGACCGTGAACTTGAGGTCGCCCTGGTCGAGATCGGTCAGCGACGGATGCCTGCCGAGGACGCCGGGGTTGAGCATGCCGCCCACGAGCAGCATCGGCGCCGCGGTGCCGTGGTCGGTTCCCTGCGAGGCGTTCTGCTTCACGCGCCGGCCGAACTCGCTGAAGCACATCGTGAGGACGCGCCCGTCGTTGCCCTGCGCCTTGAGGTCCTTCTGGAACGACGAGAGCGCCTCCGCGACCTGGCGCATCAGGTTGGCGTGCGGTCCGGCCTGGCCCGCGTGGGTGTCGAACCCGCTCAGCGACACGTAGTAGACGCGCGTCGCGAGGCCGTCGCGGATCATGGCGCCCGACGATGCGGGCTGTCGCCAGCGGTATCGGCGGTGGAGGTCACCAGCGGCGCGCCTTCTCGACCGCGGCGCGGATGCGCTCCGACGAAGCTGGGCATCGAGCAGCGTGCGCATGAGAAACGCCAGTTGCGAGTCCTCCGCGACGTCGGGCAGCGCGCTTGCCGGTGATCTCCCGGTACGGCGACGCCATCGCCTTGTCCCGTCCTCGCCGAGCCATCGGAAGAAACCGCCGACTCGAAGCTCACCGGCTTCTGCGTCTGGCCGACATCGCCAGCGGCGCTGTACGCCCCGATCGAGACCGCGCCCCTGTGGCTCGGGCGTTCCGTTGCAGGTGCAGTCGAAGTAGCGGCCGATCCAGCCGTGTCCCTTGCCGCCGGTGTCGGCCAAATCTCCCAGATGTCCGTCGAGGCGAAGTGGGAAGCGGTTCGGATTCGGATAGCCGACGCCACTGGACGATCGTCGCGACGCCGTCGTCCATCAGTTCCTTGAACGATGCGAGCCCCGGATGGAGGCCGATGCCGTCCACGTTCGTCCGCAGCGCGCGTTGTTGCCCGCGCCCCGGCTCGGGAATCCCCGGCTGCGGCCGCGCATGTGGTAGTTCGCGTCGCCGTAGGGAACGACGGTGTTGAGCCCGTCGTTGCCGCCGGCGGGCTGTACGACGACGAGGATGCGATCCTCCGGCACGCCGGGCTGGCTCCTCGTCGTCGAGCCGAGCGGCATGCATCATGCCCAGTGCGGACGTCTGGATGAACGCCGGCACCGTCGGCAGCAGCGATGCGAGCGTCAGTCCCTGTTGCAGGAAGAGGCGGCGGGAATATGGCGTGGGGCCTTCCGGGGAGCATTGAGGTTCCTCCTCGCGGAGTTGCACGGGGAGCGCGGCTCAGCAGGCGCAGTATTCCGGCATCGCGCCCGATGAGGGCGAGCGTCGCGACAAGGGCGGTCGTTGTCGAGCGGGCCGCCGGTCGATTCGATGAAGTCGACAGGCGTGTCGAGCCGTGCCGGCGCCGGCTCGCTGCCGAGCATGAAGCGCGGAATAGGCGATCGCGTCGCCGTCGAGGGCACGCCGCCGTCCTTGGGTGCTCGATCAGGTGGGTCGCGTCGAGGGCAGCAGCAGCTCGGCGTCCGGATACTGCTCCGGGCGGCGACCCATGAGCAGGTAGACGAGGATGTTCTGGCGGATAGAAGAAGGTGGACGTGTTGATCCACGCCGCGACCGACGTCCCATCCCTTCACGTTGGGCGGGAAGAAGAGATCGGCCCATCAAGTCGCAGGCGGCTGGCGAGGGCGCGCGAGCGAGCGCACCGGCGTGCCGCTTGAGCGGATCGCCTGCACCACGAAAACTGCACCGGAGCTCTTGATCAGGGCCGCGGTGTTCTCCGGCGGCGTAGAAGTGCTCGCTCGTGAAGATCGCCTTCAGGACCGGCTTGATCTGATAGTCGTTGTCGCGCAGGTGCTTCGCCGAGCTTCACGATGACCTGCTGCGAGTCCTTCCTGGAACGCCGTTGCGCTGGGCGCGTCGTTGACGAAGAAGCGATAGAGCTTCCAGCAGATGAACTCGCTGGCGACCGGCCGCGCGAGGATGATCCGCAGGAAGTCGTCGCCGTCGAAGGCGCCGCTCCTTCCGAGGATGGTCTTCGGTCCGTCGTCGTGCTGCGGGCGCCGGAAGACGAACGCGTCGTCCTCGAAGGTGTAGCCGGTGAGCAGGGCCTTCCTTGATGTCCTTCTCGGTGTAGTCGTGGCCTTCGCGGGGACGAAGCTCCATCATCTCGCGGGCGAGGTTCTCGTTCGGCGAGGCCCGCCGGTTCTCGTCGTTGTCGAGATACTCCAGCATCGCCGGGTCGCGGATGATCGCGAAGCAGAGATCCGAGAAGCTGCCGGTCGCGTGCTTCCGGAAGAGCCGGTTCTGCACGAGCATGTGCAGCTGTCCTCGATCGTGCGGTAGCCGGTCGCAAGTAGCCGTGCCAGAAGAGCGTCATCTTCTCCCTCGAGCGGACGGCCGGACTCGATCGTACGCCCGCAGCCACCAGCGGCACGGATCGCCGCCATCTGCTGGCGGTCGGCGGCACAACGACGGTTGCATCGCGCTGGTACTTCTCGAGCATCGCCTCGTCGGTCCGGCTGGCGGGCGCGGCGGATCTCGGCCCGTTCCTCCTCGGTCGGAGGACGCATGATGTCGGCGTCGAACCCGGAGGAACCGTCGTCATCCTCGATCGGCGAAGGCGGCGTCGCCCTCCCCGTGCGCCCCTCGGCAGCGCGGCCTTTGCACCGACCGCGCCCCTTTCCCTCCGCTTCCGACGAGGCGGGGCGGCCCTCCGCGGGCCTGTCGTAGTCGACCGGGTAGTCGACCGCGTCGAGTCCCATGCGGGCGACGCCCCTCGCGGCTCGGCGTTCCGCGAATCCGGCGCGGTTGAGCAGGTGCGACGCCTTCCAGTAGTCCTTCGGCTTGAGCGAGCAAGCGGTGACGGTGCCATGGCGACCTCGTGGGGTGTGCCCGCGGGCGGAAGGCGGCGGGGACGCACGACGGAGGGCGTCGGGCGCGACGCGAAGGGAGCGTATGGGGGTCGTCGGCGATGCGCGTGGACCGGACGGCAGGGTGCGGGGGAATTCGGAAGCGCGGTCGGCGGCGGGGCCGTGGTCCCGCGCGCCCTCGGGCGTCGACCCCGATCCAGCGCTTGCGCGTGGCGAGCCATTGCCGCGGCGGCCTCGGCCAGGCGGCGGCGACCGCAAGGCAGCATGCAGCACGGCAGGAATACCACGTCCTGAAATCGATGAACCCCAACTCGTAGAGAGCAGCGACGACGACGATCCCGGCGAGCAGCCAGCACCGCCCGCGGGCGCGGGCGTGCGGCGCGTGCAGAGGGCGCGACGCACGCGAGAAGACCAGTCCGTAGAAGACCCAGGAATCGCAGGTACGTCGCTTCGCCGTTGGCCGCCGCGACACCGACGATCGCGGCTGCGACGGCGCGCGCCCGATCGCCCGAGGCGGGTCGCGTTCCTCTCGCGGTCGCTCCGCGCGTCGAGCGCGCTACTTCGCCCCGAGGTGCGCGCGACCGTAGTCCCCTGCCGCGAGGTGCGCGAGGACGATCGCCGGGAGCCCCTGCGCTGAGCGGGGCGTAGGCCGCGGTGAAGACGAGCATCGCCGCGAACATGACGCCGAAGATGGCGAACGCGTGCCGGCTGGGGCTCTCGCGGGCTGGGCGATGAGCGTCAGGTCGAGATACGGGCAGGCAGGAAGCCGAAGACGAGCGTCGGAACAGGCCATGGCGAGCTCGGCCGGCGGCCAGTCCCGAAGAACCGAAACAGGTCAGTCCGGCCGGTCCGAGCGTCGCGAAGCAGGCGAGCGAGATGCCAAAGGCGACGCTAAAAAAACCGGCCAGGCGCGCGCAGCGGCTTTTCGAGCGAGAGCGGCGGCGCTTTGCGAGGAGCGCGCCCCGCGATCAGCAGCGCGGTGCCGGGCGCCGCGGCTCCGCGAGGCGGCAGGAGCCTCGTCGCGACAAAGGTCGCGAAGAAGCAGTGGTAGGCGATGGTGACGACCGAGAAGGCCCGAAGGAGCAGCGGATGCCGCTCGACGAAGCGGCGGCTTGCCTCGGGCGAGAGGACGTACCCGAACGCCGCGCAGCCGACCACGTTGGGAACGGCGAACGCGAGGAATCCGCCCAGCCGGGGTGCCCGGCAACGGCACCGGCAGGAACATGCCGATGCACCACGTCCAGCTCGACGCGAGGAAGAGGCCCCAACAGAGCGTGAGCGCCGCGGCGCGCGGACGGTCCATCGACGTCAGTCGCGTGCCTTCCGCCGCGCCTCGCGTTCCTTGATCATCGCCTTCGGCGTGCAGTGGAAGGTGAGGAAGCACTTCCCGACGCGCAGCTCGCGTCCCTGCTGCTTGAGCTGTTGGGTGATCTCGAGCTCCAGGTCGATGTTGAACTCGCCGCCGCCGGCGACCTTCGAGTCGAGGTCGTCGCTTCGCACGACGTGGTAGACGGCGGGCCCATAGCACGGACGGAGGAACCGGTAGCGGGCTCCTTGCAGACGACCGCGTACTCGCCGCCGCACTTCGCGAAGAGGTACATGCCCGCCGCGACCTCGGAATTGCCCAGCAGCGCCGCCCCGGCCATGGCGTTGTACCAGTTGCGGTTGAAGCGACGGAACGGAAGGACGGCGGCGAAACGCTCCGCGCCGAGTCGCTTCATCGTGATGCCGCTGCGAAACGCGTACGGCAGCCAGATGAGCGAGCAGACCTTGTGCCAGAAGTTGTTCCGCGTGCTGAGCCGGCTGATCGCGGCCTCGGCCCGCTCGGCCCAGGAGCGCCGCTCGGGACGCGCCGGTGCAAGCGGCGCGGCGTCGACCTCCGCGGGGGCAAGGTCCGCGTGCTCCAGGACGGAGTTGGCCTTTGCGGTGGACACGTCGAGGCGAAACCGCGGGCCGTGGATCGATCAGGCGCGCGCTGAACGAGGGCGAGGAAGGAGCGGCGAGCGCGCGTCCGGGCGGGTCGTATGCTAACCGCCCTTCCGCCGTTCACCGCGAGGAATCCCCGCATGTCGTCGCGTCGTCTGGCCGTGTGCAGTTGGGCCTCGCGCTGGGCGGCGGACAAGCTGATCGCCGCCCTGAGGAAGCTCGAGGTTCCGGCGGTCCAGCTCGCGCCGTTCCCTGGTCGAGGATCGTCCCGTGTGGGGTGACGCGATCGAAGACGCCCTGCGCTTGCCGGGGATCGAGATCGTCAGCGGCATGCTCGCGACCGTGGGCGAGGACTACTCCACGCTCGCGTCCATCACCGCCACCGGCGGTGTGCGGCCCGACGCGACATGGCCGGCGACGCTGGAACAGGCGCGGCGCGTGGCGCGGATCGCGTCCGACGAGCGGATCCCGTTGGTGACGTTCCGCGCGGGCTTCATTCCCCACGACGGGCCAGGATCCGACGCGGGGCGTGCTGATCGACCGGCTTCGCACCGTTCACGATCTCTTCGTCGCGCACGGCGTCGCCATCGCCCTTGAAACGGGCGAGGAGGAGGCCGACACGCTGCTGGTCGCCTTGGCCGACCTGCGTCCGGCCGACCGCGGGGTCAACTTCGATCCAGCCAACATGATCCTCTACGGGATGGGCGAACCCTGCGGCACGCATACCCGGAAGCTGCGGGGTTGGAGTGCGCCAAGTCCACATCAAGGATGCCCGTACGGCCGCGCGCCCACGGCGAGTGGGGGACGGAGGTCGTGGTTGGCACCGGTGAAGTCGACTGGCCGACGTTCCTCGCGCGGCAATTGGGGGAGATCGCGCCCGCCGGTGAACGTCGTGATCGAGCGGCGAGGCCGGCGACGAGGATGGAGGACATCGCCCGGGCGGCAGGTGGTCAGGGGCACCTGGACGTCGGGTGACGGGCGGACGCAAGCATACCCCGCTTGATGCCGCCTCGGTGCGATTCCGTCCGGTCAACCCGGGCTTCCAGCGCGGCCGCGGCCAGCGCGAGGCCGTGGAGAACGCATGCGCCCTCGCGCCCCGGAATCCGAGCGCGCCACCTATCTTCCGTCATGCCCCACCTATGCTCTACGCCATCCCGTCAAGCCCGACAGCACCGACGGGCCGACGTTCGAGCACGATGCAGCGCATGACCGACGCCCTTGACCAAGGATCCCGCCACGGGCAAGCCCGTTCGGCGCGTCATCCAGGCGCCGCACGTCGCCGGACAGTGGAGCGAGGGCGCGACGAAATCCAAGCTCAGCGACAAGAACCTCGACCGGCTGGGGTTCACGAAGTATGTCAACAAGGGCGGCGGCCACTTCGAGAAGCGGGCGGGGAAGGGACCGGAGCGGTTGGCGGCGGAGTGATCGGGAGGGGGAGCGGGAGTTCGGACTTGGGAATTCGGAGTTAGGAGTCGGGGACTCCGTCCGACGCACGCGGCGGCGCAGGGTGTCGGCGCCGACGTCCGCGCGGAGCGACCGCATCCGTGGTCCGACTGCGTCTCCGACTCCTAACTCCTAACTCCTAACTCCTAACCCCCGTCGCCCGACTCACGTTCCACCCACCTGGTACCGCAGGAACCTCGTGATCCTCACGCCGGCCGGCAGCAGTTCCTTGACGGACTTCTTGTCGTCCTTCACGTACTTCTGGCCGAGCAGCGTGTTCTCCTCGAAGAACTTGCGCATCTTGCCCTGGGCGATCTTGGCCGCGATCTCGGCTGGCTTGCCGCTCTGCTTGGCCTCTTCCGTCGCGGCCTGCTGGTAGGCGGCGACGGTCTCGTGGGCCATGCCCGCCTCGTCGATCGCCTGCGGCGTCGGCACATGGGCGGCGATGTGCTGGCAGATGCCCGTGCCGAGGTCGGCCGGCATCGGGCCGTCGAACTGGAGGAGAACGCCCAGCTTGCCGTCGTGGTGCAGGTACGTGGCGAAGGCCGGGGCGGCCGCGGCGGCGAGCACCTCGCCGCGCGCGAGCGAGATGTTCTCGCCGGTGGTGATGCGCACGTCGTCGATGCGTGCCTTCATCGCGTCGCTGGCATTCACGGCGCCGGCGGGAGCGGCAAGCGCCATCCGGGCGATGTCGTTGGCCATGGCCCGGAACTTCTCGTTGCGCGCCGTGAAGTCGGTCTCCGCGCGGAGCTCGAAGATCGAGGCCTTCGCACCCTTCGGCTCGATGGCGATGGCGATGCAGCCCTCGCCCGCGGCGCGATCGGTTCGCGTGTCCATCTTGCCCTTCATCCGCTCGCGAAGGAGGGCCTCGGCGGCCTTCATGTCGCCGTTGGTCTCGGCGAGGGCGGACTTGCAGTCCATGATCCCGAGACCCGTCCGCTGGCGGAGGGTCATGGCGTCCTTGGCGCTGACATTGGCGGCTTGCATGGCGTGAGTTCCGTGAAGGGTGTCGAATCGAGGGGAAGGTTGGAATGTGTGGACAAGACCGGGCATCGCGGCCGGCATGCACCCGGTTCGTCCGCGCCGCCAAGCCACCGGGGCCAAGGGCGAAGAACGCGCGTGGCGCTGCGGTGAACGGGCGCGAGGCCGGGGCTGCGACCTGGTCGGGTATCAGCCGCGCTCGGCGGCGGCCGGCGCTGACGCCTCGGTGGCCTCGGCCGGTGCCGGGGCGGACGAATCGTCGGCGCGGAACTGCGATCGGCTCGATCGCCGGCGCGGCGGGGCGCCGGCGCTGGTGGGAGCGGCCTCCTCGCCCTCGCGCTCGCCCTTGGTCGTGCGGATCGTCTTGCCTTCGGTCACCGACGCGCAGAGCTCGCGCACAACCACGTCGATGGAACGCATCGAGTCGTCGTTGCCGGGAATCGGGATGTCGGCGAGGTCGGGATCGCCGTCGGTGTCGATGAGGCAGATCGTCGGGATGCCGAGGTTGCGGGCCTCGCGGAGCGCGTTGAGCTCTCGTGTGGTGTCGATCACGACCATCGCGCCGGGCAGCTTGGTCATCGTCCGGATGCCGTTGAGGTTGCGGAAGATCTTCTTCCGCTCGCGCTGGAGCTGCGACTCCATCTTCTTCGAGTAGTTGTTGATCTCGCCGCTCTCGACGAGCTTCTCGAGCTCCTCGAGCCGCTTGAGCCGGTCGCGGATGGTGCGGAAGTTCGTGAGCGTTCCACCCAGCCAGCGCTCGGTGACGTAGGGCATCTTGACGTCGGCGCAGTGCTGTTCGATCGCACCCTTGGCCTGTCGCTTGGTGCCGACGAAGCAGACGTCCTTGTTCTCGGAGACGGCGCGGGCGATGAAGCGCTTCGCGAGCAGGAGACCCTTGATCGTCTCCTTGATGTCGATGATGTGGATCTGGTTGCGGACCGAATGGATGTACGGCCGCATCTTCGGATTCCAGTTGCTGCGGCGCTGGCCGAAGTGGATTCCGGCTTCGATGAGGTCCTTGACGAGCGAGGCCATGGGGAGACTCCTGTGCAGCGACACCGGCCGGATGAGCGATGGAGCCGTCGGCCAGGGAGGGCCGCCGGGCTCGCCCGACGCAAGGGCGCTTCGTGTTCGGCATGAACGATCGGTTTGGCCGATCGTCGGGCGGAACGCCCGATGAAGGGAAGCTTCGGTCCGGCGTTCCACCTGCCGCCGCACCGTCGTCGGCGACGAATGTCGTCAACGAGGAGCGAAGAGTCTACCGGGCGCAGGCGGGCGAGGCAATCAACGGGGCGAGGCCCGGCTGCGTCGGCCGTTGACGTATGAAATCATGGTGATATCATACCAATATTGTTTCGACGAGGTTGGATGGAGGCCGGCGATCCGTATCGACGATGACGTCCCGGCGTACGTTCCCGCAATCACAACCCCCATCCCGCCGCCGCGTCGCGGCGCTCCGCGTCGCCCGCGATTCAACCAGAGGTCCACGATGCACAAGCAACACGTCGTTCATCCGCTGTCGGGCTGGGTCATGCTCGCCGTCAACATCGCGGCGGTGATCGCGGTGATCGCGATCTTCATCATCGGCGTGCGAACCGTGAACGGGCGCCAGCGCGAGGCCTGTCCCGCCGGCGGGTCCGCTGCTGATGATCATCGCGACACTGGGGTTCGCGCTGACGATCCTCTCGTTCCGCGGCTTCATCGTCCAGCCCAACCACGGCGGGTGCTCATCCTTCGGCAAGTACAAGGGAAATCGTGCTCGATCCGGGGTTTCACTGGGCGAACCTGTTCCCGACGCGGACGCTCGTCTCGCAGCGGCTGCGGAACCTCGAAGGGCGCCCACCTCAAGGTCAACGACCGGCAGGGCAACCATCGAGATCGCGGCGGTCGTCGTCTGGAAGGTCGCCGACACGCCGCAGGCCGTCTTCGATGTCGACGACTATTCGCAGTTCGTGAAGGTCCAGAGCGAGACGGCGGCGGCTATCTCGCCAACTCGTACTGTACGACCATGGCGAGGAGCACGAGATCACGTTGCGCAGCAACACCGACGAGGTCTCCGTGGCGCTCGAGAAGGAACTCGGCGAGCGGCTCTCGAAGGCGGGTGTCGCCGTCGAAGAGGCCGACGCACCTCGCCTATGCCGCCGAGATCGCCGGCGCGATGCTCCGCCGGCAGCAGGCCGAGGCGGTGATCGCGGCGCGCCAGAAGATCGTGCAGGGCGCCGTGAGCATGGTGCAGATGGCCCTCGACGAGCTCGCGGCCAAGCAGGTCGTGACGCTCGACGACGAACGTCGCGCAGCGATGGTGAGCAACCTGCTCGTCGTGCTGTGCGGCGAGTCCGAGGTTCAGCCGGTGGTGAACACCGGGACCTTGTATTCGTGAGCGATGGACGATCTCTCCCCGAGCGCTCGCAAGCACTTCCTGCTCCGTCTCGAGCCGTCCCTGTACGCTGCGCTCGAGGCATGGGCGGCGCAGGAGATGCGCAGCGTCAACGGTCAGATCGAGTGGCTGCTGCGGGAGGGCGATCCGCCGGCGAGGCGGGGTGAAGCGCAGCGGCGGGCGCGCCGCGCGATGCGCTGCCGATCCATCCACCGGGAGGGAGTGATGCGGCGGGTGCAGCGGGAGTCGCGCGACGCCCGATCCGCGCCGACGCGACCTTCGCCTGTGGATGACGTCGACGCGACGGGTGCTACGCGGCCTTCTTCACGGCCGAACCAGCCATCTCGACGAGACGGTCGAACGTGGCGGGATCGTGGATCGCCAGCCCGCTCAGCATCTTGCGGTTGAGCAGCACGCCGGCGCGTTGCATGCCGTTGATGAAGGATGCTGCTGTAACGGGTGCCGCATCCTGCAGGCGGCCGTGATGCGGGTGATCCAGAGCCGCGCGATAGTCCCGCTTGCGGGCGCGGCGGCGATCGTGCGCCACGCGTTGCGCCCGGCCGCGCATCAGGCGATGCGCGTTTGCCGGGCGCGAGCGATGCTTGGTTCGTAGTAGCCGCGATTTTGCGCAGCAGCTTGCGACGGGCCTGGGGCGCGGGCGCCCTTGCGAACGCGGGGCATGGGTGGCGTTCGAATGGTGTCCGGCGGGGGCGGCGTGTGCCGCGCTTGGTCCCGAGGCGGGAAATCCCGACGGACGGTGCGAGTGTGAACGGCGAACTTCAGGCGTCGTGCTGGTGGCTGGTGGTCCTCGCGGGTCGCTCGATGCGGCCTCCACGAGATCCGTTGTCCGATCATCGCCCGCCATGGCGACGCTGCGGAACGATCCGCATCGGTCGATGCTACGCCGACTTCTCGGTCGCCGCGGCCTTCTCCTTCGGCCGCGCTCGGCCATGTGCTGCTCCTCGGGAGCGCAGCGGCCGCTGAAGCAGCAACGACAGGCGACGGATCATGCCGCGCCGCGCGTAGCGGTTCTTGCGGTAGCTCTGAACCTGCTCGCCGGTCTTGTTGCTCTTGAGGTGGCGGCTGTTCGGCGGACGGAACTTGATCTTCCCCGACTTGGTGATCTTGATCCGCTTGAGCAACCCCTTGTGGGACTTCTGCTTGGGCATGACGCCGTCCTGTGGCCGCAGCCGGCCGCCCCCGAACGCGACGGAACTCGCACCGGGGGCCGGCGAGAGACAAGTCGGAGAAGGTAGCACGGACCGCCGAGGGCGTCAACACACTCGTCCGCAGGCCTTGGTCGCTTGGTCGCGCAATCCACCGCGCAGCCCGCCGGGCTCAGCCCGGCGCGGCGTACGAAAGCGAGTGTCGGCCCAGAGGGCCGAACGGAGCGCTCAAACAAGCTACCCGCGCAGCCCGCCGGGCTCGGCCCGGCGCGGCGTACGAAAGCGAGTGTCGGCCCGGAGGGCCGAACGGAGCGCTCAAACTACTGCGACAGGAAGTTGTCGTCGGGGCTCGGCCACGCTCCGTGCAGCAGATCCTCGTGGCCTGGGCCGACCCGGATCAACCACAGGTTGTCGTCGCCCTGGGGTCCCTTCACCACGGGCCTCAGCAGCCAGCGGACCTCGAGCGTTCCGAAGAGCACCTGCTGGCCGTTCCCGCGGTGGCTCGTCGAAGGCAGGACGACGTCGGTGACGGGCTCGCCCTGGATCGCGCGGTCGATCATGGGGTTGCGGTCCGACAGCAACGCCAGGTTCGGGCGCGCGTCGATCTGCGCGTCCTCGGAACCCATGATCATTCGATAGGCGTAGCTCGGTCCGGCTCCGCCATGGCCGGGGCAATTGAGGTGGCCGCGCTGGCAGTAGCCGCCGTCCAGCAGGGCCGCGAGGTTCTCGCTGTTGCGCCTCGATTCCCACGGGTCGCGAGCGCCATGCGGCAACTCGCCACCATGGTCGCGGGCGAAGAGGTTCAACGCCCCGCCAAGCGAGGCGAGATTGGCCGCGCATGCGTTCTGGGCCGAGACGTCGTGCACGCGCCGCACCACCGGGACGAGCACACCGAAGCCGATCAGGAAGACCGCCGCCAATGTGACCAGGTCGCTCCAGCGCGGCCGCCAGCGCGCCGCGCCTTCCGTGCCGACGAGCCTGAACTGCTCCTGGGCCTCACGGTCGTGTCGATCGATCCGCGCCAGCGTCGCATCGACGAGCGACGCATCGCCGACCGACACCGGGTAGTCGTCCAGCCGCCGCAGGAGCGCGGCGATCCGATCGCCGCGCGCGCGGTCCGCCGGCGCCAGTCGGTCGAGCAGCGCCTCGTCGAAGCCATCCTCGGCAAGGAGATCGAGAACGCGCGCATCCTCGGGCGACAGCGTCAGGCGTCGATCGGGCTGGTTCGTCGGTCGGGTCATGGCAACGGGCTGAGAGCGGTCGGTCGGGGGGTGGTCGGGGGGATCATCGAACGTGTCTACGCGGCCGGACGGTGGAAAGATCGAACGCGATTCCGATCGGTCGCGTCCTTCCTCGGCGGAAACTAGGGATCGACGGGGGAGTCCTCGCTGGGGCGCGCGGCCTTCCACCCCGCCGCGAAGTTGGCGACGGCGGCGTGCAGGCGGCTCTTGACGGTTCCAAGGGGAATCTCCAGCGCGTCGGAAATCTGGTTGTAGCTCATGCGCTGGAAATAGCTCAGCAGCAGGATCTCGCGATGGTGGGCGGGAAGCCGGTCGAGCACGCCGCGCACCAGCGCGGCCCGCTCCTCGCCGCCCATCGGGGCGTCGGGAGACTCCTGGTCGCCTTCGAGCAGGTCGATGAACGACTCGCTCTCGCCCGCCTCGCCGATCGCCGACGAGAGCGAAAGGGGCGCCTTCCGCTGATTCCGTCGGTAGTGGTCGCGCGCCTTGTTGGCCGCGATCGTGAAGAGCCACGGCTTGAATCGGCGCTCCGGATCGAAGCTCCGGGCCGAGAGGTGCACCTGGAGGAACGCCTCCTGGAAGACGTCCTCGGCCGCGGCGCGCGACCCGAGGAAACGGATCAGGAAGTGCAGCAGCTCGTCGCGGTAGCGCTCGACCAGGTTGCCGAATGCACGCCGGTCGCCGTCGATTGACGCGGCGAGCAGTGCTTCATCGGATTCGACGGCGCGATCGGTCACGAGGCGTTGGGCGGCCCGCGACCAGGCGGACGGCCCGGCCGCACGGATGGGCGACGCGGGTGGGATTCTACGGTCTCGATGGCGTTCGTTGGCCCGCTTGGCGCTCCATTCGTCCAAGCCCGGCCGGCCGACCCATCGCATGGGCCCTCCGCGGATCCGACGGCGCGCACGGCAGCGCGAGCGGCGATCGATCCGGCGCTCGACGGCCTCCCGCGCCATGCCGAGGCCGCCATTGGCCGCAGAGGCACCGGAACCGCGAACGACAGCCGCCACCGCGCTCATGGGCCCGTTGCTACGATGGCGACCTCGACCTGGATCGGAGTGGATCGCCAAATGTGGCGGGTTTGATCCGGTTTCTGGCCGATGAGTCCCCCGCGTTCGTTCGCCGCCGCGCGGCGGTGGCGCTTGGCGAGACACCAACGCCCCGCCCCGGGGTCCGATCGCGGCACGGGAAGCACGACGCTCGACCCGAAACCCTCTCTCTCGAAACCCTCTCGAAACCCCGTCCGAAACTCCAGCCCGAGACTCTCGACCCCATGGCCGTTCCCGTCTCCCAAATGTGGACCGTCGCAAGCTACGTCCTTTCGCAGAAGCTGCGCCGGCGGAAGCGCTATCCGCTGGTCCTCATGCTCGAGCCGCTCTTCCGCTGCAACCTCGCCTGCGCCGGCTGCGGCAAGATCCAGTACCCGCCGCACGTGCTCAAGCGGCAGCTCTCGGTCGAGCAGTGCGTGAAGGCCGCCGACGAATGCGGGGCGCCGATGGTCTCGATTCCCGGAGGTGAACCGCTGCTGCATCCGCAGATCGGCGAGATCGTCAAGGCGCTGGTCGCGAGGAAGAAGTACATCTATCTCTGCACCAACGCGCTGCTGCTCAAGGAGAAGCTCGACGAGGGTGTCTTCACGCCCAGCAAGTTCCTCACCTTCTCGGTCCACATGGACGGACTCGAGGAGCACCACGACTTCGCCGTGTGCCGCGAGGGAACCTACGCGAAGGCCATCGAGGGGATCCGCCAGGCGGTGAAGATGGGCTTCCGCGTCACGACGAACACGACGCTCTTCGACGGCGCCGATCCGAACGCGGTCCGCGACTTCTTCGACGAGATGATGGAGGTCGGCGTCGAGGGCATGATGGTCAGTCCCGGCTACGCGTACGACAAGGCGCCGGACCAGAAGAGCTTCCTGCCCAGGCGGAAGACGAACGAGCTCTTCGAGATGATCCTCTCGAACCGTCCCACCGGCCGCGGGGAGACGACCGGACGCGGCGCCGGCGCGTCCCGGGCGGGGCGCAAGTGGCGCTTCAACATGTCGCCGCTCTTCCTCGAGTTTCTCATGGGGAAGCGCGACTACGAGTGCATTCCCTGGGGCAGCCCCTGCTACAACGTCTTCGGCTGGCAGAAGCCGTGCTACCTGCTCCAGGAGGGCTACGCCGACTCGTTCAAGGAGCTGATCGACGAGACCGACTGGGACAACTACGGCCATCGCTCCGGCAACCCCAAGTGCGCCAACTGCATGGTGCACTGCGGGTACGAGCCGTCGGCGGTGAACCACACGTTCTCGTCCTTCCGCGGCCTGTGGGGCACGGTCAAGGCGATGATCTTCGACACCTACGCCAATCCGGCGGCGCAGGGACGGCTCGAGGAGGAGCGCGGCAAGCCGCACGGCCCGATGGCCCATCTCGTGCAGCTCGGCTTCGGCGGCGACCTGATCGAGAAGCGCGGCGCGGCGTGATGCCGAGCTGCTACGGATTCCAGCAGACCGCCATGCGTTCGACCCCGTCTGCCCAGAGCGGCGTCTCGCGGCGGAATCGGGTTGGGTCACGCGCGAGCATCGACCTGGACGCGTAGGAGGCGTTCATCGCGGCCACCGCGGCGCCGTGGACATCCTGTCCGTCGCGCCTGCGGGGCGCCGCCCGGCGCGACAATCGGGGGATGTCCTTCCGCTCCGGCACCCTTTCGTATGCGAGGTTTCGCGTCTTCGGCGACGGTCCGTCCGCGGTGGACGAGACCCTGCTCGACACGCTCGCCAGGCACGTGGTCAAGCATCCGAAGGTCGGCGCGCCGCAGGAACTCGTGGCGGGCTGGTGCGGCGGACGGCACGTCCTCGACGACGAGTTTCCCTACGACGAGACGGGGTTCGGCACGGCGCTCCTCGCGGGCATGCGCGTCGACGTCAACCGCGTGCCCGCGGAACTTCGCCGCGCCTATCGCGCGATGGCCGAGCAGGAGCGCGCGGCGGGGACCGAGACGGGCTTCCTCGGCAGCGCCGAGCGGAAGGCCGCGAAGGAGGAGGCCGAACGACGAAGCGCCGAGGAGCTCGCCGCCGGCCGACATCGGCGCAGCAAGCTGGTTCCGCTCGTCTGGTCGCTCCCGCGCGGGCTGCTCCTGGCGCCGGCAAGCGGCGAGCGGGCGACGAGCTTGCTCCGCGACCTGCTCCTGCGCTCGCTCTCGATGCGGCTTCAGCCGCGTTCCGCGGGATCGATCGCCTGGGACCTGCTGAGCGAGCGCGGGCTTGCCGGCGATCTCGACGACGCGCTTCCATCGGCCTTCACCGCCGCGCCCGTCGAGCGCGCCCGGCGTGACGGCGCGAACGACGGCGCCGGGCGGGGCGCGCCGCCGTCGCGCGGACGCCGCGGCGATTCATCCGGCGGTGAGCGGCCCGACGTGCCGTGGGTGGCCGCCGGGCCGGAGCCGAAGGACTTCCTCGGCAACGAGTTCATGCTCTGGCTCTGGTGGCTCACCGAGGTCGAGGAAGGCCTGGTCGAGACCGCGGCCTTCGGCACGGTCGCCATCACGATCGACCGGATGTTGGAGATGGACTGCGCCTGGGGAGTGACGGGTCGGCAATCGCTGCGCGGCGATGCGCCGACCCGCCTGCCCGAGGCGGCCAAGGCGCTCCAGCATGGAAAGTGGCCGCGCCGTTGCGGCCTGATCGTCGCGGCGGGCGGACGGACCTTCACGCTCTCCCTCCAGGGCGACCGCTTCGCCGTCTCCGGCGCGACGCTTCCGGAGATCGACGACGCCCGAAGCGTCCGTGAGATCATCGAGCAGCGCGTCGAGCGGCTCTTCGAGCTCGACGACCTTCTCGTGGCCCTCTTCGACGCCTTCCTGCGCACGCGGATCGGCAGCGCGTGGCCGACGGTGCGCGGAGCCATGAGCGAGTGGATCCTGCGCCGCGCCGCCGGCCCGACCGAGGCGCCGCCCGAGTCGACGCGCGCGATCCGCGAACCGCGGACGCCCTCGTCTTCCGTCGAGCGTCGCCCGATCGCGGCGCCCGTCCAGGTCGCCCGCACCCCAGCGCCACCGACGCGCCGCCCGCGCGCGTCACCCCCGCCGGAGCGATGAGCGCGAGCGTCCGGTCGCGGTCCGGCGCCCATCGATCGCCGCCTCGCTCCCTCACGCCCGCACCGCGTCGCAGAACTCCCGGATCAGGCTGGCATCCTTTGTTCCCCGCGACGACTCCACGCCGCTGCTCACGTCGACGGCCCATGGATGCACCTCGCGGATGATCCGCGCGACGTTGCGCGGCGTGAGACCGCCGGCGACGATCAGCGGCTTCCCAAGCCGGGCGCGGACGCGCACGAGCGGGGCGAGGTCGAACGTCTCGCCAGCGCCGGCGCGCGGCGCGTCGACAAGCAGCGCGCGGACCCGCGGATGCGCGTCCCAGCGCAGCAGCTCCTCGTCGCCAACGGTGATCGGCACGGCCTTCACGACGGAGCGCCTGGCGAGCGCCGGGTGCACGTCGGCCTCGCGACCGTGGAGCTGGATCCAGTCGTGCGGCCAGGCGCCGAGCATCTCGTCCACCTCGGCGTCGGCGAAGACCGCGACCGGCGCGACCCACGGGGGAAGCGTGGCGGCGAGATCGACGGCCGTTTCCGCGTCGATGCGCCGCGGCGAACCCGGGGCCAGCACGAAGCCCACGGCATCGGCGCCGGCCTCCGCGGCGACCTGGACGATCTCGGCGGTGCGGACGCCGCAGATCTTGATCCGCACCCGAGCCCCCGTCACGCCGCGAGCTCCTTGAGCAACTGCTCGGCGAGCGCCGCATGCTGCGCGTTGCGCAGCCGCCCGGCGAGCGACTCGAGCAGCGATCGCGCCTTCGGTCCGTTCGAGAGGCGCCGCGCGTAGACGCTCGCCAGCAGCAGGCGCACGTCGTCGGACTTGTAGCTCGACGGGAATGCGCTCAGGAAGCGCTCGTACGCCTGCACCGCATCCTGCACGCGCCCCTCGGCGAGGAGCTGGTTGGCGACGTCGAGCTGCCGCGGCTCGGCGATCACGGCGTTCGGGACGAGGCGCACGAGATCGAGGTAGCGCTGCGCAGCGGCGGGAAGATCGTGGCGATCGACGAGCGCCGCGATCTCGCGGCGAAGCTCGGCGACCTTCGCGTCGGCGCCGGCGTCGCGCGTCGATTCGGCGGGGCGAGGCCGTTCCGGCGCCGGCCGCCGCGCCGCGGTGCGCTGCGCCGCCGGGTCGTCGACCGGCGGAAGGGCGCGGGCGATGCCCGGTGGCGGCGATCGGGGCGGACCGGACCACGGCGGCGCGCCGCCGACGCCGTCTCGCACGGCGGCGCGCATCGCCGCGCGGCGCCGCCACTGAACGAAGAGGAAGAAGATGTCGAAGTCGCCGCGCGGCAGCACGCGCGTGGCGAGCAGCGCGACGGCGACGATGAATCCGTAGGCGTAGCCGGCGAGGTGCGCGGCGTAGGCGACGTTCCGGCCGCTCCGTCCGAACATCGCCGTCGTCTGCGAGAGCAGGTCCGTGGCGAAGTAGAAGCCGATCACCCATGCCGCGGGCACGGTCCAGACGCCGACGATGAAGAAGAGGACGACAAGCTTCACCCTCGCCCGCGGAAAGAGCGCCAGGAACGCCCCGCTGCACGCGGCCACCGCTCCGCTCGCCCCGATCACGGGCTCCGGACTGAAGAGCAGGTGCACCAGTCCGGCGAACGCCCCGCCGACGAGGTAGAACGCGAGGAACCCGATGCGTCCGAGCCGGCCTTCGACGGCGGTCCCGAAGACCCAGAGGAAGAGCATGTTGAAGAGCAGGTGCCAGACGCCGCCGAGGTCGTGAAGGAACTGATACGTCAGCGGCTGCCACCACTCGAAGCCGTGGCGACGAAGGGCGCCGAAGCCCAGGAGCGTCGCGGCGTCGAACCATCCCGCGCGGAGACCGACCAGGGCCGCGACCATCACGGCCGCGTTCACCAGCACGAGCACCGGCGTCACGACGGCGCGGCGCCGAACGTCGACCTCGGTGCGAATCGGGATGATCACGGGGCGATCGTAGCGGCCTACCATCGCGATCCCAGCGTGCGCCGACGACTCGCCCATCGGTTTCGGCGCGGCCGTCGCGGCCGCGACCAGCACTCGATCGACCCATGACCTCCACCGCCGCCACCTCGAACATGAACGCCCCGAACATCGACAAGGGCCTCGCGAACACCGTCGCGGCCGAGACGCAGCTCTCGTTCATCGACGGCAACGCGGGCGTGCTCGAGTACGTCGGCATCGACATCGACACCCTGGCGCGCAACGCGACCTTCGAGGAGACGATCTTCCTGCTCTGGAACCGGCGCCTGCCGCGCCGGACCGAGCTGGAGGCGCTGGAGCGCCAGCTCCGCGGCGAGTACGACATCGCGCCGGGCATGCACGAGATCGTCAGGGCGCTGCCCAGGACGGCGTCGCCGATGCACGCCCTCCGCACGCTGGTCAGCGCCCTGGCGCTGCACGACCCGGAGGCGGACGACGACAGCGCCAGCGCCAACCAGCGCAAGGCCGTCCGGCTCGTGGCGAAGACGCCGACGCTGATCGCGGCGTTCGATCGCCACCGCAAGGGCGTGCCGTTCGTGGCGCCCGACGCGACCGCCAACATCGCCACGAACTTCCTGCACATGCTCAACGGCGCCGCCCCGACCGCCGCGATGGCCAAGGCGCTCGACGTCTGCCTGATCCTGCATGCCGACCATGGCCTGAACGCCTCCACGTTCGCGGCGCGGGTCACCATCTCGACGCTCAGCGACCTCTATTCCGCGATGACCACCGCCATCGGCACCCTCAAGGGTCCGCTGCACGGCGGCGCGAACGAGGAGGTCATGGTGATGCTGAAGGAGATCGGCTCGCCGTCCAACATCGAGCCGTACATCCGCGGCAAGCTCGCCCGCAAGGAGCGCGTGATGGGCTTCGGGCACCGCGTCTACAAGACGTACGACCCCCGCGCGACGTACCTGCGGACGTTCGCCAAGCAGGTCGCGACCGACACGGGCAACCTTCCGCTCTACGAGATGAGCCGCGCCATCGAGGAGATCATGGCCTCCGAGGTCGCCGCCAAGGGGATCTTCCCGAACGTCGACTTCTACTCGGCGACGACGTACCACTCGCTTGGACTGCCGCTCGATCTCTTCACGCCGATGTTCGCGATGGCGAGGATGCCCGGCTGGCTCGGCCACTGCATCGAGCAGCTCGTCGACAACAAGCTGATCCGGCCGCGCGCCGACTACACCGGACCGCACGGCGTCCGCTGGGTCGCGATGGCCGATCGATGACGGCCGCCGCGCCGCATCCCGTCGATCGATCGACCAGACTTGTTCCGCGCGCGGGGGACCGCCGCCCGCGCGGCGTCAACGCCGCACGAACGCCCGCACGAGCTCGTGGCCCGCGGCGAGGACTTCGTCGGGCGGGCCGTGCAGGGCCACGCGTCCCCGGTCCATGAAGATGATCCGGTCCGCGACCTCCCGCGCGAAGTCGAGGTCGTGGGTGACGACCAGCATCGTCATGCCGTCGCGGAAGACGAGGTCCCGGATGACCTTGAAGACCTCGCGCGTGAGCACCGGATCGAGCGCCGAGGTGGGTTCGTCGAAGAGCATGAGTTCAGGGGCCATGGCGAGCGAGCGGGCGATCGCCACGCGCTGCTGCTGGCCGCCGGAGAGCTCCAGCGCGCTGGCGTTCGCGCGGTCGGCGAGCCCGACGCGTCCGAGGCACTCCATCGCCACCGCCTCGGCCGCGGCGCGGTCCCGGCGCAGCGCGCGCAGCGGTCCGATCATCACGTTCTCGAGAACATTGAGGTGCGGGAAGAGATTGAACTGCTGGAAGACCATCCCGACGCGGCGACGCAGCCGCGCGGTCGCGGCCTGTTCCGCGCGGGTCGGTGCGTGGCCGAGCGGAACGCCGCGGCTCGCCACTTCGCCGCGCAGGCGCACCTCGCCCTCCTGGTACGGCTCGAGCTGGTTCAGGCAGCGGAGCAGCGTCGACTTGCCGCAGCCGTTGGGTCCGAGGATCACGACGACGTCGGCGCACTGCACGGCAAGGTCGACGCCGTCGAGCACGAGCCGGCCGTCCGCCAGTTGGCGCACGCCGCGCCTCCAGATCACCTCGTCCTCCGGATCACCGGGATCCTCCGCGTTCGCGTGCATCGTTCGCCGCGCCGCGCCGGCGCAGCGACGCTCGAGCCGCTGCCCGGCGATGTCGGCGACGACCGAGACGACGAGGTAGAAGAGCCGCCGCCAGCACGAGCATCCGCGCGCACCATGAAGCGGACTTGCTGATCCCGAGCCGCGACGGCGGTGAGCCGCGCACGCCGACGACGTAGACGAGCGACGTGTCCTTGATCGCGGAGACGAGGTCGTTCAGCAGCGGCGGCAGGATGATGCGGAAGCTCTGCGGCAGCACGACGTGGCGAAACGCCTGCTCCTCGGTCATTCCCGTGGAGAGCGCCGCCCTCGCGCTGTCCTCGGCACGGCCTCGAGTCCGGCGCGGTGGACCTCCGCCTCGTATGCGGCGTAGTTGCCGGCGAGGCAAAGGATGCCCACGAAGAGCCGCCGGCAGCACGAGCGCATGGTTGATCCCGAGCGCTCGCCGAGCACCGGGAAGCGTGTAGTAGACCAGAAGATCTGCACGAGCAGCGGCGTTCCGCGGACGGCCTGCACATAGGCGCCCGCGGCGCCGGTGGAGGCCACGGCGCGCGAGCGCGCCGCGAGCGCGAGATCGAGGCCGGCGACGACCGCCAGCGGGAAGCTCGTCGCCGTGATGAGCAGCGTAACCGGTCCTCCGCGAAGCGCCGCGCAGCACGCCGGCCCAGTCGATTCCCTTGGCCGAGTCGCCGGACGCCTCCGGGATCCGCGCGGCTTCGGCGTCTTTCTCCACGCCGATGGCCGCGTCGTCGTCCCAGACGCCCCATCGCTGGTAGATGCGCCCAAGCGTGCCGTCGCGCTTCATGGGCGTGCCGCGTCGTCGAGCCGCCGCCAGCAAGCGCCGGTTCGCCCTGCGCACGCGCCGCCGTAGACCTCGGACTGAACGTCTCGGGCACAAGGTGAAGCCCGGGGACGTTCGCCGCGTAGTAGCCGGCGATGATCGACTCGGCGAGCGAGCCGTCGACGCGCCCGCTCGCCAGCCTGGTAGGGCGTCAGCGAGTCGTCGTATTGGGCGATCTGGTCGTCGTCGAAGCCCGCCTCCTTCAGCACGTCGACCGCGGCGGCGCCGTTGAGGACGAGACGCGCCTCCCGCGGAGATCCTCCAGCGCGAGCGGTACTTCCCGCGATCCGCCCGCACCGCGAGCCATGCGTAGTTGCAGTACGGTTCGCGAAGTCGACGACTTCCGCCGCTCGGCGGTGACCTCGAGCCTGCTGAGCACCGTGCCTATCCGACCGGGAGGCATGTTGTCGATGGCGCCGCCAGCCAGTCGCTGCTGATGGTCAGCGCACGCCGAGCCGGGCCGCGAGCGCATCGACCAGCCTCGACCTCGAATCCACGATGCCGCGTGATCGCCCCGGATCGGTGCTGGGCGCGCCGCCACTGGATCATGCCCTGCCGCAGGACGCTTCCTCTTGATGGCCAAGGCTCGTTCCAGGGCGGGCGCGACGCGGCGCTTCCGCGACGCCGGCGTCCGCGGGCGGCAGCGCCGCGAGCGGTCGTGCGGCGGCGACGGGCGTTCGACACGGCCACGACCGCGCATGCGGCGACCACGATGGCGGACGGCATCGAGGCGAGCGGTCCGGGGCGGGTCGGCATCGTCGTCGAAGGTAGCACGATTCGAGTTGGTCGTCTGCGGTCGAGGCCGCGGCCGGGGTGCGCCGCGGCCGGGCGCGAGCGCTGCGCAAGCTGCTGCGGGCGCAGCGCGGGCGCAAGCCGTGTCGCGGCCGCGCGCCATGCACGTGCGAGTACCATGCGTCCATGCCATCCGTGCGCCTCGTCGATCGTCCCGAGTGGAAGTCCTCGTCGCCCACCGCCATGCCGGTGCCGGCGTCGCGGCGCTGCGCGGGCTTCTTCCGCGAGGACCCGCAGCGCGGCCGCTACGTCCTCGAGGCCGCCGGCCTCCGCATGGACTGGGCGAAGCAGCGGGTGACGGACGAGACGCTCCGGCTCCTCCCGGCGCTGGGCGCGGGCCAGCGGCGTCGAGGAGCGCCGCCGCGATGTTCCGCGGCGACAAGACCACCGAGCATCGCGCCGCTGCACGTGGCCCTGCGGGGAAGCAAGCCGCAAGGCGGCGAGCGGGATCGTCGTCGACGGCGTGAACGTCGTCCTCGAGGTGCACGCGGTCCTCGACCGCATGGCGGAATTCGCCGGCAAGGTCCGCGCGTGGACGGACACACGGGGCAAGCGGATCCGACCGTCGTGAACATCGGCATCGGCGGAAGATCTCGGTCCGGCGATGGCGCTGGAAGGCCGCGCCGTTCACGGATCGCGGGATGGCCTACCGCTTCGTCTCCAACGTGACGGCACCATTCCCCGCCGAGGCGGTGCGCGACGCGGACCCGAGACGACGCTCTTCATCGTCAGCAGCAAGACGTTCACCACGCTCGACGATGGCCAACGCCAGTACGCGCCGTGGGCGTTGGCCGGGGTTCTCGAAGGCGGGCGCGTCCGGCCCGGCGGTCGGGCGCGAGCCGCGGTGGCGAGGCACTTCGTCGCCGTCTCGACCAACGCGAAGGAGGTCGCGTCGTTCGGCATCGACACGGCGAACATGTTCGGATTCTGGGATTGGGTCGGCGGGCGCTATTCGGTCGACAAGGCCATCGGCCGCTGCTCATGGTCGCCATCGGCCTCGAGCGATTCGCGAGTTCCTCACGGCTTCCGGGCGATGGACGACCATCGGCATCGGCGCCGCCGGAAGCCGCAACCTGCCGGGTGATCGCCGCTGGTGGGCATCTGGAACTCGAACCTCCTCGGGCGCGGCGTCGCTGGCGGTGCTTCCCTACGACCAAGACTCGCGCTTTCCGGCGTACCTGTTAAGCTCGGCGGAGAGCAACGGCAAGTTCGTCACGCTCGATGGCGACGCGTCGCGGGAGACGGGGCCGATCGGGGCGAACCGGGCACCAACGCAGCACGCCTTCTACCAGCTCATCCACCAGCACGCGGCTCGTTCCCTGCGATCATCGCTTCCGGCACGCACAACCTGTCGCCGTGGACGGCGTGGCCCATCACGACCTGCTGATCGCGAACGTCCTCGCCCAGTGGAGGCGCTCGCTCAGCGCACGGCCGACGAGGTGCGCGCCGAGGGCACGCCTGCGGAGATCGTTCCGCACCGCGTCTTCGAGGGCAAATCGGCCGAGCACGACCTCCCCGCGGACGAGCTCGATCCGCGAACGCTCGGTGCGCTGATTGCGCTCTACGAGCACAAGGTCTTCGTGCAGGGCACCATCTGGCAGATCAACTCGTTCGATCAATGGGGCGTGGAGTTTCCGGCAAGAAGCTCGCGGCGAGGATCATCCCGGAACTGCGCGGGGAATCCACGACGGAAGGCGCGGGCGAGCCGCTGCACGATCTTCGTCGACCCCCGCGATCGAGTGGTACCGGCGGAAGTGAGCGGAGACCCTCGTCGTGTCGCATGGCCGCAGGCCCGTCGACGCGGCGCCGCGCGTCCACCGCTCCATATGATCCGTCCGTTTCGCCCGCCTTCGATCGCCACACCGCCATGACCGCAACCGCCAATCCCGTGCCGCACGCCGCAGGCCTCGTCCCGTCTCTACGACGACGAGGGCGATCGACTATGCAGGCCGACGTCCGCAAGCCGACCGCATCATCCTGCTTCCCGCCGGCGATCCGCGCAAGCTCGATGCCCGGCGACACGGGCCGGACTGCAATGGGGGCCAGCACCTGCTCGCCGACCTGCTGGCGCGCGCTACCGCACGCCAGCCCGTGATGTCAACGCGACCGACAACGGCCGCGGGATCATCGCCCAGCCCCGCCGGTTTCGATGCCGACGAGCCAGTGGAACGCGCTCGATCACCGCCCACGCCGAGCAGTTCTCGAGGTCGATCGCCTGATGACCGTCGTCCTGCTCGATCTCGACGCCTACAAGAGGTGCTCGCGCTGCTGCGTCCGATGGGCCGCGACCACTTCACGCTCGACGACCTCGGCCGCGGATTCCGCAAGGTCGCGTGATGCCGAAGGGTGTCGCGACCGCCTGCCGCGCGTCGGTCTCGTTCCTCGGCGAAGTCGAACCGGCTCGTGGGAAGGTTCTCCCCTTCGCGCGATGCGCGCAGCGCGAGCCGTCGCTCGAGGCGCGCTTCGCACGATGCACGAGGCGGATTCCGCGGCGATGTCTATCCGCCGACGCCGCTCTGGCAGGTCGCACCGACGTGCGTCTTCGCGAGCTACTCCCTTCCAGGTCGCCGATGAACAGAGCGAGCGCGCGCGGCGTCGGCCTGATCACCCTGCTGCGTTCGGCGGCGCTTCAGCAGGTTGAGCAACGCCTGCGATGTCCGCTGATCGGCCGATCGATCCATTCCTGGATTGCTCCTTGATGCAGCAACGCTGGTCTACCTGAACAGCCAGTCGGCCGCGCCGCTGCTGCCATCTCGGGCGGCGCGGCTGCTGTACACGAAGGTCGTCCGCGATCGGGTCTTCCTCAAGCGATGGGGCGTCGTCGACTGGGCTAGATCTACCGCAGCGGGCAGCCTATCCGGCCCTGATCGAGCGACGCCTGCAGAGAACGGCATTGACGTCATCGTCGACCTGAACCAGCCTGAACCGGACAACGCGCGCAAGCGCGCGGAGTGGCGCGGCGCCGCGAAGCTCGACATCGAGCGAACGCTCTTCCCGCTCGTTGGAGACGGCACAGGCGACATCGAGCAGTACGCGCTGGCGATCAGCGCATGGTCGAGGCGCCGGGCGAACGAGCAGGTCCTTGTCCACTGCTCGGCGGAACGTATCGGACCGGCGCGTGGTCGCGTGCTACCGGATGCTCGTCGAGGTATCGGAGACGGCGCGCGACGAGATGGTGCGCGCTACCGGTGGACCGCCGACGACGAAGTCGCCGCGCTACCTCAACGATGAATACGGCGGCGCTCGCCCGGAGGCTGGTCGAGCTTGGCGTGATCGAGCGCGTCCGCCTGGCCTGCTGGATTTCCCGGAGTTGGCGACGCGCCGACGGTGTCGGCGGGCATGAGATGACCGAAGCGGTCGCGACCATGGGCGCCGCCCGGCGATCGGAGACGCCGCTGCTGGCGACGCGCTGCTCGTCTTCATCCTCGCGTTCGTTCCGCTGCTCTGGGCGCTCGGCGGTTCGCCGCTCGCCCGCACCGAGCCGCACCGGGCCATTCCGGCGCACGCGATGGTCGCGACCGGCGACTGGCCTGTCCCGCGGCTCTACGGCGTGCCGTACCGCGCAAGCCGCCGTTGCACTACTGGCTGCTGGCCCGGCCGAATGATGCAGCGGCTCGACGTCCGAGTTCGTCTACCGACTTCCCCTCGGCGCTCGCCGGCGGCCTCGTCTGCATGGCGGTGTGCATCGCGGCGGGGCCAGCGGCCTGGAAGCGCCTGCCGGAATCGCTTCGGGCATGGCGTGCCCGGCGGTCATTCCATTGTGGTGGGGGCAGGTGGGCGCATGCCGGATGTCGACGCGACCAACACCCTCTTCGGCGTCGTCGCCGCGTCGCTGCTGGAGATCGGGCCGTCGGCGCGCCGTCGCGGTGGCGTACGGCGGCGTTGCTCGCGGCGTCGGCCGCCGCGGGAACGCTGGTGAAGGGCCTGGCCTGCTGGCCGACGATCCTCGGCGGGCGCGGTCGGCGCGGCTTGGCCGCACGGGCGCTCGGCGACGAACCGTCGCGTGGATCGCGCCGCGCCTGGAACGCTCGTCTTCGCCGCGTGGCGTCTACGGCCCGCGGGCGTTGCAGCAACAGGGATGTCGATCGAGCGGGTGTCGCCGAGGCGGTCGGGCGGCGCCGGCGGGGAAGCGGGCACCGGCTCAGGCGCCTGCTCATGCCCGCCATCCGCCCGCCTATGGACCGCCGACGGCGTTCGCCGTGCTGCTGCGCCGCGCGCAGTCGCGACGCTCGGCGCGAGGTGCGACCGTGGGCGTCGCGATCGCCTGCACTGCCAGCGCGGTCGTCGGGATCGCCGGGCGTCAACAACCCGCGCTACGCCTTCATGACCTTGCCAAGCGCGCCGATCGTCAGCGCCACGGTCGCCACGTGGGCAAGCCGGGCGTGGAGCCGTACGATGCAGGGGCTCATCCGGGCGGTCCTGACCATCGCGGCGGCCATCTATGCCGGCGCCGGCATCGTGCTGGTGATCGCGGAACGGCGGGAAGGCGCCGGCGCGTCGGCGATGACGCCGGCGACCGCGGCGACGGTGGGCGTGGTCGCGGCGATCGCGATCATCGGCGCGGCGACCATCGTCCTTTGGGTGCGCGAACGGTCGCGGTGGGCGGCGATCGGCACCGTCGCGCTGCTGGTCGTCTTCGCGCTGCCCTTCACCGCCGCGCGCAATCGCACCCGTCGTGAGGTGGCGGCCGTCGCCGCGGCGCAACAGTTGCGCGACATCGTCGGCGAGCGCGCCCGGGTCGTGTCCGGCATGTGGGTGATGACGAGTCCCGAGCTCTTCCGCTACGCGGACGTGGACGTCGACTACCGCCCGGGCTCCATCGACGAATCGACGCCGCTCGAGTCCGGCGCCTGGGTGGTGTTCCAGCGGGAGGAATGGGAGGCGCTCTCGCCGGAGCGTCGCGCCAGCTTCGACGACGTGACGCCACTGGACGTGAAGGCGCAGAACGCGCTCCTGGCGAGGTTCCGCGGCGCGCCGAGCGCCGGTTCGCCGACCGTCGGCCGATGATCGACCGCGCCGGGCGCCGCCGCTCGCTCGGCGCCCCCACGCGCTATTCTCCGCCAACGGCGCATCGCCGCGGGCCCGCTCCACCGAAGACGCCACTCCGGATGCCATTCCTCGAAGTCAAGACATCGCAGGGCCTCAAGCGGCTGGATCTCAGCACGGGTCCGGTCACCATCGGCCGTCTTCCCGAGAACGCGGTCGTGCTCGACGACGACCTGATGAGCCGGCGGCACGCCATCGTCGAGGCGTACGGCGACACCTTCCGTGTGCGCGACCTCGGCTCGCGCAACGGCACGAAGCTCAACGGACAGAAGATCGTCGCCGAGACGCTCGACAACGGCGACGTGATCGTCGTCGGCTCGACGGAGATCCGCTTCATCGATCCGCAGCAGCAACAGCAGCGGAAGCGGCGGAACGTTCCCGACTACGCGGAGGTCGCGAAGGAGGCTGCGCGGTCGATCCACAACGCGGCGACGATCGACGTCGACCTCTCCGATCCGGTGCAGGGACGCCTGGGGACGGCTACGAGCGGCGGCTACAAGGAGATCATCGACAGCCATGCGCTGGAGAAGCCCTTCAACGAGAACGACATCGGGCTCGTCGACTGTCGCGGCGTGACCGTCCACCAGGCGACCGCCGACGGCCTCTCGCGCGGCGGCGACGAGGACGTCGGCGAGTCGATCCGGGCGTTCCGCCTGCTGCTGCTCGCCGCGTTCCGCGCGCGGGCGACCGACCTGCACCTGGAGCCGCGGATCGACCGTGCGGTCATCCGCCTGCGCGTCGACGGCTACATGATCCAGGCCGTCGAGCTCTCGATGCAGATCTTCAAGCGCATCCTCGGCATGGTGAAGATCCTCTGCCAGATCGACACGACGCTCAAGAACCAGGTGCAGGACGGCCACTTCTCGGTGCAGGTCAGGGACCGGCGCGTCGACTACCGCGTCTCGCTGACGCCCGCGGTGCATGGCCAGAAGATGGTGGTGCGCGTCCTGGACTCGTCGAACGCCCCGAGCCGGCTGCACGAGCTGGGGCTCCTGCCGTGGATGTACGACAAGCTGCGCGCCATCGCGACCAAGGACGCAGGCATGCTGCTGGCGTGCGGCCCGACCGGCTCGGGCAAGACGACGACGCTCTACTCGTGCCTGCGCGAGATCGACGTCGAGACGCGCAATGCGATCACCATCGAGGATCCGGTCGAGTACTACCTCGAAGGCTGCACGCAGATCCCCATCGACCACAAGAGCGGGAACACCTTCAGCACGATCCTGCGCTCGGTGCTGCGCCAGGATCCCGACGTCATCTTCGTCGGCGAGATCCGCGACATCGAGACGGCGACGGTGGCGATGCAGGCGGCGATGACGGGACACCTCGTCTACACGACCGTGCATGCGAAGGACTCGATCAGCGCGATCTTCCGGCTGCTCGACCTGGGCATCGAGACCTACCTCGTCGCGAACGCGCTCAACCTCATCATGGCGCAGCGGCTCGTGCGCCTGCTCTGCGAGACGTGCCGCAAGCCGATCCGGCCGACGCCCGCACAGAACATGAAGATGGGCAAGGCGCTCGACGGCACGCCGCGCATCTACACGCCGGTGGGATGCAAGCTCTGCCTCGGCACCGGCTTCCGCGGCCGCCGCGCGATCTTCGAGCTGCTCGAGTTCAACGACACGCTGCGCGACGTGGTGCTCAAGACGCCGTCGATCCAGGCCATCCGCGACGTGCTGCACTCGGGGCTCTTCACGTCGCTGTCGCAGTATGGCTACGGGCTTGTCGTGCAGGGCGTGACGAGCATCGAGGAGGTCGAGCGCGTGGCGACAACCGAGTAGCGTCGACTTCGTCGACCGGCGCCGCGGGGCGGCGTGAGGAGTCGCGGCGGTGGCCGCGACGCTGGTCGTGCCGGGTTTCGATGGGAGGGCGACGCGAGGATGCGGGGTGCGCTTTGCGTGCGTCGCGACGGTGCGTCGCCGTCCCATCGAAGCCCGGTTCGAGGATTGGGCGGCTGCGCCGCGATTGCGGCATGGCCATGCGATGTGCGCTTCGCCGGGGACTTTCCATTGGGCCCTCGTTGCGTTCGAAGCGAGCCAATCGCGCGGCGAAAGAAGTCTTCACAGCGGCGGCCGGGCTGAACCCGCAGGTGCGTCGCCATGCATCGCGAGGGGAAGCCGCTGCGCGGCGGAATTCGGAGTTGGGGACCCCGCTCGACGCACACATCCCCGCTGCCGCGCCGACCCAAGACGCCGGCGCGGCAGCCAGGAGCGAACGTCGTGCAACGCGGTCCCCGACTCCGCCGCCGTGAGCCTGTCGAACGGCGGCTTCCTGATTCCCCTCGCGACGCACCCGCAGAATCGACCAAGTTGACGCACGAGTGGCCCACGCACTCCGCGCCCGCGCGTTCGTCGGACAGCGTCCCCGACTCCGAGTTCCGAATTCCCAGTTCCTCGAGCGTGCGCCGGCCTACTTCCCACCCGCCGCGCCGTACCGTCGCGCCACCTCCGGCCAGTTCACGACATCCCACCATGCCTTGAGATAGTCCGGCCGGCGGTTCTGGTACTTGAGGTAGTACGCGTGCTCCCAGACGTCCACGCCGAGGATCGGCGCAGCGACGACGTCGACCACGCCCTGCATCAGCGGGTTGTCCTGGTTCGGCGTGGAGGTGATCGCGAGGGAGCCGTCGGGCTTGACGACCAGCCACGCCCAGCCGGAGCCGAAGCGGGCTGCCCCGGCCGCGGCGAGCTGCTCCTTGAACTTCTCGAACGACGTGAAGTGCTTGTCGATCGCGGCGCGCAGCGCGCCGGTGGGCTCGCCGCCGCCGGCACCGTTCTTGGCGGTGTGGTTCGGCGCCATGATCTGCCAGAACATCGAGTGGTTGTAGTGACCGCCACCGTTGTTGCGCACCGCGGTGCGGACGGCTTCGGGAACCTGCTGGATGTTCCTGCAGATGTCGGCGACGTCTCGGTTGGCCCAGTCGGGATGCTGCTCCAGCGCCTTGTTCAGGTTGGTCACGTACGCCTGATGGTGCTTGGTGCGATGGATGACCATCGTCTCCTTGTCGATGGACGGCTCGAGGGCGTCGTCGGCGTAGGGAAGCTCGGGCAGCGTGAAGGGCATGGGTGGGACTCCGGTGATTGCGGATTGGAGCAAGGAGTGTACTGGGGAGGTCGGCCGGCTCGCACGATGGGTGGCGACGCGATGCTGGAAGGGGCGTGCGTTCGGCCGGGACGCGCATCAGCGCACCGATCGCGGGCCGCCGCTTCGAGGACGCCGCGCAGGCGCCGCACGGCTTCCTCGGGATCATCGGCGCCGCAGACGCCCGCGCCGACCGCGACGCCGCGGCAGCCTGCGGCGACAAGCGTCGCGACGTTGTCGGGCGTGACGCCGCCGATGGCCAGGTGCGGAACGTGCGGATGGGCCGCCACGACGCGAGCGAGGAACGCCGCGCCGGTTGCGCTGCGATCGGGCTTAGTGGCGGTCGCGAACATCGCGCCGACGCCGCAATAGTCGGCGCCGGCGGCGACGGCGGCGTCCGCCTCGGCGAGGTCGTGCGTGCTCGCGCCGACAAGGAGCCGTCGTCCGACGATGTGGCGCACATCGGCGATGGACAGGTCGTCCTGGCCCACGTGCACCGCGTCGGCGTTGGCGAGGATCGCGACGTCCGGCCGGTCGTTCACGACAACGGCCGCGCGCTGCGCCGCGAGTCCGACGAGCCGCCTCGCGCGGTGGAGCAGCTCGGCGTCCGGGAGCGACTTCTCGCGAAGCTGGATGGCATCGGCGCCGCCGGCGATCGCCGCTTCCGCGATCGACTCCCACGACCGGCCGCGACAGAGCGACTCGGTGACCAGCACGCAGACGCGCCACGTCCCGGCGTCGCGCGCCGGCAGGCGCGCCACGAGCGCCGACTCGAGCTCGTAGCCGCGGTAGCGGAGCGACTTCATCCGTCCGGCGAAACCCTCGTCGACGAGCTTGCCGAACTCCTCGAGCGAGCGCAGCGCCTCGCCGAGCCGCTTTCCGGCCGCGACGGCGACGCCGCGTGCACCGGCGCGCCCGCGCTCGCCCGCGTGCGTGAGCGCGGCGCCGACGTCACCGATCGTGTCGCGATGGCCGTCGAGTGGCGGAAGAAGCTCCGCCGCCGCGGTGAGCTCGTGGCGGATCGACTTCAGGCCTTCCGCAAGCGCCGCGTCGTCGAGGAGGAATCGCGCGGCATCCTCCATCACCCGCGCCGCCTCGCGGGCGCGGTTGAGGTTGGCGTCGAGGGCGCGGAGGGGCGTGTGCACGGCAGGGAGCGTATGGAATGTGGGCTCGGGAGCCCCGGCGTCCGGTTTGCGACTCCCGACATCCGGCCCCCGATTCCGCTGCGCCACCCTTCGTGGGTTCCGCACGGCCGGCGCGCGGATCCAGGGTCGCCGACGCCCTACGCGTGCGTGTCCTCCATCCCCGCGAGCGGCTCGACGCACTTGGCGGCGTGCTCGAGCGCATCCTCGCGCGTCCCTGCGCACGGAAGCCCGGGCCCGCGCCAGCGGCGACCATCGTGCACGAACGCGACGAACCCGAGTCCCTGCCTGTCGGTCTGGTTGTCGGTGATGACCACGGGCAGGAAGCCCAACTGGATCTGGTTTACCCGCGCCGAGAACGCGGCCCGCGCGCCGCTGTCGGGTCGCACCGAATAGCGGTACTTCATCTGGCGCAACTGGAGGCTGGTCCCGCGAATGAGCTCCTGCCGGCGCTCGCGCGCGAGCTGTTCCACCTGGTCCGATTCGACGATCGGCGAGTGCGCGGCCGGCCAGAGCAGGAGGAAGATCGACGCCAGCACGCTCAGGACCGCGGCGGAGATCCATGCCCAAGGCTGCGAGCGGAGGATCAGCGCGACGGCGAGTCCGAGCAGGAGAATGGCGGCGACGGCGAGAAGGCGCCGGAGGCTGAGGACCACGCGGGAGGGTAGGGTTGTGGCGAACGGCGCCGAGGGCGCCGCGACGCATCGACGGTGTCGCCCGGCGCCGGCATCGTCGCGATCCCTTCCGCCCGTTCGTTCGAGGGCGACCGTCCCGACGGCGCGAGGGTCGCAGGAACCATCGGAGACGCCGTCCACGTGCTTCGCTCACCCTCCCTGACCATCCTTGGTTCCGGCACCTCCGCCGGCGTGCCGGTCATCGGTTGCGAGTGCGCGGTCTGTCGGTCCGACGACCCGCGCGACCGTCGCCTGCGGACCTCGGGCGTGCTGCGCTTCGTCGATCCGCAGGGTCTTCCACGCGTGATCCTCATCGACGCGTCGCCGGACCTGCGCGAGCAGGCGCTTCGGGCGAAGCTCGTCCGCTGCGACTCGATCCTCTTCACCCACAACCACGTCGACCACACGTTCGGGCTCGACGAGGTCCGCCGCTTCAACGCGATGATGAAGGCGCCGATCGACATCTATGCCGACCGGTGCACGATGGAGCATCTCAACCGTGTCTACACCCACATCTTCGAGCCGCATCGCAACGTGAACGACTCGTTCATCGCCACGCTGGTCCCGCGCATCATCGAGCCGGAGCGGCCGGTTGCGCTCTTCGGGTTGGCCGCGACGCCGCTGCGCCTGCTCCATGGGAACCTGCCGGTGCTTGGATTCCGCTTCGACGCGATCGATCCCGACGGACGCGTCCTCGCTCCGTCGGAGCAGCCCTCGCCGCTTCCGCTGGCGTGGTGCACCGACTGCAACGCCATTCCTCCCGAGACGTGGCCGCGGCTGCGCGGCCTGCGCACGCTCGTCCTGGACATGCTTCGCTACCGCAAGCACGCGACGCACTTCAGCGTCGACGAGTCGGTGAGCGTCGCACACGAGATCGCGGCGTCGTCGACGTGGTTCGTGCACATGACCCACGACATCGGCCACGCGGATCTCGACGCGCGGCTCCCGCCGGGGATGCGCCTGGCGCACGACGAGCTGGTGATCGAGGGGTGAGGAGGGCGTGCGGCGCGCCGACCGCGTTCGCACCACCCGGGATGACATTCCCTCGCGCAACGAAAAGCCGCCCGCGTGAGCGAGCGGCTTCGGGAGGTCTTTCTCTCCTCCGATTGATCCGTTGGCGGCCTGGCGTCCGGGCGGCGGGTCGAGGCCCAGCGCGACCGGAGGACGAGCGGCCACCTACCAGGCGAAGTGGGCGAACGCCTTGTTCGCGTCGGCCATCTTGTGCGTGTTGTCCTTGGTGGTGATCGACTTGCTCTGGCCGCCGGCCGACTCGTAGAGCTCCTTCGCGAGGCGCATGGCCATCGGCTTGCCCTTCTCGTCCCGGGCGGCGCCGATGATCCAGCGGAAGGTCAGCGACTGCTGACGCCGCTTGTTGAGCTGCATCGGCACCTGGTAGTTGGCGCCACCGACGCGCTTCGAGCGCACCTCGACCTCCGGCCGCACGTTGTCGAGCGCCTTGTGGAAGACCTCGATCGCCGTCTTCGGCAGCGACTCCGACTTGTCCTTGTCGAGCCGGCGCTGGATCTCGTCGAGGGCGTCGTACACGACGCGCGTGGCGACGGACTTCTTGCCGTCGCTCATGACGCAGTTGATGAACTTCGAGATCGTCCGGTCGCCGAAGCGCGGATCGGGACGAAGCTGTTCGTCGGACTTGGTGATGCGACCGGACATGGCTGAAGGCTCCTGTGGCTCGGTTCACCGCGGCCGACGCCCGAAGCGGGGCGTCAAAGAGCGTGCCGCGATTACTGCCGTTGAAGAGGACGTGCTGAAGGACCTGGACTTCCGCCGAACGGGTGACGACGAATGCGATCGAGCGTCTTCGAAGACGGGGCGTGCGGAGGCTGGCCCGCCGAGAAATCTACTTCTTGCCGCGCTTGACGCCGTAGAGCGAGCGTCCCTTCTTGCGGCCTTCGACGCCGAGGCAGTCGAGGGAGCCGCGGACGACGTGGTAGCGCACACCTGGAAGGTCGCGGACGCGGCCGCCGCGCACGAGGACGATGGAGTGTTCCTGGAGGTTGTGGCCCTCGCCACCGATGTACGCGGTGATCTCCTTGCCGTTGCTGAGCCGAACCCGGGCGACCTTGCGAAGCGCCGAGTTCGGCTTCTTCGGAGTCACCGTCCGGACCTGGAGGCACACGCCGCGCTTCTGCGGGCAGGCTGCGAGATCCTTGACCTTCGACTTGGCCTCGGGGGCGACGCGAGGCTTGCGGACCAGTTGGTTGATCGTTGGCATGTGGCGGTTCGGCAGTGCGAAAGGAGCCAAGGGTAGCAAGAGCCCCTTGGAATGGCAAGGGGTCGAAGGGGTCGGGCCCTTGGCGCGGTTCGGCCGCCGCCATCTACCGCGCCGCAGCCCTCGCGGCCTCGACCGCCAGGCGATCGCACCGCTCGTTCTCGGGATGTCCGTCGTGACCGCGAACCCATGAGGGACGGAGGTCGTGGCGCCCGCGAAGGACGTCGAGCTCCTGCCAGAGGTCGACGTTCTTGACCGGTTCGTTGCGGCCCCGTTTCCAACCCTTGGCCTTCCACCCATCCATCCACTCGCCGAGGCCCTTGACGACGTACTCGCTGTCGGAGAAGAGTTCGACCGCGCACGGCTTCCCGAGGGCGCGCAGGCCGCTCAGGACCGAGAGGAGCTCCATCCGGTTGTTGGTCGTCCTCGCCTCGCCGCCCGATCCCTCGACGACCTTGCCGCTCTCGGGATGCTTGAGGATGAACGCCCATCCGCCGGGCCCGGGATTCCCCGAGCAAGCGCCGTCGGTGAAGAGTTGGACGTGCGGAAGGGCCAACGGGCGATCGTACGCAAGGCCTCGGCGCTCCCGATCACCCGATCGGCGCCGACGGCCGGCACCCGCGGACCCCGGGCCGCACACGCGTCGCGCCACGCGTGGAATCGGCCGTGAATTCCCGTTACACTCCCCTCCCCCATGGCTCAGATCCGTGCACTTCGCAAGCGCATGACGGCGGTCCGGACGATTGCGCGCATCACCAAGACCATGCAGATGATCGCGACGGCGAAGTTCACCGCGTCGCTGCAGCGCGTGCGCGGGACGCGGCCGTACACCGAGAGCATCCGCCGCCTGGTCTCGGAGGTGACGGCGGCCGCGGGCGACGCCGAGCATCCGCTCCTGCGCGCCGCGGCGGACCAGACGAAGCGCGAGCTGGTCCTGGTGATCACCTCGGATCGCGGCCTCTGCGGCGCGTACAACGGGCATGTGCTGCGCACCGGCGCGGCGAAGATCAAGCCGTTCCTCGCCCGGGGCGGGCAGCTCAAGATCGACGTCGCCGGCAAGAAGGGGCTCGCCTACTTCAAGTTCCACAAGCTGCCGGTCAACGACCGCATCGCGCTCGGTGGAAAGCCCACCTTCGAGCAGGTCGAGGCGATCGCGAACAAGTACATCGCGGGCTTCGTGAATGGCGAGTACGACGCCGTGCGCGTGGCGTACATGAAGTTCGTCAGCTCGGCGCGGCAGGTGGCGGAGGTGATCCAGCTCCTTCCGCTCTCGGGCGCATCGGCCGCCGAGCCGTCTTCCGACGGCGCCGCGGCTGCCACGACGGCGAAGACCGCTTCGGGCGGCGCGGGCGAGGCGCTCTACGAGTTCAGTCCCAGTGCGCGGGAGATCCTCGACGTGCTGCTGCCGCAGTCGGTCAAGATCTCGCTCTTCCAGGCGTTCAACGACGCCATCGTGAGCGAACACGCGATGCGCATGGTCGCCATGAAGGCCGCCACCGACAACGCCCGCGGTCTCGGGAAGTCGCTCACGCGCATGTATAACCGCGCGCGACAGGCGAAGATCACGACGGAGCTGACCGAGATCGTCAGCGGCGCATCGGCGCTCGAGTAGGTTCGGCGGCGCCGGACCTCATTCGCCGGTGACCACCGGATTGCCGTCGCGCTCCCACGCCCTGATGCCGCCGCGCAGGGTGTAGACGTCCTTGTGGCCGAGCTCGAGCATCCGCTTGCTTGCCGCCTTGGCGACGATGTCGTCGTAGTCGCTGTCGTAGACGATGATGATCTCTCGGTCGCGGATCGTCGGGTACATCTCGTCGACACGCGGGAACGGGATGCTGATCGCGTTGGGGATGTGCGACTTCGCGTACGACCGTTCGTCGCGGGCGTCGACCCAGACGCCATCGGGGACTCCGCCGATCCCAAAAGCGCCTTGCTTGCCGGTCATCGTCTTGATCGCCGCGTCGGGTTCGACCCACTTGAGGCTTCGGTCGGTCGTCGTGTTCCGGCAGCCGGGGAGACCGAGGAAGGCGGTCGCGAACCCCAGGACGAGGCCAAGCCCGCGGCCGGCCTGTCGGCGTCGGGGGCGAGGCGTCGCGGCGGCGCCAGTGGGGGAGGAGGGGGCTGACGGAACCACCGAAACGGCAACGCGGGGCATGAACGACTCCGGCGGGCGATGGGGCCGGCGAGGCCGGCGGGACGGACTTGGGCCGGCCAGGGCCCCACGCTCGCCCATGGCAGGTTTTTGGGCACGGCGATGGAAGAAAACGACCGTTCGTGCGTCACTATACGGCCCGGTTCCTCGCATCCGGCTCCGTCACCATCCGTCGCCCAGCGTTGAATCCTCGCCCCTTGGTCCATCCGATGCCGTCGCGGCGCCGTTCCACGGCGGCCGTGGCGGCGTGCTCGTTGACCGCCGCCGCTGCCATGTCGGTTGGGTCGGTTGGGTCGGTTGGGTCGGTTGCGTCGGCCGCGTGGGCCGGCGGCCTTCCGTTGCCCGATCCGGCTCGGCCAGACTGGCTTGCGAACAGGTGCATCGACGCCGTTGGACTCGAGGCGACGGCCGCGGCATCCGGGACGGGAACGCCGCACCTTGGAGGTGCCGCCAGTCGCACCGAGAAGCCCGGTCGCCAGCCCTCCGCGGAGACGCTCGTGCGTGTTGATGTCGTCCCGCCGACCTCCATGCCCGCGCCGGGGGCGACCACCGACCTGGCCGTGGTCCTGCGCATCGAACCGAAGTGGCACGTCTACTGGCGAAACAGCGGCGACAGCGGCATGCCGCCATCGATCCAGGTTCTTCCGCCGTCCGGCTGGACGGTCGGGCCGATCCGGTGGCCGCAGCCGACGCGCTTCTCGCTCGAGGGCGAGACGACCTTCGGATACGAGAACTCCGTGGCGCTCTTCGTTCCCGTCACCGCACCCTCGACCCTGCCCGCATCGGGAGCGACGCCCGTGGAGTTCACGGTCGACGCGAGCTGGATGGTCTGTCGCACGGCGTGTCTCACCGGCAGCACGAAGCGCATGGTCCGGCTTCCTGCGTCGCCTGCGCCGGGCACTGACGCGAGCGAGTTGAGCGCAATCGTCGAGGCGTCGCGCAGCCGGCTTCCGAAGCCGCTCTCGGCCCTTGCCGGCGCCTCGGCCACGATCGATCGGCCGGCCGCTGGGCGCACGACGCTCCTGGTGACCGGTCCCGCACAAGGTACGACCCAACTCGACTTCTTTCCGTTCGACACTCCCGGCGTCACCTACGGCCGTCCGGAGCTGTCGATCGCCGATGGACGCTTCCGCGTCGCCGTCGCCATCGAGATCAACCCCGGAAACTCCCTCGGCAAGCCGCTCGCGGCGGCTGGACTGGTGACGCTCTCCGGGGCCGCGATCGCTGGTTCGAACGATGTTCCCGGTACTTCGGGGCATCCGTCCGGAAGCGGCGCTGCCGCGACCGGCGGAAGCTCCTTCGAATTCTCATTGCCTGTAGCCGTCCGTTAGCTCGGCGCTCCGGCACCGCGTCGACCCGGCGGCAACGGGTCAGCACACACTCAGGAGTCTGTACTCATGAACGCCATTCGTCGCTCGCTCACCACCATTGGAATCTCCGCGCTGCTCGTCGGCTTCGCGGCGCCTGCCTTCGCCCAGGGCGTCGGCGCCAGCGCGCCGGCCAAGCCGGCCACGCCGCCGGGTCGCGAGAATGCGCCAGCGAAGCCGGCGGTCGGCGGCACCTCCGCTCCGGCCCGCCCGTCGCGCGACGGCGCTCCGGGCAGGGACGGCGCTCCCGCTCGCGGTGCGAAGATCGGCGCGGCTGCGCCGGACTTCAATCTCCCCGACACCGCCGGCAAGATGCACAAGCTGTCGGACTACAAGGGCAAGATCGTCGTCCTCCAGTGGATCAACCCGGAGTGCCCGGTCTGCCAGCGCGTCATGACCTCCGGCCTCGGCGCCAAGGCGCAGGCCGACGCGAAGGCCGCCGCCAGCGACGTCGTCTGGCTCTTCATCAACAGCACCGCCGGGATGACGCCGGACACGACCAAGGCGTACCTCGAGAAGAACAAGTCGACGACGCCCGGCCTCATCGACGTCGACGGCTTCGTCGGTCACGCGTATGGCGCCGCCACGACGCCGCACATCTTCGTCATCGACGACAAGGGCATCCTCCGCTACCAGGGCGCGTTCGACAGCGACGAGAGCGGCGACCTTGCCAAGAAGGGTGACAAGGTCACCAACTACGCGGTCAACGCCGTGAAGCAGATCAAGGCCGGCGAGACCGTCACCCCCGATTCGACCAAGTCCTACGGCTGCCGCGTGAAGTACGCGGGCGCCGCTGCCGGCGCTCCGGCCGGTGGCGACAAGGGTCGCGGCACTCCTCCGGCCGGTGGCCGCGGCGCGACTCCGCCGCCCGCTGGCGGTGGCCGTGGCACGACGCCGCCCCCCGCGGGCGGCGGCACGGGCGGCGGCACGGGCAGTGGCTCGGGCAGCGGCACCGGCAAGTGATCGGTTGACCAGCCTGACCGGTTGTACAAGCAAGTGGCGACAGGCCCGGCGAGAGCCGGGCCTGTTGTCTTCCTGGTCCGGTGTCGACGGCGGCTACGACAGGCTCACCGGCATCACCACGTACGTGAATTCCTGGCCGATTCGGAGGACGCCCGGCTTGTTCGGCGCCTTGAGCTCGATCTGCACCGAGCTGCCGTCGATCACCTTGAGGGCATCGAGCAGGAACGCCGGATTGAACCCGATCTCGATCGACTCGCCGTGATAGTCCGTCAGGTCGACCTGGATCTCCGCCTCGCCCATCTCGGGAGCACGGCTGGAGAGCGTGAGCCGCCCGTCGCCGAACGCCATGCGCACGCCCTTGCTCTCCTCGTTCGTGAGCAGCGCCGCTCGCCGGACGGCGCTCGTGAACTCGCCGGAGTCGATCGAGACGCGCTTGTCCTGGTCCTTCGGGATCACATCCTCGAAGGGCGGGAAGGCGCCTTCGACCAGGTTGCTGGTCAGCAGCGCCGCGTCCTCGCCGTCGCCGATCGTGAAGCGGATCTGGCTCGCCTCGATCGCGATGTGCACCGGTGCGTCGGGGTCGTCGATCAATCGACCGAGCACGTTGAGCGCCTTGGTCGGCACGATGCAGCGCTGATCGCCCTCGCCGGCCGTGCTGCATTCGCCACGGGCCATGGCCAGGCGACGACCGTCGGTGGCGACAAGCCGCAGCTTGCGCCCCTGTCGGTCGAAGAGGACGCCGTTGATCGCGTACCGGCTGTTCTCGACCGCCGTCGCGAAGAGCGTGCGCGCGACGAGTCGGCGCAGCGCACCAGCCGGCACCTCCGAGACCGTGGCCTTGGCCGAGGGCTCCGGCATCGCCGGGAAGTCCTTCGCATCCTGGCCGAAGACCTTGAAGTGGGCGTCGGCGCCGCGAATGTGCACGGCGCCCTTCGCGGCCTCGAGGGTCAGCGTCGAGTCCTCGCTGGCGCGGACGATCTGCACCAGCTTGTCCGCGGGAACGAGCACCTCGCCCTCCTGCTTGACGTCGACCTGGGCGACGCCGAGGCGCAGTGAGAGCTCGAGGTCGGTCGCCGCGATCGCCAGGTGGCCGTTGCGGGCGGTCAGCCGGATGCACTGGAGGATGGGCGAGGGCGTCCGTGCGGCCACGACGCCCTGGGCCATCGTGAGCGCGTCGAGCAACGCGGTGCGGTCGCAGACAACTTTCATGTGTGGTCGCTCTGGGTCTACGGGAGTCCGTGTGATGCGCGTCCCAGCCGATCCGCGCGCTCCGCCCGACGCCATCCCGCATCGAACGGCCACCGCTGGCAAGGGGTCGAACGCATGATGGTCTGCTGGAGTTCGCGTCGGCTACGACAGGTAGTGTAATACGAATCCGGCTCGGCCATGGCGAGTTGTTCGACGAACGATTGGGCACGAGCGTCCGATCCATGCTTCGAGCCACTCGCGCCGCAAACGACCACCGCCGATCCTCGGACGGATCGGCGGTGGGGGGTTTCGGTCGTCGAACGCCCTTGCGGCGAGATGCGTCGGATCAACGCTTCGAGAACTGGAAGCGCCGACGGGCACCGGCCTGGCCGTACTTCTTGCGCTCGACCTTCCGCGAATCGCGCGTGAGATAGGCGTTGTCGCGCAGGATCGGCTCGAGGGACGGGTCGTAGTTCTTGATGGCGCGACCGATGCCGAGCACCACGGCGCCGGCCTGGCCCGTGTATCCGCCGCCATCGGTGTTCACGTCGATGTCCACGCGTCCGCCGAGCGAGGTCTTGTCGAGGATCGTGAGGATGTCCTTGCGGTCTCGATCCTCGGTGAAGTAGACCTCGAGCGCCTTCCCGTTGATGACGATCTTGCCGCCTCCCGGGCGCATGCGCACGCGGGCGACGGCGGTCTTGCGTCGGCCCGTGCCGCGCCACCAGCCTTGGGCGTCTGGACCGAGTGCGGCAACGGGGGTGGCGGCGGGGGCTTGGGTCATGAGGATCGGATCTGGAGGCGTCGGCGAGCGGTCTTCGGTTCGGTCACGCGTTGACTTCGAGCGGCTTGGGCTGCTGCGCCTGATGCGGGTGACCATCGCCGGCGTAGACGAAGAGGTTTCCGTACATCTTCCGGCCGAGGCGGCCCTTGGGAAGCATGCGGCGGATGGCATCCTCGATCAGTCGCTCCGGGTGCGTCTCCTGCACGGTGCGGTAGGTCTGGACGCGAAGTCCGCTCGGATGGCCGCTCCACCGGCGCCGCGTCTTCAGGTCGAGCTTCTTGCCCGTCAACACGACCTTGTCGGCGTTGGTGACGATCACCGCCTCGCCCGTGTTCACATGGGGCGTGTATTCCGGACGATGCTTGCCCATCAGCACCTGGGCCACGTCGGCGGCCAGGCGGCCAAGGACCTTGCCTTGGGCATCCACGTGGCGCCACGTGGTCTTGGTCTCTTCGGCACGCATGAGCGTCGTCTGGCGAGGCATGGCAGGAGGTTTCCAGGAGTGGCCGACCGACTCGATCCGGGCTGGTTCGCCGGACCGCAGTTCGCGACCGGTTGTCGTCGCTGGCGTGTGACCCGCCAGCCGGCCGCGTCGCGACGGGCGAAGCGCAGCCGGAGACGATTCCGTCCGCGCAGAAGCGAATCGCAGAGGATACCGGGCCCCTTGCCGATGTCAAGGTTGTCGCCTCGGGCTGGATGTACGATGGCGGCGTGACCCCCCATCCCGAGGCGAACCCATCCTTGAGTCCCGAGCCCATGGGCGTTCCGGCGGAGCGTCGATCCTCGAGATTCGATCGTCCGCTCGCCGTGCTGGCGTGGCTCGTGATCGTGGCCACCTTCCTCGTGTTCGTCCGCGCCCAGAACGAGCGACGGGAGGAGCGGATGGAAGGCGGCGGCGCGGGGTTGCGGATTGCCGAGCTCCAGGCGAAGTACATGGTCGGAGCGGCCAACATGACCGGATCGGGCCCGGCTGCGCCCGGCGATGCCCAACCGCGCGATGCGGCGGCCGCGCAGCAACTGGTCGATGCCGCCGGGATGATCAATGCGGGCTCGGTCGAGCAGCGGCTGCGGTACGTGGTCGTCGTCGGCGAGCTGGGTGGTCCGCGGCGGATGCTCGAGGCGGCCGCGCGGCTGCGCGCCGAGCTGCCCGGCGACGCGGGTGGCGAGTCGCCGCGACCCGCCGCCGGCACCGCGGCGACGCTCGATGCGCTCGAGCGAGTCGCGGCGACGCGGGCCCTGCGCGAGGCGTCCGAGCCCCCGACGGACGCTGGAATCTCGGCGACGTCCGCGTCACCGGCCACGTCGACCGCGACCGGGCCTGTGGTCTCGTCCGCCGACGCGGCGCTCCTGCGCAAGAACCTCGGCTGGTTCGGGGAGTTGGCGCTCGTTCCGGCGGCTTCCGGCGAGAGCGCGGAGCGCAGCGCCGTGCTGGCGCCGGCCAAGCGGCTGGTCGTCGGCGCGATCACGCTGCTCGTCGTCGCGGGCATTGCGGCGACGGCGGGATTCGCCGGCCTCATCGTCCTGCTGGTGCTGGCGCTGCTCGGGACGGTCCGCCCCCGGTTTCGAAGCGGCGCCGCGCGGGCGAGCGTCTATGCCGAGACATTCGCGGTCTGGTTCCTCCTCTTCCTCGGGTTCGCCGCGACCGTTGGACGCCTCGCGGCGCTGGGGCCGATGGGTTCGAGCATCGTCGCGATGCTCGGCAGTCTCGCGGCGCTCGGCTGGCCCGTGCTCCGCGGCATCCCCTTCGCCGACGTGCGGCGCGATATCGGCCTGCACACCGGACGCGGCGTGCTGCGCGAGGCGCTCGCCGGCGTCGCGGCCTACGCGATGACGCTGCCGCTGCTGGGCATCGGGATCCTGCTCATGTTCGCGCTCATGTGGCTGGGCAAGCGCCTTGGCGGCGCCGGGTCGGAGAGCCCCTTCTCGCCGAGCGACGCGCCGTCGCATCCGTTGATCGAGTTCATCGCCGGCAACGGCCCCACGGGCATGTTCATGGCCGCGCTGCTGGCGTGCGTCGTGGCGCCGCTCGTCGAGGAGACGATGTTCCGCGGCGTCCTCTACCGGCACCTGCGCGACGCCACGCGACGACTCGGCCAGTGGCCGAGCATCGTGATCGCCGCCCTCGTCGCGGCGTTCATCTTCGCGGCGATCCATCCGCAGGGATGGGTGACGGTCCCGGCGCTGATGTCCCTCGCCTGCGGCTTCACGCTGGCCCGCGAGTCCCGCGACTCGCTGATTCCCGGCATGGTCGCGCACGGGGTCAACAACGGCGCCATCGTGGGCCTGCTGGTCCTCGCGTTCGCGTGAGCGACGCGACGCGAGCGTCGAATGGGACGCAGCTCACACGGATTCCAGTCGACCTGCGTGCGTTCGACCCCCTGGCCCACAGGTGCGTCTCGCGACGGAACTGGGTTGGGCGGAGCGCGGGCGTCAACTGGGACGCCTCCTACCCCTGCGCGTACATGTACTCCTCGCGCACGATCTCGCCGTCCTCGACGGTGTAGACGCCCACCTCGACCGCGTCGACGCGCTCGCCGCCGGCGGGTGTGAACGACATCGAGTAGCGCACGCTGAACACGGTGGCGCCGACGAAGGGGCCCTCGGCCGAGAGCGCATGCGTCTCGTGGTTGGCCTCCCACCACGCCCACTTCTCCTCGATGCCCTTCATGCCCTTCCACCACATGCCGTCGCCTTCGATGGAGAGGATCTCGTCCGCGTACCACTTGCGCACCGCCTCCGCGGAGCGGCCCACGTTTACGAGCATCACCAGATCGCGGCCGATCTCGGCGGCGCTCGGTCCGCCCCCCGTGGAGATCTTCCTTGGCGGCGCGGCCGCCTCGCGCTGGACCGCGGCCGACGCCTTCGAACGCGGCGGGGCGGAGCTGCCTCCGGATTTGGTCGCGACGGCGCCGCGTCGCGCACCCTTCCTCGCCGGCGCTGCGGCCGCTGCGCTGGCCCGCTTCGCGCGGGCCGCCCTCGACGTGGCGCGCCGGGCCGCCGCGCCCTTGCCGGTGGCGGTCCGCGTCGCCGCGCGCTTCGCCGTCTTCGCCTTATTCGTCGCTTTCGTCTTCGGCTGCTTGGCCATTGGCGGATTCCTGCTCGTTGAGGGGTGCGTGGCTGCATGGTAACGGCGTGATCGCGCGCTGCGCGAGCGACCAACGGAATCCCCGGGGACGAACGGGCAAAGAGTGCCCCGACTGGACCGCGCGGGCGTTGCACGCCAACATGCGGCGAATCCCCGCCCTCGTTGCGCGGAGACCGACGCATGAACAAGCCTCCATTTCTCAAGAGCATCGCCGGCCGCCTGCTGCTGCTGGGGGTCGTTCCCGCGATGCTCGCCATCGCGGCGGTCATTGTCCTCGGCACGCTCGACTCCTATGAGCAGCTTCTCTCGGCCGAACAGGAGACGCTGCGCGCCCAGGCCGACGGAGCGGCGCGCGAGATGGACATTCGCAACGACCGCTGGAACAGCGTCGTCCAGGTGATGGCGGCGGCGCAGACGAACGGCCTCTTCGGACAGCGGGCCCAGTCCAGTGGCTTCGTCCGCGAGGTCGCGGAGATGTTCACGCTTCGCCAGGCCCTGCCGCAGATCATCGGCGCGTATGTGCTCTACGAGCCCGACGCCGACGGCAACGACGCGAAGGCGGCGAAGTCCACCGATGCTCCGCGCGACGCGATGGACGCGAACGGGCGTTTCCTCGCGCACTGGCATTTCGACGATGCCAAGGCGCTGCGAAGCAGGCCGGCGACGGGCATGGAATCGATGGACTACTACCTCGGGCCGAAGGCCGACTTCGGCCGAACCGGGAAGCCCGGCCCGTACATGACCGAGCCTTGGGTGTCCGAGGGCGTCGCGAGGATCTCGCACCTCCATCCGATCGTCGTCGGCGGCCGCTTCGCCGGCGTGGTCGGCGTCGATCGCGCGCTGCTCACGATCGAGGCGACCCTCGCGGACATCAAGGAGCGATTCGGCGTCGACGTCTTCCTGCTCAGCCGCGCCGAGAGCTTCATCGCGGCGACGACCGATCATGCCGCCAGCGGCGCCGAGCGGCATGCGACGAGCCTCAAGGACAGGCGACTCGCCGAGACGCCATTCGCCCCGCTCGGCGCGATCTGGCACGGCGCCGGGGACCGGGTCGTGGTCGCCGACGATCCCCAGCTCGGCGAGCCCTGTTTCTTTGCCGTCGCGGAGATGCCGGTCGGCGGCTGGACGCTGGTGATCCGCGAGACGAAGGCGGAGGTGATGGCGCCGGCGAACCGCTCGCTGCGGCGCAACATCCTGCTCGGGCTGCTGGGCATGGTGGTCGTCGGCGGGCTCATGTTCCTCGCCTCGCGCACCTTCGCGCGGCGCGTGCAGGTGGCCGTGGAGACGGCGGACCTCATCGCCCGGGGCGACCTCACGCGCGACGTCGAGCGAAGCACGAGCGCCGACGAGACGGGCCTCCTGCTGGGGGCGATGGGAACGATGAGCGGCAACCTCAACGGGCTCGCCGGCAGCGTCCGGCGCGCGAGCATCCAGCTCAACTCCACGGCGACCGAGATGACGGCCACCGCGAAGCAGCAGGAGGCCGCGGCGAGCCGCTTCGGCGCCGCCAGCAGCGAGATCGCCGCGGCGGTGAAGGAGATCTCGGCGACGAGCCAGGACCTGGTGCGCACCATGGACGGCGTGAACACCGCCGCGGGCGAGACCGCGGCGCTCGCCACCAGCGGGCGCGCCGGGCTTCAGGGCATGGAGGCGGTCATGGGCGACCTGGTGCGCGCCACCGCGTCGATCGCGGAGAAGCTCGCGGCGATCAACGAGCGGTCGCAGAAGATCACGACCGTCGTGACCACCATCACGCGCGTCGCCGACCAGACCAACATCCTCTCCATCAACGCCGCGATCGAGGCGGAGAAGGCGGGCGAATACGGCGGCGGCTTCCTGGTGATTGCCCGCGAGATCCGGCGGCTCGCCGACCAGACCGCCGCGGCCACGCTCGACATCGAGCAGATGGTGAAGCAGATGCAGTCGGCGGTCGGCGCCGGCGTCATGGAGATGGACCGCTTCGGCGACCAGGTCCGGCGCGGCGAACACGACGTCGCCACGATCGGCTCGCAGCTCGGCGAGATCATCGAACGGGTCAACGCGAGCACCGACAGCTTCCGGCAGGTGAGCGAATCGATGCAGAGCCAGTCCGAAGGCGCGCAGCAGATCAGCGACGCGATGGTGCAGCTCAGCGGCACGGCGAGCCAGACGATGCAGTCGATCCACGAGTTCGGCCGCGCGGCCGAGGATCTCCAGTCCGCGATCGGCTCGCTGCGCGAAGCGGTGAGCCAGTTCAAGGTGAAGGACTGATCGGTGAACGGCGCGGCACATCGCTCCTCCGACTCGCCCCGCCTCGGCGGGGACGGCGCGGCCGAGGCGCCGTCGCGCCCCACGCTGGCGCTGGTCTGGCGCGTCGGCCGCCTGCTTTGCGCCAGCGAGGCGGCGACGATCGAGGAGGTCCTCTCGCCGGTGCCTTGCTGGGCGGCGCCGCTTGTCCCGCCGTGGGTGCGCGGTCTCTTCTCCTATCGCGGCGAGCTCGCCGCGATGGTCGACGTGGCGGCGCTTCTCGGGATCGAGGCGACCGAGGATCGCATGTCCAATCGCGTGCTCGTGATGCGGCTGGATCCCCATGGATCGACGACCGGCGCGGCGGAGCGTGGGGCGCGCCTGCTGGGACTCTGGGTGCACTCCGTGCTCGACCTCGCCTCGGTCGACTTCCGGTCGGCGGCGGCGCATCCGGGATTCGCCAATGATCAGGCCCGGTTCCTTGGACCGATCGGGCAGACGCCGTGGGGGCTTGCGCAGTTGGTGACGCCGCGCGAGCTCTTCACCGAGGAACAGTGGGCCGTCGTCTCCGCCCGGCTTCGCGAGGGCGGAGCATGAGTCCATCCACGAGCGATCGTCGCCCGAGCGGCCCAAGCCCGATCGTCCGTTTCGAGGCCGTTCACGTGTCCGAGGATCCCTCCATTTCCTTCGCCTCCGTGCAGCGATGGCTCGTCGAGCGTGCGGCGCTCGAACCCGGCCTGCTGCGCGGCCCGGCGTTCGAGTCGCTGGTGCGCGAGCGCGTGCGCGAGATGGCCGGCGGAAGCGAGCGCCGGTACGTCGAGCTGCTCGACCACTCCGCCGAGGAGGCAGACCGCCTCGTCGGTGGCGTGGCCGTCCCGGAATCGTGGCTCTTCCGCTATCCGCGGTCGTTCGACCTGCTGGTCGAGCACCTGCGGCTTGCGGCGGCGGCCGGCGAGCGTCGCCGCGCGCGCCCGCGAGCGTGCGCCCGAGGACGCGGCGGCGTCGTCGCGCGCCCTTGGAACTGGTCAGCCTGGGCTGCGCGCGGCCAGGAGGCGTGGTCGATGGCCGCCGCCGCGCGGCGCCCGGGCTCTCCGCGGGCGAGGTGATCATCCACGCCGTCGACCGCAACGGCGGCTCCTGCGCATCGCCGAGCGCGGCGAGTACCCGGAGCGGGCGCTGCGCGACGACGCGCCCTCCTGGGCGATGGAACACCTGCATCGTCGCGGCGACGGCGTCGTGATCCCCGACGAGCTGCGCGGGATGGTCCGCTTCGAGCAGGCCGATGCCCGCCATTGGATCGCGCGCCGCGCGCCGGGTTCGTGCACGGCGATCTTCTTCCGCAACGTGCTGATCTACCTCGGTCACGAGGCGCGCCGCGCGATGATGCACGCCATCGTCGCGGCGCTCGCGGAGGACGGCCTCGTCTTCCTCGGCCACGCCGAACACGTCGCGGCTGCCGGCGTCGCTCCGTCCGCTGCGCGCGCGCGTTCGCGTTCTCGACAAGTCGAGGTGGCCGGCCCGGGATCGATGGAGCAGGCACCTGCCTCGAGGCGAGCCGCGTCGCGTCCCGCGCCCCGCGCCCACCGACCCGCCGCGCGCGACGCCTGGCTCCGTGCGAACACCGAAGCGCGGCTGCCGGCGCCGCCAGCGCGGAAGCGGGGCGAACCGCCGGTTCCGGCATCCGACCGCACGCCGATGGCAGCGCCCGCCGCGGCGAGCGCCCGGCCTCGCGTCCTCGCCCCTCGAGGGCCGGTTCCGGCGTCTGTTCCGGCGGCCTCCTCGTCGAGGCCCGCCGCGCGCCGATGCCGGGTTGCTCGCCGAGGCCGAGTCGATCGCCCGGTCGGTCGTCGCCACGCACGGGCCCAGCGCCGACGCGTCGGAAGCGACGCTGGGCCTGATCGCGGCGGCGCGCGTTGAGCGGGACGCCGCGCGGCAGCCTTCGAGCACGCCATCTTCCTCGAGCCGCAGCGGCTCGGAGAGTCTCCTCCAGCTTGCGCTTGCTCCTGGGCCGACGGCGACGTGCGGCGCGCCGCGGCGCTTCGTCGCCGCGCGGTGCGAAGCGAGACGTCCGATGCGGCCGCGCGCCGTCGGCCCGGCGGTGGAAGCGAGGGCGGAAGCCCATGACGGAGCTCGATCCCCACGATGGACCTCGTTCCGCGATCGGCGCCGCGTCCGGTGCCGCGCCCGGCTCCGAAGCCGGTTCCGAGGCCGAGGCGCAATCGGCGAAGGGCCCGCCGCACGTGGGCGTCGACGGGTCGTCGACGGCCCGCGCCGAACACGCGGTGCTGCACCTGCTCGACCGACCGATCGAGGCGGACGACCTCGCCCTGCGCGGCGAGCTGGCCGCCCGGCCGCGCGAGCGCCGCTCGGCTCGCCATGACGCGGTCGTCGTCTTCCGGCTTGGCGCCGAGCTGCTGGGGATCCAAGTCAGCGCCGTGCGCCGGATCATGCCGTGCACCGCGGTGATGCCGATTCCCCATCGAACCAACGACGTCGTCGTCGGACTCTGCAACGTGCGCGGCGAGCTCGTGCTGGCCGCCGATCTCCGGCGACTGCTCGGCATCGCCGGCGACGAGCGCCCTACGGCCGATCGAGCCTCGGAAGACGCGCCCGGCGCGCCGCGCATGACAGGCATGACAGGCATGTCAGCCATGACGGGGATCGACCCGTCGACAGGCCGCGCCGGAGCGTCGACGCCGACGCCGACCGAAGACGCCGCAGGCGATGGTGGCGAGACGGGCAACGCATCCTCGATCGGTCGTCGGCAGGCGCCGCGCGCCGGGCGCATGATGGTCCTCGCCGGCGCCGCCACGCGGACCACCTCCGCGCCGTCGACCGCCGGCGACGATCCGTGGGCCGTGAACGTCGACGACGTGCTCGGGGTCGAGCGCGTCGATCCGGCGCAGGTCCGCGCCGTCCCGACGACCGTGCAATACGCCTTGGACGCATTCGCCGCGGGAATCGTCGAGCTGGCCGCTCGCCAGGTGACGCTGCTGGACGCGGGCCGGGTCTTCGGTGGACTCAAGGCGGCCCTCCGATGAGCGGCATGGGCGACGTCTCCGGCTTCTCGCTCCTCGAGCTCTTCAAGCTCGAGGCCGAGGCGCACTGCGCCGCGCTTGGCGACGGATTGCTGGCGCTCGAGCGCCACCCGGTCAACGCGGCGACCGTCGAATCGCTCATGCGGGCGGCGCACTCCATCAAGGGTGCCGCCCGGATCGTCGGCCTCGACGTGATCGTGAAGCTCGCCCACGCGATGGAGGATCGCTTCCTCACGGCGCAGCGCGGCGCCGAGCCGCTGGAACCGGCGCGGGTCGACCAGCTCCTGCGCGGCGTCGATCTCTTCAACGAGGTGCGTGCGCTTCCGAGAGCGACCTGGCGTCGTGGACGGCGGCGAACGAGGGGCGATCGCGACGCTCGTGGACGCGGTTGCGGCGCCGCTTCCCGCGAGCCCGGTCGCGGCCGCGCCGGCATCTGTCGTTGCGCCGACCGCTGAACCGGCCGCGCCCGTCGCGCCGGCGGCACCGGCCGGGCCGCCGCACGACGCGGCTCGCGCTTCGACGGCGGTCACCGGCGTCGGCTCGACGGAGGCGGTCGACGCGTCGGCACCGCCGCCGTCGAGGACGACGGTGCCATCCGCGCCACCGTCGCCCGCGGCGGGTGGCGCCGCGGCCGGCCCGGCGGCGAGCATCCGGATCGCCGCCACCAGCCTCGATCGCATGATGTTCACGGCCAGCGCGCGAAGGTGGAGGCGTCGCGCCTTCCTGCCCAGGCGGCGGTGCGCGACACGAGCGGTCGCTTCGAGGAATCGACGCGGCGCATCGAGGAGCTCTCCGGCGAGCTGTACGCGGAGGTGCTCCGGGGTCGCATGCGGCCCTTCGCCGAGGGCGTGACCGCCTTCCCGCGCATGGTCCGCGACCTCGCGCGCGAGCTGGGCAAGTCGGTCGACCTGCGCATCGAGGGCGAGCACGTTCCGGTCGATCGGGACATCCTCCAGAAGCTCGAGGCGCCGCTCACGCACATGCTGCGCAACGCGCTCGATCACGGCATCGAGCCGCCGGCCGATCGCGTCGCCGCCGGCAAGCGCGGGACGGCGACGATCACGCTCGCCGCGCGGCATCACGGCGGGATGCTCGTGATCGACGTGCGCGACGACGGGCGGGGCATCGATCCGGAGCTGGTCCGCCGCAGGGTCGTCGAGCGACGCATGGTGGACGAGGCGACCGCCGCGCGGCTCACCGTCGCGGAGCTCATGGACTTCCTCTTCCTGCCCGGGTTCTCGACGAAGCAGCAGGTGACCGAGATCTCCGGGCGCGGCGTCGGGCTCGACGTCGTGCAGTCGATGGTGCACGCCGTCTCGGGATCGATCAGCGTCGAGACGCAGCCGGGCCGCGGACTGCGCTTCATGCTGCGGCTGCCGGTGACGCTCTCGGTGGTGCGCGCCGCGATCGTCGAGGTGGGGGAGTTCTCCCTCGCCTTTCCGCTGGCGCGGCTCGGCTCGCTCGTCGCGCTGCCGGCCGCGGACGCCACCGCGGTGCAGGGGCGATTCCAGTTCACGCTCGATGGCCGCTCGGTGGGTCTCGTTCACGCGGCCGACGTGCTCGAGGCGCGCGGCGAGCGCGTTGTCGCCGATCCGCTCACGGTGCTCGTGATCGGCGCCGGCGAGGAGCGCTGCGGCCTGATCGTCGATCGCGTCCTCGGCGAGGAGGATCTCGCGGTGCGGCCGCTAGACCCGCGGCTGGGCGCCGTCCCGCACCTGGCGGCCGCGGCGGTCCGCGCCGACGGAGCGCCGACGCTGGTGGTCGACGTCGAGGACGTCTGGCGCACGCTCAAGCAGTCGCTGCACGGGGGTCGCCTGCGCGGCGTGGACGCGATCGACGCGCGGGGCATCGCCGCGCGGAAGGCGAAGCGGCGGGTGCTCGTCGTCGACGACTCGATCACCGTGCGCGAGGTCGAGCGGCAGCTTCTCATCCGCCGCGGCTTCGAGGTCGACGTCGCGGTCGACGGGAAGGACGGCTACAACGCGCTGCGCGCCGGGCGATACGACCTGCTGGTGACCGACGTCGACATGCCGCGCATGAACGGCATCGAGCTGGTGCGCGCGGTGCGCCGCGAGGCCCGCTTCGCCGAGCTGCCCATCGTCATCGTCTCGTACAAGGATCGCGAGGAGGATCGCCGCCTCGGCTTCGAGGTCGGCGCCAACGCCTACCTCACCAAGAGCAGCTTCCAGGACGACACCTTCGTCCGCACCGTCGAGGACCTGATGGGAGCGACGGCATGATCCGCGTGGCGATCGTCAACGACCTGCGCCTCGCGGTGGAGACGCTGCGCCGCGCCGTCGACCTCGTGCCCGACGCGACCGTCGCGTGGATCGCGGTGGACGGACGCGAGGCGGTCGATCGATGCCGCGCCGACCTGCCCGACGTGATCCTGATGGACATGGTCATGCCGGTCATGGACGGGGTCGCGGCGACGCGCGAGATCATGCGCAGCAGTCCGTGCCCGATCCTCGTGGTCACGGCGACCGTCGAAGGCAACGCGTCGCAGGTCTTCGACGCGCTCGGCGCCGGCGCGCTCGACGCGGTCGCCACACCGAAGCTCGGACCCGACGGCCGCGTGCGGGACGCCGACGCCATCGTGCGCAAGATCCGCAACATCGCGCTGCTGGCGGGCACGCGCGCCGCGCCGCTGCGCCGGCCCGCGGGGCCCGACGCCGGGCCGGGGTCCGCGAGCGTCGCGCCGGCACTGCCGCGCGCCGCCCGGTCGCTGCCACCGATGATCGCGGTCGGCGCCTCGACCGGCGGGCCGCAGGCGCTCTCGCTCGTGCTGCGCGCGCTGCCGCGCCCCTTGCCGTGGGCCGCGGCGATCGTGCAGCACGTCGATCCGAGCTTCGCCAACGGCCTGGCCGAATGGCTGGCGCGCGAGACCGGCCAGCGGGTCGAGACCGTGCGCGACGGCGATGCGCTCGTCGCGGGACGCGTGGCGCTCGCGGCGACGTCGGATCACATGGTCGTCGACGCCGGCGGCGCGCTGCGCTATGTGGCGGAGCCGAGATCCATGGTCTTCCGTCCGTCGGCGGACGTCTTCTTCGCGTCGCTCGCGGATGAACGGCTGGCCCCGGGGGTCGCGGTCGTGCTCACCGGCATGGGCCGCGACGGCGCGGAGGGACTCAAGCGGCTCCGCGCCGCCGGGTGGCACACGATTGCCCAGGACCGGGCGACAAGCGTCGTCTGGGGCATGCCCGGCGCCGCGGTCGAGATCGGCGCGGCGATGGAAGTGCTTCCGATGGACGCCATCGGCGCCGCGATCGGCGCCGCGATGCAACGGGTTTCACACGAGAGGATCAAGCGATGAACGACAGGCCGGCAACCAATCCATCCGCTCCGTCCGGGGGACCCGGCCAGGTCGGCGTCGCCGGCGCGTCGGGCGCTCCCATGCGCTCGATCGTCCTGCTGGTGGACGACCAGCTCATCATCGGCGAGGCGGTGCGCCGGATCGCGGCGCCGCACGGCGACATCGAGTACCACTTCTGCCAGAAGCCCGAGGAGGCGATCGCCAAGGCGATCGAGGTGAAGCCGACGGTGATCCTCCAGGACCTCGTCATGCCCGGCGTCGACGGCCTCGATCTCGTCCGCGACTTCCGCGCCCGCGAGGAGACCCGCCTCACGCCGCTGATCGTGCTCAGCTCCAAGGAGGAGGGCGTCACCAAGGCCGAGGCGTTCGCCCGCGGCGCCAACGACTACATCGTGAAGCTGCCCGACCCGCTCGAGCTGGTGGCGCGCATCCGCTACCACTCGCGCGGCTACATCGCGTTGCTCGAGCGCAACGCCGCGTTCAACGCGCTCCACGAGAGCCAGCAGGCGCTCGCCGCCGAGCTCGCCAAGGCCGCCGCATACGTGCAGTCGCTGCTGCCGCGGCCGTGCGAGTCGACGCCCGAGCATCCGGTGGCGATCGACTGGCGCTTCGTCCCCTCGGCGTCGCTCGGAGGCGACAGCTTCGACTACTTCTGGATCGACGACGACCACCTGGCGCTCTACCTGCTCGACGTCTGCGGGCATGGCGTCGGCCCGGCGCTCCTCTCGGTCTCGGTGATGAACATGCTGCGCAACCGCGGCGGCGGCGCCGACCGGCGCGACCCCGCGGCGGTGATGCGCGAGATCAACGCGGCGTTTCGGATGGACCGGCACGGCTCGATGTACTTCACCATCTGGTACGGCGTCTTCGATCGCCGGACGCGCGAGCTGGCCTTCTCCGGCGGCGGTCATCCGCCGGCGCTGCTGCTCGTCCCGGCCGACGCCGTCGCGGGCGAGCGATCCGAAGGCGGCGCGACGACGGCCGCCCCGATGAACGGCGGCGCGGGGGCGGCGACGTCCGGCGCCGGCCCGGCGCCGATCCGGATCGAGCCGCTGGAGAGCACGGGCCTGCCCATCGGCATCATGCGGAACAGCGAGTTCGAGACGTCGCGCGCCGTGGTGCCGCCCGGCGCGTCGCTGCTTCTCTACAGCGATGGCGCGATCGAGGTCTTCATCGAGCCGGGCATCATCTGGGGACTCGGCGGCCTGACCGAGTTCATGCGGCACGCGCAGGGCGATGCGGGGGCGCGGCTCGACGCGCTGCTGGTGCGCGTCCGCGAGATCGAGAAGAGCGATGTGCTGCCGGACGACCTGTCGGTGGTCCTGGCGCGGTTCGACTCGATGTAGCGCGGCGACGATCGCCGAGCCGCGGGCTGCGCGCCGGGAGGCCAGGGGGCCACGGCGCCGGGCGCTCTCTATCATCGCCCCCTTCATACGGATTCCAGTCGACCTCCATGCGTTCGACCCCTTTTGCCCACAGCGGCGTTTCGCGCCGGGATTGGGCTGGGTGGGGCGCGAGAATCAACTGGGACGCGTATCACCCGTCCGTTCCCGCCCCGCGCCCACACGCCATGCCCACCGTCACCGCCTCCTCCGCCTCGACCACCGTCACGCTGCCCCGCACCACGAACCAGGCGCTGGGAATCGGCCAGTTCGCCTGCGACTTCATGTCGGGCCGGATCGGTTCTCCCGGCCAGCGCGTGCTCGACCGGACCGAGCTCTTCCACACCGATGCCGTCCTCTGCGGCGCCTCCGCGATCGCGCTGGAGACCAACGCGCCGACGCTGCTCCGCGCCGAGGCGCTCGAGTATGCCCGCGACGGCGCCGGCGCGATGAAGGACGGTCGGCGCGGAGGCGTGCCGTTCTTCGGATCCAAGGTGAATGTTGCGCCCGAGAAGGCGATCGTCGCCAACTCCGCGGCGGTGCGCGAGTGGGACAGCAACGGCACGAACTTCGGGTTCAATCCAGCGCTCGGACACACCGCCGGCGAGTTCGGCCACAACGACTTCTACCCCGTGGCGATCGCGGCCGCCCAGCTCGCGGGGCGGGACGGCGCCGTGGCGCTGCGCGGCATGGTCCTCGTCGACGAGATCCGCGGGCGGCTCGCGGAGGTCTTCTCCCTGAAGACGTACCGGATCGACCACGTCGTCCACGGCGCGATCGCCTCGGCGGCGGTGTACGGCGCGATCCTCGGGGCGACGCCGGAGCAGATCGAATCGGCCATCGGCATGTTCGTCGCCCACCACATCCCCTGGCGGGCGATCCGCGCGGGCAAGCAGCTCTCCGACAGCAAGGGCGCCTCGGCGGCCATCTCGACGGAGGCCGCGATCCTCTGCATGCAGCGGTCGATGCGGGGATTCCTCGGTCCGCGCGACATCTTCCGGAACCCGGAGTCGATGTTCCGCCAGTTCGTGAGGACGGGCGGCGATTCGCCCTTCGACCTCGTGCTCAGCCACGGCGGCGACGACTTCGCGGTGATGGGGATGCACTTCAAGCTCGGCCTCTACGAGCACCAGTCCGCCGGCGCGCTCCAGGGCCTGCTCTCGCTCCTCGAGCGGCATCCCGACGTCGCCGAGCATCCCGAGCGGATCGCGTCGATCACGATCGTCGCATACGAGCCGGCCTTCGGCATCATCGGCGATCCCGCCAAGCGCGATCCGAAGACGCGCCAGTCGGCGGACCATTCGATGGTCTACATCGTCGGCACGCTGCTTCGCAAGGCGGTCGAGTCGGCGCGGCGCGGCGGGCTGCGCCCGGTCGCCGCGCGCGGCGGAAGCGTCAACGACGAGCTCTGGAAGTCGCTCATGCTCACGCCGCACGACTACGCGCCAGACGCGATCGCCAACGCGCAGACGCGGGCGCTCATGGAGAAGATCACCTTCGAGCACGGAGGACCCGACTACGACCGCCGCTATCCGGACGGCATTCCGACCTCGCTGACGATCTCGACCACCGACGGCGCCAAGCTCGACAGCGGCCTCGTGATGTATCCCGCTGGCCATGCGCGGAACACGACCGCCAACCTGCGCGACATCCTCGAAACCAAGTTCCGCCTGCTCGGCGCGATCGCCTCGGACGACCCGCGCGCGATCGCCGACCGGCTGGCGGGACTGGCCCGCAAGTCCGCGGCGGAGATCGCATCCCTCTACGACTTCGAGATCGTCCGGCGCGGGAAGTTCGAATGAGGCCGCCCACGCCTCACGCGGATTTCAGTCGACCTCCATGCGTCGGACCCAGTGCCCACAGCGGCGCCTCGCGGCGGAGTCGGGTTGGGTGGGGCGCGAGCGTCAACGGGGACGCGTATCAACGACCCGACCGTGCAGGCGGCGCATACGCCGAGACGAGCCTCGCGATCAGCACCCCGAGGTAGAAGAGACCGGTGGTCGCCTCGGTGATCGCGAGCACCCGGGCGGCCTTGGAGACGGGGACGATGTCTCCGTAGCCGACGGTGCTGAGGGTCACGAAGCTGAAGTAGAGCGCCCGGGACCGATTCATGGTGCGCTCCGAATCGGGTCCGACGGCGATCACAAAGGCGTCGGGGTTGAGTCGGGCGACGAGCATGTAGGCGATCGACCAGATCAGCCCGAGCAGCAGGTAGATCGCGATTCCGGCGGCGATCACCTCGGAGTCGACCACCGGCGCCCGCACGATGTATCGGAACAGGTGGACGATCAGGAAGCCGACGAAGAGCAGGGCGGCGATCGCGATGTACCCCTCCGGGAGATTCGCGGCGTGCAGCGGGCTCATCCACTTTCCGACGAGGGCGACGATCGCGAAGACGGCGGCGCCGATCAACGTCGACCGGCGCGCCCCGACCGCCAGCACGCCCGAGAGCAGCACGAGGCTGAAGAGAATCGGCTCCCAGAGGCCGCCTTCGATGTCCTCGACGAACGGCATCGCGACGATCATCAGCGCGAGCGCGCCGAGGAAGTGGGAAACCGAGTACCGAAGCACACCCGACCTGGCGCCTTTGGCCGATGGATCGGGCGCTTCGCGCGAAGCGCTGGACATGGCGTCAGCGTATCGGTTCCCCGCGCAGGCGTCACCGCCCGCGTCGACGCCGCGCCGGTCGGCGCGGGCGACTTCCGCACATCGGTCATTCGGCCGGCTTCGCGGCCTCTCCGGCGTCGGCGCGCCGGGCCCACTCGACCCGCCGCTTCTCCCGACGAGGCACGATCTCGCCGACGATCCCGAGCAGCCGCAGCGCCCGGATCTCCCAGTACGTCACGTCGAGTTCCCACCATCGGTGCTGGACCGTGCAGCAGGCGGGATCCTGGTGATGGTTGTTGTGCCAGCCCTCGCCCGCGGCGACGAGCGCGACGAGCCAGTTGTTGCGGCTGTTCTCGTCGGTGGCGTGGTTGCGGTAGCCGAAGAGGTGCGTCAGCGAGTTCACGCTCCAGGTGATGTGCCAGACGAGCAGCGTGCGGATGACGACGCCCCAGACGAGCACGCTGCACGCCAGCCGCAGCGCCTCCGCGCCGCCAAGCAGCGGCGCGGAAAGGGCGAAGGCGACGCCGAAGAAGAGCGCCGCGTGGCCGAGATAGAACCACGCGGGGTTCCAGGGACGGCGCTCGAGCCACATGTAGAAGGGATCGCGAAGGACGTCGCGGGCGTAGCGCTCGTAGCTCGAGACGTGGTGCAGCGAATGGTTGGAGAGGAAGAGCCATCCCATGTGGCCCCAGAGGAACGCCACGAGGGGACTGTGCGGATCGGCGCGCTCGTCGCTGTGCGCATGGTGCATGCGATGGGTCGCCACCCATCGGGCGGGCGTGTCCTCCAGGCAGCAGAGCGCGAGGACCACCAGGAGGTGCTCGAACCAGCGCGGCGACGTGAAGCTGCGATGCGCGAGCAGGCGGTGGTAGCCCATCGTGATCGCCTGGCCGAAGACGTGGACGCCGACGAGGCAGACGATCAGGCCGGTCCAACTGAAGAGCCACGGCACCAGGCAGAGCGGCGCCAGCAGGTGCAGGAGCAGCACCGGCACGGCGTAGCGGAGCATGACGCGAAGGGGCTCGGTTTCGGTGGGACGAAGGAGCGTGGCGGTGGGTGGCGTGTCCGGGACGATGCGATGGGCTCGCTGTGGCCGAAGTGACGTCGGCGTGCGTGGCCTGCGGGCCCGGGGCGCACCCGGCCCCTCGCGTGGACGCCTCGGTGCATTGACGGTGCGCAGTTCGACGCAAGCGTACCCGATCCGCGGCCGCGCCGCATCCTCGGCGCCGCTCCATCGCGCGTCGGCGCGCCGCGCTTCGTCCGCTCGATACCATCGCCGCGATGAGCGCCTCCGAGACGGCCGACCTTCGACGACACATCGCCCGATTCCTCGCCCCGCGCGGCGAAGGGATGGCCGGCGACGGCGAGCGCGCCAGCGTCGAACCCTTCGGGGCGCGCGGCTTCGCGGCCGAGATCATGGCGTGGCGGCGCTCGGCGCTGGTGGTGGCGACCGCGATCGTCTTCGTCTCGGCCTCGGTCACCACGCTCGACCTCTCGCTTCGCTGGTCGAGGCACACCCATGGACGCAGCGACCTCGGCGTCATCCTCGACCTGTTCGTGCTGCGCATCGCCATGCCGTGGCTCGTCTGCCTGCTCTGCGCGGCGGCGCTGCTCGGCTGGCGGCACCTGCGCCGATCGCGCCGGATCGTCTTCGTCGCGGCGCTGCTCGAGGTCCTTCCCGCGTTCCTGATCGCGATGCTCCCGCCGTCGTGGCTGCTGGTCGGCGCCGACGAGATCCTCGGCTCGCTTGGCGTCCACGCCCTGCGGCTGGCGACCGCGGTGACCCTGGCGCTGCGGATCGTCGGCGTGCTCTCCGCGGCGTTCCGCTCGGCCGTCGTCACCAAGCTGCTCGTGCCCGAATCGGCCGTTCCCGGCGCCATCGTCGCGGCGCTCACGCCGATCAACGTCGGCGTCTCGGTGGCCATGTACGTGGCCATCAACTCGTTCGTGCAGGGCTGGGCGTTCGTCGGGGCGTGGGGATGCTTCGTCGCCTACCAGCTCTCGTACCTCGGCGGGGGCGCGGCGCTGATGCGTCCATCGGACCAGGAGGGCGCCGTCCGGCTCTTCCGCCTTCCGGCACGGGGCCGCTTCACGCTGCTGCCGATGGCGGGCGTGCTGCTGCTGATCTTCCTCTTCACGCCGCTCAACTCCCTGGACCAGCCCGTGATCAGCGCGGCGGCGCTGCGGCGCCACTGGCCCGACATCTTCTCGCTGCTGACCAACTACGCGGTCACCCTCGTCGCCGGCGTCGACCTCATCGTGCACGGCATCACGGGGCTCGCGTACCGCCGCGACGAGTCGATGCGCTCGCGCGACGAGCGGCTCGCCGAGAAGGCGCGATCGGTGGCGCACGCGGCCGGCGACGCGATCGCCGCGTAGGGCTCGGGCTGGACATCGACCCGGCGCGGCGCGACACTGAAGGGCACGCCCATCGCGCTCAGCCGCCGTCCGGAGATTCGAATGTCCACGCAAGCACAGCGCCTCCTCCGTCCCACGACCCCGTTCGTTCCCGGTCGTCGGAACGGCTTCGTGCTCGTCGTCGCATCGGCGCTGGTGGCGCCGGGAGCCGCCACGGCGGCGGCCGGTCCGCTGGGATCGATGGTGGCGGCGACGACCGCCGCGCGGGCGACCGCGGCGTCGATAGTCGCGCAGTCCGGTCCCGGCGGGTTGCGCAGCGCGGAGCAGCTCGAGAACCTCGTGGCGCCGATCGCCCTCTTCCCGGATCCACTGCTTGCGCAGACGATCGCGGCGGCGAACTACCCGTCGAAGATGGTGCAGGCCAGCAACTGGGTCGCCGCCGGCGGGCTGCCGTCGTCCAACGCGTATACGCAACTGCCCGGAAGCGTCCAGTTCTTCGTGAACCTGCCCGACCTGCTGGCGACGCTCGCCACGCACCGCGACTGGCTCGGAGTCCTCGGTCGCGCGTATGGCGCCCAGCCGGGCGACCTCATGAACGCCGTGCAGGCGCTGCGCCATCGCGCCCGCGACGCGGGCAACCTCGCGAGCAACAGCTTCCAGACGATCGTGACGGACGGCCCGTTCCTGCTGATCGAGCCGGCAAGCCCGCAGTTCATCCCCGTGCCGAGCTACGACCGATCGACCGTCTTCATGCGGCGCGACGCCGGCGACGGCGGTGTCGGGGCGCCGGTGCGCTTCGTGGCGAGCGTGCCGACGAGCGCGGTCGTGCAGCGCATCGACTGCGACTGGCACGCGGGGCGGCTCACCTACGGCTGGGGCGGCTGGTACAGCGGCGAGATCGGCCGCACCAACGCCGGAGGAAGCACCCGCCCCAGCGCGAGCGGCACATACTACGTGCTCGGCAACGGTCCGGGATACGACGGTTCCGGGTGGCGCCCGAACGGGACCATCGTGATGCCCGGCTCGACGTCGACGCAGGGTCAGCCGTTGGAGATGGTCCCGAACCTTCCACTCGTCGAGCCGACCGCGCCGCTGATGCCCGCGACGCCGGTGCAGCGGGTGCAGCCGCTGGCGCCGGTGCAGCGGCTCGCGCCGCGGGCGCCGGTGCAGGCCCTGGCGTACAACGCGCCGGTCCAACCGCTGGCGCCGGTCCAGCCGATTCCGTCGAACATCGCCTACCAGCCGCCAGTCCCGTTCGGCGCGACCGATGGCGTCAGCGGCGCCGCCTGGACGAGCGTCGGCGGCACCGCATTTGGCGTCGGGTCGGGTGGCTACGCCGCGGGTGCTCGCGGGGCGAGGAGCTTCGCCGGCCGTGGTTCGTGACGTGAACCGAAGCGACGCCATGCCGCGCGCGAGCGCTGCTTCGAGCGTTCCGTCGCGGCCGCGCCGCACGCCCGCTCCGGCGCGCCGGGCGTGGACGACGTGTCGAACGCCGCCGGTCAACCGGACCCGATCGAGCCCTTCCATGAACCACCTTCCGTTGATCGCGTCCCTGCTTCTCGCGGCGCTCGGCGCCTGCGGCTCCGCGGCGAAACCCGGCGCGGGCGCCGCGGCCATCGCGCCGGCGGCGAGCCGTGTACCCAACGCGGCGCAGACGCTCTTCGACTCCCCGCAGGCCGCCGTCGACGCGCTCGCCGCGGCCGCGCGCAGCCAGGATCGAGCCGCGTTGCAGCGCATCTTCGGGCCCGATCACGCGAAGCTCGGGACCGGCGACGCGGCGGAGGACGACCGGAACCTCCAGCGATTCTCGGCGGCGCTCGCGCAGCAGACCGAGATCGTCGATGTCGGCGACGGAACGAAGGCGCTCTGCGTCGGGCGCGACGGCTGGACCTTCCCCGTTCCGCTGGTCGCGCACGGAACGCGCTGGTTCTTCGACACCGACGCGGGCGTCGCCGAGATGCGGCTGCGCCGGGTCGGCGCGAACGAGCTGGCCACGATCGACGTCCTGGAGGCGCTCGTCGAGGCGGAGCTCGCCTACGCGCGCGAGGACCGCGACGCCGACGGCGTGCTCGAGTTCGCGATGCGGCTCTCGAGCACGCCGGGCACGCACGATGGCCTCTCGTGGATGCCTGCGGAGAGCGCCACCGACGAGCCGATGGGGCCGGTCGGCCCGGCGCTCGGCGGGGCGTGGATCGACGTGGCCGGTGCGGATGCGCGGCCCTACAACGGCTACTTCTATCGCATGCTGACCCGACAGGGACCGGGGGCGCCGGGCGGGGCGCGCGACTACGTGGAGAACGGCAACATGGTCGGCGGGTTCGCCTTCGTCGCGTATCCGGCGCGGTACGCCGAGACGGGTGTCATGACCTTCATGGTGGGCGCCGACGGCACCGTCTACGAGTTCGATCTCGGTGCGCAGACCGCGGCGCGGGCGAGGGCGATCGTCTCGTTCGATCCGAGCGGCTGGAACCGCACCGAGACGTCGCCCTAGCGGCGCGACTGGACGCGCCTGGAGACCACACGCGGGACCGCATACCGATGACCGGAGACGCCATGAGCATTCGAACGACCCGGGACGGCGGCGCACTGCGCCTCGCCGCGCCAGCGAATCGGAGGGCGCCGGCCGCGATCGTCGCGATCGGCGTGGCGATCGGCGCCGCACGCTGCGCCATCGCCGGCTCCGGGCCGTGCTGGTGCGAGGACATGCACGGCGACGCCGGGTCGCTGCCCGGGCCGACGGCACAGGCGACGCTCGGGAGCGGTCCGCTCACCTGCATCGCCGGCCGCATCCGGAGCGTCCCGCTGGCCGACGGCCCCGATCTCGAGGACATGTTCCTCATCCGCATCGACCAGCCCGAGCTCTTCTCCGCCCAGACGGTGGTCGCCACGTCGCCGCCGGCGCCACCCGGCGCCGTCGTCCAGTTCAACACGCAGTTGTGGCTCTTCGACGTCTGCGGCTTCGGACTGCTGGCCAACGACGACGATCCCTGCGAGCGCCAGATCGGCTTCTCGCGGATGCAGAACTTCAGCGACGACGGAACGCACGTCGTCGTGACGAAGCCGGGGCTCTACTACATCGCCCTGAGCCGCTTCAACGACGACGCGCTCAGCCAGGGCGGGCTGATCTTCGACCAGCGATCGCGGATCGAGGTCTCGGGCCCGGACGGAACCGGCGGCGCGACGCCGATCGTCGGCTGGAACGGCACGCCCTCGCCGGACGGCGTCGATCTCTGGTATCGCATCGAGCTCACCGGATGCACGTTCGCGGCGCCCTTCGTCTGCCCGACCGACCTCAACAGCGACGACGTCACCAACGGCGCCGACCTCGGCATCCTGCTGGCCAACTGGGGCGGCATGGGCGTGGGCGACCTCAACGACGACTTCATCGTCAACGGTGCGGACCTCGGGTTGCTCCTGTCGGGCTTCGGGCAGTGTCCGCCGCCGGCCGCGGTCTGCGGAAATCCCGAGGCGGGAAGCTGCTTCCAGCCACACCCCGGCGCCGCATGCGACGATGCGTGCTGCTGCCAGGCGGTGTGCGAGATCGACCTCTTCTGCTGCTCGGTCGCGTGGGATGGCATGTGTGCGAGCGGCGCGGCGATGCTCTGTCCGGGCGGGCCCGGTGGACCGCCCGGCGCGGGCAACTGCTGCGTGGCCTGGGGCGGACTCGGTTGCGGCGATCCGGCGTGCGCCAGGGCGGTGTGCGACAACGATCCTTCCTGCTGCGACGTCGTCTGGGATGCCGGATGCGCGGATCTTGCGCTCATCAATTGCCCGGCGATCTGCGGGTCGACCTGCCCCGATTCGCGTCACGGCTGCTACACGGTGGGCGGGCCGGGCTGCGACGATCCGGCCTGCTGCTTCGCGGTCTGTTCGATCGACCCCTTCTGCTGCGACGTGGCCTGGGACCTCGCCTGCGTCAACGGGGCCATCGCCCAGTGCGGCCTTCCATCGTGCCCCTTCGGCTGCCCCGACTGCGCTGTGCCGGAGGGCGAGCCATGTGGCACCGACACCAACGGCGGCTGCAACAGCGTGCCGCCGAAGTTCAGGCCACTCGCCTGCCAGGAGACCGTCTGCGCCACCGCGTGGGCCAGCGGCGGCATGCGCGACACCGACTGGTACCAGTTCACGCTTCCTCAGCCGACCGTCGTGCGCTTCACGGCCTTCACGACGCTTCCCCTGGCCATCGGCATCGTCAACACCGGCGGCATCGCCGACTGCACGCTGGCGAGCGCGCTCGATCCATTCGTCGCCGTCGACGCCTGTGGCACCGGCGGGTTCGAAGCGTGCCTGCCCGCGGGAACGTGGTGGTTCTTCGCGGCGCCCGCCGCCTTCGCGGGGTTCCCGTGCGGGAGCGGCTCGAACCAGTACTGGTTCAAGATGGAGTGCCTGGGCCCGTGCGATCCGACGTGCTTCCCCGCGTGCCCGGCCAACGGCATCCAGCAGAACGACGGCTGCGCCGACCAGGTCCCCGATCCGAACGGAGGCTGCAACGAACAGCCGGCGCTCTACCAGGACATTGGCGCGATCCTCCACGGCGGCTCGACGACCGTCTGCGGCACGGTCGGCACCTTCGCGCCGAACTTCCGCGACCTGGATTGGTACCGATTCTCGCTGCCGGCGCCGTCGATGGTGCGCGTCACCGTCGAGCAGTCGGCCTCGGGCGGAACGCCGGCGAGCGACTTCGCGGTCTACATCGTCAAGGGCGACGATTGCGCGACGCAGACGGTCAGCCTCGTGCAGGTGAGCGGACTCTGTCCATTCACCACGGCGTACGTTCCGCTGCCGCCGGGAAACCACGTGGTGATCCTGACGGTCGACTCGTTCGGCCTCGATCCGCCGGCCTGCCCGGTGCAGTACGTCGCGACGATCGAGGCGCAATGACCTCCATCGCGCGGGCGGCGCACGGCGAGGCCGGCGCTACCGCTTCTTCCAGACCTCGGCGTCCTCGGGCGTCTTGAAGAAGCTGCGCACCAGGTCGACCTCGTCGGGGCTTCCCAGCAGCACGCTGGTGCGCTGATGCAGGTGATGGGGCCGGATCTCGAGCGTGCGCTCGACGCCGCTGTACGCCTTGCCGCCGGCCTGCTCGATGATCCAGCTCATCGGGTTCGCCTCGTAGAGGATGCGGAGCTTCCCGTCGGGGTGCTTCTCGGTCGGCGGATACATGAAGACGCCGCCGTTGAGCAGCGTGCGATGGGCGTCGGCCACCATCGAGCCGATGTAGCGGCTCGAGTAGCCGCTCGCGTGCGCGTGCTCGAGGTACTTGCGATAGCCGGGCGGGAACTGGCTCGCGTACGCCTCGTTGATCGAGTACGTCTTGCTTCGCGCGGGGATGCGCACGTTGCGCTTGACGAGCATGAACGAGCCGATCGTCGGATCGAGCTCGAACATGTCCACGCCTGCGCCGGTCGTGATCACGAAGACGGTCGACGATCCATAGAGGATGTACCCCGCGGCCAGCTGCCGGGAGCCCGGCTGGCAGACGGTCTCGACCGCGTCGGGGATGTTCGGATCGTTGCGCAGCACCGAGAAGATCGTGCCGACGCCGACGGCGACGTCCAGGTTGCTGCTGCCGTCGAGCGGATCGAAGAGCACGCAGTACTTCCCGCCGTCGGCGCCGCGGCGGATGATCGTCGGGACCTCGTCCTCCTCGCTGGCGATGACGGCGATGCTGGCCCGGTCGCCGAGCGAACGGACGAGGATCTCGTTGGCCATGACGTCGAGCTTCTGCTGGTCCTCGCCATGCACGTTCTCGCCGCCGTGCTCGCCGAGCACGTCCTCGAGCCGCGCCCGCCGCACCTTGTGCGAGATGATCTTGCCCGCGAGCGAGAGCGCCGACATGACCCAGGTGAAGTCGCCGGTGGCCTCGGGATGGCGCGTCTCCTCGGCGAGGAAGTGCGCTTGCAGCGACGTCAGGCTGTCGACGTCGATCATGCGCTGACGGACCGGGCGTGCGTCGGTTCTCGAGTCGGTCTTCATGGCTGGCCTCGTCTGTGGACCGCTGGACCGAAGGCGTCGCCGCGGCGCTCGTCGCGAGGCGGCGCCCGTCGCGCGGCCGTCCCGATCGTGCGGCCCCGGCGCCCGTTGCGCCGACGGCTATCATCCGCCCCTTTGCGGCCGAGACCGCAATTCTAACGACGGCCAGCGTGCGCTGCCGTGGCGCGCCGGGCGCCCACCGCGACCGCTTGCCCGTCCGCCCAATGCCACGACCCGTCATCATCGCCGCCCGCCGGACGCCCATCGGAAAGTTCATGGGAGCGCTCAGCCGCACGCCGGCGCCGAGGCTCGGTTCGTACGCCATCGCCGCAACGCTCGCCGACGTGCCGGGCGCGAAGGAACGGGTCGACGAGTGCCTCATGGGCTCCGTGCTCCAGGCGGGGCTCGGGCAGAACCCGGCGCGGCAGGCGGGCCTGGGCGCCGGCCTTCCCGACACGCTCAGCGCGACCACCGTCAACAAGGTGTGCGGTTCGGGGCTCCAGTCGGTCATGCTCGCGGCCCAGTCGATCCGCGCCGGCGACAACCAGCTCGCGGTCGCGGGCGGCATGGAGAACATGTCGCTGGCTCCGCACATGATGTACCTGCGCTCGGGCGTGAAGTACGGCACCGCCGAGATGCTCGACCACATGGCCGCCGACGGCCTCACGTGCCCGTTCGAGAAGTGGGGGATGGGCAGCGCCGCCGAGCACATCGCGTCGACGCGCTCGGTGACCCGCGCCGAACAGGATCGCTTCTCGGTGCAGTCGCATCAGCGCGCCGCCAAGGCGACCTCGGAGGGTTGGTTCCGGAAGGAGATCGTCGCGCTGAGCGCCGAGCAGCTCGGGGCCAGGCCCGGCCAGCCCGGCTGCGATGCGGACGAGGGGTTCCGGCCCGATTCGAACATCGAGACGCTCGCGAAGCTCCGGCCGTCGTTCGACAAGAACGGCACGGTGACCGCCGGCAACTCGTCGCAGATCTCCGACGGCGCCGCGGCGCTGCTCGTCGCGAGCGAGGAGTGCGCCAAGGCCCTCGGCGCAGCGCCGCTGGTGCGCATCGTCGACTCGAACACCGTCGGCGTCGCGCCGAAGGAGCTCTTCTGGGCGCCCCGGCTGGGCATCGAGGCGCTCCTTCAGCGCAACGGGCTCGGCGTCGCGGACGTCGATCTCTTCGAGATCAACGAGGCGTTCGCCGCCCAGGTGCTCGCCAACATCGTGGCCTGGGCATTCCCGAGGGCAAGCTCAACATCGGTGGCGGCGGCATCGCGATGGGTCACCCCATCGGCGCCAGCGGCGCCCGCGTGCTGGTGACGCTCATCCACCACCTGCTGCGCACGAACGCCCGTCGAGGCGTCGCGTCGCTCTGCCTCGGCGGCGGCAACGCGGTCTCCATGCTGGTCGAGCGCGCCTGACCGTTCGATGCGCGGCGCTGCCGCCGCGGCGGTGCGTCCGGCGCGCCGCATGAGGCGGCCGCGGCCGCCGCGGCGTTCCTGAGCGTCATTGCTCGCTCGGCGCCGTCGCTCACTCGGCTCCGTCGCTCACTCCCGCACGACGGCGCAAACCGCCGTGTGACCGTGCAGGAACGCGTGGCCGCCGACCGGACCGATCTCGCCCGCGGCGAAGAAGCCGGCGAGCGGCGCGTGGCCGAGCCGCTGATGGACGAGCGCGGCGTCGTGATGGGGATTCGGGAAGAGCCGCGTGCCTCGTCCATTGCACGTGAAGAGCATCGTGGCGAGCGGCGGCGCGTCGAGCTGCTGCCCGTCGAGCAGGAGGCGCAGGTCCTCGTCCGCGGTGCGGTCGTCGCGCACATGGAACTGCATCGTCTGTCCGATGCGCAGCATGTCGCCGACGGCGAGCGCGCCGGTCTTGCGATCGGCGCCCAGGATCGGCCGGACGAGGAAGTCGCCACGTCCGAATCGAGGCTTGTACGCGTCAAGCGCCAGCCCGAAGAGGACGCCCTTGCCGAGCAGGGCGCGCTGCGCCTCGGGCAGCGACCGGGCCATCGCCTGCGCCGCCTCCATCGCCGGCCTGCCGCCGAGCTCGAGGGCCACGTTGCCCTGCGCCTTGGTCACCACGAGCGGATCGCCGACGGGCCGGCAGCCCTGGCTCACGAGGGCGTCGATCCGCACGTCGCCCGAGAGCGTCACGCCGACCGCGCCGAAGGCCGAGGTCGAGCCGTCGAGCAGCAGCACGTTCTGTCCCGGCTGGCTCGCGCCGCTGGCCATGCCGCCGAGCACGTTCACGCCTGCGGCGCCGTCGGCGGGTCCAAGCGCCGCGAGGACCTGCGGCATCGGGATCGAGAAGGGGTCGCCGAAGAGCAGCGTGGCGCGATGGCCTGCGTCGACGTGCAGCGCCGCGCGAAGCCGCGCGGGCGCCCCCGCGGTGACGACCGACGCGTCGTTCCCCGGCAGCCGGAACGGCCGCACGACCATTCCCGGTACGCGCAGCGCCATCGCCGAGAGGCCGCAGCGTCCCTCGAGCTCGATGCCGTTGCCGAGGACGCCCTACGCCGTGACGCCCACGATGGCCGTGGGCCGAAGCGCGCTTCGCACGATCTCGCCCGCGTCGCCGAATCCAGCGCGGTGGTGGTAGCTTCCGAAGAGGAGCACCAGGTCGCAGGCATCCACCAGATGCTCCTCGAGCTGGGCGACGACCTCGCGCGCGGCGACCCGCGAATCGAAGTTCGTGCTGAGCGCGGCGGCCGCGCGGGCATCGGTGAAGGCGGTCGGCATTCCGCCGATCGTAGTCGGCGCGAACGGCGCGCACGACCTACGATCGCCGCCCAGTGACCGCCCTTCAGCCCGCTTCCGAGCGACTCGCCCCGGAGCCCTCCTCCGCCGGCGATCCCGTGGCGCAGGCGCTGCGGCGCGGCGTCGCGGCGCTGCTCGCCGTCCAGCGCGCGGATGGACACTGGTGCGGCGAGCTGGAGGGCGACTCGATCCTCCAGAGCGAGTACCTGCTGATGAAGTGGATCCTCGGCCAGGAGGCGGCGCCGCTCGCGGACGGTTCGTCGCCCGAGTCCCTTCGGCGGATCGCCAACCGACTGCGCTTCCAGCAGCGGCCCGACGGCGGATGGGGGCAGTACCCCGGCTCGGGCATCGACCTCAGCGCGACCGCCAAGGCGTATTTCGCCCTGAAGCTGATGGGCGACGAGGCGACCGCGCCGCACATGCTTCGCGCGCGCGACGTCGTCCGGGCGCACGGCGGCGCGGAGCGATGCAACACCTTCTCGATGTTCTACCTGGCCGCGCTGGGACAGGTCTCGTGGAACGCCGTGCCCGCGATCCCGCCGGAGATCGTCTTCCTGCCGCGCTGGTCGTACTTCCATCTCGACAAGGTCGCCGCGTGGACGAGGGCGATGATCGTGGCGCTCTCGCTGGTGGTCACGCTTCGTCCGACGCGAACCCTCCCGGCGGCGCAGGGCATCGACGAGCTCTTCGTCGATCCGCGCGAGCGTCATCGACTGAAGGGCAAGCCCGACGCGCCGGCGGCGTGGCGGCGCTTCTTCACGGGCGCGGACTGGATGCTCAAGCGCCTCCACGCCCTCGGCGGAACGCCGATCCGGGCGAGGGCGATCAAGGCGTGCGAGCGGTGGATCGTGGAGCGCGCCGGGCAGGATGCGCCGGCGCCGACCTCGGGGCTGGGCGCGATCTTCCCCCCGATGGTCTACCTCCAGATCGCCTTCAAGGCGCTGGGCTACGAGCGCACCCATCCGCTGATCCAGCGCGCGGAGCGAGAGCTCGACGAGTTCTTCATCGACGACGGCAAGCTCGGTGCGGACAAGATCCGCATCCAGCCGTGCTTCTCTCCGATCTGGGACACCGGCATCGCCCTCTACGCCCTCGCCGACTGCGGCGCGGGCCTTGTTGGTGACGCCTCCGGAGCTGCGCAGGCCGGGACCGTCGACGCGGGGCGCACGCTCGACGGTCGCGCCGACGCCCGGCGCGCGGGCGACGATGGTCGCGCAAACGCGCTCTCGAACCGCTTCGGAGGGCAGGCCGATGCGATCGCGCGCGCCGCGGACGCGGCATCCGCATGGCTCCGCGGCAAGGAGATCCACTTCCGCGGCGACTGGGTGCGCAACCTGTCGAAGGGCGCCTTGCCCGCGAATCGGCCCGACGGTTCGCCCGCGTGGGGCGCGTGGTACTTCGAGTACCTCAACGCGTGGTACCCGGATGTCGACGACACGGCGATGGTGGCGATGGCGCTCGCCGCGCCCGGCGGCGCGGAGAACGAGGCCGCCGCGGCGCGCGGCGTCGCGTGGATCCTCGCGATGCAGAACGACGATGGCGGATGGGCGGCGTTCGACAAGACGACGCACCGGCGGATCCTCGAGTACATCCCCTTCGCCGACCACAACGCGATGCAGGATCCGTCGTGTCCGGACATCACCGGGCGCGTGCTCGAGTGCCTTTCATGGCACGGCTTCACGCGAGCCGACCCGTCGGTGCGCCGCGCCATCGAGTACATCAAGACGAAGCAGGAGCCCGAGGGGTGCTTCTTCGGGCGCTGGGGCGTCAACTACATCTACGGCACATGGCAGGCGGTGATCGGTCCGATCCGCTGCGGCGAGCCGTGCACCAGCGAGTGGATCGAGCGCGCCGGCGCGTGGATCAAGTCGGTGCAGAAGCCCGACGGATCCTTCGGCGAGAGCGCCAATTCATACGAGGATCCATCGCTCAAGGGCCGCGGCGCGTCGACCGCCTCGCAGACCGCGTGGGCGGCGATGATCCTCCAGGAGATCCATGGCCCGCGCGATCCGGCGCTCGAGCGGGCGATGCGCTGGCTCGCGTCGACCCAGCTCTCCGATCGCGACGCCGCCGATCCTGCGCGGAATCCCGATCGCGATCCACCCGGATCGTGGGCCGAGACGGAGTTCACCGGCACGGGGTTCCCGAAGGTCTTCTACCTTCGATACCACCTGTATCGCCTCTATTTCCCGGTGATGGCAGCAGGGCCTTTCGTCGCCGCCCGGGATGCTCGGTCGTAGCGGTCGCCGCCGGATCGGAGGGCGACCCGGGCGACCCAATCGTCTGCTCCGGACGCGTCGACGCGGATCGCCGTTCAGGTGGCGAGGCGGCGGCGCGGCGATCGCGCGCTCGGCGCAACCTTCGAACGGTGCGGGCGAGGCGAACGTCCGTCGAATCGTCGCGCCGCGTGCGTCGGGCGCCATGGTGATCGTCAACGCCGTGGCATGCAGCAGGAGCCGCGGCGCGCTCGGGCGGACCGCCTCCCGGCGTAGAACTCGTCGCCGACGATCGGATGGCCGATCGCGGCGAGGTGCACGCTGAAGCTGGTGCGAGCGACCGGTCAGCGGGCGCAGCTCGAGGCCGCGTGCGCGCCGCGCCGGTCGCGGCTCCACCACGCGCCCAGCGCGTGAGCGCCGGCCTGCCACGCTCGTGGTCGACGATGTGCCGCGCCGTGCGCTCCATGTCCTTGCGCAGCGGCAGGTCGATCTCGCCCTCGTCCGCGTCGACGATCCCGGCGACGATCGCGATGTACCGCTTCTCCACCTCGCGCTGCTCGAACTGGCGCGAGAGCTCGCGGTGGATCGCCGCGCCGCGCGCCATCACGACGACCCCCGATGTCGCCTGATCGAGCCGGTGCACGATGCGTGCGTCTGGAAGGACGGCCTGCACGCGCGACGCGAGACAATCGGCGTTCATGGGACCGATGCCGGGCACCGAGAGCAGGCCGGCGGGCTTGTCGAGCACGACCAGCTCGGAATCCAGGTGCAGGATGGGCAGGTCGTCGGAATCCATGGCGGACGGCCGATCATTCGCGGCCCGCGAGCCGCGGCGCAGGCGCGATCCCGACGAGACGTCCGCGGCATCGGTCCCGCGCCGCGGCGCATCGCATCGCTGTACACTTGCCGATGATGATCACGCACGTGCTCGCGGCGGTGCTCCTGGCCCAATCGGCGGGGGCACCCGCGACGAAGCCACCGGCGCCCGCCGCGCCGGAACCGCCGCTGGACTGGCGCGAGGGCGAGAAGGGCATCCTCGCGAACCAGACGCAGCTCACCTTCCCCGACCGCTTCATCAAGGCGGGCGAGTCGTACTTCTCGCCCGACGGAACGCGCGTCATCTTCCAGGGCGTCGAGGTGCCGCAGCCGGGGGCGAAGCCCGACGACTTCTACGGCATGTACATCGCCGAAGTCGTGCGCACCGACGGACGCATCACCGGCCTGACGAACACGAAGCGTCTCAGCCCGCGCGGCTCGGCCAACACGTGCGGCTGGTTCCATCCGACCGATCCCAACATCGTCATCTTCGCCTCGACCGTCGGCATGCCGTCGGAGGCGACGCCGCCGGGCTACCAGCGCGGCAGCGGCCGATATCGCTGGATGTTTCCGCCGGAGATGCGGATCGTGCAGGTCGACCTGCGCGAGGCCGACGGCACGATGCACACGCTCAAGCCGCTCGTGGATCACCACGACGCGTACATGGCCGAGTGCTCGATCAGTCCCGATGGCCGCCACGTGCTCTACTGCTCGCTCGAGAGCAACCAGGGCGATCTCTTCGTCAAGGATCTCAAGACCGGCGTCACGACGCGCATCGTGGACAAGCCCGGCTACGACGGCGGCCCCTTCTTCTCGCCCGACGGCAAGCGCATCTGCTGGCGCAGCGACCGTCTCGACGACAACCTGCTCCAGGTCTTCACGGCGGACCTCGTCTTCCAGCAGGGCGGCGACGCCGACGGCGCGATCGTCGGGATCGGGCCCGAGCACCAGCTCACCAACAACGAGCACGTCAACTGGGGGCCGTTCTGGCATCCGAGCGGACGGTTCCAGGTGTACGCGACGAGCCAGGTCGGGCACCAGAACTACGAGATCTTCCGTCTCGACGCCGATCCCGGAAACCTGGACGAGCACGGCGCCTCGAACGGTCCGCCGGGCAGCAAGGGTCCGATCCGCTACGGAACCGGCGTCCGGCGCATCACCTTCGCGAGCGGCGCGGACGTCCTGCCCGCGTTCAGCCGCGATGGCCGGTGGCTCATCTGGACGAGCCAGCGCGGCGAGGACAAGAGCAGCCAGTTGTGGGTCGCCGAATGGCTCGGCGATGCGCCGAAGCCAGTCGCGAAGCCAGTCGCGAAGCCGTGATCGCGCCGAGCAGGCCGGATCGGCACGCGTCCGGGCCCGCGCGGAGGCGATCTCAAACGGATTCCAGTCGATCTCCATGCGTTCGACCCCTTTTGCCCACAGCGGCGCCTCGAGGCGGAATCGGGTTGGGTGGGGCGCGAGAGTCAACTGGGACGCGCGTCAGTCGGACCGGGCGGCGATGGCCCCGTGACCTGGCACGTTCCGGTAGAGCATCCAGTACACGACCGGAACGACGAAGAGCGTGAAGACGGTCGAGGCGCAGAGGCCGAAGATCAGCGCCCATGCGAGTCCCGAGAAGATCGGATCGATCGTGATCGGGATCGCCGAGAGCATCGCCGCGGCCACGACGAGCAGGATCGGGCGCAGGCGCACCGCGCCCGCCTCGATCACCGCGTCCATGAAGGGGCGCCCGCGCTCGATCGAGTGGTGGATGAAGTCCACGAGGATGATCGACTGGCGCGTGACGATCCCCGACAGCGCGATCATGCCGATCATCGCCGTCGCGGTGAAGAAGGTCGTGTCGACGTGGCCGCCGACGCTCCGGCCCGTGACGATGCCAAGGAGCCAGAAGCCCGGCATGATCCCGACCATCGTCAACGGGATGGAGAGCATGACGACGACGGGAATGACGAACGAACCGGTCTGCGCGACGAGCAGGACGTAGATCATCACCAGCGCCGCCGCGAACGCGAGGCCGAGGTCGCGGAAGACGTCGAGCGTGATCTTCCACTCGCCTTCTCCCGACCAGACCACGGTGGTCCCGTCGGCGACGCCCCAGCGGATTCCGCCGCCCGGGCGAAGATGTGAACGTTCGGCGAGCGCACGCGGCGCCGTTCCGGCGAGCCATCCGCCGGCGGTGCGCTCGACGTCCGGCGCGCCGGCGGGCGGCGCTTCGGCGCGGTCGGCCATGACGTCGACGACGACATCCGCGGGCGGGCGGCCCGCCGTCTCGGCGAAGACATACGCGACCCGGCGCAGGTTCTTGTGGTAGATCGTCTGCTCGGCGGGCCGCGCATCCCAGCGCCCGATCTCCGCCAGCGGAACGAGCTGGTCCTTCGCGCCCTTCACCTGCACGCGAGAGGTCCGCGCGGCTCGATCGGTCGGCGCAGGGCAGGCGGGCCACGATCGTGAGCGGCTGGCGCTCGTTCGGGGCGTGTCCGACGCCGATCTGGGCGGCGGTGAGCGCGCGCGGACGGTCTCGGCGATCTCCGCCACGCTCACGCCGTGTATGGCCGCCTTCTCCTGGTCGGGCGTGAAGACGAGCTCGGTGCGCCGCGCCTCGACCACGTCGTCGGGTTCGACGACGCCCGGCTCGCGGGCGAGTCTCGCCTTGACGAGTTCGGCGGCGTCCGAGAGATCGCGGTAGGTCCGGTCGTCGCGCCCGTAGATCTCGGCGGCGATGGTGTCGATCACGGGCGGCCCCGGCGGAAGCTCGACGATCTTCAGTCGCGCCCCCGAGCGGGCGGCGATCGCCGCAAGCGCGTCGCGCTCGCGCAGGCCGAGCGTGTGGCTCGCGTCCTTCCGGGACTTCTTGCCGACGAGGTTCACCCGGATCTCGCCCTGATGCGGGAAGTTCCGGAGGTAATAGTGGCGGACCAGCCCGTTGAAGTCCATCGGCGACGGCGCGCCGACGTAGGACGTGAAGTCGGTCGCCTCCGGGATCGTCGCGAGCGCGGCTTCGAGGTCCCGGATCACGGCGTCGGTCCGCTCGAGCGTGGTGCCCTCGTCCGCGTCGACGAGCAGCAGGATCTCCGCCTTGTTGTCGAAGGGGAGCATCTTGAGCGGAACGTCCCGCAGCGCCGCAAGCATCGCCGCGCCGGCGGTGAGCGCCGCGACGAACGCGAGGAACGACCATGCGAGGGCGCGCGACCTCAGCAGCGGCTGGAGCATCGGCCGCAGCAGGCGGTACTGGAGGCTGCGGTGCGCAGCGGCGTATTCGTCCTCGCGGGCGCCGGCCCCCGCGGCGGCGCCTCCGTGCGCGGCGCCGTTCGCCCAGTCGCGCCTCCTGAGCACGTGATACGCGAGCCACGGCGTGATCGTGAACGCCACCACCATCGACATCACCATCGTGACGGGCACGTTGAGCGCCATCGGCCGCATGTACGGCCCCATCATGCCGGTGATGAAGAAGAGCGGAAGGAACGACGCGATCACCGCGAGCGTGGCGGCGATCAGCGGCGGACGGATCTCGCTGACGGCCTCGAGCGTGATGGCACGCGTCGCCTTGCGGCGCAGTCCGAAGTGACGGGCGATGTTCTCGACGTCCACGATCGGATCGTCGACGAGCAGTCCAAGCGAGAGGATCAGGGCGAAGAGCGTGACGCGGTTGATCGTGTAGCCCGCGAGCAGGTTGACGGCGAGCGTGAGGCCGAAGACGACCGGGACGGCGACGGCCACCACCAGCGCCTCGCGCCAGCCGAGTCCGATCGTGAGCAGCGCCACGACGATCAGGATGGCGACCCAGAGCCCCTCGACGAGCTCCGACACCTTCTCGTCCGCCGTGAGCCCGCTGTTGCGGGTCACGACCCGGTCGATGTCCTCGGAAACCACCTCGGCCCTGAGGCGCTCGGCCTCGCCGAGGATGGCCTCGGCCACGTGGACGGCGTTGGCGCCCTTCTTCTTGGCGATCGCGATGGTCACGGCGGGGACGGCATCCGAGGCGCCTTCGTCGCGAGCGCTCCCGTCGAGCATCGTTCCCGCGGCGTGACGATGGGCATCGAAGCCGCGCGCCGGACCCCAGCCGTGGCGCACGTACGTGGTCCGTTCCACGGGACCATCCTCGATGCGGGCGACCTCCTCGAGGAGGACCGGTCGTTCGTCCTTCGCGCCGACGACGATCCGCCCGAGGTCGCGGCCATCGCGGATCACCGAGCCGGCGCGGACGGCGATCGCGGCGTCCATGCGCTCGATCGCGCCGGCGGGCATGGAGAGGTTCGACGCCTGGACCGCGCGCTGCACATCGAGGATCGAAAGCCCGCGTCCGGCGAGCGCCTCGCGGTCGAGGTAGGCCGTGATCGTCCTTGGCGCGCCGCCGACGACGCTCACGCGCGAGGTCTCGGCGACCGTGGCGAGCCGGGCGGCGAGCTCCTCGGCGACGCGCCGAAGCTCGAACTCGTCGGTGAGGCCCGGGCGATCCGGCTGGGTCTTCCGGGCGCGAAGGGTGAGCGTGACGATCGGGACGTCGTCGATCTCGACCGGCTTCATGACCCAGCTCGCGACGCCGGGTGGCACGAGATCCTTGTTTTCCTCGAGTTTCTTGAGCAGTCGCACGAGGGACCGCTCGCGATCCTCGCCGACGTGGAAGCGCACCGTCACGATGGCCGAGTCGGCGCGCGACATCGAGTAGACGTACTCGACGCCATCGATCTGAAAGAGCACACGCTCCAGCGGCGTGGTGACGAGCCGTTCGATCTCCTGCGCCGAGAGGCCCGGCGCTGAGACCGAGATGTCGGCGAGCGGCACGACGATCTGGGGGTCCTCCTCGCGCGGCGTGACGACGAGCGCCGCGGCGCCGACGGCGAACGAGACGACCAACAGGATCAGCGAAAGGTTGGAGTGCAGGAACGTCCGGACGATCCCGTTCAGCCAGTTGGCTTCGAGCCGTGCGCCGTCGGCGCCATCGCGGTCCTCGCCGCGACGACCGTCGTGCCCGGCATTGGACGACGATGTCGCCATCGGTGCGGGGTCCGCCATCGGCCTACCGCCCTCTCCCGCCGGCCGCGGTCGTCTTGGTCGCATCCGCGTCGACCACCACCCATTCGCCCGCGGCCAGCCCCGAGAGCACCTCGACCTCGTCGCCGACGATCCGCCCCAGCCGTGTGGCGCGGCGCTGGCGCATTCCATCGACCGCGACGTCGACGCAATCCAGTTGGCCCACGGTCCGCACGGCGGCGCTCGGGATGAGCAGCACCTCCTCCTCGCCCACGGGGATCGAGAGGCGGCCGAACATCCCGGAGTACGCGCCTTCCGGACATGGGCCGGTGACCTTCACCTGAAACGTGCGGCTCGTCGACTCCGCTTCGGGCACGATCTCGCTCACGGTGCCGGCGCACGCATGATCGAGCATGTCGACCTTGACCGACACCGATTGGCCCACGCGCAGCCTCCGCGAGAGCGACTCGCGCACGCTCGCGACGAGCTGCATGCGCGTCGGGTCGAGCAGGGTGACGACCACCTGTCCCGGCGAGACGGTGTCGCCCGTGTCCACCCGCTTGTCCACGACGACGCCATCGATCGTGCTGCGGATCGTGGCGTATTCCAGGATGGTGCGGGCTTCCGTCCGGGCCTGCTCCAGGCGGGCGAGGTTGGCGTCCGCGCCCTTCAGCGCGTTGACCGCCCGCTCCATCTCGATGCCCGAGAGGGCACCCTTGTCGAACGCCGAGCGAGCTCGCGACTCCTCGAGCCTCGCCTGATCGAGCGCGGCCTGCGCCTGCGCGACGGCCGATTCGCTCTGCGCCAGGCGGGCCCCGAGGTCGGTCTCCTCGAGGCGCACGAGCACGTCGCCCGTGGCGACCTTCCTTCCGGCGATCACGTCGGCCTCGATCACGCGGGCCAGGAGCCGCGAGGCCAGCTCGACGCGGTGCACCGGCTGGATGGTGCCGATGGCGGTCTCCTCGAGCGGCATCGTTCGATGGACAACCTCGACGAGCCTGCCATCGCCGACGGCCCGGCCGATCGGGCCGGAACGGCCGCGCGCTGCGGTGCGGTCGTCGACCTTCGATCCGAAGGTTCCCGTCAGCCAGAGCATGAGCACCACCACGCCGACGACGAAGGCCACGGCCACGAGCGAGGTCGCGATCCAGCGAAGGAAGCGGACGTGTTTCGTGGGCTCGGTCACGTGTGGAGAGGGACGGATCGCGGCGCTGGCGAGGGCGCCCTGGGGGCGGCGCGCTTCGCGAGCCCTTCAGAGGCGCTGAACCATGCACGGGTTCCGCGACGTGCAAGGTACCGTGAAGCGGATCGGGCGCGCGAGCCGGGCCGAATCCGCCAACCGCCACACGGGCTCGTCGCGGCGCGGCGCCTCAAGGGGACCCCGCCGCGCGGCAGCGTCCGGCTTCTCCGGGCGCAGCCTGCGCACGTGCACCGGTTGGCGCACTCCGCGCGCGAAGGGCCCGGCGGGCGATCGCTACGATCAAGCCGGTGTGCGCGCTTCGCATCGCTCTCCGGATCGCATGGCTTGTCGCCGCGGGCGTGGTGGCGGGGTGCGGCCGGGGCGAACCCGTTCGCGCGACGGTGGCGCCGGGCGATTCGCACGTTTCACGAGGTTCGACCCCATCGACGGCCGCTGCGCGCTTGTCGGTTCCGCGCGATGGGGCGGACTTGGCGAGTGTCGCAACTCGCGGCGCGCCCGACGCGTCGAGCGGGTCGGGCGCGGTCCAAGGCCCACCCGACGCGCCGCACGTGCTGCTCCACCCCGGTGGCGGCGATCCGCGGTCGTGCACCTGCCAGTGGGCGAAGGAGCACAACGGATGGTGCGATCGCTGTCGCGTCGGCTACGTCGGCGGCGTCGCGGTGCGATCCGAACTCCTCTTCGAGACGCTCGATCCGCACGGCCACGTGATCGGCCACGAGTCGATCACCTGTCCGAATTGCCTGGCGGCGATCGCCTGTGATGGCTGGTGCGTCGATTGCCGGATCGGCTGGCAGAATGGGCTCGCCTGGATGACCCGCATCACGTGGGTCTTCTCGAAGGGCGAGGTGGCGACCGCGTCGACGCCGCTCTGCGCGGCGTGCCGGGCCAGGGTGGACGCCGCAACGACCGCGGAGGGGACCGGTGTGTCGGGCCGGGGGCTCGGCCAGGATGGAGGCGGGGCGACGGAGCGCGGCGCCTGGTGTCCGGCGTGCGGTGGGGGCGTCGTGGGTCGAATCTTCTTCCGCGACCGGGAATTGCTTGCCGAGGCGGCGAGGCAATTCGATATCCTGAACGCTGCGATTGCCACCGTTCCGCGCTGCGAGCTGTGCGCCTGCGCGATGGTGGTCGACGACGACTGCCCCTTCTGCCGCATCGCGTACCGCGACGGCAAGCCGCTGGGGACGGTCGACCCCCCGCGACGTTGAGCCACCTGCCGGCGCGCCGCGTCCGTCTCCTTCTTGGAGCACCGCCATGAGCCGAATCAGCCGATGGGTCTGCACGAACACCACGCCGTCGTTGCGCGGCATGCATGGCATGCATGGCATGCATGGAGCGCTGCTCGGTATCGCCGCCAGCATCGCGATCGCGTCGCCGGCGAGCGCCGGCTCACACCTCTGGGACTTCTGGGAGATCTTCAGCAATCCCGACGGCACCGTGCAGTTCATCGAGCTGCACATCAGCACCAACGCCAACCAGGAGATCGGCCTCGCGGGCAAGAAGGTCACCAGCCAGGCGACGGGCAAGGTCTTCACCTTCCCGAGCAACCTCGTGCCGCCGACCGGATTCAAGTACCTGCTGCTCGCCACGAGCGGCTTCGCCGCGCTGCCCGGCGCACCGACGCCCGACTACATCATCCCCGACCACTTCTTCTCGACGACCGGCGACACGCTCAAGTACCACGTGTACGACACGTTCACCTTCACGTCGGGTCAGGTGCCGACCGACTGCGTGCACTCGCTCAACCGCAACCACACGACCGGGCTGAACACCCCGACGAACTACGCGGGCGCCACGGGCAGCGTCGATGCGTGTCCGCCCTGCCCCGGCGACGTCGACGGCAGCGGCGCCGTCGACGGCGCCGACATCGGCGCGATGCTCGCGGCGTGGGGAACCGCGGACGCGGCCGCCGACGTCAACCACGACGGCACGGTCGACGGCGCCGACCTCGGATCGTTGCTTGGTGCATGGGGCGATTGTCCGTAGCGTTCGGCGAATCCAGGGCCATGCGCGCGGGCCGTCCTTCGAGCGCACGGCTCGATCCGCGCTCCACGCGCCGCGCACTACGATCACCCCCTGTGCTTCCGCACCGCCGCTACCTGATCCCGTTCCGCACGCTGCTGCTGCCGCACGTCTTCACGGACACGCTCGTGATCGGCGGCGGCGTGGCCGGGCTCCGCGCGGCGATCGAGGCGGCGCGTTCGGACCGGGTGGGCGCGAACGTGATCGTGCTCACCAAGGACCAGGCCGACCTCTCGAACACCTCGTGGGCGCAGGGCGGGATCGCGGCGGTGCTGGCGGCCGGCGACACGGCGGAGGCGCACGTCGAGGACACCCTGGAGGCCGGCGCCGGCCATTGCGAGGAGGGCGTCGTGAGGACCCTCGTCGACGAGGGGCCGCAGCGCATCCACGAGCTGATCGAGTGGGGGATGCGCTTCGACCGCGACGCGGCGGGGGAACTCGTGCTCGGCCGCGAGGGCGGCCATCGTCGAGCCCGCATCGTGCACACCGACGGCGACGCGACCGGGCGCGAGCTGTCGCGCTGCCTGCGGGCGGTCGCGACGAGCCACGACAACATCCGCTTCTTCGACCGCTGCTTCGCGCTCGACCTGCTCACGTCGGAGGGGTCGGCGATGGGAAATGGCGCCGGCCGGAGCGATCATCGCGTCCTCGGCGCGATCACGTGGCACCCGAAGTTCGGCCTTCAGATCATCTGGTCGAAGACGACGATCCTCGCCAGCGGCGGCGCGGGGCAGGTCTTCCGCGAGACGACCAACCCGAAGGTCGCCACCGGCGACGGACTGGCGATGGCGTGGCGCGCCGGCGCGGTCCTCGGCGATCTCGAGTTCATGCAGTTCCATCCCACGACGCTGTACGTCGCGGGCGCCGCGCGGGCGCTCATCTCCGAGGCGGTGCGCGGCGAGGGTGGTCGCCTCGTCGACCGCGACGGCACGCGCTTCATGGAGAAGTACCACGAGATGGGCGAGCTGGCGCCGCGCGACGTCGTGAGCCGCGCCATCGCCGACCATCTGGCGCGGACGCGCCAGGCCAACGTCTTCCTCGACGTGCGCCACTTCGGCGCGGGGAGGTTCGCGGAGCGCTTCCCCGGGCTCGCCGCGATGCTGCGCAAGTTCGACCTCGATCCGGAGCGCGACCTCGTTCCCGTCCATCCAGCGGCACACTACACGGTCGGCGGCGTCTGGGCCGACCTCGACGGCGCGACGTCGCTGCCCGGCCTGCTCGCCTGCGGGGAGGCGGCGTGCAACGGCCTGCATGGCGCCAACCGCCTGGCCAGCAACTCGCTGCTCGAGGGGCTCGTCTTCGGGAGGCGGGCGGGAGCGCGGGCTGCGCAACTGAGCGGGGGCTCGTCGGGGCCGGTGCAGGTCATCTCCGACATCCGCATCAGCGAGCACGGCGAGCTCGACCTGACCGACGTCCGCAGCAGCCTTCGCAGCGCGATGTGGCGCAACGTCGGCATCGAGCGCAGCGGCGCGAAGCTCGCGGACGTCGTGGACATGTTCGACTTCTGGACGCGCTACACGCTCGACAAGATCTTCGACGATCCCTCGGGGTGGGAGACGCAGAACCTGCTCACCGTCGGGGCGCTCATGACCCGCGCCGCGGCGTGGCGCCGCGAGACCCGCGGCACGCACTGTCGGCTCGACTTCCCCGAGGAGCGCGACGAGTTCCGCGCCCACGCCCTCTGGTGCGCCGACCGCGACGGACCGGCGACGATGCGCGTCGGCGCGCCGCTGGAGGTGGCGTCGTGAGCCGCGACGGCGGGAATCGCGGCGCGGGCCTCGGTCGTCGATGCGGCGGGATCGCGTTGACGATCGGCCTCGCGCTGGCGCCCGTCGCGTGCACGCCGTACCGGATCGAGCGCCACACGCGACCTGCGTTCTACCAGTCGGCGTCGAACGGGACGCTCCCGGACCGGGTCGAGCTGAAGGATGGCACCGTGGTCGAGTACGTCACGGGCCAGCCGACACCGCCATCCAGCACGGAAGGGGCCGCCGACGCCAAGCCGTTCGAGATCCGCGAGGAGCACGACGACGGCACGGTCATCGTCCGGTGCCTCCTGCCCGAGCACGTCATCGCCAACACCATGACCTGCCTGCGCAACCGCGAATACAAGGTCATGTGGGAGCAGTTGCTCGCCGCATCCACCAGGCAGGCCTACACCAGCGAAGGACTCACCTTCGACGACTTCGCCGACTTCATGGACGAGGCGCGTCCGGAGATGATGAAGACGCTCAACCGGATGAGCTTCGGCTTCCTCGGGCAGGATGTCATCCTCGAGTCGGGCGCCCACGGCGCGATGCGGGCGCGGTTCGGACCGCGACTGGCGAGCCAGTTCCGCTATCGCAGCGTCGAGATGGTGATGGAGAAGGACGGCATGAAGCTCCTGATGATCCGGTGATGCGCGTCCGGGTCGACCCCGTCGCTCCGCCCGACTTCATCGCGCCTTGAACCGCATTGCCGGCGAGAGGCCGAACGGGTCGAGGTCCGCGTGGCATCCGCGCGAGGGGTCGCGGGGCCGGGCCCTGGATGGCCGCGATGTCCCAGAACCACCGCCGCCGGCGACGTGCCGTGGCGAATTCCGTGCAATTGGGCGCGCGAGGAAGCGGCCGAACGCGCGCGGAGGCGACCCTTCACCGATACGATGGGCCGGGAGTGTTCATGCCACGCGCCACCGCACCCTGGCTCGCGCTTCTGGCGCTTGCGCCGCACGCACCTTGCTTCGCCGACCAGGCCCCTTTTGTCGTGGCGCGCACCGGCGTCACGGCGCCCGGATCCGGCGGATACACGATCCTCGCCATCAACGACCCGATGATCAACGGCATCGATCAGGTCGGCTTCACGGGCCTGCTCAACGTGCCGGGAAGCAACTCGATCGGCTTCGTCTGGTTCAACGGCACGATCGTCTGGAAGAACACCGACGCGCTGCCGATCAGCCTCGAGGGCGCCGAGGGCACGATGGGGGTCGGCGACGCCGGCGAGTGGGTCTACAGCCCGCTCCAGGGCTTCGGTGGCGACGCGATCTGGAAGAACGGCGTCAAAGTGATCCGCACGAACGATCCGGCGCCGGGCCTGCCCGGGATGTTCGCGACCTTCTCCAGCCGGCCGCAGATGAACAACGACGGCACCGCGACGTGGATCTCGGGGTTCACGTCGACGCCGGGCGGGCTCACCGAAGGGCGCGTCTTCTACATCGCCTCGACGCCGACCCTCAAGACGGGCGACGTGGTCGGCGGCTATGCGCTCGACACGCTGGGCGTCGGCTTCCCGTACGACGTCTGCGGAAGCGGCGCGCATTGGATCGTGCGCGGGCGCGGGGCCTCGGCCAGCGAGAGCGCCGTGCCGATCCTCGTTCGCGACGGCGCGGTGGTCGCCGTCGCCGGGCAGGTGCCGGGCGGCGCGGTCGGGGCCTACCAGAGCTTCGAGGAGTGCGCCATCAACAACCACGGCGACTGGGTGGCCAGCGGCGACACCGACGAGAACGCCTCCAACGACGGGTTCATCGTCTTCAACGGCGCGCTCGTCGCCCAGGAGGGACAGACGATCGCGCCGGGCAAGGTGCTCTCGGGCAACCCTCGGGCCGTCTCGGTCGACGATCACGGCCGCGTGGGCGCCATCTGGGCGACCACCGTGGGCGGAGAGCTCCTCCTTCTCTTCGTTCCGCCGCAGCTTGGCGTCGCGGCGTGGGATTCGGTCATCCTGCTCGCCACCGGCGACTTCGTCGACACCGACGGGGACGGCGTGCCGGAGAGTGCGGTGACCGACTTCAACGCGACGACGACTGTCGGCCCCGGACTGCGCCTGCCCAACCGCTGCTTCGCCTATGTGAGCGTCGACGTCGAGGATGGGCTTCAGCCGGACTTCGCGGCCATTGTCGCGGTGATGCTTCCCGAGGTGGGCGATCCGGCGGACATCGACGGCGACGGCGATGTCGACGGCACCGACCTCGGCCTCATGCTCAATGGGTGGGGCCAGCCGGGGCTTGGCGACCTCAACTGCGACGGCGTCACCGACGAGCAGGACCTCGGCCTGCTCGAGGCCTCGTGGGGACCGGGACCCGATCCAGGCGGCGGGAACTGATCCGGATTCCAGCGCTCCTTCAAGCGTTCGACACCGCGCCCAGCGTGGGCGTGCCGGGGCGGGATCGTGCGTTCTCGTGGGGTGCCAACGTCAACCGTGACGCGCACGCGCGGCGCCGGCCCGGATGCGGCCTCACCCTCCGGCGCTCTCCGTGATCGCCATCTGCTTGTCGTACTCGAGTCGGAACTTGTACTCGAGCGTGTAGGCGTTCGTTCCGGTGGCGCCGGGCGGGACGAGGACGTCCCAGCGCAGCACGCCGTTCTTGCGCTGCGTCTGCTCGTACGTCGGGTCGGTGCTGAGCGGCTGCTCGGGCTTGCCCGTGGAGACCAGCGTGAGCTTGATGTCCTTGCCCTTGGGATTGGGAACCCGGTCGATGAGGCGCACCGCGGCGGGCGACTTGCCGAAGTTCTCCAAGGCGAGCTTGTAGGTGAAGTCGACGACGCGGTTGCCGCCCTGGATGCTCTCGGTGCGCTCCACGAGCTCGCGCGTCGCGCGAAGCGACGAGTCGATGCCGAATCCCGCGGTGAACGTCTCGCCGGCGGCGACGGTGGGCACGGCGCCGCGCCCGACGAACTCGCCGCCCAGATAGCTCGCCGACGGGCCCGCGAGCAGCACGCGATCGCTGCCGTTGGTGATGAGCGCCTCGTTGTAGACGTACGAGGTGAGCACGGGCGTCGCGACCTTGCCGAAGACGGCCGGCGCAACGATCTTCGCGATCTGGATGAGCTGCTGGTCGGCGCGGCTCGGCAGCGTGGCGCGCGACGGGATCGTGTACGTCACGCTCACGCCCTCGTCGCTGCCCGACTCCGGTGGCGCGGGCTTGCGAGGCTCGCGCCGATCGAAGTTCTCGCGGGTCAGCACGTCGAGGAGCTGCGACTGGGCCGCCAGGTCGTTGAGCGACTTGTCCGCGGCCGGACCCGCCGAGGCGAAGGCCGCGGCGCTCACGATCTGCCCGTCGATCGCCGGCGCGTTCGATCCTCCGTTGATGTCCATCGACTGCTGCGGGGCGGTGCCGCCGAGGGCGTTGCGGATGCTCTCCGCGTCGCGCTGCTTGAACGCCAGCTCCTTCTTCGAGTCGGCGTAGGTTCGGCGGTTCACCTCCGCGGCCTGCTTGGCCGTCTCGGGCGTCGGCGCGGCGAGCGCAATCGCCAGCGGCTGGAGGCGCGGTCCCGTCGCCACGAGGGCTGGCGTCGCGGTGCTCAGCGTGATCGCGACGTTGTTCCAATCCTCGCCGCTCATCTGCTGGATCGAGGCCTGGTACTCGATGGCGACGGTGCTGTCGGCGAGCGGCCGCGCCGCGGCGCCCGCCGCCGCGGGCGCGGCCTGCGGAGCGCGCAGGTTGTACGATGGCGACCAGGTGGCGCGGTCGACGAGATAGTTGAGCCGCACCTTGCTTCCCGCCCTCGCCTGGTTGACGAGGATGATCGCCTCCCGCGCCGTGCGCGAGGTGCGCACGGTCACGTTCTCGAGCTCGCGCTGGAGCAGGGCGAGCTTGGCGTCGATCTCGCGCAGCTCGATCGCGAGCTTCTGCCCTTCCTCGGTCTGCTTCAGTCGCTGCGTCGTGATGAGCTCGGACATCTTGGCGACGGTCTCGGCGTTGAGCACGCCGCGGTTGTTCTCGACCTGCACCGTTCCCGCGAGGAAATTCTCGAGCTTCTCAAGGTACTGTCGCTGCCATTGCAGGAACGCCTGGCGCGCCACGACGGCGTCGCGCGCGTCCTGCGTGGCCCGGATCTGGGCATCGATCTTGCGAACGCCCTCGCGGGCGTCCTCGGAGAGCGGGCGGATCCGGTAGCTGACCGAGCGCACCTCGACGCCGTCTCCGCTCTCGGCGTAGAGGCTCGCGGGAATCAGGAACTCGGGCAGTCCGGGCACGACGATCTCGCGGAGGCCCGCCTCGCCGGGAATGTCGATCACCCGGCTCACCATCGCCTGTCCGCGGTAGACCGTGATCGCGTCGATCGTTCCGGCGACGCTGGCTGGCGCCGATGGCTCGTCGGCGCCGGCCTTCGCCGCGAGCGGCCACGCGAGGGAAAGCGAGACGAGCGTGGCGGTGGCGAGCGTTCTGGCGATGTGCATGGGGTTCTCCGGTGGCCGCGCGTGGCGCACGGCTCATGAGGGTAATGGCCCTCGACGACGGCCGGTGCGTCACGATCGCGCAACGTCGATGACCGTCGCCGGGACGGCGGCCCCGCGGCGATCCGCGGATCAACGGCAACCTCGTCCGTGGCGATGGTGTATTTTGAGTGTTCGCCCAGGAGTTCACCATGCCGCAATCGCCCCACGCCGCCGTCTCCCGCCATGCCCCCATCATCGAGCAGTTCGGGCAGGGCGCCGACGTTCCACGCCAGGCCATCGCGGGGCTTTCGACGGAGCACCTGCTGGCCGTGCCCGTCCCGGGCAAGTGGTCGATCCAGGAACTCGTCGTTCATCTCTACCAGAGCGACCTCGTCGCGGTCGACCGCATGTGGCGCATCGCCGCGATGGAACGGCCCCTGATGATGGGCTACGACGAGAACGCATTCATGCGCGCGCTGCATCCGGAGGCGGTCGACGCCCATCTCGCCGCCGAGGCGTTCGCCCTCAATCGGCGGCTCATGGTCGCGGTGCTTCGTTCACTTCCCGAGGCGGCGTTCTCCCGAGCGGGCATTCACAGCGAACGGGGCGTGCTCACGCTTGAACAGGTCGTCGAGGGACACGTGCGGCACCTGGATCACCACATGGGCTTCCTGCGCGAGAAGCTGCGCGTGCTTGGCCGCGTCGCGCCGGGAGATCCGCGATGAACCAACCGGCAAGTCGGCGCTGAATGGGCGCCGCTTCCACCTCATCCTCGCTGGACGTCGCCGCACGCCGCGCCCGTGCCGCCGCGGCATGGGGGCTCACCGACGAGTGCGTCGTCGTCTTCTCCGGGCGGGCGATCCCGATTCCCGGCGGCGCCGACCAGTGCTTTCCGTTCCGCGCCCATCCGGATCATCGATGGCTCGCCGGGCGCGGCGTCGAGGGCGGTGTCGTCGCCTTCGATCCGCGCGAGGGATGGAGCGAGTTCCTGCCGGGAATCGGCGAGGCGGAGCGGCTGTGGGAAGGGCGCGAGGATGAACCGCTCGGCGAGGCGCAGCCGATGTCGCGCCTGGAGCCGTGGCTCGTGGCGCGGGCCGGTCGACCGCTGGCACGGCTTGGTGCGACCGAACCGTCGATGCCCCCATTCGATGCGCCGCTCGCCCGGCGCCTCGGCGAACTGCTCCTGCATGCGCGGCGGCCGAAGGACGAGCACGAGATTGCGCTCATGCGCCGCGCCGCTGCGGCGACCGCGGCGGGCTTCGCGCGGGCCCGCGAGCTGGTGCGCCCCGGAATCTCCGAGCGGGCGATCGCGATCGAGATCGAGGCGGCGATGTTCCGCGCCGGCGGCGAGCGCACCGCGTACGAGACGATCGTGGCGAGCGGTCCGCGCTCGGCGATCCTGCACGGGCTTCCCACGGAACGGATCGTCGGGCCGGGCGACATCGTCCTCGTCGACGCGGGCGTCGAGGTCGGCGGGTACTGCGCCGACGTGACGCGCGTCGTCGCCGCGCCGGGGCCGCTCATGCCGGAACGGCGGGCGCTGTGCGACCTGGTCGCCTCCGCGCAGCGCCGGGCCATCGAGCGGTGTCGGCCGGGCGTCGCATGGCGCGACGTGCACACCGCGACGGCGCACGACCTCGCGGCCGGACTGGCCGAGATCGGCCTCGTGCGCGGCGGCGCGGCCGAGATCGTCGCCAGCGAGACGATCGCCCTCTTCCTCCCGCATGGTGTCGGTCACATGTTCGGCCTGGGTGTGCGCGATGCCGGCGGGCGGTTGCCAGCCCCGCGAGGCCACGACGGGCGACCCCTGCCCGACGAGGAGCCGCGAACCTGCTGCGGGGTCGCGCTGCGCGTCGACCTGCCACTCGAGATCGGGTACGCCATGACCGTCGAGCCGGGGCTCTACCTCGTGCCGGCGCTTCTCGGCGCCGCGCAGCGCCGCGAGCGATTCGCGCGGCAGGTCGACTGGGCGCTCGTCGATCGCTGGCTCGACCTCGGCGTCGGCGGCGTGCGCATCGAGGACGACGTGATCGTGCGAGCCGATGGCCCGGAGATCCTGACCCGCGAGATTCCCGTCGCGTGGTCGGCCGTCGCGTGATCCGGGCAGCTCACCGCGCGTCGCGCGCGAGGGCCACGGCCGTCTCGATGGCCCGGCGCAGTGGCGGCGGAACGCCCGACGGGCCCGCCTCGCGGACGTGCTCGATCGCCATGCGGGCGAGGTGCGGCTTCGACGTGTTCTTGATCGCGCGCGCGATCACCATCCCCGCCACCTCGCCGCGGCGGCGTCCGTCGCCGCGCACGGCGAGGCGGGCGGCGCGGCGGTAGATCGGGGCGAAGCCGTTGTTCCAGAGGCAGTGCTCGATGTCCGGGGCCTCGAGCGCGGTGATGCGCCGCTCGCGGGCGGCTCCGCGGAGCCATTCCGAGGCGGTGTGCTCGTACACCTCGCCGGCGCGGTCCCCGTCGGCCAGGACGTGCCATTCGATGCCGAGGTCGTCCGCCAGCTTCACGAGCGGCACGATGCCGCACTGCGCGAACTCGACGCACTCGACGCCCTCGAGATGGAGGCTGTAGCCCAGCTCGCGCGCCAGCGCGGGGAGGAGCCAGAACTCCGTCTCCCCCTCGACGAGGAGCCAGCATCGCGCGAAGAGCACCACGCCGCGCTTCGCCTGGATGTGGTACGAGACCTTGCCCAGGTCGTCGCCGGTCAGCGACGAACGGCGCAGCCGCCACGAGCGCACTTCGTCGCCGCGTCGGCTGAGCCGCCGGATGGTCGGAAGCGCCGCGTCGGCGAGCACGTCGCCGGAATGGGTGACGATCAGCTTCTGGGCGCGGATCCCGGAGAGCATGCGTCCGATGAACGCGACCAGCGATGGATGCAGGTGGGCCTCTGGATCCTCGAGGGCGAGCAGCGGATGGGCGAGCGGATCGAGCCCGCGCCCGCCGCTGCCAGCGAGCAGCGACGCGAAGAGGAGGAACATCAGCACGGCGCGCGTTCCGGCGCCGTGGCGGCCGAAGGCCAGCGCGATCTCGCGACCGGCCATGATCGTGGCCAGCCGGTGGCGCACGACCTCGATCAGCCGGTCGGGCGAGCGGGAGACGATTGCCTCCTCCTCGCGGTCGAGCGCGAGGAGCGCACCGACCTCGGCGAGCGACTCCTCGAAGCGACCGATCTCGACGCGGGGATCGAGCAGCGCGGCGTAGAGCTCGACCAGCTTCTGCGCGAGCCGGGTCGCGTCGACCGCGGTGGCGGGCTGGGCAGGTGCCGCGACCGCGACCACGTCGCGCCGCCCGGCCGACGATGGCGTCGCCGCCCCGACGACGCCTGCGCCGCTCTCGCGCCCGAGCGGCCCGTCGCGCGGGCCGGTCGCGATCGCCCCGCGCCAGGTTGGCCGATTGGGTCCGAGCTGGAACACCGGCTTCAGCGCGCGGAGCTCGCGATGCACCGACGGGGCGTCGAGATCGATGGGCCGTTGCTGCGGATCGAGGAAGGCCACCTTCGTCGTGGCTCGCTGCGGCGTGGATGGATCGTCCTCGCGCGTCGCCTCGATCTCGAGCACGACCGTGTGACGACCGTCGCCGAGCGGGCGGATGGCGCCGCGCAGCCGCTCGACGACGGCGTGCGGCCACTCGCCGGGCGAGAGCTCCTCGAACGCGAGGCGGATGCGCAAGGGTGGCGGCGCCTCGGTCGCGGGACCGTCGGTCGCGACGTGGAAGTCGAGCGGTCCGAGCGGTGGATCGGCGAGCAGGATCTCCTCGCTCAGCGCGAGCCGGATGGCGTCGAGGATGCTCGTCTTGCCGCAACTGTTCTCGCCGATGAGGACCGTCGTCGGATCGAGGGCGAGCGACAGCCGGCGGAATCCTCGGAAGTGCTCCAGGTGCAGCGAGGCGAGGTGCATGGGGTGATACGCGTCCCAGTTGATTCTCGCGCCCCGCCCTGACCCAATTCCGCCGTGAGACTCCGATGTGGGCAAGGGGTCGAACGCGTGGAGGTCTATTGGAATCCGCAGGAGGCATGGTCGGCGCTGACGAACGGCGACGCCCGCACGGCGGCCGGCGAAGGCGCGTCGTTCACGCCGCGCGGGTGAGGAGATCGCGGATCTCCCGCAGGGCTTCGACGTGCTCGGCGGTGAAGGCGGTTCGCCCGTGCAGCGGATCGTCGCCGAGCCCTGCGCTGCGCGAGGCCTTCACGCGGGCGAGGATCGTGCTGCGGATGCGCTCCGCGTCGGCGATGCCCTCGATCCGCGCCGCGTGCGAGAGGGACTGGGCTCCCTTGGCGCTCGGCGAGCCGCCGCCGGCCGTCTCGACGACGACGTCGGCGATCCCGAAGGCGCGCTGCACGGGGCCGGAGGAGACGCTGACGTTCTGCACGTTCTCGAAGGTGATGGTCATCTCGCGGATCGTCCAGATGCCCGTGCGGATCCGCAGGCTGCGATCGGTCATCACGTACCACGTCGTGTCGTACCGCAGATGCAGCCCGATGTAGACGAGCACGTCGGGAACGACCGCGACGATGAGCGCCGGCGCGAAGAGAAGCACGCCGAGCCATGGCCGGGCGAACATGAGCGCGATCCATCCGACGGCGATGGCGATGTCCAGCGGCAGCAGGCCGATCCAGAACCAGAGCTTCAGGTAGCGCAGCCACGCCTCCGCTGGACGGAACGACTCGATGTGGTCGCCTTCGCGCACCGGAAGCGTGGGTGGCGAGCCCGGGACGCGGAACCATGCGACGAGCATGGACCAGAGCTCGCCGTAGATCCGGCGCGAGGCGTTCTCGGTGAGCTGAGTCATGTTGGGCGTGCGTCCGTTCGTCCGTCGTTGGCGGTCGGCCGCGCGCGCAGCCCGTCGCGGATCTCTCGCAGCAGGGCGAGCGCCTCGTCCGCGGGCGCCGCGCCGCCGCTGGGCGGCCTCGTCGACGAGGGCTCCTCGACGCCGCGCATCTTCCGGTAGAGGAAGTCGCGCAGTCCGTCCGGATCGCGGACGCCCTCGATGGTCATCTCCGCGCTCGAGCTTCCCGATGCCGTCTGGATCGCCACCGACGCGAGGCCCAGCCAGCGCTGGAGCAGGCCGCGCGTGACGTGGATGTCCTGGATGCGGCGATACGTCAGGTGCACCTCGCGCCGGAAGAGGACGCCGACGGACATCGAGATGCCCTCGTCGTCGATCACGTACCGAAGCGTGTGGTACCGGAAGTACAGCGGGATGATCACGATCGGGAAGGCGAAGACGGTCATGAGCGCGACGATGAAGTAGTACTTCATCAGCAGCGGATCGGGCCGCGTCACGGACGCCGGATCGAACGGAGCGGGGGGGTCGGACATGTTGCCTTCGCGGGTTCCTCGTGCGTGTTCACCGGTCCGTCCGCCTCGCGCTCAGCCCGGGGCCGGCGCCTCGACCGGCAGCGCGTCGTCGGGCAGCACCTCGATGCGGAGATCGTCGAAGCGCGTTACGGCGTCGCCCTTGGTCCAGAAGCCGATGCCGCCGGCGCCGGGAAAGGTCGAATCGCGCGCCTCGAGCAGCCGTTGGCCGTCGAGGGAGCATTCGATCCGGTCCCCGACGAAGCGCACGCCGATGGTGTGCCATTCGCCCGTCTTCGCCTTGGCCTTCGCCGAGGCGAGCTGCCTGCGCACGCCGCCTTCGACGACGTACAGCCGGAAGTTCTCCTCCAGCGGGTTCATCCGGCAGACGTGGTAGTTGTCCTTGTCGCGCACGTGCCAGGCGAGCCCGCCACCCTGGTCGCCTTCGCCGGAGACCGCCTTGAAGCGAGCCTCGATCCGGCCGTTGCGCGTCCGCACACGGTCGGTCCAGCAGATGTTGAACGCGTCGGCGCTCTCATGGTTGGTCGACGTGAGCGCGAGCACGTTGGGCGCGCTCGGCGCGGTCTCGTCGACGACGACCGCCCACGTCGCGGCGCGCGGCGGCGCGGCGCCGACGCCCCTGAGGTTCGTTCCCGCCGCGATCCAGCCGTCGGGCAACGAGCCGGTCGGGTCGCGGTCGAAGTGCGTGACGTTGGGATCCTCGACCGGCTTCGGCACCTCGGTGACCGGCGTGCCGGCGGTCCCCGTCGCCGCGTCGACCTCGACCTTCGCCAGCCCCTGGTCCGAGAGGAGCGTGACGGCGAAGCGCAGCAGGTCGTGTTCCACGTCGCTCTCGACGGAAAGGAACCGCGAGCCGCGCAACGTCGCCATCGCCCGATCCACGGCCTCGACGCAATCGACCTTGGCCGTCGCCAGCAACGGCCGCAGTTCGGCGATGACACGCCGGCGGCGGTCGGTGAGGAGCGCCTCGCGCACCGTGACCGACTTCGGCGCGATGGCGTCGATCTCGACCGAGCGCTCGCCGTCGCCCACGAGCAGGCGCACGTCGTAGACCACCGAGCCATCCTTGCGCTTGAGCGCTGCGCTCACTGGAAAGCCGCCCGTCTCGCGCCGCGCCGCCTCGATCGCGTCCACGAGCGGCACCTTCACGGTCGCGAGCAGGGCGCGCGTCTCGGCGCGATCGCTCGTCGCGGGGCGGATCGGAGGCGATGTCGGGGGCGCGGGCGTCGCCGGGGTCGATCCCGGTGGATCGGACTCGAGCGGCGCGGAAGCGGACGCGGTGAAGGCCGACGATGCGGCGGCCGCGACGATGGTGACGAGAAGGAAATGGCGGTGCATGGCGAGGCTTCGTCGACCGGACGGTGGCTCACGGTAGGTCGTCGCGTCGTCCATCGCGAGGCCTGCCGACGGCGCCTCCGCCGCGAGCCTCGCGATCGAAGCGAGGTGGCGATACGCCTTGCGGCCCGACGCCGTGGCCCGTACCGTCCGAGGCCGTGTCGCCCATGGTGTTCATGATCGCCGCCTTCGCGTCGTCCGTCGCGGCGGGCTTCCTCGGCGCGTTGCTCGGGCTCGGCGGCGGCATCATCGTGGTGCCGGTGCTGACGCTGCTTCTCGGGCTGGACATCCGCTACGCGATCGGCGCTTCGATCGTCTCGGTCATCGCGACCAGCAGCGCCGCCGGCGCGGCCTACGTGCGCGACCACCTGGCGAACGTCCGCGTCGCGATGTTCCTGGAGGTCGCGACGACCATCGGCGCGCTTGGCGGGGCGATGCTCGCCGGCGTGCTCGATCCGCGGTGGCTCTACATCGTCTTCGGGCTGGTGCTGGGCGCGGTCTCGTTGGCCATGCTTCGCCATTCCGAGGAGGCCCACGGTGCGCCATCGCGACGCGATCCATTGAGCGACCGCCTGAAGCTCGGCGGGCGCATCCACGATCCGAGGACGGCGTCGATGCGCGAGTACGCCGTGGTGCGCCCCCGGCTCGGGTTCGGGGTCAGTGTCGTGGCCGGCGGGCTGAGCGGACTGCTCGGCGTGGGCGGCGGCGTCATGAAGGTGCCGATGATGACCCTCGGCATGGGCATGCCGATGAAGGCCGCGACGGCCACGAGCAACCTGATGATCGGCGTCACGGCGGCGGCGAGCGCAGGCGTCTACTTCTCGCGCGGCGACATCGAACCGTTCGTCGCGGGACCGGTGGCGGTGGGAATCCTGGTCGGCGCCCTGACCGGCGCGCGGACGCTCGGGCGAATCCAGAGCCGTGCGCTGCGCATCGCCTTCACGATCGTGATGCTCGTGGTCGCCGTGCAGATGCTGCACAAGGGGCTGGCATGACGGATGCGCCGCGACATGGATCCCCAGAGGATCCCTCGACTGCTCCGGCGACTGCTCCGGCGACTGCTCCGGCGGCTGGACCGGGGGCTGGACCGTCGGAAGGCTCTACGACCGGCCCGTCGGAAGGCCCGGCGACTGGCCCAATGAAGGCGCCGACGGCCGGGTCGCCGGGGCGTCCGGCGCCGCGCGACGAAGCGCCTCTCGCCGAGACCGAGCGCGTCGAGATCGCGGTCGGCCTCGTGCTGCGGAGCGGTGTCGTGACCAGTCTCGGCCTGATGGTCCTCGGCATCGTGCTGGTGGTGGCGCGATCCCCCGGTGCGCTTCGCGATCCCTCGGCGATGGCGCAGTTCGTCGGCGCCGAGGCCAAGCGGCCCAGCACCCTCGGAGCGATCATCCACGGCCTCGAGGCGCTGCATCCGGAGTCGGTCGTTGCGCTGGGGTTGTTGGTGCTCATCGCGACGCCGATTGCGCGCGTGACCGTTTCGGTCGTCGCCTTCTGGAGCATGAGGGACCGCCTCTTCGCGGCGATCACGGGACTCGTGCTCGTCATCCTGCTGGTGTCGTTTGCGCTCGGGCGGGCGGGGTAGGGGAATCGAAAGGCTGCTGCGCGGCGCACTCAGGAGCGGGGGACCAGCTCCGATGCGCGATCGTTGCCGACGATGTGACGCCAGCGTCGATGTCGCACGGGCGAGCACGACGTGCAACCGACGGCCCGCACGTCCGCCGCCGCAGGTGGCTTCCCGATTCCTCGGCCGCCATCGGCGTACCCTTCCGCCCTTCGCACCCCTTCGATCCACGACACGACCACACATGCCCCCACGTCCCATCGCACTCGCCGCCGGCGACGGCATCGGTCCCGAGATCATGGACGCGGTCCTCGCGATCTTCCGCGCCGCCGACGTCCACAAGCATCTGGAATTCGTCCCCGTCGAGATGGGCCGGCGCGTCTTCGACGCAGGCAACGCCCGAGGGATGACCGACGCCTGCATCTCGACCGTCGAGGCGTGCGGCATCCTCTTCAAGGGTCCGCTCGAGACGCCCAAGGGTGGCGGCGGCAAGTCGATCAACGTGACGGCGCGGAAGATCTGGAACGCCTTCGCGAACCTGCGCCACTTCCAGACCCTTCCGGGCGTCGAGACGCCCTACACGCGCGTGGGAATCCACGTCAACTTCCACATCGTCCGCGAGAACATCGAGGACACCTACGGCGGCATCGAGCACCGGCTGAGCAACGACACCTTCCAGTGCAAGCGGATCATCTCCGCGCCGGGGTCGGATCTCGTCTCGCGCTTCGCGTTCCAGACGGCGCGGCGACAGGGGTTGAAACGGGTCCACTGCGGCCACAAGGCCAACATCATGAAGATGACCGACGGGCTTTTCCTCGAGCGGTTCCGGGCGGCCGCGAAGGACTTCCCCGACATCGAGCATGGCGACGTGATCGTCGATGCGCTCTGCATGAACCTGGTGATGCGCCCGCAGGAGTACCAGATGGTGGTGCTGCCGAACCTCCAGGGCGACATCGTGAGCGACCTCGCCGCAGGGCTCGTCGGCGGGCTTGGCTTCGCGCCCTCGGCCAACATCGGCGCGCACATCTCGATCTTCGAGGCCGTTCATGGCACGGCGCCGGACATCGCCGGCCGCGGCATCGCGAACCCGACGGCCGTGCTCCTCTCCGGGCTCATGATGCTCCGTCACCTGGGCATGCACGACCACGCCGCGACGATCGAGAACGCGCTCCTCGCCGCGCTCGAGGAAGGCGTGCGCACCGGCGACTTCGGCGACCAAACCAGGAAACCGCTCGGCACGAGCGACTACGCCAGGGCGATCGCCGACCGACTGGGACGCGAGCCGAAGACGGTTCCCGCCGTCGTCTCGCCGGGCGGTGATTCGCCGACCTTGTCGCGCCCCGAGAAGCCGCGGCACCAGGAGGTCATCCGCACCTTCACCAACGTCATCAGCCACGTCGTCGGTTGCGACGTCTACCTCGACACGCCGCTCTCGACGATCTCGCTCGCGGAAGAGATGAACCGTGCCGCCGCCGACAGCCCGTTCAAGCTCACGCTGATCTCGAACCGCGGCACGCTGGTCTGGCCGACTGGCTCGGTGTACACCGAGTGCGTCGACTACTGGCGCGTCCGCTTCGAGCTGCGCGACGGGGTGGCGCCCGGCACCTTCGGCCAGGCGCGGACGATCGCGCTGCTCGATCGCATCGCCGAGAAGTTCATCGTGTGCTCGTATGAACTGCTGCGCACGTTCGATGGCGTGCGGGGGTACTCGGTCGCGCAAGGGCAGTGAGGCGCGGCTTGCGCCGCGGCGCTGCTTCGCAGCGATGAGGAGTCGCGGCGGTGGCCGCGACGGGGTTTCGCCGGGTGTCGATGCTGCGGCACTTCCGGACGAGTTGATCGACGATCCGGGCGATGCACCGTGCCGCATCATCGAGACCCGGCACTTCAGTGGGCCGGCTGCGCCGGCAACGCTCCGGTCCATATCGTCTCGCCATGTCGGGGACTTCCGAGGATCGTCTTGAAGTGTCGGGGTCGCGGGCACCACTTCCCGTCGCGCCCGTTCGCTGCCCTGAGTGTGGCTGGGACACGTCGTCGCTCGCAGCGCCGCGACGATCGCCCTGGCATTGGCGCACGATGTTGCCGGCAATCATCGCCGTCGTCGCTGCGGTCGCCATTGCGACATGGATCGCGAGAACCCCCGCGACCTTGACCGTCGGCTCAGGCTCGCCCATTGCCGCGATCGTCCAGCCGCTGTGGACGCCCGCTGAAGTGGAAGCGCTGGCGAAGGGGCAAGGCACCCGACGCGGACTGCTCGATCCGGTGCGTGCCCAAGCTCGACAATTGGCGAGCCGGATGGCACAGCCGGGCGAGAACGCCGTCGCGCTGTCGTTCGTCCGCCCCGGCAACGACCGGCACGGCGGCGCCCTGTTCGGCTGGCCGATCGCATGGTGGAGCCGTACGGATCTCTCTCGCTGGGACGACGCGGCTGCGCGAACCGGACTCAGGCCCTTGACCACGGATCCAACGGCGGGTCCCGTCACCAACCCGTACCAGAGCGTTCGCCCCGGTGCGGCGGTCGAACCTCGACCGTTGTGGTGGTGGCAGGACGGCACGCTCTGGTACCGGCCTGCGGTGGAGTCCACCGGCGGCGTTCTGCGCTGGTCGGGACTGCGCGTCACCGGGATCGTCGGCTCGCTCGGGCTGGTCGCGCTGTGCTGGGGAGTCGCCGCGCTCACGGTGTGGGTGATCAACGTCCGGCGGGCGCGGCGGCGGGTCGCGCCGGTCGGTCCGTGGCAGGGGCGTGTGATCGCGGCGGCAGTGGTCGTGGCGCTCCTGGCGATGGCGGTCGCGACCTACGCGCCGCGCGATTCACTGTCGACCGAGGAAAACGGCGCCTTGCGCCGCGGTCCTCCGCGCCTCCCGGGCGTCGACCTCGGTCCGAGTGCGCGCGTCGCCGTGGCGGTGCTCGACGAACATTCCGATGATCCGGATCGCGACCGGTGGCTCGCCGCCGCCATCCTTACAGCGTTGCCCGGCGCGCCAGCGCCCGGGACGTTGCTTGCCGCTCGCTTCGAACCCGGATCGCGCATGTTTGGCACGCGCACGAGCTTCAACGACCGCCTGCAAGTCATGGCCGTGACCGAGGCCACCTACACGAAGCTGGACCACGACGACCCGTGGGCGATGCGACCCGCGCCCGAGCCGGTCGCGGTTCCGGCGGGCACGCAATGGAGATTCGACGCTCCGTACCTGCGCATCACCCGCGCCGCGAGCGACGCGGAGAATCAATCGACGGAGATCACGGTCGACCTCTCGATGGTGGGGACGATCGCGTTGATCGTCTTCGGCATCTGGTTCGTGCCGTTCATGATCGGGCGAACGGTCCGGACAGTCGTCGTGCGCCGACGTCGTCGCGCGAACGGCTGCCTCGCATGCGGGCACGGGTTGAGTCCGCCGGGGATGTAATGCGGAATCCAGTTGATCCTCGCGCGTTGTGGTGCAGGCCTCTGGCCTGCCCGGCAGCCGAGACGGCTGCACCACAGCGCCGCCCGCGCGAGGATCAACTGGAGTCCGTATTACGTCCGAGCCGCGAGCGCGAGCCTTGGCGTTGTCGTCATCTCGCCTCGCGAGCGAGGGCGAGCGCGCCCGAAGCGTCGCCGCGGTGCCCTGCCTTTCGCACAATCGCCACGAGTACACTCACCGCGTGACACCGCAGGTACACGATCGCGTCAGCCTGGAGATGGCGTCCCGAGTCGCTCGCGACCTCCCACAACGCCCTGATTGGCTTGCGTTGGCCACGCAGAACCTCGATCGCTGGTCGCGGCGCAACCACGACTCGCCGGGGTTGCTTCGTTGCTACGACGAGTGGCGGGCGATCCTCGGCCGCCCGCTCGACGACGTGATTGGTGTCCTCACCAGCATGGACGACGAATCGGTCAGGCTGCGTCACAACTCTCCGTTCGTAGGGATCCTGTCGCCGGCTGAAGTCTGGGAAATCAAGCGCCGAGTTCGCGATGAAGCGACATGAGCTGGAGCATGTGATCCGCGCCTCGGCGGGAATCACGGGCGCCGACGAGTTCGTGATCGTCGGATCGCAGGCGATCCTCGCGCAGTATCCACGCGCCCCAGGTGAGCTGACGATGTCGGTCGAAGCCGATGTCTTCACGTTCAGGTCGGCGGAAGACGCCGACCTGATCGACGGCTCCATTGGCGAGGGTTCACCGTTCCACCAGACGTTCGGCTACTACGCGCACGGTATCTCGGAACGAGCTGTCGTCCTTCCGGCCGGCTGGCGAGAGCGCCTGGTGCGTGTGCGGAACGAGAATACCAACGGAGCGACCGGGCTCTGCCTGGAAGTCCACGATCTTGCGATCTCCAAGCTGGCTGCGGGCCGGAAGAAGGACATCGACTTCATCCGGGCGCTGCTGAAGCATCGGCTTGCCGATGTCGAGACGATGCGAGCGCGACTGGCAATGACGAACGTCGAACCTCGACTGCGCACGGCTTGCGAACGGCGGCTGAAGGATCTCTCGATCGTTGCGTGATACGCGTCACAGTCGATTCTCACGCCCCACCCAACCCAGTTCCGCCGTAAGACGCCGCTGTGGGCAAGTGGTCGAACGCATGGCAAGACGATCGCCCTGGCATTGGCGCACCCTGCCGCCGGCGATCGCGGCGGCGATCGGCGTTGCCGCGCAAGGCGCCGCGCGGCGTCTAGGCGATGCCGGCGTACGAGTGGCTGATGGCGACTTGACGCGCGGTGCAAGACGATCGCTGCGCACCACGCGTCACTCGCGCGTCAGCCAGTCCACGTTTGGAGCAGCACGCCCAGGTCTGCGCCGTCGACGGCGCCGTCGCCGTTGATGTCGGCAGCGCAACGCGTTGGAGGAACCGGACACGCGCCCCACGCGCCGAGCAGCAGCCCGACATCGGCGCCGTCGATCACGCCGTTGCCGTCGAGGTCGCCGATCGTGGGTTCACAGATGTCGGGGATCAGGTCGCCATCGAGGTCCACGAGCTCGCCTCGGGCGATCTCGCACGAATCCAATCGTTTGCTCCCGTCGCAGTCGGTCAGGTTCACGCGGATCGGCAGGGCCCAGCCGGTCATGATGTCATCCTCGACCTGTTCGATGGTCTCGAATGGGTTGAGCGAGAGGTCGGCCAGGTCGAGCGGCCCTGTGCTGATGGCGAGCCATCCCGCCTGGCGATGAGGAAGGACGTCGTCGGCCTGCGTGAACACCTGCCCGGCGTGCATTTCCATCGCGAAACCCGCGAAGAAGGATGTTCCCGGCGGCCCCACTTCGACGGGGCCGATGGGGAAATCGGTGAAGATGCCGAAGCCCGGTGCGGGCGGGAACGTGATTGCCTGGGCGAAGAGGAGCTCCGCATCGGCGGGATTGCCGTCTCCGTTGGGGTCTGAGTAGACAACCATGATCGCTTGCTCGATCGGGTCGGTTGGATTGCCGCCGATGGCAAGGTTTGGGACCACGAACGCGATCGAACGGAGTGCGGCGTCATCCGAACCGGTGACCACGAAGTGATTCACGATCATGACGCCTCCTTGCCAGGGTCCATAGATGATGAGCAACGTTGGAAGAAACGCATCTTCGACATTGTCGGCGACATGTCTGTGGGGCACCTGGGCGTCGTCGATGATGCCGTCGTCGTCGCAGTCCTCGGAGAGACCCGACGCGATCTCGCATGCATCGTCGAGACCGTCCTGGTCCACGTCGCGCGGCGGCAGGTCGGCGACGAAGACCACGCCCTTCGGCACGCCGCCCATCGTCACGGACGTGCGGCCGACGACCATCGTCTGACCGTCGAACGCGGCCGATGTTGCGCCGCTTGCCGCGGAAACGGGGGCGGGCGGTGCCACTTGTCGCTCGACGTACCAGCCGGCCGCATCACGATGGAGGATCGCGGCGGCCGTCGTCGTCGATCCCGACGGCGATGGGTTTCTCGCGCCCCAGACAGCCACGTCGCCCGTTGGAGCAAGCGTGAGCGACTGACGGCCGGAGGTCAGTCCGCTGGGCGCGATGACGAGTCGCGGCTCGGTCCAGCCATCGCCGACCCGCTCGTAGGCGAGCAGCGTACCGCTGGTGCTGCTGCCGATCTTGGCGGTGACCAGCAGCGTTCCGCCGCGCAATGCCATGACCATTCCGAAGAAGGGGTTCGCCGTGCGATACAAGCTCTCCGCGGCATTGAGGTTCGCGGTCTGCGTCCAGCCCCATCGGTCAAGTTCGAAGATGCGCACCGATCCGGCAAGGAGGGACTCGGCGTCATCGTCGGCGATGGCGCCGATGGCGATGATGCCGCTGTCCATCTCCACCGAATAGCCGAACTGATCGCCCTCGGCCGCATCAGGTGCAAGAAGCGTCGCTTCGAGCGCCCATTGCGTGCCGGCCCGCTTGAAGAGGTAGGCGGCCCCCGAGCTTGAACCGAAGTCGTCCCGGCCGAGCGCCCCGACCAGCGCGTGATCGCCATCGAGCGCCACGTCCCAGCCGAAATGATCGAGTGGCTGCCCATCCTCCGCGAGCAACGTCGCCTCCTCCTGCCAGCGGCCGTCGGTCAACCGGAAGATGTAGGCGACACCACTCGTCGCCGCCGCTCCCGCAGCGCGTTCAGCGCCCACCAGCAAGGTGTCTCCCTGCATCGACAAGGCGACGCCGAATCGATCGTCGAGCGCGCTGGCGATTGGCATGAGGATGCCCGCCGGCGACCACACTTCCGCGACACGATGGAAGACCTCCACTCGTCCTGCGGTGGTCGCATCCTTGCCCGGCACGCCGACCGCGATCCAATCGCCGTTGACCGCGACGGCGCTCCCGAACGTGGCCGATGGATCGGGCATCTGCGGTTCGAGGAAGACGGACGTGGATGGAATGGCACACGGCGCGTCGGCGAGCGAGAGGCCGGTCGTCGCCAGCGCGGCTGCTGCTGCGATCGCGACGACAGGACGGACGAACACCTGCGCGCACCGTTGCGTTGATCGCATTCGAATCATGTCTGGATGCTCCTTCGATGTGTCATGCCGTCATCGATCGACGAGGGGCGCGCAGCGCCCTTGGTCGTCGTGACGACACACGATCGCCCACCGTGGCCGCACGGTCTTTCAGCGGCTGGGCGATCGACTGGGTTGAGCCCGCACCACCGGCGCGCGGCCTCTTGGTGAATGCGGTCTTCGGCGACACCGCGCATCGCGCGGAACACCGTTGGGCGGCGAGAGACGTGGGCCGATCCGCCCGTGCGAGGAATCGTGTCGTCGCGACGTGAACTGAACCTTGCGACGAATCGGTCGGACGGATCGTACATCGGGCGGGGTGCGCCGCAACGAAGAATCTCTGCAAACCATTGCCGAAACTGCACTTCGATCGCTCATCCAGATCGATCGGCGCTGGTCGCCACGCTGCGTTCACAGCCACCCGTGCGATCGTCCCACCGCGTTGGCTCCATGGCTCTCCGATGTCAATTGGGGCGATGGGATCCGGGTGCGACCACGGCGATCGCCGAACGGTTGGGCCGCGCGCCGAAGACGGTGCCGGTGGTCGTCTCGCGCGGCGGCGATTCGCCGACACTCACGCGGGACACGCCGCCGCGGAAGAAGGTGTTGCGGAGGTTCGAAGCGACGCTGCCGTACGAGCGGCTGATGTCGCCGCGCCGGGCTGCGCCCTACAGCCCGTTCCAACGCGCGAGCAGCATGGCCAGATCGGCGCCATCGACCGTCCCGTCACCGTTGAAGTCGGCTGGCGACGGACCCGGCCCCCACGCCGCCAGCAGCACGCCCATGTCCGCCGAGTCGACGAGCCCGTCGTCGTCGAGGTCCTCGATGAAGTCCGCCTGGACGCGGATGGTGGTGGCCGTCTGGCGCAGCTCCAGCGGCGGACCGTACGGCGCCGCGGCGAGGTTCACCGTCGCGAACGAGCCCATGAGCCGCGTGGCGCGGACGATCTCCACGGGTCGTCGCGGGCCGCTCCACCACATGAACGAGACGTCCACATCGAGGTCGCCGTCGACGGTTGCCGCGCCCTCGACGTCGACAAGCCGTGCGACCTCCGTTGTCGGCGTGCTGGACAATTGCACGGCGGTGAGCGCGGAAGGCAGCAGATCAAGCGAACCATTCACGCCGAGTCGGGGTGCCGAGCCCGTCGCGCCGGAGATGCCGACGTCGAGCGTGCCTTCGATCGTGATGGCGCCAGCGACCGCGCCGCCAGCACCACTCAACTGCGCCCCCGGCGCGATGGCGAGTCCGGGCGTCTCCAGCATGCCGCCGGCATGCACGGTCATACCGGATGAGACCCAACTGCTCGAGAGGTCGATGGGACCCGCGAGCGTCGACGGGCCGGCGATCTCGATGGCGTTGAGCGGATCGCGCTCGAGCGCTCGGATGGCGCCGGCGACAGTCACCGTTCCCGATTCGAGGTCGAGATGCCCGCTCGGCGAGCCGGGATCGGAGCCCAGTCGTACATCGCCCAGGA
>JAXMAF010000006.1:0-267319 GCA_046350555.1 Phycisphaerales bacterium
GGTCGGTCACGTCGCGCCCCTGCTTGAGAAACGGGACAAGCCCGGGGTCGTCGAGGTCGCAGACGAACCGGCTGTGCGTGAGGTCCTTGCCCAGGCCCGCGACCCCCGTGCCCTTCGGCCCATGACATGTGGCGCACGTCGCGGTGAAGAGGGCTCGCCCATGCACGAACGCATCGGCGTCGATCACGGGGAGCGGTGGCAGCGCCGCGATGCGCAGCGGCGCCCATGGGTCGGGTGTCAGTCCGCGCTGGACGTCGCGCATCAGGATGCCCGCGCACAGCGCGAGCGCCAGCGTCGCGGCGCTCACCGCGGCGGACCAGGCGACGGCGATCGCCTCGTGCGCGATGCCCGACCGAGCGGCGCTCGACGCCATGACATCGGTACAACCGCCAAGTTCGGATTCCGGCTGGGAATGAAGCGTCGTCATGGGTCGCCTCACGGGGCTGAATCGACGGGCTGGCTCGCTGGGCTGGCCGGCATTCCGAGCCCGCGTCGGGTTGGTCTGGCTGATGGTCTATTATCAACGTTGTATATCTATATATCATCTAATTGGGCGTGTCAAGCTGAACCGGCGACGAGTTTCATCGCCTTCTCGCGGGCTGGCGCTGGTTCGTCTTGGAGTCGCCGCGGCGGGTGCGGAGCAGGAGTTCGCCGCGGAAGGCCGCGGAGAAGGGATCAGCCGCGGAAGGCCGCGGATGAACGCGGAGTGATGATCAGCCGCGGAGGGCCGCGGAACGCCGCAGAGGAGAGTGACCTCTGATGGTCTCCCGCGCCTCCCAGTTGATTCTCGCGCACCACCAGAGCGCTCTCTTGGCCCGAAGCGCCGCTGTGGAATGGTCCAAGGGATGGACGTCTGTCGGAGTGCGTACAGGTGCAAGCGATGAGCACTTGGGTTGGGTCTTGCCGCACAGGGAACCTCGCCGCGCAGCGACCCGAACCAGCGCAACACGATCCAGCACCCGCGTCCACGCCATCCCAGGCAAATCCAAATCCGCGGCCCTCCGCGGCCCTCCGCGGAAAGTCCCTTCTCCGCGGCCCTCCGCGGCGAATCCGTTCTCCGTGGCCCTCCGCGGCTCGCCCCCGGGAGTGGTGCCGCGCAGCGACCCGAACCAGCGCAACACGATCCATCGCCTGCGTCCATGCCATCCCAGGCAAATCCAAATCCGCGGCCTCCGCGGCCCTCCGCGGCAAGCCCCTTCTCCGCGGCCCTCCGCGGCGAATCCCTTCTCCGCGGCCTCCGCTCAATCCGCAAGCACCGCGTCCAACTTCGCCTTCGGCGTCTTCGGATTCACGAGCGTCGGAGCGCCGGGCTTGGAGTAGTACGCCCAGATCGGATGGAGCTTCTTCTCGTCCTTGTCCTCCGGCTCCGGCCAGGAGACCGCGGTCGATCCATCGGTCGCGAGCGTGCCGTCCGGCTTGAACTGGAGCGTGTACGTCGTGAAGAGCAGCGACGGCGTGCCGAACGTGCCCGGCTTGTCGAACCAATCGGGCCACGCGGTGAAGGTCATGAGCGTCGTCACCTTGATCTTCCGGTTGTCCGGCGCCCCGACGCCAGCCGACTGGTAGAGGGAGAGGTAGCTCCAGATGCCTGGATTCCAGTTGCCCTTGGTGTGCAGCATCACGCCGCCCTTGTCGCCACCGATGCGCTCGATGAGCTTGCGGTGGAACCAGTCGGCCTTGAGCTTCGCGCCGCTCTTGATGAAGAGCTGGTAGTCGTTTCCCGGCTCGTCCACGTCGACGTAGCCCTTCCATGGATCCTTCTCCTTCGCGAGCGGAATCCAGTACCGCATCGCGCTCATCGCCACGCGATCCTCGACGGCGAACTTCACGTCTCCGCCGTCGGGATCCTGAAGCGTCTTCGCGGCTGCGGGCTTCTTCAGCTCGAATCCGGCGATCGACGAGGCGTCGCACTGTCCCGCGTAGGAGGTGTCGATCTCGTCGGCCGGGATCCGGAAGTGCTTGAACTGGTGCTTCCGGGCCGAGTCGGCGCCCTCGCCGGCCCCGGTGTACTTGTCGAACTTCCTCAGCGGCCCGTCGGTGTTGCCCGCGCCGTAGTCGACCGTCTCGTCGTACTGGTTGGGATCCTTCTTGTCCCAGTACGGCCACCACCAGGCGTTCCAGACATCGTTGGTCTTGTCGTCGTCGGTCATGCGCTTCAGCGAGCGCTGCTCCGAGAACGTTGTCTCGATGACGTAGTTCGCGGCACCCTTGATCGTGAAGGTGTAGTAGCCGTGGCGGCCCGTTCCCGCGTTCGACTTGTTCTCGTACGCCTTGCCGTCCGGCCCCTTGAGATCCGTGACCTCTCCGGCGCTCGTCGCCACCGTCAGCGCGCCGCCGTAGGTGGTCGGCACATACACCCGATAGCACGCCGGATCGCCAGCGCCGGCCGTCTCGCTGCCCAGCGCAACCTCGGTCGGCTCGGCCGCCAGGCCGGATGACGCGCACGTCTCGCACGCGTCGCCGACGCCGTTGCCGTCCGTGTCGAGCTGATCGGGATTCGGCGCGAGCTCGCAGTTGTCGCGATCGTCGGGCACGCCGTCGTTGTCGTCATCGTCGTCGCACGCATCGGGAACGCCGTCGCCATCGGTGTCGACCTGGAGGGGGTTGCTCACAGTCGGACAGCCGTCGCACGCATCGCCGACCCCGTCGAGATCCTCGTCGCCCTGGCCCGGATTGGCGACGAACGGACAGTTGTCGCACGCGTCGCCGATCCCGTCGCCATCGCTGTCGAGCTGGTCGGAGTTCGGGATCAGCGGGCAGTTGTCGACGAGATCGTCGATGCCGTCGTTGTCGTCGTCGAGGTCGCACGCATCGCCGACGCCGTCGCCGTCCGTGTCGCGCGGGAACGGATCGAAGGCGAGCGGACACGCGTCGCAGGCGTCGCCGATGCCGTCGAAGTCCGCATCGGCCTGATCGGAGTTCGGCACGTTGACGCAGTTGTCGCAGAAGTTCGGTACGCCATCGCCATCGTCGTCGCCGACGTCGTCGCCGGGACCGGGAACGCAGCGGCCGCAATCCTCCGGCGCGTTCGCGGACGCCGCGTCGTTCTGCCACGGGTTGTAGAAGGTCGGACAGGAATCGCACGCGTCGCCGATGCCATCCCCGTCGTCGTCGGCCTGATCCGGATTGAACTGCATCGGGCAGTTGTCGAGGCAGTCGGGAACGCCGTCGCGGTCGGAATCGACCGAGAGCGGGCAAGGCCCCCACTGCGCGAGCATGAGCCCGAGGTCCTCGCCGTCGACGCCGCCATTGCCGTCCAGGTCGGCCAGGCAGCCGCGGCAACCACCCCAGGCGCCGAGCAGGATCCCGAGATCGGCGCTGGCCACTTCGCCGTCACCGTCGAGATCGGCGAGGCATGGCGGACACTGCCCATAACCGCTCGAAGCCACGCCAAGCACGATGGCCACCGCAACCAGCGACGCCGAACCGAAGGACATGCGACCATTCATGAGGGGCTCCCCAGTGATGCCGAGTGGTGATGGCGGCCAGCGCGGCTCGCCCGCGATGACCGATCCGGGCGCGCACGGGCGCCGGATCTCTGTACACGTCGAGCGTCCGGTTCTGACATGCGACGTCCGTGATTCTGGAGCCGCATCTTCGCGGGCACGCCGGCGCGCGGAGCGACGGCGGCGCCGCGCGGCGGAGGAGCCAGCGCCGCGCGGTCGCGATCGATCATTGGTCGTTGGTCATTGGTTACTGGTTACTGGTTACTGGTCATTGGTCACGGAACCGGAGCGCCGGTCCCTCGCTGGCGTGGCTTTGTCTTCCGTGCATCGACCACGTCGTACACTCCATCCACTCGAGTGCGGACCGACGGAACGCTCCAATCCTCGATGACGCATGGTCGACGACATCCCAGCATCGCCGCACGCGCCACCGCCCGCGCCGCCGCCCGCGCCGCCCACCGCGCCAGTCGGCGCACCTGAGCGCCAAGCGCCGACATCGGCGCTTCGAGCGCGCCGCTCCCTGACGATCCTCGCCTTTGGCACGACGACCTTGGTGATCACGCTCTTCGTGCGCACCCTCATCTCGGCGAGCGGCCTCGTTCCAGGACGCGACCCCGTCACGACGACGTTCTTCGGCGCCATCGTGGCGATGGCGGCGACGCTCGGCTATGTCGCGGCGACGGACCTGCTGCCGGTCTTTCCGCGTCACGAGGAGGGTGGCGTCGTGCGTTGTGCGCTCCTCGCCGCCGTCGTCACGACCGCGATCGTCGAGTCGTTCGTGCTGTCGACCGAGTTCCTCGGACCGCTCGCCTGCCTCCTGGCGGCCACCCTGCTGCCGTTCGCCGGCACGATGGCGTGGATCGTGACCTGGCGCGTCGTGAAGCGCGCCGTGGGAAGGAACGTGCTCCATCCGCTTGGGTGGGGAAGCGTCTGCGTCGAATGCGGCTACGACCTGCGCGCAAGCGTGTCGCGGCGCTGCCCGGAGTGCGGCACGTCGCGCGGCTAGCGAGCCGCGACCGTCGCTCGGATGCCGACACCCGCCATTCCCCGGCCATCATACCCATTGACATTCTATGTATTGGTGTCCTATGCTTTGTGCATGGCACCGACCCCGAACGAACGCGCCGCCATCCTCCAGGGCACGCTCGACCTGCTGATCCTCCGGACGCTCGCCGCCGGCGCGAACCACGGCTATGGCATCGCCAAGCGCCTGCGAGAGACGAGCGACGAGGTGATCCTGGTCGAGGAAGGCACGCTCTACCCGGCCGTGCATCGGCTGGAGAAGCGCGGTTTCGTCGAGAGCGAGTGGCAGATCACCGAGACGAACCGGCGGGCCAAGTTCTACCGGCTCACGCGCGACGGGCGCGCGAAGCTGAAGACGGACACCGTGGCGTGGGAGACGCTCTCGGGCGCGATCGACCGTGTCCTCGGTGCCTCGACGCGCTCGGGCATCACCGGAGCGATGACGTGACCAGCGACTCGTCGGAGACCATCAACGCCGCGGCCAGCGCCGCCATCGGCCACGTTCGTCGCCTGCTCGGCCCGACCGATCCGCGCTCGCCGGACGAGCTCGAGGCCGATCTCGGCGACGAATTCGCCTTTCACCTGCACATGCTCGAACGCGAGGAGCGCGAGGCGGGCCTCGAGCCCGAGGCCGCCCGCGCCGCCGCCCGCCATCGCTTCGGCGACCCCGAAATCGTCCGCGCCGCCTGCCGGCGCATCGCACACGAGGAACGCATCATGCTTCAACGAATGAACGCCCTGCTCGCCGTGCTGCTTCTCTTCGCGGTGATCGGCCTTGGCATCCAAGGCTTCGTCGCCCATCGCGCCAATGTCCGGACGCTCGAGGCGGTGGACGCGCTGCGCGTGGCGTTGCAGAGCGATCGCGAGGCTGCCAAGAGGACGTCGCCGCCCGCCGCCGAACCCACGAAGACGGCCGATGCGGCCAATGCGCCTCCCGGCGCCGCCGGGGCCGCCGGTGGCGGCAATGCGCCGGCGGCGCCGAACTCCGAGTCCTCCTCGGCGCGGCGCGGCTCGCGGAGCGTTGTCACCATCAACGGAGCCGTGAGGCGAGCCGGTCCTCTTGCAACGTCCGCGAGCGGCTTGAACACGCTCGACACCATCCTCCAGATGTCCATGGGGCTCGCGCTGCCGGAGCCGTACCGGAACGTCCCGGACATGATCGCAACCGCGACGATCCGACGTCCCCGCGGCGACGGAACGGATGAGGTGCTGACAGCGCGATGGCCGGCTGCCGGGCCGGTTCCGGAAGAGCCGAAGATCGCGGCGTTCGACACGATCGACATCGGCATCGAGATGCCGACGGCGCCGCCGCCGCTCTCGAAAGACGACATTCTCGCGATGGATGGCAACTCGCTCACTGCGGTGATCAATGTGCTCGACACCGTGCTGAACAACGAATCGATCAGCGCCGAGATCCACGACCGGCTGAGCGGCGAGCGCGAGCGCGTGGCCAACCGCATGCGGGTGCTCGGTTGCGCACCGAAGGCGCTTGCGTGGGCCAAGGCGAAGGTGGACGCCTCCTCGGCAGGTTCCGGCGATGCCTCGGCCACGGATCGGAAGAGTCCGCCGGAGTTCGATCGGACGAGATACGCGTGGGTCGATGGCGACATCAGATCGGGACCACGCCCGGTGCAGGCCCCTGGACAGCCTCTGGAGAACACGCTGGCCGCGTGCGGCGGAATTCCGGGACCCAGCTCCTATGTCAACGGCGCCGTCGTGAACGTCAAGGTTCTCCGCCCGCGCGGCGATGGCACGGACGAGACCTTGACCGAATCCTGGCCGTATGGCACGGGCGCGAATCCGAGGTTGCGTCTCGTGGTCGCCGATCGCGCCACGGTGCGCGTCCTGTATCCGTCGCCGCTGCCGCCCCTCGACGATCAGGTGGTCCTGACGATGGCCTCCAGCATGCTGCGCGAAACGTACGGCATTCTCGCCAAGGCGCTCGCCGCGGCGACCGTCGACGGGCCCACGCTGGAGCGCTATCGGCGCGAGCTGGAGACGATTCGCCTGCGCCTCGCGGCGATGGGCGAAGTGCCACCGGCGACAAGCCCATCGCCGGGCGACGCGACTGGAGCGGCCTCACCGGCGAGTTCGACCTCCGCCGCGCCCGCTGCGGTGCCATCTCCAGCATCCGGTCCGCCGGCCGATTCCCAGCGCCCAACGGAGCGCCGCGCGGACGCCTTGGCGCGCGTCGTGGTCGTGCTCGGCGACATCAAGCAACCGGGGCCGTACGAGCTTCCAACCGGCGGCGCGCTCACGACATCGGACCTGCTCAAGGCCGCCTCCGGAGTCGCCGATTCGCCCCAGGACGGCACGCCGAACGACGAGAAGGGCCGTCCGACCTTCGAAGCGGTCGTTCTCAGGCGTGGCAATCCGTCGTTTCGCGTCCGTGTGCTTCCCAGCGGCGCGACACAGACGCTTCAGCAGATCCCAAGCAACAGCCAACCCGTGCTCACCGCCGGCAGCGTCGTCTTCGTCCGCACGTTGACCAAAGAGGAGGCCAGCGCGCCGACGCCCGCGGACGCGCCCGATGCGCTCGATCGCTATCTCGCGGCGCTCACGAGCGAATCCGTGGCGACCCTGCGCCCCGCCGAGCTCGCCGCCGTCCGCACGGGCATCGACCTCGCCATGACGCGCACCACCGACGAGAAGGCCACGACGCGCCTGCGCGAGCTCGGCGCGATGATCGATGCCAAGTTCGCCGAGGCGAAGTGACCGCGTTTTCCGGCTCGGGCGCCGCCGGTGCGCGCCGCCGAGAGACGGCGCTGCTCCACCGCCGCGTACGATCGTCGCGCTGGTGGGATGGCCGAGTGGTTGAAGGCGCCGGTCTTGAAAACCGGTAAGGGGCTCGTCCTCTTCGCGAGTTCGAATCTCGCTCCCACCGTTCGTGGACAAGGGACACGCCGGCGGATGATCGACCTGTCATCCGCGCTCTCCGGGATTCTGTCCTCGCCGCTGCGCGGCTGCGGACTTCGCGGTGCGAAGTGTCGAATCTCGCTCCCACCGTTCCTCGACAAGGCACACGCGTCTCACCGGTTCGCTACCGGCCAAGCCCAAGCGCCGAGCGCATCAACGCGTGCAGGTCGGTGTTGTCGACGAGCGGCTCGAGCAACCCGGCTCCGGGTCCGAACGCCACGCATTCGACGAGGTCGGCCGTGTGGTTCGTGCTCATGAACGCCACGCCGTAGTGGTTGGCCATCACCGCGCCGAGAACGGCCTCGGGCTTGTTGGCCGGGGCGAAGCCGTCGCAGCGCTTCTGATCGACGTACGAGCGCTTGATCCAGGCGAGATCGTCGGCCGAGAGCTCGACGCCCGTGGCTTCGGCGACGAGTCGCGCGAGCGGCTTGCTCTTGCTCTCCGGGTCGACCGGTTCGTCGGGCGCCTCGACGACCTTGTCCATGCCCTCGTCGAGCGGATCCGTCTCCGGCGCCGCGGGCTTGGCCTTCAGCCGCTGCTCGATCCACTCGAACGAGTGCCTCGCCGCCGCCAGCCGCCGCATGCCGTCGCTGGCGAACGTGCGATAGAGCGTGAGCCCCGGATTCGCGTTGCCGTGGTCCGTCGTCACGACGACCAGCGTGTCGCCGCGCGCTCGCGCAAACTCGACCGCGATGCCGACCGCGTCGTCGAAGGCGAGCTGGTCGGCGATGAGCGCGGCGGCATCGTTGCCGTGCGCCGCATGGTCGACCCGCGCACCCTCGACCTGAAGCACGTAGCCCGTGCCCGCCTCGTCGGCGGCGCTGGCGAGCCGATTGAGCGCGGTGGTCGTCATCGACGCGAGGGAAGGAACGCCTGCACCGCGATCGATCTCGTACGGCATCGAGTCCGCGGCGAAGAGCCCCAGCAAACGACCGGGACGCGAGCGCGACGCGTCGAGCTCGCTGGCGTGGCGCACGACGACCAGGTCGGGCAGCGCCGCGGCGCCCCGGCCACTCGCCCCACTCCCACGTTCGTCCTGCGCATCCAGCCAGCCCGGATCGAAGAAGCGTGAACCGCCGCCCAGCACGACGTCGATGCCGCGGTCGAGGTACTGGCGGGCGATCTCCCGTTCCATCGTGCGCTTCGGGACGTTCGCGGCGAAGCTCGCCGGCGTCGCGTCGGTGACGCGCGTCGTCGTGACGAGGCCCGTCTTCATCCCCGCCGCGCGCGCCTCGATCAGGATCGGTGTCGGCGAGCCGCCTTCGGGCAGGACGTTGATGGCGCCATTGTTGACCTTGCGTCCAATGCCCCACGCGGAACCGCCGGCGGCGGAGTCGGTGACGAGCGAGTCCGCCGCCGCCGTTCGCACCAGCGCCCGGCGCGCGGCGGGATCGGACCAGAGCCGGCACCACCAGCACGGCGCGCCGCTCCGCTCGCGACGCACGATGTCCGCGATTGTCAGCGTGCCGATCGACATGCCATCGGAGACGCAGAAGATCACGCTTCGCGCACGCCGCGGAGCGCCGTCCGCCACCGTCGCGACACGCTGCCCGACGTTGGCACGAACGCTGCGGCCGAGCAAGCCTGCGCCAAGCGCTGCGCCGGCCTGGAGAAGGCCTCGACGTGATACGCGATGCGCCATGGGTTGAGACACGGGCTGGGAGGCGGACTGGCACGCGGGCTGGCACGCGGACTGGGGAACGATCGGGCGACCATGCGGCGAGCCGGACGGAGGAACGGCCGCAGCGGCCTTCCGCGACGCACGCGACGGAACGCACGGCGCGGCGCCCGGTGCATCCATGGCTCGCTCGTGCGCGGCGGCCGACGACGATCGACACGACGCACTCGCGAACGCCGGATCGGGCGCATCCTGCTTGGAATGTCCTGCTGTCGCCATCGGTTCGCCGGTGGTACGCGGTGCGGATCGGTGTGGCGCGCCGACCTGCGGGTCGACCTCGCGGATCGACGTCGCACACCGGCGGCGCGAACATCGCATCAACGTACGACAGATGCGCTGCGGTTGCGCTCAGATTGTCGTGCGCGGTCGCCGCGGCGACGCGAGCCGCGGAGTGTCGCGGAGGACGGGATCAGCCGCGGAGGGCCGCGGAGAGACACGGAGATTGGGTCAGCGACCGATGGACGAGGAAGAACCAGCCCATCTGGACATGGATGCAGTCGGGTGGTTCGAGCCAAGCGTGAGAGATCGAGAGCGGGACTTCAAACGTCAATCGCGCGAACCGACTCGCAAGAGCAAGCCCCTCGATGATTCCCGGCGAACACGCATGACTCAGCAGTCCAAGCCTTCTCCGCGGCCTTCCGCGGCCCATCCCTCTGCTCCGCGCCTCTCCGCGGCCCTCCGCGGCTGATCCCTCTTCTCCGCGTCTACCCGCGGCCCTCCGCGGCTGAACTCTCCTCTCCGCGGCCCTCCGCGGCTGAACTCTCCTCTCCGCGGCCCTCCGCGGCTCATCCCTCTTCTCCGCGCCACTCCGCGGCCCTCCGCGGCTCATCCCTCTTCTCCGCGCCACTCCGCGGCCCTCCGCGGCTGATCTCTCCGCTCCGCGGCCCTCCGCGGCTGATCTCTCCGCTCCGCGGCCCTCCGCGGCTGATCCAGCCCTCCGCGGCCTACCGGCGCCAGCGGTCGACGGCCACCGCTCCCACGATGATCGCCCCGGCCATCACCTCCTGGAGCCACGTCGGCCAACCCATCTGCACGCCGCCCGCCTCGAGGACGCCGATGATGAGCGCTCCTGCGATCGTCCCGAAGACGCTCCCTTCGCCGCCGCGCAACGAGCCGCCACCGATCACCACCGCGGCGATCGCGTAGAGCTCGAGTCCGACCGCGGTCGTCGGGTCGCCGAGACCGATGTAGCTGTACTGAAGCACGCCCGCGACGCCCGCGAAGAGTCCCGCGAGCACGTAGACGGCGAGCGTCACGCCGCGGACGCGCACGCCGCAGAGCCGTGCGGTTTCCTCGCTGCTGCCGACGGCGACGAGATGGCGACCGAGGACGGTGTATCGCACGAGCGCCGCGGCGACGATCGCCAGCGCGACCATGAGCCAGACTCCCGGCGGAATCAGCATCCATCCGCGTTCATGGCCGCGCACCGACTCGAGGAGCCCGTTGAGCCACGTCTCCGGCGCGTAGACGCTGCTGCTGCCGGCGACACCCTTGGCCAGCCCGCGCACCATCTGCATCGTGCCCAGCGTCACGATGAACGGTCCGACGCGCAGGCCGGCGACGAGCGTGCCGTTCACAGCGCCGACACAACCGCCGGCGACGACGCCCGCGCCGGCCGCAAGCAGCGCGTCCATCGGCGCGACGCTCCCACCGTCGGCGAGCCGCCTGAGCGTCGTGGCGACGACCACGACCGAGAGCGCCAACGTGGAACCGACCGAGAGGTCGAGCCCTCCGGCGAGGATCACCAGGGTGGCGCCGATCGCGGCGGTCGCGACGACCGTGCTCTGCACCAGGATGTTCTCGATGTTGCGGAGGTGGAGAAACCGCCACTCCGGGACGAGCAGGGCGAAGAGCGCAAAGACGGCCGCCAGCGCGAGGACGCGGGTCGAGCCATGCAGGAGCGTCGTCCATGGTCCGCCGCGGCGAAGGGGCAGCGCCGCGGCGACCGCGCTCGCGGCGGCATTCGCCGGCGCCGACTCGCGTTCACTCGTCACGATCGACCCCCTTCGTGCGCTCCGCGCCCAGCGGACTCCGCGCCATCCCCGGCGTCCGCGACGCCGGTCGCCGCGCGCATCAATCGGTGTTCGTCCCACTCGGCGACTCGCCGGGCGGGGCCGAGCGAACCGCGGCACATCACCGCGATGCGGTCGCAGACACCGAGCAGCTCGGGCAGCGAGCTGCTGGCCAGCAGGACCGCGCACGGCGGGCGACCGTCGGCGCCGGTGGCGGCCTCGTCGACGATGCGGTGGATGGTCGCCTTCGCGCCGACGTCGACGCCGCGCGTCGGTTCGTCGAGGAGCAGGATGTCGCAGCCATGCCGAAGCAGGCGCGCCATCACGACCTTCTGCTGGTTGCCGCCGGAGAGCGCCGCGACACGCTGATCCGGACCGGCGCAGCGGATGCCCAGCCGTTCGATCCACGGCCGGCTCGCCGCGGCGATCGATCTCGGCGAGGCGATCGCTCGGAGCCGCGTGATGGCGATGTTCTCGGCGATCGATCGACCGAGCATCAGCCCGTCGCGCTTGCGATCCTCCGGGACGAATCCCATGCCGCCGCGCCAGCGCGAGCGCGGCGTGGCGCTGGTAGACCCGCCAAGCGCCGCCGGGACGTCGGTCGCGGAAGCCGTCGCGACGAACGCCCCTCCCGCGGCGCGGCGGGCCGCGCGATGCGACGAGAAGGTCGCGACGCGCACGCGCCCGGCTCGCACGACGTCGAGGCCGAAGAGAGCGCGCAGCAGCTCCGTCCGCCCCGCGCCGACCAGGCCGGCGATGCCGACGACCTCGCCGCGGCGGAGCGAGAGCGTCGCCTCGCGCGGAAGGACGCGTCCGGAGAGGCGGTCGATCTCGACGACCACCTCGCCCGGCGTGCGCGGGCTGCGCGGGAAGAGCTCGTCGATCGTCCGGCCGACCATGAGCGACGCCATGGCCTTCGGCGACGTCGCCGGCACCGCTCCACCCCCCACCGTGCGACCGTCTCGCAGGACGGTGAAGACGTCGGCGATCTCCTGCACCTCCTCGAGGAAGTGCGAGATGTAGACGATGGCGCAGCCAGCGCCGCGCAGGCGGCGGACGAGCGCAAAGAGCCGCTGCACGTCCGGACGCGCCAGCGAGCTCGTCGGTTCGTCGAGGATCAGCACGCGGCAGCCGACGGCGAGGCGCGGGCGATCTCGACGAAGCTGCTGCCCGCGACCCCGAGCCGCTCCCGGCGCGGAGGTCGACGTCGATGTCCGCACGTCCGATCTCGGCCAGCGTCGCCGGGTAGCGCCGGGCGGCATGCGGGGCGCGCCGCACCAGACCCAGCCGGGCGCGGCTCGTCGCCGAGCAGGATGTTCTCCGCGACCGTCAAGTGCGGCGCGAGCGCCAGCTCCTGATGGATCATCGCCACGCCCGCGCGGCGCGCCGCGTGCGGTCCGCGCGGCGCGGAGGTCGAGCCGAAGAGCGACATCGTTCCAGCGTCCGGCGCGACGACGCCGGCGAGGACCTTCATGAGCGTGCTCTTGCCCGCGCCGTTCTCGCCCAGCAGCGCGTGCACCTCGCCCTCGCGCACCGCCAGCTCGACCCCGTCGAGCGCCACGGTCGCCCCGTAGCGCTTGCGGACGGCGACCATGGAGAGCGCCGGCGCCTTCGCCGTCGCGCCGACAGACGTGTTGCGCCGCCCCTCGGCCACGTCAGTCCTTGAGCCCGAGCAGCGTGCGGATGGCGGCGTCGCCGAGATTGTCGCGGGTCACCAGCGTGACACCGGTGTCGACGTTGCGCTCCACCGGCTCGCCGCGCAGGTGCTTCACCATCGTCGTCACCGCGAGGCGTCCCATTCGATAGGGATCCTGGAGGACGAGGCCCTCCAGCGCACCGGAGCGGACGCCCTTGGCGAGCTCGTCCGAGGCGTCGAAGCCGACGAACTTCGGTTCCGCGACCACGCCCTGCTTCGCGAGCCGGTCCAGGGCGCGCATCATGCCGATGGAGGTCGGCTGGTTGCACGCGAAGATGCCGTCGATCTCGAGCTTCCCGTCCTTCACGTGGCGCTCGAGCATGTTCGTCGCGGTGGTGAGCGCGCCCTCGGTCGTGCCGTCGGTGAACTGGCTCTCGACGACCGTGCCGCCCGCGGCCTTCACGGCGTCCTCGAAGCCCGCCTCGCGCAGCCGCGTGCTCCCCGAGCCCTCCGTGTAGCGCAACAGCAGCATGCGCCGCGGCGTGCCCTCGGTCGCCTTGAGCACGGCCTCCGCGGCGAGCGCGCCGCCCTTGCGATTGTCCGTCGCCACGAAGCTCACATAGGCATCGCCGTCGAGGTTGCTGTCGAAGACCACGACGGGCACGCCGCCCTGCACGGCGCTCTCGACGGGCCGGCGGAGCGCCGTTCGGTCGGTCGGCGCGATGACGATCCCCTTCGCGCCGCGCCCGAGCATGTTCTCGAGGATCCGGCGCTGCTCGTCGTGCGCCGTCTCGACCCGCGGCCCGTCCCAGAGGATCTCGACGCCCAGCTCCTTGCCCGCGTCCTTCGCGCCCGCCTCGACCGAGCGCCAGAACTCGTGGATCGTCCCCTTGGGAATCACGCCGATGCGGAGCACATCCGCGGCGCCCGCGGCGCTGGCGGCGCCCGCGGGCTGCGTGGCGCTGCCGGTTCCCTTCCCGGGCGCATTGGCGGCGCTCGGTGCGGCGGACTTCGACGCAGGCTGCTCCGAACAGCCGCCCGCGCCGCAGATGGCAAGGATGGAGCTGGCGACGACGGTGGCGAGAAACGATCGACGCGGGAACATGTGCGCGTTGTAGTGGCTGGCGATCGCGTGTGCAATGGCGGTGTCGGCCGGCGACACCCCGCCGCGCGACTCGTCCGCCGGCCAGCCCGCCGATCTCGCTCTCGATCAGGAACCCGCACCGCCAACCCCGCCACCGACTCCCATGCGACACTTCGCCCAGACGCTCGAGCTCGTCGACGATCCGGAACGCATCGCCGAATACATCGCCCACCATGCCGCCGTCTGGCCCGAGGTCGTCCAAGGGCTGCGCGACATCGGCATCCGGCGGCTCCGCATCTTCCTCCACGGAAACCGTCTCTTCATGTACGTCGAGGCCGAGGACGACTTCGACCCCGTCCGCGACTACGGGCGGTACGCCACCGATCCCCGCACGCACGCCTGGGACCAGCTCATGCGGACCTACCAGCGGCGCGTTCCGGCCGCGGATCCCGCCGACGGCGCGTGGTGGTCGGCGATGCGCGAGGTCTTCGACCTCGAGTCCGCCGCGAGCACGTGACCGGAGCGCCTCGGCCGGTAGACACCCTCCTGGCGCGCCGCTAGCGTCGCCTCTTCGATGGCTCCGCGACGCGCACCATCCATTCGACGGGTCGTCGCGACGACGATGATCGCCCCCGTGGTCGCGATCACGATCGTGCTGGTGGCGCTCGCCGGCATCACCGGTCGCGCCGCCGCCGAGCGGCGCGGGCGCCGGACGCTCGAGTACGCGTCGATGCGCGTCCGGTCGGAGCTGACCATGCTGCTCGGCCAGGCCGAGCGGCTGAGCGCGTCGACCGCGTCGCTGCTGACGGACCATCTCTTCCCGGTCGACGATCCCTCGGTTCGGGGACGCCTGCTCGCCGCGGAGCTGGAGGCGTTCCCCGCGGTCTCCGTCTGGGTCTTCGCGCGACCCGATGGATCGGCGGTCGGCGCCATCCACGATCCCGACGGATTGGTCCTGCTGCTGGTGCGCGACGGAGTGGCCGTCGAGCGGCGCATCGGCGCGACGGGCGCGGCGCGCCGCGAGGGGAGCCGCGCCGGGCGCACCGAGGCCGAGGCCGGCGCATCGCGGCCGGCCGAGGGGCCCGCCGAGGTCGACGACGCGCCGATCCGCAGCTATCCCTTCGATCCGCGCGAGCGTCCCTGGTACCGCGCCGGGATCGACGCCACCTCGCCGCGCTGGATCGAGCCCTATTCGTTCGTGCGCCGCGGGGTTCCCGGCTTCGATCTCGGCACCAGCCACGTCCGGGCCGTTCGCGACGCCGATGGCGCGCTGCTCGGCGTGCTGAGCGTGGACGTGACGTTCGACACGCTCGACCGCTTCCTGCGCGAGACGGCGTTCGCCGCCGGAGGGGAACTGCTCGTGGCCGACCCGACGCTGCTCGTGGCCGCGTCGGCCGGCCCGGCGACCGACGAACGCGGCGAGCGCCGCCGCATCGCGCCCGCGCTCGACGCGATCCTGCGCCGGGGATTGCCGGCCGACGAGATCGTCGCCGCGGTCGAGCTCGACGGTGAACCGCACCTGGCCGCCTTCAGCCCGCTTCCGCTGGGCAACGGACAGACGTGGATCGTCGTCGCAACGCTCGCCGAGCGCGCGGTGCTGCGCGAGGCGCGCCGTTCCGAGCTGTGGATGATCGGGCTGAGCGCCGTCGCGCTGGCGTCGGCGGTCGGCGGACTGCTCTGGCTGGGCCGGCGCGTGAGCACGCCGGTGCAGTCGCTCCAGCGGCACGTTCGCCGCCTCAGCGAAGGCGACTTCTCGGCGCGGCTGGACCTGCGCGCCGCGCGCGAGCTCGAGGCGCTCTCGGCCGACCTCAACCACATGGGCGCCGCGCTCAAGGAGCGCATGGCGCTCCAGCAGTCGATGCATCTGGCGCGACAGGTGCAGCAGGCGATGCTTCCCGACCGGACGTTCACCCGTCCGGGGATCGAGCTGCTCTGCCACATCGACTACGCCGACTCCGCGGGTGGCGACTCGTTCGACTATCTGGAGATCCCGGGCAAGGACGCCGTGCTCGTGGCGGTCGGCGACGTGATGGGCCACGGGGTCGCGTCGGCGCTGCTCATGGCGACGGCCCGCGCCTCGCTGCGCTCCGAGGCGCGGCGCACCGAATCGCTCGGGGCGATGCTGCTGCGCGTCAGCAGCGTCCTGCTCCAGAGCCGCGGACACGGTCGCTTCATGACGATGTTCCTGCTCATGCTCGAGCCGGGACGGCGCCGCATCCGATGGGCGAACGCGGGCCACGAGGCGGGGCTGCTCGTGCCGCCCGAAGGCGACGTCAGGACGCTCGCCGGTGGCGACATGCCGCTGGGCATCGATGCCGGCGTCGTCTACTTCGAGTACAGCCTCGACGACGTGCCGCCGGGATCGCTCGTCTTCATCGGCACGGACGGGATCAAGGAGACGGCGGCGCCCTCGGGCGAGCTCTTCGGCGACCATCGGCTCGTCCAGGTGCTCCACGCGAACGCCAGCCAACCCCTCACGGGCGTGCGCGACGCCCTCGTCGGCGCGGTGCGCGCCTTCCGTGGCGACGAGCCCGTTCGCGACGATCTGACGTTCGTGTTGGCGCGGGTGACCGGGGACGGCCTGAAGTCAACCAGTCACTGACCGGCGGGCGACTTCGTGCTCGATTGCTCCCTCGCGATGGCGTGGAGCTCGCCACGGAGGAGACGGCGCTCCGCGCCGCCGCGCTGCACGCCGGCGTGGGCCTGCTGGGTCGATTCAACGCAACGGGTATCCTCCCGTCCATGCGCGCAATCGTGACCGGCCAGATCGGCGTCGACAAGAAGCCGTACCTCAAGGGCGTCGCCGACCTCGCCGGTCAGCGCGGCGGACGGCTGGAGATGTTCCACGTCGGCGACCTCATGTACGCGGAGGCGCTCGACGTGCGTCCCGGGCACATCCTCGACCTGCCCCTCTCCCGGCTCAGCTCGCTGCGACGGGCGGCGTTCAAGGACATCATCGCCGCCACGTCGCCCGCCGCGGACCATCCCAACCTGATCGTCAACACCCACGCGACGTTCCGCTGGCGCCACGGCCTCTTCAGCGCCTTCGACTTCGACCAGCTCCGCAAGCTCGAGCCGAACATGTTCATCTGTCTCGTCGACAACGTCGAGATCGTTCACCAGCGGCTGCACCGCGACCACATCATCGACGCGACGCTGAAGGACTGCATGGTGTGGCGCGAGGAGGAGATCCTCGCGACGGAGCTCATGGCCCAGGCGATGGGCTGCCAGAACAACTTCTACATCCTCAGCCGCGGCCGCCAGCACGACACGATCGAGACGTGCGTGCGACTCGTGACGCGACCGGACATCCGCAAGGTCTACCCGAGCTTCCCGATGAGCCACGTCGTCGACCTGCCCGACGTCCTCGCCGAGATCGACCAGTTCCGCGCCGCGCTGGCGACCCACTTCATCGCCTTCGATCCGGGCGACGTCGACGAGAAGCTCCTGCTCGACCGCGCCCTCGAGGCGGCGCGCAACTCCCAGGACTGGGTCGAGGTCGCGCCGCACAGCTTCGGCGGCAGGTCCGAGGCGACCGGGGGCGCCGAGCCGCTGCGCGTCTCCGTGCGCGAGGTGCTCGACATCGCCGGCGACATCGACGGCCAGATCTACATGCGAGACTTCAAGCTGATCGACCAGTCGGACATGATCTGCTCGCTGATCCCCGAGCTTCCCAACGGCACGCCCGGCCTCTCCAGCGGCGTCGAGCGCGAGCTCCAGCACGCGTTCGAGCACACCAAGGAGGTCTACGTCGTCTGGAAGCCGCGCAAGAACCCCTCGCCGTTCATCACGGAGACCGCGACGAAGATCTTCAGGAGCGTCGACGACGCGCTGACCTACTTCGACCAGAAGGGGATGCTGGCGATGCGCGACCTCTTCGGAAACTGACCCGTTCGGCGGCCGCGCCTCGACCACCGGCCCGTTCGACGACCCCCATCCCGGCGACCGGACCTTGCCCCGCTACGCGCTCACGCTCGCCTACGACGGCACCGACTTCCACGGCTGGCAGAAGCAGTTTCCGCCGGGCGGCGCGTCGCTGCGCACCGTGCAGGGCGTGCTCGAGCAGGCGGTGCGCTCGGTCGTGCGCGAACCGGTCGAGGTCGGTGGCGCGTCGCGCACCGACGCGGGCGTGCATGCCCTCGGCCAGGTCGCCGCGTTCACGAGCTCGCGCGAGATCCCGCTGGAGCGCCTGCCGATGGCGATCACGTCGGCGCTGCCGCCGGACGTGCAGGTCACGCGGGCCACGATCGTCGACGACAATTTCGATCCGATCTCCGACGCGACCGCGAAGGGCTACCGCTATCGCATCGTGCACGGTCCGCCGCCCGACCACTGGCCCTCCCTCTTCGAGCGGCGCTACGTCTACCGCTGCTGGCATCGCCTCGACGCCGCGCGGATGGCGCTGGCCGCGACCCACCTCGTCGGCGAACACGACTTCGCCAGCTTCGCCCATTCGCGCCACGGCCGCGAGTCGACCGTGCGCCGCGTGCTGCGCTGCGACGTCGTCGAGGAAGGTCCGCACGCGCTGCGCGTCGAGGTCGCCGGGACGGGCTTCCTGTACAACATGGTCCGCATCATCGCGGGAACGCTCGTGGAGGTCGGGCGTGGCCGGATCGATCCGGCCGACATCCCCCGATCCTCGCGCGCGCAACCGCGTGCATCCAGTGACACGCTGCCGCCCGAGGGACTCTGCCTGATGTGGGTGGAGTACCCGGCGCCGACGCCGCCGCGCCGGCCTGCGCGCGGCACGACGGAGGCGCGCCGCGTGCGGCGAGCGATCCGGATGTCGGTACGGGGAGGGGCGTTCGATGAACGGATGGATGGAGCGACGGAGGGACGCGTGAGCCCGCTCGCGAGAGGATCGACTTGCTTTGTCCTCGCGACGGTGGCGATGGTGGCCGCCGGGGCGCCGGGCGACGCCTGCGCGCCTCCGTCGGCTGATCTCGCGCCCATGGCCCGGTTCCCGCCCGTCGGATCGCCGCACCCGGCCGACGCGACGCTCGCCGCGATCGATCTCGAGCCCGCGGCTTCGGCTCGCGCGTGCCGCGACGGGCGCGAAGCTCGATGTCGTGGATGCCTTCATCGCGACGCGGGAGATCGCGCAGGCGCTGCCGCGTCGGTGCGATCGTCGGGCGAGCGCCGCGAGCGCCGGATGGCGCCGCGAGCACGGCGCGCCGCGGCGCGGAGCGGCGCTCCGTGGATCCACGCGACCGAGATTCGCTTGCAGCGACCGCCGCCGCGTTGGGCTTCCGGCTCGCCGATGCACGGGAGCCGATCGACGCGACGCTGCGCGCCGCCCCCGCCCGAGACGACGCGGCCTGCGCGCCGGTCGGCGCGCTCCTCCGCGGCTTCGCGAGCGAGCCGCGCGCCGGGCCGCGATCAGCGCGACCGGCGACGCCGACGTCCTGCGCACCGCGACCGCCCACGCCGTCCGTCCGCCTCGAGCGCGCAGCCGCCATCATCCTCGACACGACACCGGTGAATCCGTGGCCGATCGTCGGCCCGTCGAACGCGGGCGGCTCGGCCACCGGCGGGCGCATCCGCCGCGACCGGGACGGCGTTCGTGGTGATCGCCCTGCCAAGCGTCGAGGCGATGCGGGACCGGCCGCGGACTCGACGTGCGGCGCTCTCCGACTCGGCTCGGGCGGCCACGATGCGGGTGATCGCGCCGCCCGCGACGCAGCCGGGCGGCGCGGTCGGTGGCACCGCGCACCTGTCGCGCAGACCGCAGGCGACGCGGACGCCGACGATGCGCGGCTTCGCCGCAACGACCAGCGGCGGGCCGCCGCATCGGGCCTCCTCGACCTCGCCGAGGCTGCGGCGGCCGCCGAGTACCAACGACGACCAGCCGCTCGCGGATCGACGATCGCATCGCGCACATCGCGACCGGGCTCGCCGACGACGCCACCGTCGGCGAGGCCGCGCTGCGCGCCGGCGAGGCCGCCGAGAGCGCTCGCGTGCTTGCCGCCACCACGGCGTTGCGGCCGGCGCTGGGCGAGCAGGCGCGGCTGCTCGCGCCGCTCGCCGGACTCCTCGACAAGCTCGACGAACAGGTCGCGCCGACCGCGACGCCGCCGTCGCGCCTCGCGAAGCGGGCCATCGTCGCCGCCCTCGGCTGCATCGCCGAACAGCCGCCTCGAGGTGAAGGCCCAGGGCCGGCTTCGTCGAGGCTCGCCGCGCACTGCTGGTGCAGTACCGGCAGACCGAGGCGTCTCTCCTCGCCTCGCTGAGCCGGCTCGCGGAATCGATGGGAATCGACGCCGATCCCGATCTCGTCTCGCTGCTGCGCGAGCATCGGCAACTGGTCGACGACCTGCGGCGGATCGGCCAGATTCCCGCATGGACGGCCCGCCTCTCGGCCGCGTCGCCGGCCAGCGCCGACGGCGTGAAGCGTCAGATCATGAAGCTCGTGCGCTGGCTCGTCGATCCCAATCGTCGCCCCGACGCGGCGCAGGCCGTCGCGCAGCTCGAGCGACAGGCCGAGATGTTCACGGCCCTGCCCGCCGAGGATCGCCTGCGCAGCGGCGCCCTCAACGCTCGGCTCGGCGGTCCGCCAGCGGTGCCAACGGACGGGCCGGGGCGCGGCGCCATCGGTGAACCGTCCGCCACGTTGATCGATGCCATCGACCGCGCTCGCAGTGCATGGACCGAGTCATGGTCGCGCGGCGATGGTGGCGGCGCGGCCGTCACCCGCATGCTGGCGCTGGCGCGCGTGATGCGCATGATTGACGCGATTGACGCGATTGACTCAGTCGACTCGGTCGACACGCTCGATGCCCACGATGCAATCGAGGGGCTCGACACGCAGTTGAACGCCGCGCGGCGGGCATCGATCGGCGCGGCGCTCGAACGCTGGCCCGGCTGGAGCGTGCCGATCCGCGCGGTCGCCGAGTGTGCGCGGGACGCCGAGGATGCGTTGCGGGGGCTCGTCGCGACGATCGCGGCAGGTGGTCCCAAGGACGACGATCTGCGGTCGCTCGAGCGTCGACTCGCCCTGCCGCGACTGGCGGTGGTCTGCGCCGATCGCGTCGGTCCCGCGCTCGACGCCGCGCCGCGCGGCTCGCTCGCGGCGCTCTCGGGACTCGCCGAGACGCCCACCTCGGATGCGTGGCCGCGCGACGCGGGGCCGATGTTCGATCGACTCGGCCTCTCCGCGCGCGCCTGGCTCGCCGCGCCCGCGGGCGATCCGCGCCGCGCCACGCTCCGCGCCGCCATCGACGCCGCCGTCGATCGCATGCTGCGCGACCTCGGCGAGTGGCGCGGCCCGGCGCCGACGCTGCGCGGCTGGGATGGAAGCGATCCGGAGGGACGGAAGTAGGCGAAGTCCGCCCGGAGACCACACTCCTCCCAGGACGCATGCAGGCCGACCTGCCCTTCACGCGAGCGCGTCGAGCCCGGCGAGGCCGATGGGTTCCTTGGTGAAGAAGGGCTCCGCGGCCTCGGTGCCGATGCGGCTGCCGAAATAGCGCTGCGACGCCTCGAGCCACTCGACCACGCGGCGGTTGCGCTCGTTGACCACGAACTGGCTTTCATAGGCCAGGACCGACTCCCGCTTCCGCGGCTCGAAGCCGGTGATGTCGATCAGGAAGCTCGGGTTGGCCACCCAGCGCAGGTGCGTCGCGTAGTAGTAGAAGAACCACTTGGGGTAGATCGGCTTGCCCGGAAGGTCGATCTTGGTGAGCTTCGCGTCGAAGCGGGCGTCCTCGGCGATGCGCGTCGTCGCGACGTGGTCCGGGTGGGCGTCCTCGAAGAATGGAGCGAAGACGATCGAGGCGCGATGCGTGCGCATCACGCCCGCGACGGCATGGCGCGCCGCGATCGTGTGCTCGACGAAGCGGTTGCGAAGCCCGAGGTTCGTTCGCTTCACGCCGAGGATCGCCGTCGCCGCGGCGGTCTCCCGCGCCCGGATCTGCGGCGAACCGTTGGGTGTCGGCTCGCCGTCGGTCATGTCGGCGATCAGCACGTCGTGCCCCTGCGAAACCAGCTTGGCGATGGTGCCGCCCATGCCAAGCTCGGCGTCGTCGGGGTGCGGGGCGATGACAAGGACCCTGTGAGACATTGCAGGACAGAAAGGACGCCGTATCCAAGACCCAGTAACCAGTAACCAGTAACCAGAAACCAATAACCAATAACCAGTAACCACCCCCCCCTACATCCCCGTGCTTCCAAAGCCGCTGGCGCCTCTGGGGGTCGGGTCGAGCTCCGCGACCTCGGCGATCTCGGCACGGACGACGGGGGCGATGATCATCTGGGCGATCCGCATGCCTGGTTCGACGGTGAACGCTCGCTCGCCGAGATTGATCAGCGGAACCTGCACCTCGCCGCGATAGTCGGCGTCGATCGTTCCCGGTGCGTTGGGCAGCGTGATGCCATGACGGCTGCCCAGGCCGCTGCGCGGGCGAACCTGCGCTTCATATCCGGGAGGCACGGCCATCGCGAAGCCGAGCGGGATTATGGCGATGGCCCGCGGCGCGATCGCGATCGACGCGTCGATCGCGGCGTGAAGATCCATGCCGGCCGCATGCGCGGACTGGTATCGCGGAATCTGGGCGTTCGGCGAGAGCCGCTGGAATCGGACGGAGACGCACGGCGGCTCGGGCATGGAGCGATCGTATCGCAGCGAGTCGCCGGAGTTCGGATCGCGCCCGATCGGTCGCGCCGCCGACACGCGGGGGTTCGTCCGATGCCCGTCGCGATGATCGTCACGGGCGGGGCTCCCAGCGGCGCGTCGCTCCGTCATCCCTTACCTGTTGGTCATCGAGGCCATCATCGGCGCGCCGCGGCGAAGCGCGTGCACGGCGTCGAGCACCTCGTCGACGTGACCGGCAACGCGCACGTTGTCCCAGCGCCGCGCGACGCGCCCCCCTTCATCGATGAGGTACGTCGTCCGCACCACGCCCATGTACTCCCTGCCGTACATCGACTTCATCCGCCACGCACCGTAGCGATCGGCGATCCTGGGCACGCCGTCGCGCGAGGCGACATCGCAGAGGAGGGGAAACGGGATCCGGAACTTCCTGGCGAAGCGCTCGTGTGATTCGGGCCCGTCGGGACTGACACCGAGCACGGCCGCGGTCGTCGACTCGAACCGCGGCATCGCGTCGCGAAGGGCGCACGCCTGATCTGCGCATGTCGGCGTGTCGTCCTTGGGGTAGAAGCAGAGCACCACGGGACGGCCGAGATAGTCCTTGAGGTGATGCACTTCTCCAAGGGAATCCGCGAGCTTGAAGACCGGGGCCTTCGCACCGACGTCGATGAGCGGCATGGGAAGCTCCTGCGCGCCCCCCCGGCCTGCACGCGGACGATTCTTCGCACGAATCGGAACGCCCGATGCAGTTCGGCCGGGGGCCGCCCCGAGCGCCGTGCGACATGCGCGCTGCGAGCTCGCCTGCGTGGTTGTTCGGACGCCGTCAGGGGTCGGCGGGCGATGCGGGATCTCGGCACCGACGGCATCCCGCGGGAATCCCGGATTCCAATGGTGACGCCCTTGAGGCGGATGGGAGAATGCCTGTCGTTCCCACGCATGGTGCGCGGATGGCATACGCCAACCGCAAGAACATGGCACCACGCACACACCTCATGCACCGGAGGAACCCATGTGTCGTTCCCTTCCCTGCGCCGCCGCCGCATGCTGCGCGCTGAACGCCTTCGCTGCGCCGTCGCCCGGCGATCCATGCACGCGGCCGAACATCACGACCCAGCCCTACGACGCCGCCGCGTGCGGCTCGAACAGCGGGTCCTTCTATGTCACGGCGGACGGCTCGGATCCGCTCATGTACCAGTGGCAGATCGAGACCCAGCCCAACGTGTGGCAGGGCATGGGCAACGATCCCGGTCCGATTCCGTGCGGCGGGTTCGCCTACGCGGCACCGATCAACTCGCCGACGGTGCTCGTCGGCGTGCTCGGCTGCACGGGAACGTTCCACGTCCGTTGCGTCGTCTCCAACGCGTGCGGAAGCGAAGCAAGCGATCCCGCATCGCTCACCGTGGGCCCGGCCGCGTGCTGCCTGGGCGACCTCAACGGCGACGGATATGTCGACGGCGCCGACCTCGGTCTCCTCCTCGGCGTGGGGACCCTGCACCTCGCATGCGCCGCCGACCTGAACCACGACGGCAACGTCGACGGTGCCGACCTCGGCCTGTTGCTGGGGTCGTGGGGGCCGTGCGCGTAGAAGTCGTTTCGACGAAGGACCACGGCTTCGACTTCGTGCCATCGACCAACGAACGAGAAGAGGTCGAGACGCGCTCGACCTCTCGCCCGGGAAGATGATTGACGGCACCTTGCGCGCCCATTCATCTCAATGCATTGCCAGCCCGAGATAGTTCTGGCCGGTGGTGAGTTGCATCGGCGAGATGCCCTCGGGCAGCTCGGTCAGCGTGCGGTCCGCGTTGACCTTGAGGATCGCGATCTGCCTGGTGCCAGAGCCGAGGGCGTACACGAACTTGCCGTCGGCGGAGACGATCAGGTCCTTGGTGTCCGGACTGCCGACACCGCGTCGAGGTGCGGAACCGAGCAGGGTGAGCCGGCCTCCGGCCCCCACATCGAACGTGCTGACGGAGTTCGAGACGAAGTTCACGACGTAGAGCGTCCGGCCGTCGGCGGAGAGGGCCGTCCAGCACGCGGCGCCCTGCTCGGTGCCGACGGGCTTGCCGACGAGCTTGATCGCGCCGCTCTCCTGCCCGACATCGAAGAGGCTCACCGCGCTGCCGCGGAAGTCGGAGACGTAGACGCCACCGCCATCGTTGCTCCATGAGAAGCCGACCACGCCGGACGCCTCGCCGGTGCGCGCCGGCGAGCCGGCGCCCTCCTTCAGCGTGCCGTCGTCCATGACCTTGTAGCTGTGCACCGCGCTCGTGGCGGCGGCCTGGAAGCCGGCGGTCGCGACAAGCGTCTGTCCGCCCGGATTGAACTCGACCTGCGCCGGCCCGGCGCCCGCCGGGAACGTGATCGTCGAACCGGGGATCGGAGCAAGCCTGCCGTCCTTGTCCATGCGGAAGCCGGTGATGTTCGGCGCGGCCTTGGGATTCGCGAAGTCCGGGGCCTGATTGGCGACGTAGACGAGATCGCCATGCGTCGCGAGGCTGACTGGATTGCTGCCGCCGGAGGCGAATGGCGAGCCATCGACCGGCGCCAGCGCGCCATCCGTGCCGATGCGGAGCACGGCGATGCTGTCGCTGCCCGGATTCACCGCGAGGACGAAGCCGTTGCTGACGCGGATCGCGCCCTGCTGGTCGATGTCGCCGCCGGAGAGGCCCTTGCCACCCGCGGGGAAGGGCGAGCCGGCGAGCTCCTTGAGCGTGCCATCCGGCTGCTGCGCCAGGGCGACGATGCCGTTGCGCTGCGTGTCGTTGTTGATGGTGTAGAGATGGGCGGCGTCGACCGTGGCGGTGATTGCGCCGGCGGTCGTCGCCGCGAACGCGGCGCTGCGGACGATGCTGGAGAGACGTGTCATGTGAGGTCCTTTCGAGCGTGTTGCTGGGTTTGGTCGCGACGATCGACGTGGTTCGCGCTGCGATGCACCCGACGACACGCCCGCCGGTCGAGCGAGCCGGCATCTCGCGGGACGCCGTTCGAAGACGCGCTGGGTCGGGTGTCGATCGAGTTGCCGGCGAAGGCCGATCCTCGTCACGGTGCAGGCGTCCTGCACGGCACCTGTGATGACGCACGCCCGCGACGCGTTACACGGATTCGGCTTCGACGAGCGCGATGCGAGCTCGGTGTGGCGGTCGCGGCGACGCGGTCGCCGGCGCAGAGGACACGGACGACGTGCCGAAGACGGGCGCGAACCGGGCCGGTCCTCGCGCGTCAGCCGGGCCGATGCGCGGTTCATCCCCGCCGAAACGCCAGATCCGGCCTTCGCTCGGGGCGCGCCGCGAGGTGCTCGGTGCGCCAGCAGCCGACCCAGTGGCCTGGCGCAACCTCGTGCAGGATCGAATCGGCGCCGATCGCCGCGGGCCCGTCGCCCGAAGCCCCGCTCGTCGCCATCGCCGGCGGCGGCGGCATCGCCGGCCACCAGGGAACGACGCCCCGCGCGTGGTCGGGCAGTCGCGTGTACTGGCGCGGATCGTTCACGACCTCGTCGACGGTGGTGAGCCGCGGACGCACGTCGCGCACGCCGGGGATCGAGCTGAAGAGCCCGCGCGTGTACGGATGAAGCGGATGGTCAAAGAGATCGAAGACGGTCGCGTACTCGACCACGCGACCGGCGTACATCACGCAGATCACATCGGCGTTCTCGGCGACGACGCCGAGGTTGTGCGTGATGAGCATCATGCCCATGCCACGTGTGCGCTGAAGCGACGCCAGCAGCTCGAGGATCTGCGCCTGGATCGTGACGTCCAGCGCCGTCGTGGGCTCGTCGGCGAGCAGCAGCTTGGGCTGGCACGCGAGCGCCATCGCGATCATGATCCGCTGCCGCATGCCGCCGGAGAACTGGTGCGGATACGCGTCGATCCGCTTCTCCGGATCGGGAATGCCCACGTCGGCCATCGCCCCCAGCGCGATCTGCCGCGCGCCGCCGGCGTCGACCTTCTGGTGAAGGAGGATCGCCTCGACGATCTGGTCGCCGACCGTGTAGACCGGGTTGAGCGACGTCATCGGCTCCTGGAAGATCATCGCGATCTCCTTCCCGCGCACCGAGAGCATCTCCTGCTCGCGCAGCGAGAGGAGATCGCGCCCCTCGAAGACGATCGTGCCCCGATCGACCCGTCCGGGCGGCGAAGGAATGAGCTGCATCGCCGTCATCGCGGTGACGGACTTCCCACAGCCCGACTCGCCCACGACCGCAAGCGTCTGTCGCGGGTGGATGGTCATGTTGACGCCCGCGACGGCCTGCACGCGCGGCCCTCGGGCGTTGTCGAACGAAACCGCGAGATCGGCGACGTCGAGCAGCGGACGGCCGGCCATCGACGCCGCGGCGCCCGCCTTCGATTCCGTCGCCACCGCCCGCATGCCCGCCATCAGTGCGCCGCCTTCCGGAGCTTGGGATCGATCGCGTCGCGCATCGCTTCGCCGAGCAGGTTGTAGGAGAGGACCGTGAGGAAGATCGCCAGCCCCGGGAAGATCGCCAGCCACCAGACGAACGCGCCGGCGCTCGTCGTCGCGCTGCTGAGCAGCTTGCCCCAGCTCGCCTGCCGGTCGGGACCAAGGCCGAGGAAGCTCAGCGTCGCCTCGACCAGGATCGCGCCGGCGATGGCGAACGAGGCGTCCACGAGCACCGGCGTGACGCCGTTGGGCAGGAGGTGCCGGAAGAGGATCGACCGCAGCGGAAGTCCGACCGCCTGCGCCGCCACGGCGAAGTCCTGGTGGCGCAGCCGAAGGAACTCGGCGCGCGTGAAGCGCGCCGCGCCGGTCCACGTGACGCACCCGATGATCGCCATCATGGCGTACGTGTTGCGCGGCAGCACCGCCGCCGCGACGATGAGCAGGAAGAGGACCGGGATCGCCATGAAGATCTCGACCACGCGATAGAGCGCCAGGTCGAGCCATCCGCCGACATACCCCATCAGCGCGCCGATGGTCACGCCGATGAGCACCGCGATGCCCGTGGAGACGAGACCGATGGAGATCGAGAGCCGACATGCGTGCAGGAGCTGGCTGAGCACGTCGAAGCCGTTGGTGTCGGTGCCGAGGATGAAGAGCCGCCGGCCCGCGGGAGTCCCCGCGGTCGCGGGATCGACCGATCCGAGCGACGTCATCGGCGGCAAGAAGTACCGCAGGGTGTCGGTCTGGGTCGGCGACCACGGGATGAGCGTGTAGGTCGCCGTCGCCGCGCCGCTCCGTTCGAGCTCGGCGTAGCGCGCGAAGTTCTCGAGCTCGGACTGGTTTCCGAACCGGAGCGCACCGGCGGCGACGGCCGCGGCGAGCAGCGCCGCGCCGGCGCGCCGCCATCGCCCGTCGGTCGGTCCGAGCAGCGCCGCGGGAACGAGGACGATCGCCGGCGCGACGAGCCAGGCCCAGCGCGAGAGCGCCGCGGCGAACGAACCGCGCGGCGCGACGTCGTCGCCCAGCAGCGTCGCGATGGCGAGCGTCAGTCCGACCTGGAGCGCGGCGAAGACGAGAAGCATCAGCCGTCGCGGACGCGTCGCGCGAAGCGGCAGGATCATCAGGGGAAGCGCCAGCGCCGCGCCGGCGAGCAGCGACCAGTCCGTCGGCGTGAGCCACTCGAGAAGCGGCGACGTGACGCGGACCGTTCCGCCCGCCGCGCTGGTCTCGCGGAGGATGAGCGGATGTCCGTTGGCGATGAGCGGCGCGAAGACCGCGAAGAACGCGACGACCGAGATCCAAGCCAGTCCCGCGACGGCGGTGCGCCGCCGGACGACGCGCGTCCAGGCGTCGGCCCAGAAGCCCTTGGCCGGCGCGGCGCCGACCCCGCGCATCGCGTCGAGGCCGGAGATCGTCGCGGGCGCCGCGGATCCCGGAGCGCCACGCCCACCGGTCGGATGGGTGGAGGCGCTACTCATACGTCACCCGCGGATCCGCGACCGCGTAGAGGATGTCGGCAAGGAGCAGCGCGAGCAGGTTCACCGCCGCGATGATGAGCGTGTTGGCGAGGATGATCTCGCGGTCGCGGAGGTTGATCGCCTCGACGATGAGGCTTCCCATGCCCGGCACCGTGAAGATCCGCTCGATCACCACCGAACCGCTCAGCGTCGCCGGGAAGAGGCCCACGAAGAGCGTGATGAGCGGCAGGAGCGAGTTGCGGAAGACGTGCCGCAGCACCACGTCGCGGCGCGGCACGCCCTTGGCCTTGGCCGTGCGCACGTAGTCGGCGCTGAAGTTGTCGAGCATCGCGGCGCGGGTCTGCTTCGAGAGGATCGCGAAGCCGCCGTAGACGAGGCATGCCACCGGAAGGCAGATGTGCCAGAGCGTGTCGAGCAGATAGCCGCGCTGGAAGCCGGCGCCGCCGGCGACATCCGACCAGCTCGGCAGGAACGCGAACGCGTCGGCCGACTTGTCGTGCAGCCCGCTCACCGGGAACCAGCCGAGATACTGCGAGCTGGCGAGGAAGCCCAGCGCCATCACGCCGGCCCAGACGGTCGGCACCGACCAGAGCGCGACGAAGCTGGCGCCGAGCGTGACGTCGAACCACGTTCCGCGCCGCGCCGCCGCGAGCATTCCGCTGGGCACGGCGATCGCGTAGATGATCGCGAACGCGATGAGGTTGAGCAGCAGCGTCACCGGCAGCGCGGCCCGGATGAGCTCGCCCACCGGTCGCGACTTCGTGTACGAGACGCCCAGGTCCGGCCAGGCGACGCCGAGCACGCCGGGAATCACCGGCACGCCGGCCTGCGGAAACGGCGCGGCGGCGAAGGCGGCCTCGAGCACGCGGCGCGCCCGCCGCGCCTCGTCGAAGGCGGCGATCGACTTCGCTCCGGCGGCCTGCACGCGGGCGAACGTCGGCAGGTCTCGCCTCGGTGCGCTTCGCCGGAAGACGGCCTCGCGGGGCTGGTTCGTGGAGGTGAACGCGCGCACGAGTCCCGCCTCGGTCGCGTAGCGCTCGAGCGCCTTGCGCAGCTCGGTGTTGGCGGCGACGTAGGCGACGCGCTTCGCGGCGTATTCCGCCTCGGCGGCACGGAAGCGGGCGATGCGTTCCGCGACCGGAAGCTCGGGCGGAAGCCGTGGCGCCGGGTCGTCGGCCCGTGGATCGGGTGGCGCGACGGCGCCCGGTCCCGCGGGGTTCCACCACTCGACGAGCACGGGTGGACTCATGGCCCGGGGCGGATGGACGAGGTTCCCCTCGGGCGTGACCTGGTCGCGCGCGCCGAACTTGATCGGGCTGACGCGTCCCAGCCAGCGCAGGTATTGCACGACGACGGGGTCGTTCAGTCCGTAGCGATCCTCGAGGTACGCCTGCTGCTGCGCCGCCTTGCTCGCCTCGAGTCCCCCGCCGCTGGCCAGGAGCGCCGCGCCGACCCCGCCGGGGCTCAGCGCCACGAGCATGAAGACGAGCAGCGTGATCCCGATCAGCGTCGGGATCATCAGGAGCAGTCGTCGGAGGACATAGGTGGCCATGAGGGCAGTCTTGACGGTCGCCGGCCGGCGGCCCGGTCGCGGTCCACGGCGGAACTCGAGCCGTTTCGGCGAAGGTCGTCCCACCGTGGGATCGCTTCACCAACTCCGTGTCGCCGGTATCGCATCACCCCGGCCCGGGCACGCCTGGCCCGATGCGGAAGAACTCCCACGGCTCGAGCCCGCTCTTGTACGGATGCACGTTGCCGATCTCCTTGCGGACGAAACGGTACCACGGCACCTCGCGCACGAACGTGTACGGCTGCTCCTCGTGAAGGAGCGCGTGGAGCCGATGCCAGATCTCCATGCGCTTCTGGAAGTCCATCTCGTGCCGCCCCGCGTCGATCAGGCGGTCCGCCTCGGGATTCGCCCACTGCACGAAGTTGTCGCCCTGGTCGAGGATCGCCTGCGAGTGAAACGCCTGCCTCGGGTCCGATTCGGGGGAATTGGGCGACCAGCCCATGATCAGCGAGTCGAAGTCGCGCGTCTTGAGCACCTGCTGGAAGACCGACCAGTCCAGGGGCCGCACCCTGCATTCGATGCCCACCGCGGCGCACTGGTCCTTGATGTAGTTGGTGAAGCGCTCCGTCGTCTCGCCGCCGACGGGACGCGTGAACTCGAAGACGAAGGGTTGGCCCGCCTCGTTGCGCAGCACGCCCGTGCCGTCGCGGTCCTTCCAGCCCGCCTCGGCCAGGAGTTCCTTCGCGCGCTTGAGGTCGTACGGCCACGGCTTGATCGACCGATCGAGCACGAGCGACTCCGTGTTGCCCGGCCCCGTCGCGACGCGCCCCACCCCTTCGTAGATCTCGCGCACGACCTTCTCGCGATCGAGCAGCAGGGTCATCGCCTGCCGGACGCGCTTGTCGGCGAACGGCGTCGGCTGGCCGTTGCGCAGGCCGCATTGCCACGCGATGAACGCGTAGCCGGAACGCATGTTCAACCACTCCAGGGCTTCGGCCTTCTCGCCGAAGTCCGCCTGCTTCGGGACGCGCCGAAGCTGGACCGACGACGGCATGATCATGTCGCCCTCGCCCTTGCCGAACGCGGTCAGGCGGGCCAGGTCGTCGGTCACCGTCTTGAAGCGCAGGCCGTCGAGCGCCGGCTTGATTCCCCAGTACTGGTCGTTGCGCACCAGCTTGATGTCCTGGCCCGGCGCCCACTGCTGGTCCGGATCGAGCGCCGCGAGCTTGAACTGCCCGGAGCCCATGAGCAGCCCCGTCGACTTGTTGATCGTGGCCGCGTCGAACTTCGAATAGAAGTGCGCGGGCAGCACGTAGATGCCCATCGTGTAGGAGAGGTTGGTGAAGATCGGCTCCGAGAAGACGAACTCGACCGTGCGGTCGTCGAAGCCGGCCGTGCGCGGATCGTCGGGGTTGCGGACCTTCACCTCGGCGATCATGTCGAGCGTCGAGCGCTGCCGCTCCGCCTCGATCTGCGGGTTCATGATGAACTTGTCGAACGTCCACTTGACGTCCGCCGCGGTGACCGGCGAACCGTCGCTGAACCGCGCCCGCGGGTTGATGTGCACGCGGAGGAAGCGCCCCTTCGGATCGAGCTGCCATGCGTCGGCGAGCAGCCCGCGCATCTCGAGGGTCAACGGATCGAAGTAGCCGAGGGTCTCGCAGACGCGGTCGATCACGCGACGGCCGTAGACGTCCGTCGAGAGGTAGGGCACGATCTTGGCCGGTTGTCCCTCGAAGATCTCCGTGAACTCTCCGCCCGGCGCGAACCCCTGCTTGGTGCGCGGATCGCTGGCGAAGGCGAGCGGCTCCTGCCACGCGATCGGGATGTCGGGGAGCGCCCAGGGCGGCGCCGCGCCGTCGCGCGACGTCGCAGCGCCGTCGCCCGCCGTGGCGTGCGCCGACGACAGGCCGACCGGTGATCCGCCAGCGGCCTCGAGCTTCTCCTCGACGCGCGCCACATGCCGCTCGAGGTCGCCAAGCGCCTGGTCGATCGCATCGAGCCGTGTCCACACGCGATCCTTCTGCACCATGCTCAACCAGACGCTGGCGCCGATGGCGAGCAGCAGGACAAGCACGACGAAGTCCTTGACGCCGAAGCGGGAGTTCATGGTGGAGGATCTCCGAGAAGGCCGGACCGGAACCGGAATGGGCGGCCGGAAGGGTAGAACACCCCGGGGCAACGGGAGGCCGCGCGGCTGGCCCTCGCACTACAGCGCCCGCGCGCCGCGGCCCCGGCTTCTCGGATCCAGCCGTTCGCGCAGCCCCTCCCCGACGAAGTTGAGGGCCACCAGCGTGAGCGCAATCAACAGGCACGGCCAAAGAAGCAGCCACCAATGCGACGAGACCGGGTTCAGCTCGGCGAGGCCGTCGGCGGCGAGGTTCCCCCAGCTTGGCAGCGGTTCGCGGATGCCCACGCCGAGGAAGCTCAGGAAGCTCTCGGCCAGGATCGCCGAGGGGACCACGAGGGTCGCATAGACGACGATCGGTCCTCGAAGGTTGGGAAGGAGATGGCGCGTGAGCTGGAGCCGCATGGGCACGCCGACCGCGCGGCACGCTTCCATGAAGGGCTCCGTGCGGAGCGACATGACCTGGCCGCGGATCACGCGGGCCATGGTGAGCCAGCTCACGGCGCCGATGGCCACGAGCAGCGTCGCCAGGTTCGCCGCCTGCCGCGCGCCGGCGGGAAGGTCGGCTTCGGCGCGCTGCACCAGGCCGTCGCTGGCCACGGCGAGAAGCACCACGAGCAGGATCGATGGCAGCCCGAAGAGGACGTCGACCGTGCGCATGAGGAACGCGTCGATGCGGCCGCCGGCCATGCCGGCGATCATGCCCACGGTGGTGCCGATCACCACCGCGATGGCCGCCGCCGAGACGCCGATGAGCACGCTGATGGCGCCGCCGACGAGACAGCGCGCGAGCACGTCGCGTCCGAGCCGGTCGGTTCCAAGCCAGCGCGACGGCGCCGCCTTGCCGCTGGCCAGCGCTGCATCGAGCCGCTCGCGATCGCGCGGCGCCAACGTCCACCAGCGCGGCGGCAGCAGGTTCAATCGCAGGTCGGTCGCCTCGAAGCGTCGCTGGGGCGGACCGCTGCCCACGTCGAGGCGCGCCGTCGTCCACGGAAGCGAAAGCAGGCACGCCAGCACGATGAATGTCGCGAGCGCGGCGCCGATCGCCATCGCGGAGGGAAGCGAGCGTGTCCGCGGAGCCTTCCTCGAATGCGCCTGCACGGGGTGCATCGTACGGGAGGGCGGTCGGCGCGATCGCCGCGGAGGGTGGGTGGTGCGCGATGAGCCGCGGAAGCGTGATCAGCCGCGGAAGCGTGATCAGCCGACGAAGCGCGATCAGCCGACGAAGCGCAATCAGCCGCGGAGGGCCGCGGAGGGCCGCGGAGAGACGCGGAGGGGAATGAGCCGCGGAGGGCCGCGGAGAAACGCGGAGGGGGATGAGCCGCGGAGGGCCGCGGAGAGACGCGGAGGGGGATGAGCCGCGGAGAAACGCGGAGGCGGGCGAGCGGCCGGGGACGGCTGTGCGCCGCGGATGGGGTCGCTCGCTTGGTCGAGCGACGGCTATTTGGTGGACGGCTTTGGCGTCTCTTTCGAGGCGTCCTTCGGCGTCTCTTTCGAGGCATCCTTCGGCGCTTCCTTGGGCGCTTCCTTCGGTGGCGCTGCCGCACCATCGCGGGCCGGTGGCGGTGCGATCGGTCCGATGCCGCCGCCGGTCGTCACGGCCTTGAGCAGTTCGGCGATGCGCGCGTCGCGGCTCTTGGTGTCCTCGGTCAGCTCGTCGCGGAACGACTTCACCTTCTGGTCGAGCGCCTTCATCTGCTCGTCGAGCGCCTTGAGTTCCGCGGCGCGGGTCTTCAGGCTCTTGTCGACCTGCTGGCTCGCCTTGGCGCGCAGCTCCTTGAAGAGCGTCTCAGCCTCCTCGGTGCGACCGGCGGCCACCGCCTCGCGGTAGCGCTTCGCGGCGTCGCCGACCTCCGCCTGGAGCTTGAGCTCGGAGACCTTGAGTTCATACAGGTCGGGACTCTGCTCGCGAAGCACCGCGAGCGCCACCAGGCGCCGACCATGATTCTGAATCGCCGCGCGGAGCCCCTCGGGGTCGCTCTCGCCGCGCGTGCGCAGCCACTCGGCCCATTCGGGCGAGATGTCCTTGGCGACCGCGACCAGCGCGGCGACCTGCTCGGCGCTCAAGGGCCTCGATCCATCGACGTGATTGAGCGGATGGGTCGAGCCCGCGGCGGGCGCTCCCGGAGCCGTCCCGGACGACGTTGCCGATGCCGTCGGTGGCTGCGGTCGCGTGACGCCCGATCCGCCTGCCGCCGCACCGGACGGAGCGCCGGCTGCGGCACCGCGGGGCGGCACCCGCGGCGGCACGGGCCGATCGGCGGGCTTTGATGACGGCGAGGACGGCGACGACGGCGAGGACGGATCGACCTCGATGCGCGGCGCGCTCGCGTCGCGATCGATCGCGGACGATGCGCCTGGCAGCGACCCGAGCATCGGGGCCGTCGCGATCATGATCCACGCAAGTTGAGTCGACGCGGCAGGCACGGGTCCTCCGGATGCGCGGCGTTGTGGCGGCGGTTCAGCTGGTTCGGCGCTCGAGACGCTGCGCCTTACGAACGATCCTTCGCATCTCGCCGCATGCGGGCCAAGTCGTCGGCGAGGTCGTTCACATGCACGTCGCGCGCCTCCAGGATCGACAGGAGGTCGGATGCGGCGGACTCCGACGAAATCGGAACGGCACGCACACCCGGCCACCGTGCATGCTCGCTTCGCTGCTGAAGCAGCGACACGAGCGTGGGCTCGGCGGCGTTGGATGACGCAAAGCTCCCGGTGAAGCCAGCCAGATAGGTGTCGAAGGCGCCGTCGGCGCCGAAGGCCGCACCGGACGCCTGAAGTGGCGACGACGTGGACGCCACGCCACCATCGACATGGATCGGTGCGCCGGCGCCACCGGCACGCAAGCCGAGATCGGGCTGGCGCGCATCGCGCGAGTGCGACGCAAGCTGGGCCGCCGGGATCGCGAGGATCAGGGCGCCCGCAATGGATGCTGCCATGGCCAGTACCGGCCCGATCCGACGCGCGCCCGGCGAACCGGCATGGCGCCGGCGGGTGGCATTCGATCGGCCGAGCTCGCCCGCACCCGCGGGGATGCTCGATCGCGAACGTTCGCCCGCAGCTTCGACGAGACGAAGCGAGGGACGGCCAGTCGCCACCGTTTGGCCGACTTCGGCGCCATCGAGGTGCGCAACGGATGCAATGAAGATGCGATCGGCCAAACCGGCCGGAACGTCGCGCAGCTCGAGGGAGCCGCTTCGTTCCAGCCGTTCGATCACGTCGCGGAACTCGCCGGAGTCGGCGAGCCCGTCATCGAAGGCCCTCGCGGGCACGCCGGGTTGCGGCGCTTCGGAATCGGGTCGGAACTGGTCCATGGGGAGGAAGGAGACTGGAGGAAAACGTTCGACGGGGCCGGAGATTGCAGCGCTTGGCTGGACGGGCGGCATTTCGACGCGACGGGGGCTTGGCATCGGTCGCGAAGGGTCGCGCGGGAGCGTTGCCGCTGGGCTTGGTTGGGTGGGGAGTTGGGTTGGGCTTGGTCGGGCTGGGCTTGGTTGGGTGGGGCGGGCTGGGCCGGCCTGGGCTTGGCTGGGCCGCGATCGATCGCGGGAGTCGGGTTCGGGTCCTATCGGGTGTCGGTCCCCTCCTCTCCCATCAGGTCGCGAAGCTTCTTGAGGGCCCGATGGTGTCGCGCCAAGAGCGTTCCGAGCGGCTCGTCGAGCACCTCGGCTATCTCCTTGAAGCCGAGGCCGGCGGCGTGGCGGAGATGGATGACGCGCTGGTCCGACGGCGAGAGCTTCGCGATGGCGGCACGGAGCGCGACGATCTCCTCCGGCAGGTCGCTGCCCGGCCGCGACGACGCCGCGGCATCCGACGTCCTGGAACCGACGATGGCCGCGAGAACGGTGTCATCGGTCGGTGTCGCCTGGCGCGATCGGCGGCGAGCCTCGTCGCGCAGACGGTTCAGGGCGATTCGAAAGAGCCACGCCTCGAACTTGCCGCCTTCCACATAGGAGCCGATCTTGGCGGCCATCGTGCAGAACGTGCTCTGCGTGATCTCCTCCGCGAGGTCGGCGTCGCCGCACTGCGCCCGCACGAGCCCGAAGACGCGCGGCGCAAAGTGGCCGACGAGCGCCTTCCACGACGACTGGTCGCCGTCCGCGGCCGAGCGGAGCAAGGCACCCACGCGCTCCGGATCGAGCGCAGCGTGCGAGGGGAGATCCTTGGGATCGGCGGCCATGGGCGCGTGGCCGCAGGAGTGTACGTGCGGCGGGCGTTTGCGGCTGGGTGCGCACGCGGGGTCGGCGACCACCCCGCGCGGCGACGTCCGCGCAGCGCCGATGTCTACAGGTCGGTGTCGTCCGGCCCGCCGCCGTCGCGGAAGCTCTCGACGGGACCGGTGGCTCGCGGCTGTTGGAAGCCGCTGCGCGGCGGTGCGGCGGGGTTGCCGGCGTGTCGGCCGCCGGGGTGCTCGGGGCCGGGGGTGTTGTGGCCTTGGGCGCCGTAGCTCGCCGGGCTGTAGCCGGCGGGACCGGAGTCGGCGGGACCATGACCGCCGCGGCCGTACTCGGGACGTCCCGGCTCGTTTCGACCGGTCGGGGCGTGGCCGTATGCGAGGTTGCCGAAGCGCGTCGTCCCGGAGTCCCAGTGCAGCTTCACCGTTCCGGTCGGACCGTTGCGCTGCTTGGCGATGATCAACTCCGCGACGCCGATCTTGTCCTGGTTGGCGGCGCTCCAGTGCAGGTCGCCCGCGTGGTAGTAGTCCTCGCGGTGGAGCATCATGACCACGTCGGCGTCCTGTTCGATCGAGCCGCTCTCGCGCAGGTCGCTCATCCGCGGACGGTGTCCCTCACGCTGCTCCGCGGCGCGGTTGAGCTGGCTCAGGCAGACGACCGGGACGCGCAGCTCGCGGGCCATCGCCTTCACGCCGCGGCTGATCTCGCTGACCTCGATCTGCCGGCTCTCGACCCGCGCGCCGGCCGACATGAGCTGGAGGTAGTCGATGACCACGCACTCGATGTTGAACCGCTCCTTGAGGCGCCGCGCCTTGGAGCGCAACTGAAGCAGGGTGAGGCCGGGCGTGTCGTCGATGAGGATCGGCGCCTGCGAGAGCTCGCCGCACGCCGCGAGCAGCCGCTGGTAGTCCTCGTTGGTCAGCATGCCGCGCCGAAAGCGGTGGCCGTCGACGCCGGAGCGCGCGCAGATGAGCCGCTGCACGAGCTGCTGGCGGCTCATCTCGAGCGAGAAGACCGCGACGGGACGGTTCTCGATGGCGATGTTCTCGGCGAGATTCAGGGCGAGCGCCGTCTTGCCCATCGACGGACGCGCCGCGAGCACGATCAGCTCGCCCGGCTGAAGGCCGCTGGTCATCTCGTCGAGCTCGTGGTAGCCCGTTCCGACGCCCGTGACGTGGCGGCCCTCGTTCGCCTCGAGTTGTCGCAACGCTTCCTGGAGCAGTTCCGAGAGGTTCTGCGCCGAGGCCTGCTCCGACTCCTGCGCAATCGCGAAGACCCGGCTCTCCGCGGCCTGAAGAAGTTCGCGGGCGGTGCCGGCCGAGCCGTGGGCGTCGACGAGGATCTCGCCCGCCGCGTCGATCAGCGACCGGACGATCGCCTTCTCTCGCACCAACCGGGCGTATTCGGAGGCGAACGTCGCCGACGGAACCGACTGCGCAAGCTGGATCAGGTAGTCGAGCCCGCCGACCGATTCAAGAAGCGAGCGATCCACGAGCCGCTGATGCAGCGTCACCATGTCGACGGTGCTGTCGCGGTCGTAGAGCTCGACGAGGTGCCGGTAGATGACGCCGTGGCCCGGACGCGAGAAGTCCTCGGGACCCTTGAGGATCGAGATCACGTCGCCGATGGCGCGATGGTCCAGCAGCAGCGCGCCGAGCAGCGACATCTCCGCCTCGATCGCGTGCGGCGGCATCGCGTCGATGAGCTTGGCCGCCTCGCCGCGGATCTGCTCGGGTGTGCGCCCCCGACCGCCGCCGCGAGCGGTGTGATGGCGCAGCGACTCGCGCGACACGATGGTGTCCGCGGGGCCGTCGCCCGCATGGTGGAGTCCGTTCCGAGGCATGGAGATGTCATACCGCACATCACGTCGCGTGCGGCGCAATCGTCAGTTCGTCCCGAATCAACGCTCCTTCGATCGCCGCCGGTGAACCCCGAGCAGATCAGCGTTCGCCGCGCACCGTTCGCCGTCGGGGCTCGTCGACCTGCGACTTCATCAGCCGTCCAACCTTGAACTTGACCGTCTTCTTCGCCGGAACGTCGACTCGCTCCAGCGTCTTCGGATTCTGGGCCACGCGCGGCGCCCGCTCCTTGATCTCGAAGACGCCAAAGTCGCGCAGCTCCAGCCGGCGGCCGTTGGAGAGCTCCTCGATCACGGTGTCGAGGAACGCCTGGACCGTCTTCTTCACCATCGACCGCTTCTGCCGCGTGTCCTCGGCGATCCGGTCGATCAGTTCCTTCTTGGTCGTCGTGTTCATCGTCGAAGGCACCCAGAAGTGGCCAGTCCGAAGCCGCGCCGATCGGCTCGCAACGATCGCCCGCACAGCAGGGCAGCGTATCGCCCCGAGGTCTCCCTGGTCAAGCACAACTTCCGCGATCACAAGCGGTTAGCGCCGTCCCAGCGGCGCGATCATGCACGATCCGGAGGCGTTCGTGGGCGATTGCCCTCCGTCGCCCGCCCCGCCTCGACCTGGAGCATGCGGTTGATGACGTCGCGACTGCCCAGCCCCGGTCGGTGTGTCAGCACGCGAAGCTCGATTCCCAGCTCGGCAGCGACATCCCGTTCGTTGATTTCCTCGGGCCGGTAGTCGCCGCCCTTGACGTAGACGTCGGGGCGCACCTCGCGGATGAGCGCCTCGGCGGTCGGCTCCGGGAAGATGGTCACATAGTCGACGCAGCCCAGCTCGGAGAGGATCTCGACGCGCTCGATGGCGCTGAAGATCGGTCGGCCCGGCCCCTTCTGCCGACGCACCTCCTCATCGGCATTGACGCCGACCACGAGCACGTCGCCGATCGCCCTCGCCTCGCGGAGATAGGCGACGTGACCGGCGTGGATCACGTCGAAGCCGCCGTTGGTGAGCACGATGCGCGCCCCGTTCTGGCGATGGACGGCGATCTCCACAAGCAGCTCGTCGCGCGATCGCAGCTTTCCGGAGAGCCCGCCGGCGAGGCGCAACAGCTCGCGCTGCACCTTCACGAAGGGAATCGGCTGGGCGCCGAAGACCTCGACCTCGAGCCCCGCGGCGGCGTTGGCGAAGCGGACCGCATCGCGCCATGGAATGCCGTTGGCCCGCGCACCGGCGAGGGCGGCGAGCACCATGTCGCCGGCGCCGGTGACGTCGTAGACCTGGCGGGCCACCGTCGGCAGGTGAACGGCCTCGCCGTTGCGCACCTCGAGGAAGGCGCCGTGGCGATCGAGCGTCAGCACCACGACGTCGAGCGCGAGATCCTCGAGCAGCTTGCGGGCGAGGCCGGCGTTGTGCAGCTCCGAGGCGTCGATGGGCGTCTCCATCCCCGTGGCGAGCTCGGCCTCGGACCGGTTCGGCGTGATGACCGTGGCGTGACGGTACTTCGCATAGCTCTCGATCGCGGCGGGATCGACGAGGATCTCCTTGCCGGCGCGACGGCACAGGCCGATGAGACCCTCGCACAGCCGCGGCGTGCAGACGCCCTTGTTGTAGTCCTCGAGACAGACCACGTCGGCGTCCACGAGGCGTCGATCCAGGTGGGCGAGGAGCCGTTCGACGAGATCGGCCGCCAGCGGCTCGCGCGACTCGTGGTCGACGCGGAACATCTTCTGGGGATGGCGATGCTGGGCCAGGCCGATGAGGCTGCGCTTGACGGTCGTCGGGCGCGTCGGATCGGCGATGAGGCCGTCGACGCCGCAGCCCGCCGCGCCCAGCCGGGCGCGCAGGATCGACGCCTCGCCGTCGGCGCCGACCACGCCGACGCACTCGACCTCGCCGCGCAGGCCGCGCAGGCAGAGCGCGACGTTGCTCGCCCCGCCCGGCGTCTCCTCGGTGCTCACCGCCGAGAGCACCGGCACGGGAGCGTCGGGGCTCAGCCGTTCCGCAGCGCCGTAGACGTGCTGATCGAGCATGAAGTCGCCCACGACCAGCGCCCGGAACGGTCGGTAGTTGGCGAGGCGGCTTGAGGAGCGAAGGCATGGGCGATGGTCGTTATCGGTTCGTTCCGCGAGCATCGATGCAGGACGCGGGGCCGACGGATCGTCGTTGAGACTCGTGGAGCGACCAGGTTGATGGTGCGGGCACGTCGCGACGGGAATTCGGAATGAGGAGTCGGGGACACGCACGAAAGTCGAAGGGTACCCGCAGAGTCACCTTGGTCGACGCGGCAAGTCTGAGATCTGAGGTCTGAGATCTGGTCTGAGACAGAATCGGGAGCCGATGCCATGCGACGCGGCGCTCGCGCCCGCAGGGCAGCGCACAGGCCTTCGTGAACGCCATCCCCCGCCCCCGCCACGCCTCGACGATCCGCGTTTCCCAGCGCTCGCCGCCGGCGACCGGCTCGACGTCGAGCCATGGCACCACGATGGGCATCCCGGCGAGCCCTCGGCGAGGTTCGCAGCGGCGCCGAGCACCTCGCGCACGCTTGACCCAGTCCTTGCCGTCGTGACGAGGGCGTCGGCGCCGGCGGCCCGGCATCGCTCGACGGCGCGGGCATGAGCGTCGTAGCGCTTGGTGGTCGCGCGCGGGCACGTCGGCGACGACGCGTGCGCCGGCGCGGCGCAACGAATCGTGCACACCCGACGGATTGGCGATGCCGAGCACGACGCCGACGCGCCGGCCGGAGAGCCAGCTCGTGGGCTCGGACCGAGTCGCGTGCCACGCGGCAGCCGAGCCGTCGTCCACCCGATCGTCGCCCTTGGACCGATCGACTCGGTTTCCCGCGCCTCCATCCCCTCCATCGTTCTCCTTGTCGTGCGCTGGAATGGCCGCCCCCGCATGCAGCTCCAGGCCGCGCCACACGTGCCGGAACCAGGCGAGCGGCGCCTTCCCGTGGAGCGCTTCGATCGCCGCGGCGAGCGCGTCGTCCACGCCGTCCGCATGGGTGACGATCACGCCGTCCGCGCGGGCGAGCAGCGCGGCTCGCGCAGCGGTCCGCAGGGAAGGATCGCCTCGTCGAGGCATGGCCGCCGTCGGTCCACGAGCACCAGGTCGAGATCGCGATGCAGCGCGCGATGTTGGAAGCCGTCGTCCAGGACGACGACGTCGAGCGCGACGGCGGCGAAACCGCCGGTGCGCCCGGTCGGCGCGTCACCGCGGTTCGCCTCGCGGGCGCGCCCGAGCATCGCCGAGATGGTCGCGAATCGATCCGCGCCTGCGGCGATCGGCACATTCGAGCACGTCGCGATACTCGATCACTTCGTCGGCTCGCTGCGGATCGTCGCTTCCGTAGCCGCGCAGGGCGATCATCGGCGAAGACGCCCGGCGCGCAGGCGATGCGCTGGTCAGGCCACCATCGGCGTCTTGCCGGTGCCGCCGACGACGATGTTGCCGACGGCGATGACCGGGATCCCGACGCGGCGCCCCCGGCCGCCGCGATCAGGCGGTTACGCCGCATACAGCCGCGCCCGTACGCCCGGGCGAGCGGCGCCGCCGGCCGGCCCAGGCGGCGCGGCTGGCCATTCAGCGCTCCTCCGCCCGTTCGGGCGGCGATCGATCCTCGACCGCCGCCGTCCGGTCGGCGGCGCGGCGACGATCCTTCCGACGTCGCGCCCGTCGACGCGACGATCCGCGCGGTTGCGGCTCCCGGCACCGGCAACCACGCGGCGCCGAGGTGGCGAGCGCATCGGCGGCGGCGCTGGACTCCGCGGCCTGCTCGGCCGCGTGCAGGCGGAAGCTGTTCATGGCGTCGAGCACCGCCGCGCCGACCACCGCGGCGAGCAGCAGCAGGGCGAGGGACCACGTCTGCGCGTAGCGGCGCGGATCGACCGACGGGTCGACGAAGCTCAACCCGCTGACGATCGTCGGCACCAGCATCAGGCCCAGGATGAACGAGAAGCGACGGATCGCGCGCCGGCTGCGCGGCACGCCCGCCCGACCTTCCCACCACCAGAGCCAGCCCAGCGCGACTCCTGCGACCGCGGCCGACGGGACCGTCACCGACGGCGACACGTGCACGGCGGCGAGGAGAGGCGTCACCGGCACGACGACGCCTCCCCCGCGACCTTGAGGCGGCGCAGGATCGGTCCGAGAGCATGCAAGTCCGGTCACGCTCGTCGAGTCGCCGTGGCAGCGCGCGGCCATCCAGCGCTCAACCGCTCGACGAAGTTGTACCCGCCGGCCTTGCCCCGCCACCGATCGCTGCACGTATTCGGCGATCTCGTCCTCGAGAGGAAGTTGGCGGGTTCCAAAGGCGCGACGCCGTCGACGCCCGGGCGACGCCGCGCCGGCCTCGTCTCGGCCCAGGCTCGACCGTCGCCACATCGAGCAGCAGCACGCGGCGGCTCCACCCGCGCGTCAGACGCTCTTCACGCTCTTCAACGGCTCAGGCCCGCCGACCTCGCGTCGCTCGCGGTGCACTCCGCCCGCGTCGAGCACGCAGACGCCGGTCACGACGCGATACGCGGCCGGCGAAGGCGCGGAGGATCGCCGCCGCTCGTCGGCGTCGGCGACTTGCCGATCGCCTTGCCGTCGAGATCCGCAGACGGTGTCCGCCGCGACCAGCCAGCGCGGTGCGCCGGCCTCGGCGAGTGCACCGCGCCGCCACAGCAATTCGCACACCCGCGCCGCCTTGAACCACGCCATCGCCATGCACCACGCGGCGGGCGTCGCGCCGCGCGACGGAATCGACGCGTCATCGATGTCGCTCTCCGCCACGCGCACGTCGAAGCCCGCCTCGGCGAGCAGCTCGCGCCGGCGCGGCGAGGCGCTCGCGAGCCAGATCGGCGCCCGCGGCGAATCGGCGGCGCTGGTCGCCCCGGCGCCCCCGATCGCGTCGACGTTCCCCATCGCCCTGGCTTCGTCCATCGTGCTGGCTGCGTCAGGAGGATCCACGGCGCCGCGCGACATCAGCATGAATCCCGCGCCAGCGCCGACGCCTCCGGACCGCCGACCTCGCTCGTCTCGCGACTGCCGCGTCCCGCGGCGCGCGACGGCTCCCGCGACTCGCCCGCGCGTCCGACGGTCGCCGTGCCGTCCGCGGGCGACGTTCCGCACAGGGCGACATCGAGCCGCGCAAGCACCTCGTCGACGCCGATGCGGGCCATGATCGCGCCCGCCGCGCGATCGTCCTTGAAGCTCACGCCCTGTTCGTCGTCGCGCAGCGCGGGTCGCACGACGGACTCCTCGCGACCGTACGGACCAACCCGCGCCGGATCGGTCGGGCCGAAGAGGCCGATGAGCGGACGACCGAATCCGACGGCCATGTGCAGCGGCGCCGAGTCGTTGGCGATCACCAATCCCGCCTCGGAGACAAGCCCCAGCGTGTGCGCGACGCTGGTCCGTCCGACCAGGTTCACGACATGCGCGGCCTGCGGTCCGCGCGGCAGCGCGGCGGCGACCTGGGCGCGTTCGTTCGGCGAACCAATGAAGAAGATCCTGCGGAACCCGCGATCGACCAGCGGCCCGACGAGCGCCGCCCAGCGTTCCGCGGGCCAGCGCTTGCCGAACCAGCGGCTGGTCGGCGCCAGGACGGCGTACGCCTTGTCCTCGAAGCGAAGGTGTCGCCGGAGCCGCTCCAGCCAGAGCCGGGCCTCGGGCGGCGCGACGAGCCGCATGTCGGCGATCGGCGTGGCCCCCTCCGCAGCCGCGAGGGCCAGCATCCGGTCAACGGTGTGCAGCCGTGGCGGCACGTCATGCCGGACGGTGTAGCCGAGCCACCCCGCCTCGCGGGCATCCGCGAACCCGACGCGCCGCGGAGCGCCGGTCGACCAGGCGATCAGCCCGCTTCGGCCGAGTCCCTGGCAATCGAGGACCAGGTCGTAGCGGCTCTTCCGCAGGGCGGCCGCCCAGCGCCAGAGGTCGGCAAGCACCTGTGGGCTGCGCCAGAACTGTCCGAACCGACCTCGCGGGAAGCCAACGGCGTTGGAGAGCCCGGGATGGGCCGAGATGACTGGCACATACGCGTCGTTCACCACCCAGTCGATCCGGGCCTCGGGAAACGCCGCGCGAAGGCTCGCCAAGACCGGCACCGTGCGGCAGACATCCCCCAAGGCGCTGGGGCGGATCAGGAGGATGCGGGCGAAGTCCGGCATGCAACGGTCCGCACAAGGCGGCGATCACCCCAGTATAAGTGGTTCGGGGCCATGCCCTTGGATGCGGAGCCCGGACAGCTCGCTGGATCCGCAACCCGCCAGCCCCCGTATCGGACCTTGGCGACGCGTGCGCAGCCGTCCCCAGCAGTTGGCAACCGGACCCCCGACGGGGTCGCACCGGTTGACACCTCTCGCACGTCTTCGTCACACTTCCGGATGCTGGCGCACGTCGTCGGTGCCGAGCGCACCGTTGACACCGCCGGCATCACGGACGGTTCGCCGGCCATCGGCAGGGCCGTCATCCGCATCGGTCGGATCGTCCTCGTTTCAGCCCGCACGATCGCACCCGTTCATCCGTGACCGAACCCGCCCGAAACGATCGTTCGAATCCGAAGGACTTCCTTCGGCTTGCGGACAGCAGCGCCGACGCCAGCGATGGCTCGACGCACCACCTCGAAGGCGCCGGCTCGCTGCGCGGCCCGAGCGCGGAGCCGCCCGCCGCGGCGCGGCGCGGGTCGTCTAGCGCGACGCCGGCCCGGGCCGCCGCCTCCGACGACGGCTCGGTCGACCCGCCGGCGGCACGGAGCAACGCCGCATCGTTCTTCGCGGGCGCCGAAGCGAGTGCCGAGGCCGGCAAGAGCGGATCGAGCTTCGACACGATGCTCGGGAAGATCGTGGTCGAGCGTGGTCTCGTCTCCGGCGAGGAACTCGATCTCTGCCGCACCCTCGTTCACGAGTCGCGCGGGACCGACACGCCCCGGGCGCTCTCGGACGTGCTCGTCGAGAAGGAATTCCTCACCCAGCGGCAGCTCTCGCGGCTGCGCACCGACTTCGAGGCGGATCGAACGAGCCAGAAGATCCCCGGCTACCGCATCCTCAAGAAGCTCGGCTCCGGCGCGATGGCCACGGTCTTCCTCGCGAGGCAGGTCTCGCTCGACCGTCTCGTGGCGATCAAGGTGCTGCCCAAGAAGTTCTCGGCGAACTCCAAGTTCATCGAGCGCTTCTACAAGGAAGGCCGCGCCGCCGCGAAGCTGAACGATCCCAACGTCGTCGCGGCGTACGACGTCGGTCAGGCGGGCGAGCACCACTACTTCGTGATGGAGTACGTCGACGGCGACACGATCTACGACCGCATCATCGCCAAGAAGCGGATGAGCGAACACGAGGCGATCGAGGTCGTCAGGCAGGTCGCGTCGGCGCTCAAGCACGCGCACGAGCGCGGCTTCATCCACCGCGACATCAAGCCCAAGAACATCATGACCAACCGGGCCGGCACGGTGAAGCTCGCCGACCTCGGCCTGGCCCGCGCGCTCAGCGACAAGGAGGCCGCGGAGGCCGAGAGCGGCCGGGCCTACGGGACGCCCTACTACATCTCGCCGGAGCAGATCCGCGGCCAGGTGGATATCGGGCCGCCCGCCGACATCTACGGGCTGGGCGCGACCTTCTACCACATGGTCACGGGCCGCGTGCCCTTCGACGGCAAGAACCCCTCCGACGTGATGCATCGGCACCTCAAGAGCGAGCTCACGCCGCCCGACCACATCAATCCGAAACTGAGCGCTGGATGCGCCGCGGTCATCGAGAAGATGATGGCCAAGGACGCGCGGGACCGGTACCAGGGCGCCGACGATCTGATGCACGACCTCGACCTGGTTCGCAAGGGCCAGCCGCCCCACTTCGCGAAGGCGCATGTGGACTTCACGAGCGTCGCCAAGGAACTCAAGACGGCGCCGGCGATCGGCGCCGCGGAGCTGCCACGGATCCACAATCCGCGCGGCGACCGCACGCTGGTCGCGGTCATGACCGCGTTCCTCATCGTGAGCCTGCTGGCGAACGCCGGCTTGCTGCTCGCGCTGCTGACGAAGTGATGCCGTCCGGCGCCTCGCCTTCCGCGTCCTCGCCGTCGCTTCGGCCGGATTCGGGCGGTCGAGGCGGGGCACGCCACACCGAAATGAACCGCGCCTGGAACGCCGGGCGCAAGCCCGCACGCCGCGATCGGCGACCGGCCGCCGTTGACCAGATCCGGATGCATTCATAGACTTGACGTCCTGAATGCACGGCATTCGAAGCCTCTCCGGCCACCTTCGAACGATCGCCACCATGCGATACCTCACCATCCGCGATGTTCCCAAGGAGCTTGCCGCGGCGATCGACGCCGAGCGCAAGCGCGGTGGAGAATCGTTGAACCGCACGGTGCTCAGACTGCTCGCACGAGCCTTGGGCGTCGGGGCGCGCCAGCGGCGCTCGAACGGCCTGGCTCGGTTCTCGGGCGGCTGGACGGACGACGAGCTGCGCCGCTTCGAAGACGCGACCGCCGGCACGCGCGGGATCGACGCCGAGCTGTGGCGATGAGCCGACTCTGCGTCGACACGTCCGCCTACAGCCGCTTCCGGCGGGGCGATTCGCAGGTGGTGGAGCTGCTCGACGGCGCCGAGTGGGTCGGCGTTCCCGCAATCGTCGTCGGCGAGCTGGAAGCTGGCTTCGCGGCCGGCGACCGAGGACGCCAGAACCAACGCGAGCTCGAACTGTTCCTTGCCGAGGTCGAGACGCTTGTCGTCGACGCCTCGATCGCGCGCGTCTACGGCGAGATCGTCGCCATGCTGCGCGCCGCCGGCCCGGATTATTCGTGATGTGTCTCGCCTTCGTGCTCGAAGCGGCGGTTGCGCAAGGAGTTCTGTGCGATCTCGCCCGGACGCCCTGGCGCGCAGAGTGCACCGGCGCGGCAAGCCCGGCTGCCAAGGGCCTGGTCGCGACGACGGCGGATCCACTGCGATCCGTCGAGGAGCGACCGGGCCGTTGGCGGTCGGGATCGCCCGCCGGGCGAGACACATCACGAATAATCCGGGCCAGCACGCCGGTTCCCACCAACGACATCTGGATCGCCGCGACGGCGGCGCGACATGGGGCGACGGTGGTGACGTACGACGGCCACTTCGCGTCGATTCAGCGCGTCGGGACGATTCTGTTGCAGCGCGGCTGAACGCCACCCCGCGCCGCGGTCGCTACTCTCCGCCATGCGCGTCGCCGTCTCCCCCGCCGTCGTCTCCCGCGCGTTCGCGGCCGTCGCCGACTCCTCGGCCTTCGCCGAGAGCGCCGCCCTCGTGCGCTCCGGCCGCATGCCCGTCGAGATGCTCCAGGCGATGTCGTTGCGACCCGAGCTCCTGCGGGCCTTCGGCGGCTTCAGCGAGGCGATCTATCCCGGCGGCATCGTCGAGCGCGACACGAAGGAACTCGTCATCCTCGAGGCCTCGCGGCGCAACCGCTGTCAGTTCTGCGCGGAGAGCCACATCTCCATCGCGCGGATGCTCGGCATGTCGGATCGCCCCATGGACCTGCTCGACGACCCCGCGCGGCTCACCGAGCGCGGCCGCCTCGCGGTCGAGTACACGCGGGCCGCGATGACCGATTCCAACCGCGTGCCGGAGCAGCTCTTCACGCGGCTGAAGCGGGCGTTCACCGAGGCCGAGATCGTCGAGCTCACGGCGGTGATCGGGTTGATCAACATGCTGAACATGTTCAACAACTGCCTCCAGGTGACGTACGGCGGCGAGTACGAGGCGGCCGCACGCACGCCGTAGGGTGCGACGTTCGACCGTGCCCCGTTGCCGGGCGCCGACGGTCGGGAGAGCGCGAGACGCCCCCCTCCTCATACGGATTCCAGTAGACCTCCATGCGTTCAACCCCTTGCCCACAACGGCGTCTTGCGGCGGAACTGGGTTGAGTGGGGCGCGAGAATCAACTGGGACGCGTATCAAACCGGATGTGCAGGTTTCCCGCATCCGGCTTGCCCGACAACTTCATCGCGCGCCTGTCGACGGCCGCCGACATCACGACATCTGCATCACTCCAAGCCGGTTCTTGGTGGATGCGTACCACGTCATGTCCTTCGGTGGACGAAGGAGGCATGGGAGGGTCGCGCATTGCGTCGCGGGGAAGCAGTTGCTCGCGCAGATTCGGCGAACGTCGTCGCCGCCTTGCCGTCGTCGGTGCGGAATTGACTCGCCCATCGATTGACGTTCGCATCGAGCGGACCGCCGTCGTTGCCGGGAACGGCCGTGGCCGACGCGCAAGATGTCGATGCCGCGGGCGCCTGACCGCCCGCACTCGAACCGGTCGACCGCCCTGCCTGCACCGGCGCCGGAGGCTTCGGCTCGTGCTTCGCGCACGCCGCGAGCGAGATCCCGCCCGCCACCCCCGACGCGAGAAGGAGTGAGGCGAGCGATCGGACGACGAGCGATCGGACGAGAGATCGACGGAATGGAAGCTGCGGCATGCGAGGTGTTCCGATGTGAAGCGCACGAATGTAGGCGGGAGCGGTGCGGCTGCGCCGCGCAGCGTCCGACTGCCCAGGGCGATCGCATGCTCGCCCGGCAACTCAACGCCGGGGCGGGCGAACTGGATCCCGCGCGTGCGGCTTCCTTCGCGGCGCGTGCGGGAGTGCCGTGCGCTCCTGAACCACCGGGAGTCGCTGGTTCGGCAGCGGACGGCGTGCAAGCTGCACGCCCGCGCGGTCCTGCGGCAGGAGCGGGTGCAGGAGCCGGAGGCGCGCGCGTGGACGATCGCGTGGCTGGAGTGACTTCACGGGAAGGCGCCGCTGTCGGAATCCCCGCTGCCCGGACGACCAAGTCCCAAGCCCGAGCCAATGCCTCATGACATCGGAACACGGTGGCTGTCACTCTGGTTTGACGAGAAGCTGGAATACACGACGGTGACTTCGTTGCACTTGCGATCCCGATAGGTGTTCGGTAGACCTAAGATCTGCTTGCGCCGTCGACACGCCAGCGCGCGGACGACACGCGACTACTGCCCAACGGTCCACTTCGACAAACGTACGCCAATATCCGCCCCATTGATTGCCCCATCGCCGTTGATATCAGCGGCAGGGCCGCACTGTCCCCACACCGACAGGACTTCTGCAAGATCACTCGGACCAACGAGGCCATCACAGTCGAGATCGGCTGGTTCTGCCGATGGCTGACAGAGCAAGGCGCCATAACAGGCGCATTGGGCCAGGATAACGCCATCACTACGAATGCAGCCACCTCCACCGGCAATCTCGGAGAACTGCTTGGGAACCGACAGCGTCAGGTCGCTTACGCCACTGCCGGATGCCGCACACAACAGCGGGGTATATGGCTTCGGAATGTCCACCACAGTCCCACACATCAGACTACAGTCGCTGACATCACGAACCGTCCATCTGAAATAGCCATTGGGAGGATCGATGAGCGTGAGAGAGCCAGTAGTGGCATCAAACACGAATCCAGTCGAGTCCGTTTCGCTGCCTTGCTGCGGGGTGTACACGTTTCCAGCCACTTCGCTCAGCGCGTTGATTCGCCGCAGCTCCGCTCGCGACCATGGCGATGGCGGCTCGACGATGGTGACGGCGTCGCCATCCAAGACAAACCCTCGTGTGCCTTCGGTGCCGGCGGATGCCGCACCCGACTGCGAAACGTTGCCACAGATAATACCAGAGGCGTTGATATCGATGCACTGGGTCGCATTCCACCCTGAGATCTGGATGCCGACCTTCCCGCCGCTTGCGGACCACAGAAAGCCCTCGAGGGGATAGACGGCGCTTCCTGGCGATCCGACGCTTTCCGCTCCCACGACCTCGTTCATGTCGTTGATTCCGCTGACGTAGCTCCAGCCGTTGGCAGTGACAGGCAGCATCTCGACCCACGTCCAGCCGTCGCCATTCGGAATCAAGACAAAGCCACGGTATGCCCCGTTCGCCTCCTGCCCGCTGGCCAAGATCCACGCATTGTTGTTGATCCTGATCGCCTCCGCATAAAGGATGCCAGGCGGGACTTGGATCGTCTTTATGCCCTCAGCCTCCGTCCACGTGCATGGGAACGGATTCAGCCACCGATAGGAGCCGACGGCCACTCCGGCGTCGTTCATGTCGTACAGCATCAAGAAGCTGTCGCCGAACAGGGGATGGACCGGACCGCTGATTTCCGTGACGTCATAGGCGCAGGGAACCGTGGTCGCGGCCAAGGTGCCGGGTGCCAACAGACCGGCACTCACGAGAATCAATGTTCGTCGGGCCGCTGTGATTGCCAGGAACACGTCACGCATGCGGCAGACCGTAGCCGCATCGGGGGCCAAGGGTGATGCAAGCAGGTGACCGGCCAGGGCGATCGCATTCTCGGTGTTCGGCGGCCGCCGCTTGGACGAGCCGCGGACAAGGTGAACGGTTGAGCGTCAAGATCGCCTGAAATCCTCGAAGGTTGGGGAGGGTCCAACCCGTCGCTGGCACCACTACCGACTTGCCACGTGGCGAAGCGGAGCCGCCCTCCGGAGCGAATCGCAGCGAGCGGCAAGTCGGCGACGAAGGGCGGTAGGTTGTCGATTGCTGACGATTGCGCCCCCTTCCGGTCACGGTCTCCCTGTCGCGACGTCTCAAACGCCAAGCGAAGATCTCCGGGAATGGGAGGGTCGAGTAGGGATGGCCGCGCACGATCCACGACCATCCCCCTTCTATCTTCACTTGCGCACGTCGTGCGAGCATCGCGGGGGGATGCCTGAGCGAGCGTAGCGAGCGAAGGCGTCCCCCGCGGCGGGCCGCGAGATCGCCCCCCCTCATACGGACTCCAGTCGACCTCCATGCGTTCGACCCCTTGCCCACAGCGGCGGCTCACGGCAGGATTGGGTTGGGTGGGGCGCGAGAGTCAATTGGGACGCGTATGAGAGGGGGAGATAGGAATCAGGAATTCGGAGTCGGGGACGCCGTCCGACCATGCATGCTTTGAGAAGAGGTGGATGCTCGTGTCCCGAGTCAGAAATTCGCGGCATATGGGCGCGACATGATTTTGTCTGGCAAGGAGTCGAGACGATCGGCCTATCCGCAGCGATAGGCGGAGTCTCGACGACGCCGCCAGGCGAAATCAGGGCCGGACATATGACGCGAATTTCTGACTCGGGACACTAGCACTACAGCGCCCCTTGGCCTCGTCGCGAGGCCGCTCGGGGCGGCTTTCCGCAAGGAGGAGCGTCGCAGCCGGGGCGCCGGTGGTTCCTCTGCGAGCCATCAAGCCCCGGATGCAAGCTCCGACGCCGCGGAAACGCCGTCCCGGGCGGACGCAGCAGATGCCAAGGGGCGCTGTAGTGCTGGCCAAGACCGACGACATCGACGGGCGCATCGATCGATCGCCGGCGTGGAAGGCGAAGTTCGAGATCATCGACAGCGTGCCCGGCTTCGGCGCAACCACAGCGCGAACGCTCGTCCCTCCTGCTCGACGACTTCTCGACGCCGGCCTCCACCGGCGCGAACAGGTCACCCGTGCATGGCCGGCGTCGAGAAGTCGTCGAGCGAACCACGCGTCACGAGGTGAAGCCTCTGCGTCCAGCGCAGCCGCGTCCGCTACGATCGAGACCCATGCCCGATCCCGCCCCCGACAACTACACCAGCGAGTCGATTCAGGTTCTCGAAGGCCTCGAAGCGATCCGCAAGCGGCCCGGCATGTACGTCGGCGGCACGGGGCTCAACGCGCTGCACCACCTCGTCTACGAGTGCGTCGACAACGCCATCGACGAGGCCATGGCCGGCCACGCCACCACGGTCACGGTGCGGCTGGGCGTCGACGGTTCGTGCACGGTGATCGACGACGGCCGCGGCATGCCGGTCGACCCGATGCGCCACGAGAACCCGCTCATCAACGGCCGTCCCGCGATCGAGGTGATCCTGACCGAGGTGCACGCGGGCGGGAAGTTCGACGACAACGCGTACAAGGTCTCGGGCGGCCTGCACGGCGTCGGCGTGAAGTGCGTCAACGCCCTGAGCGAGTGGACCGAGGTCGAGGTCGTGCGCGGCGGCAGGATCTACCTCATCGGCTTCGCCCGCGGACCGGTCGTCGAACCGCTGCGCATCGTCGGCCCGGCGCCGACCACGCCCGACGGCGCGCCGCGCAGCGGAACGCGCATCAGCTTCCGGCCCGACGCCGAGATCTTCCCCGACACCGAGTTCCGCTTCGAGACGCTCGAGCATCGCCTGCGCGAGCTCGCCTACCTCAATTCGGGCGTGACGATCCGCCTGATCGACGAGCGCGTCGACGCGAGCGGAAAGCGGCGCGAGGAGACCTTCTTCAGCCGCGACGGACTGCGCGCCTACGTGGAGCACCTCAACGCGACGAAGACCGCGGTGAGCCCCGGCATCGCGATCGCCAAGAAGTCGGACGACGGCCGCCTCGCGTGCGAGATCGCCCTCCAGTACACCGACGCCACCAACGAGAACCTCCTCGCGTTCGGCAACAACATCCCGAATCCCGACGGCGGCACGCACGTGCAGGGCTTCAAGGCGGCGCTGACGCGCACGATCAACGGCTACGCCAAGCGCGCGAACCTGCTCAAGGACCTGACGCCCTCCGGCGAGGACCTGCGCGAGGGACTCACCGCGGTCATCTCGGTGAAGCTCGCGGAGCCGCAGTTCAACAACCAGACGAAGGAGAAGCTGCTCAACGAGGAGGTCGAGGGATTCGTGAGCGCCGCCGTCGCCGAGGTGCTCGGCGCCTGGCTCGACGAGCATCCCAAGGAGGCGAGGAACATCTGCCTCAAGGCCGTCCTCGCGGCGCAGGCCCGCGAGGCCGCGCGCAAGGCCCGCGAGCTGATCAAGCGCAAGGGCGCCCTCGACTCCGGCGGCATGCCGCACAAGCTCGCCGACTGCTCGAGCAACGACGTCGACCGCACCGAGATGTTCATCGTCGAGGGCGACTCGGCCGGCGGCTCCGCCAAGGGAGGCCGCGACCACGTCACCCAGGCGATCCTCCCGCTGCGCGGCAAGCTGCTCAACGTCGAGACGGCGCGGCTCGACAAGGTGCTCGGCTTCGAGGAGATCCGCGTCCTGATCCAGGCGCTGCAATGCGGCATCGGCGAGGACTTCGACCTTGCCAAGCTGCGCTACGGCCGGATCATCATCATGACCGATGCCGACGTCGACGGTTCGCACATCCGCACGCTGCTGCTGACGTTCTTCTTCCGCCAGATGCCCCAGCTCGTCCGGCACGGGAAGATCTTCATCGCCCAGCCGCCGCTCTACCAGGTGGCGCAGGCGTCCGGCCGGAACAAGTCCAAGCAGTACGTGCTCAACGACCGCCAGATGAACGACGTGCTCACGGACCTCGCGCTGCGCTCGGCCACGCTGGCCATCCGCGACGACGCCGGCGCGGTGGTGCGCCGCCTCGAAGGCGACGAGCTGCGCCGGTTGCTGCGAACGCTCCATCGGCTCGAGGAGCTCGTCTCGGTCGCCCAGCGCCGCGGCATTCCCTTTCCCGAGCTGCTCGCGTCGAGATCGCGCGATCCATCCGGAAGCGGACGGCTGCCGACACATCACCTCCAATGGCCGGAGGGCGAGTCGCTTTGCTGGTCCGAGGAGGACGCCCGGGCGCTCATCGCCAAGCACCAGCTCGCCCTCGACGACCTGGGCCAGCTCGGCAGCCAGCCTGCGTCCGCGCCGCACGGCGATGGCGCGGCCGCCGCGCCGGCCCCGGCGCCGTCCGTTGGCGGCGCAGCCGCGGCGAACGGGACCGGGCGGCTCGTGGGCATCGATCGCCGTCGCGTCGCCACGCTGCGCGAGTTGCACGAGAATCGCGAGCTCGAGCGCATCATCGAGCGTCTCGCCGAGTTCGGCGTCGAGATCGACGACTACGACCTCGTGCAGGAGGAGTCGGTGACGGGCGAGAAGCTGCCGACGCGCTTCTCCTGGCTGCTCCAGAAGGGTGGCGACGGGAGCGCCGCACGGGCCCACGAGGCCTCGCAGGAACGCGAGCGCGGCGCGGGCGACGGAACGTCGTCGCGAGCGTCGCAGCGAAGCGCCGATCCCGACGGCGACGCCGCGCCCGGCGCATCCGACGGGAACGAGCTCGCGGACGGCGATGGCTCACCGACCGACCTCCAGGGCGGCGGCGGCAGCAACGCCGGCGGGCGAACCGAGCACGTCGAGGCGCCGAACATCCCGTCGATCCTGCGCACGCTGCACGAGGTTGGCCGCCGCGGCATCGAGGTGAAGCGGTTCAAGGGCCTTGGCGAGATGGAGCCCCTCGAACTCTGGGAGACGACGATGGATCCATCGCGGCGGACGCTCTTGCGGGTGAACTGGGAAAGCGCCAGCGAGGCCGACGCGCTCTTCGCCACCCTCATGGGCGAGAACGTCGAGCTCCGCCGAAGCTACATCGAACGACACGCGCTGGAGGTGAAGAACCTGGACGTGTAGGCGAGGACGACGGACGACGAGCGCGCGGGCCGTCCACGCGGGGGTTGAGATCGTCGAGAGACCCACAGAGTCGGACGGCGTCCCCGACTCCTGATTCCTGGTTCCTGGTTCCTGGTTATTGGTTCCTGGTTCCTGGTTACTGGTTACTGGTTGCTGGTTACTGGTTGCTGGTTACTGGTTACTGGTTGCTGTGTCGCCGCGCGATGGCGCGGTCGACGACGCCGGCGTCGGCGAAGCCGCGGGCGCGCAGGATGCACGCGTCGCAACGGCCACACGCGGCGCCGCGCGGGCCCGGGTCGTAGCAGGTGTGGGTCAGCGCAAAGTCGACGCCCAGCTCGAGTCCGGCGCGGACGATGTCGCGCTTGGACATGCGCAGCAGCGGCGCCTGCACCCGGAAGTGCGGCTTGCGATGCGCGGCGGCGTCCACCACGCCGGCACGCGTCGCGAGGTTCGCCACGCGCTCGAACGCCTGGATGAACGGCGGTCGACAGTCGGGATATCCCGAGTAGTCGACGGCGTTGACCCCGATGAAAAGGTCGCCCGCGCCGCACGCCTCGGCGAGCCCGAGCGCGCAGCTCAGGAAGATGCAGTTGCGGGCGGGCACGTACGTGGGCGGAATCGAGGACGCACGCTCCGCGACCTTCGCCGCGCGCGACGGGCGACTGAGCGGTCCCGTCCCGCGCTTCGGCACCTCGATGGCGTCGTCGGTCAGCGCCGACCCTCCGAAGGCCCGCAGGTCGAGCCGGAGCACCACGTGTCGCGCCGCGCCGAGCGCCTTGGCCACCCGCCGCGCCGCGTGCAGCTCGTACCGATGCCGCTGCCCGTAGTCGAAGCTGAGCGCGTGGCACGCGAACCCCGAGCGACGGGCGATGGCGAGCACGACCGCGGAGTCCATGCCGCCGGAGAGGAGCACGACCGCTGATGGAGGGACGGAGGGTGCGCGCCGCATCGACGCATGGTAATGATGCGCCGCTTCGACAGGGTCGCCTGGCAAGGCCGGCGCCGCCGCGGGCGCCGCACGTCGGTGGAGCCGGGGGCCTCGTGCCATGCCGGCGTCCTACGCCGGTGCCCGGACCGTCTCCAGCACCTGCTGCATGATCCGCCTCGTCGTCAGCGTGTCGCCGGCGTGCATGTACGTCTTGCTGATGACGCGATGGGCGCAGACCGGAAGGACGTTGCTGACGATGTCCTCGGGCACGCAGTAGTCGCGCCCGGCGACGACGGCGGTGGCCCGGGCGGCCTGGGCGAGCGCGAGCGAGCCGCGCGGGCTCACCCCGACCTGGAGGTCGTCGTTCTCGCGCGTGGCGGCGGCGAGCGCGATCACGTAGTCGACCAGCGACTGATCCATCTTGACCGCATCGACGCGCTCCTGGAGGCGCAGGATCTCCTCGCCGGACGCCACGGGCTCGAGCGACCGCAGCGTCGTGCGCGCCGGCTGCTTGTGCAGGATGCGAGCCTCGTCGTCCGGCGCCGGATAGCCGAGCGATATGCGCATGAGGAATCGATCGAGCTGGTTCTCGGGCAGGAAGTACGTGCCCTCGAACTCGTACGGATTCTGCGTCGCGACCACCATGAACGGCTGCGGAAGGGGATGGACCATTCCCTCGGCGGAGACGGTCGCCTCGCTCATCGCCTCGAGCAGGGCCGACTGCGTGCGCGGCGTCGTCCGGTTGATCTCGTCGGCGAGGACGACGTTGGCGAAGATCGGCCCCGGCTTGAACTCGAAGGCGGCCCGTTCGCGGTTGTAGATGCTGACGCCGGTGATGTCGGATGGAAGCAGGTCCGGCGTGCACTGGATGCGCGAGAAGCCGCACTGGATCGATCGCGCGAGCGCGTTGGCCAGGACCGTCTTGCCGACGCCCGGCACATCCTCGATGAGCACATGGCCGCGCGCCAGGAGGCAGACGATCAGCCGATCCACCGCCTGCGCGTTGCCCATGTAGACGGACGTGATGTTCGCGCGGAGCCGCTCGATCCGGTCGGTGCTCATGAAGAGGATGATCATACGGGAGCGGCGCGGGGATCGTGGTTCGCGGAATGGGCGCTTCAGCCCACATGGGTGCGCTGCGGCGGTACGCTTCCGAAGTTCCCGGCGTGCACGCCGCTGCGCGGGAGGCACAGCGCGGCACCGACGCCAACCGGAAGCACCGATCCCATCGTCAACCTCACCCGCTCGAACGTCTCCACCAGCGTGCACTGCCGGCAATGCGGCTACGACCTCAAGGGTCTCGCCGCGACGGGCCGGTGTCCCGAATGCGGCCTCGCGATCGTCGAGACGCTCACGCAGCTCGTGGATCCCGCAGCCAGCCGCCTGCCTCGGCTGCGCGATCCCCGCGGCACCGGAACGGGGCTGGTGGGTCTCGCGGCGACGCACCTGGTCGCAGCCACGCTCGTGATCGTCCCGCGCGCGGCGGGCGGCATCGAGCTCGTCTTCGGCCGGGCCGCATCGCCGCTGCGCTGGCTTCCCCTCCCGCCGCGGGCGCTCGCGGCGATCGTCGGCCTCAGCGCGCTCTTCTGGCTCTACCTCATCGCCCGCGCACCGGCGGAGGAACCCACCCGCGAGGCGCGACGCCATGTGCGCTGGATGGTGCGCGGCCAACTCTGGTGGTCGCTCACCGTCGCCCTTCCGGTGCTGGCGGCGCGGCTGGGCGTGACCGAGCGAGCGCTGGTCGCCCCGCTCGAGGCGTTCTCGGTTCCTGGCGCCGTGGCGGCGTTCATGGGGCTCCGCGGCCTGCTCAAGATCATCGGGCTCCGCTCCCGCGCGTATCGCACGGCGCGCGGCGGACGGCAGAGCATCGACGCGCTGGTCGGCGCCATCGTCGCGGGCGCCACCGGCAACCTGGTCAACGCGTTCGGCATCTGGAAGAGTGTTCCGTGGCTCGAGGCGGTCGGTGCGACGATCTTCGGCGCCAGCACGCTGCTGCTGCTGCTCGGACTGGTCTACCTGCTCGTGAACTGCTGGTGGATCCGTTCGTCACTCCGCAAGCCGCCGCCGACCTGGGACGAACTGCTGACGCCCGTGTGACCCGTGCGGCCATCGACGCCGCGATCCGTCGGTCATTGCGCGTCGCGTCGTCGCGCCACATCTCGGCAAGTCGACCGGCCACGGGATCCAACGACGCGGTTGGCTGCCAATCCGGCAGGGAACCCCTCGTGTCGCGATCGCTGTGATCGGTGCCGTGGGCGCGAAGCCGGTTGCCCATCCGGCTCCGTCCAGTTGTCGTCGTCGACGCCGGAAGTCGCGACGCGGCCTCGATCGCTGCGCATCGGCTCCGCCGCACGCTCAGGCCGACGTTCCACCGATCTCGACGGCGAGCCCGGAGCCGTGCCTCGAGTGAACGACGCGGAGGCTCTGCGGCCTCGTCCAGAATTGCGTCGACTGGCATCCCGTTTGATGCCGTTCTCCCGTGGCGGGCGTCGCCAGTCGCGCGGTCGCCGCCGACGTCAATCTCGGTCTCCGACATCGGACTTCGATCGTCACCTCGTCGAATCCCCATTCCACCCCTATTCAGTTCGGGAGAAGCAAGCCCATGGCCGTGAAGGAACTCGCCTTCGACATCGACGCCCGCAAGGCGCTGCTCGCAGGCGTCGAGAAGCTCGCGTCCGCCGTCAAGAGCACGCTCGGTCCGCGCGGCCGCAGCGCCGTGATCGACAAGAGCTGGGGTGGCCCGACCGTCACCAAGGACGGCGTGACCGTGGCCGAGGAGATCGAGCTGCGGAACAAGGTCGAGAACATGGGCGCCCAGCTCGTGAAGCAGGCCGCGTCGAAGACGAGCGACGACGCCGGCGACGGAACCACGACCGCGACGGTTCTCGCCGAGGCGCTCTTCCGCTCGGGCCTGCGGTACATCACGGCCGGCGCCGAGGCCAACGCGCTCGTCCGGGGCATGCGCAGGGGCGTCGACGCGGTCGTCGAGCACATCGGCACGTCGAGCAAGCCGGTCGCGAACAACATCGCCGCCGTCGCGACCATCTCCGCGAACAACGACGCCGAGATCGGCAAGATCATGGCCGACGCGTTCGAGAAGGTCGGCAAGGACGGCGTCATCACGGTCGAGGAGGGCAAGGGGCTCGAGACGTACGTCGACGTCGTCGAAGGCATGCAGTTCGATCGCGGCTTCCTCTCGCCCAACTTCGTCACCAACCCCGACGAGATGACGTGCGAGCTGGAGAAGTGCCTCGTGCTCGTCCACGAGGACAAGATCGATTCGCTGACCAAGCTCGTGCCCTTCCTCGAGAAGGTGATGGAGTCGCGCAAGCCGCTGCTCATCATCGCCGAGGATGTCACGGGCGAGGCGCTGAGCACGCTGGTCATCAACAAGCTGCGCGGCGTGCTGAACGTCTGCGCGGTGAAGGCTCCCGGATACGGCGACCGCCGCAAGGCGATGCTCGAGGACATCGCGGTGCTCACCGGCGCACACGCGATCATGAAGGATCTCGGCGTCGAGCTCGACAAGGTCTCGCTCAGCCAGCTCGGCCAGGCGAAGAAGGTCGAGGTCAGCGCCGACAACACGACGATCATCGAGGGCGCCGGCAGCAGCAAGGAGATCAAGGCGCGAATCGAGCAGATCCGCGCCGAGATCGCCGTGACCGACAGCGACTACGACCGCGAGAAGCTCCAGGAGCGGCTCGCCAAGCTCGCCGGCGGCGTCGCGCAGATCAAGGTCGGCGCCGGAAGCGAGGCCGAGCTCAAGGAGAAGAAGGCCCGCGTCGAGGATGCGCTCCATGCGACCCGCGCCGCCGTCGAGGAGGGCATCGTCGCAGGCGGCGGCGTGAGCTTCCTCCGCGCGATCCCGTCCCTCGACCAGGCCCGCCGGCGGTGCGTCAACGACGACGAGCGACATGGCGTCGCCATCGTCGAGGAGGCCCTGACCGTTCCCCTGCGCACCATCGCCGACAACGCCGGCGAGAAGGGCACCGTCGTCGTCGCCAAGGTGCGCGAGCTCAACGGCGCACACGGCTTCAACGCCCTCACCCGCGAGTACACCGACCTCATCAAGGCAGGCGTGATCACGCCCGCCAAGGTCGACAAGACCGCCCTCCGCAACGCCGCAAGCGTCGCGGGACTGCTGCTCACCGCCGATTGCATCATCACCGAGAAGCCCAAGGACAAGGACGATCACGCGGGCCATGACCACGGCCACGGCGGCGGCATGGGTGGCATGGGTGGCGGCATGCCGGGCATGGGCGGCATGGGCGGGATGGGCGGGATGGGATTCTGAGTCAAGGAATCAGGAATCAGGAATTCGGAGTCGGAGACGCCGTCCGACCACCGGCGCGCACGTGGGATGTCGATGCCGGCATCGGCGCGGAGCGCCGACCCCGACCACCACTTGAGTCCCCGACTCCTGATTCCGAACTCCTGACTCCCGACACCCTACTTTCTTCACCGTTGCTGTGATTGCCGAGCGTTTGCGAACCATGCGGAATTCGGAATCAGGAATTCGGAGTCGGAGACGCCGTCCGACCACCAGCGCGAACGTGCGATGTCAACATCAGCTTTGGCGCGGAGCGCCGACCTCGACCACCACTTGAGTCCCCGATTCCTAACTCCTAACTCCTAATTCCTAACTCGTCGCCTGCGTGTCCGACCACCCCACGACCCCAACGCACGGGCCAGCAAACCAAACACTTCAGCATCGGAGCGAACTCCTCATGTCCACCGTCCGACCCCTCGAAGATCGCGTCCTCGTCAAGCCCCTCGACCCGGAGACCAAGACCTCGTCTGGCCTCTATCTGCCTGAGACCGCGAAGGAGCGGCCCATGCAGGGCAAGGTGGTCGCCGTCGGTCCAGGCAAGATGCTCGACAACGGCAAGCGTTCCACGCCGACCGTGAAGAACGGCGACACCGTCGTCTTCGCCAAGTACGCCGGCACCGAAGTCGAGATTAAGACCGTCAAGCATCTGATCATGCGCGAGAGCGAGCTGTTGGGGCTCATTGAACGTTGAGCGGTTACTGTGATTGCCAAGCGTTTGCGAACCACGAGGAGTTTGGAATTGGGAAATAGGAGTCGGAGACGCCGTCCGACCACCGGGGCGCACATGGGATGTCGACGCGAGCTTCGGCAGGGTCGGCGAACTCCTCATGTCCACCGTCCGACCCCTCGAAGATCGTCCTCATCAAGCCCCTCGACCCGGAGACCAAGACCTCGTCTGGCCTCTATCTGCCTGAGACCGCGAAGGAGCGGCCCATGCAGGGCAAGGTGGTCGCCGTCGGTCCAGGGCAAGATGCTCGACAACGGCAAACGTTCCACGCCGACCGTGAAGAACGGCGACACCGGTCGCGTCTTCGCCAAAGTACGCCAGCACCGAAGTCGAGATTAAGACCGTCAAGCATCTGATCATGCGCGAGAGCGGGCTGTTGAAACCATTGAACGTTGAGCCGGTTACTGTGATTTGCCAAGCGTTTGCGAACCACGGAGTTTGGAATTGGGAATACGTCGGAGACGCCGTCCGACCACCGGGGCGCACATGGGATGTCGACGCGAGCTTCGGCAGGGTCGGCGCGGAGCGCCGACCTCGACCACCACTTGAGTCCCCGACTCCTGATTCCGAGCTCCTGACTCCCGACACCCAACTTCCTTCGCCGTCGCTGTGATTGCCGAGCGTTTGCGAGCCACGAGGAGTTTGGAATTAGGAAATAGGAGTCGGAGACGCCGTCCGACCACCAACGCGCACCGTGGGATGTCAACATCAGCTTCGGCGCGGGCGACCTCGACCTGCACTTGAGTCCCCGACACCTGATTCCGAACTCCTGACTCCGACACCCTACTTTCTTCGCCGTCCCTGTGATTGCCGAGCGTTTGCGAACCATGCGGAATTCGGAATCAGGAATTCGGAGTCGGAGACGCCGTCCGACCACCAGCGTGCACGTGGGATGTCGACGCCAGCCTCGGCGCGGAGCGCCGACCTCGACCACCACTTGAGTCCCCGACTCCTGATTCCGAACTCCTGATTCCGAACTCCCGACTCCGGCACCCAACTTCCTTCGCCCCCCCGCCATCGAACTTCCCCAACCATGTCCACGAAACAACTGATGTTCTCCTCCGCCGCGCGCCTCGAGTTCAAGCGCGGTGTCGACAAGCTCGCTCGGGCCGTCGCCGTCACGATGGGGCCGACCGGCCGCAACGTCGTGATCCAGAAGTCCTACGGCGGCCCGTCGGTCACCAAGGACGGCGTGAGCGTGGCGAAGGAGGTCGACCTGCCCGCGCCGTTCGAGAACATGGGTGCGAAGATGGTCCAGCAGGTGGCGAAGAAGACCGCCGACGTCGCCGGCGACGGAACGACGGCCGCGACCGTGCTTGCCCACGCGATCTTCGTCGAGGGACTCAAGCACGTCACCGCCGGCGCCAACGCCGTCGCGGTGCAGCGCGGCATCAACGAAGCGGCCGAGGCGGCGTGCGCGGCCATCGGCGAGATGGCCAGCAAGTGCAAGGGCCGGTCGGACCTCCAGAAGGTCGCGACCGTCTCGGCCAACCACGACGTGCAGATCGGCGCGCTCATCGCCGAGGCGATCGACAAGGTCGGCGCCGAGGGCGTCGTCGAGATCGAGGAGGGCAAGACCGCGGAGACCACGCTCGAGTACGTCGAGGGGATGGCCTTCGACAAGGGCTACCTGTCGCCCTACTTCATGACTGATCCGAAGAAGGCCGAGTGCGTCCTCGAGAACGCGCTGATCCTGATCCACGAGAAGAAGATCAGCAACCTTGCGGAGCTGCTGCCGCTGCTGAACAAGATCGCCACCGGCGGCCGGCCGCTGCTGATCATCGCCGAGGAGGTCGAGAACGAGGCGCTCGCCGCGCTCGTCGTGAACCGCCTGCGCGGCGTCCTGAACGTCTGCGCCGTGAAGGCCCCGGGCTTCGGCGATCGTCGCAAGGCGATGCTCGCGGACATCGCGGTGCTCACGGGCGGCGTCTTCTTCGCCGAGGACCTCGGCCGCTCGCTCGAGGAGATCCAGCTCTCCGAGCTCGGCTCCGCCAAGAAGATCGTCGTGACCAAGGACGAGACGACGATCATCCAGGGGGCCGGCAAGAAGAAGGAGATGGAGGCGCGCGTCGCCCAGATCGACGCCCAGCACGCGAAGTCGACGAGCGACTATGACCGCGAGAAGCTCATGGAACGGAAGGCCAAGCTCGTCGGCGGCGTGGCGATCGTCTCCGTCGGCGGCGCCACCGAGACCGCGATGAAGGAGAAGAAGGACCGCGTCGACGACGCGCTGCACGCCACGCGTGCGGCGGCCAAGGAGGGCTACGTCCCCGGCGGCGGCGTCGCGTACCTCCGGGCCCTTGACGCCGTCGAGGCCGCGAAGAAGCGCGCCCGCGGCGACGAGAAGATCGGCTTCGACATCGTGATGGCGGCGCTCGAGTCGCCGTGCTTCACCATCGCCGACAACGCGAGCGTCGACGGCGACCTCGTCGTCGAGAAGGTGAAGGAGGGCAAGGGTGGATTCGGCTACAACGCGTCGACGGGCCAGTACGAGGACCTCGTCAAGGCGGGCATCATCGACCCCGCGCTCGTCGCCAAGACGGCCCTCCAGAACGCGGCGAGCGTGGCCGGCCTGATGCTGACCACCGACGTGGTGATCACCGAACTGAAGGACGACACGCAGCCCGCCGAGGAGGCGGTGAGCTAGGCAAGAGAGCGATACCAAGAACCAGGATTTAGGAATTAGGAATCGGGGACGCCGTCCGATGGACCGCAACGCTTCTGGTTACTAGTTACTAGTTACTGGTTCCTGGTCCGCCGTCTGCGCGGCGGTGTCCGATCCTTCATAGCCAGCCAACGACCGGCGATGCCCACCACGCGCGACTATTACGAGATCCTCTCCGTCGAGCGCAACGCCGACGGCGAGGAGATCAAGCGCTCGTATCGACGGCTGGCCATGAAGTTCCACCCGGACCGCAATCCGGGCGACGCCGATGCGGAGCTCAGGTTCAAGGAGGCCGCGGAGGCGTACGAGGTCCTGTCGAACCCCGAGAAACGGGCTCGCTACGACAAGCACGGCCACGCCGGGCTGCGCCAGACGCCGGGCCACGACTTCAGCCGGATGCATGTCGAGGACATCTTCTCGATGTTCAACGACATCTTCGGCGGCACGTTCGGAGGCGCCGCCCGCGGGCGCGCCGGAACGCCGCGCGGCTACGACCTCGAGACCGAGATCGAGATCACGCTCGACGAGGTCCTGCGCGGCTGCGAGCGCGATGTCGAGTTCAAGCGGCTCGACGTCTGCCAGACGTGCGGAGGCAACGGCGCGAAGCCCGGCATCGCGCCCATCCGCTGCCCGACGTGCGGCGGTCAGGGGCAGGTGCAGCAGGCGGGTCTGGGCGGCATGTTCCGGATGGTGACGACGTGCCCGAACTGCCGCGGACGGCGCACCGTCATCACGGAGCATTGTCCCGACTGCCGCGGCGCCGGTCGCGTCTCGATGAAGCGGTCGCTCCTGGTGCGCGTTCCGGTGGGAATCCAGGATGGGCAGGTGATCCGGCTCACCGGCGAAGGCGAGCCGCCGCCCATCGAGATGAGCCCCTCCGGCGACGGCATGCGCGGCGACCTGCATGTCGTCGTCCGCGTCGCGGAGCACGAGCGCTTCGATCGCAACGGCGACGACCTGGTCCTGGTGGTGCCCGTCGCCTTCCCGCAGCTCGCCCTGGGCGCCACGATCGAGGTCGACGGCCTCGACGGCAAGGCGACGTTCGAGGTCCCGCCAGGCACCCAGCATGCCGCGAACTTCCGCATCCCCGACCGCGGACTGCCCAACCTCCGCAGCCGCAGGCGCGGCGACCTGGTCGTGCTCGTGCAGCTCGTCGTGCCGAAGAAGCTGACCGAGGCCCAGCGACAGCTCCTTCACGAGTACGCCGCGACGGAAAAGATCGAGGTGAGCGCCAGCTCGCCTTCCCTCTGGAAGAAGATGAAGAACAAGGTCAAGGGCGCGTAGTCCCGGCGTGCAGCCGACGTCCCGCGACGACCCTCCAACCATGCCAACCACCACGCCCGACTGGATCGATCCCGACGTCAACGCGATGAGCGGCGCGGACGAAGGCAAGGCGCCCGTGAACGACCCGATGAACGCGCCACCCGACGAACCCCGCCGTTCACCCGGCGACCGCGGCGACGCCGCCGGCGAGTCCGCCGAGCAGGCGATCGCCCGGTTGACCATGGAGCGCAACGACGCCATCGCGGCGCGACAGCGCTCGCTCGCGGATTTCGCGAACTTTCAGCGCCGGGCCAACGAGGCCGAGTCGCGCGCCGCGTCGTCGGGCGCCGCCCGCGTCCTTCGTTCGCTCCTCGGACCGATCGACCACCTCGACCTCGCGCTCGGCGGCCGCAGCGCCAACGCGACGCCGCAGCAGGTGCTCGAAGGCGTGCGGATGGTGCGCGAGGAGTTCACGCGGATGCTCGAATCGCAGGGCGTCTCCGCGATCGTCGCGCAGCGCGGCGACGAGTTCGATCCAACGCGGCACGAGGCGATGATGCGGCAACCGGCGCCGGACCTTCCCTCGAACGCGGTGGTGCAGACCCTTCAACCCGGCTATGCCATGGGCGACACGGTGCTGCGTCCCGCGAAGGTCGTCGTCGCGGGATAGCGTCCTCGATCACTCGCGCTGAAGGCGACGACGAGGAATCAGGAAGCCGCCGCTTCGCGGTCGCTGTGATTGCCGAGCGTTTGCGAGCCACGAGGAGTTCGGAATTCGGAATTAGGAGTCGGAGACGCCGTCCGACGACCAGCGCGCACGTGGGATGTCGATGCCAGCCTCGGCGCGGAGCGCCGATCCCGACCACCACTTGAGTCCCCGACACCTGATCCCGAACTCCCGACTCCCGACACCCTACTTTCTTCACGGTCGCTGTGATTGCCGAGCGTTTGCGAGCCACGAGGAGTTCGGAGTTCGGAAATAGGAGTCGGAGACGCCGTCCGACCACCGGCGCGCACGTGGGATGTCGATGCCAGCCTCGGCGCGGAGCGCCGATCCCGACCACGGGCGCGCACGTGGGATGTCGATGCCAGCCTCGGCGCGGAGCGCCGATCCCGACCACCACTTGAGTCCCCGACTCCTGATTCCCAATTCCTGACTCCCGCTTCCCGCTTCCCGCCTCCCGACTCCCGACTCCCGAGCCCGCTCACCCCCATGCCCACCTACGACTACCGCTGCAACGCCTGCGGCCACGCGTTCGAGCTCTTTCAGTCGATGACGGCGCCGGTCCAACGCAAGTGTCCGGCGTGCGGCAAGCTCAAGCTCGAGCGGCTCATCGGCATGGGCGCTGGTGTCATCTTCAAGGGCGGCGGGTTCTACGAGACCGACTACCGCACGGAGGCGTACACGAAGTCCGCCGAGGCCGAGAAGAAGGCGGCCGAGGGGAAGCCGGCGGAGACGAAGTCGGAGACGCCAACGGACGCGACGCCCAAGCCCGAGGCCGGGCGCGGCGCGGGGACGGCCGACGCGACGCCGGCATCGCCTTCCAAGCCGTCGAACGATGGCGCCGCGGCGCCACCGAGGTCGGCGCCGCAATCAAGGACGACGTCGATCGGCAGCGCCGCCTCGCGCAAGCCGGCACCGGGCGCGAAGCCCGCCAAGAACACCCGCGCGCGTCGCGCGGGCCGTTGACGCGCAGGCCGCCGGGGTATCGTTGGCCATGCGCGCATGCCTCCGCCGCCTGGCTTCGGCAGCGAGCCTCGGTGCCCTCGTCTCCTCCGCTGCGACCGCGAACCCGTCGCCGCCCGCCCCGGCGCCTGAGCCGCTGCACTGGTCGGCGCAGCTTGGAAACCGCGTCGCCGCGGTCGAGAACGCGTTCCCGATCCTCGACCGCGTCGTCCTCGTTCCCGACACCGCAACCTATTTGGACGAGCTCTCGCGCTGGTCCCCCGCGGGGCGTTGGCCGGTCCTCTTCGACGACGCCAGGCTCGCGCCGATGTTCGTCCGCGCCTTCAAGCCCGCGCAGCTCGTGCGACGGGCGCCCGCGGACTCGAGCGCCAGCGCCGCCGTGGCGACACCCGCGGCGCTGCGCGACGCGTGCGACCGCGTCGTGCGGCGCGCCTGGAGCGCCCCCTCGCTGGGCGCCGATGCGACCGTGCGGGACGCCTTCGCGGCCGCCAAGTACGTTCCGACCGGCATCGTCTTCGCGTCGACGGCCGATCCCGCGTGGACGGCCGCCGTCGCGCTCGCGGCGGCGCGCGGCGAGCCGATCGCCTGGCTCGAAGGGAACTTCGGCGCCCCCAACGACTGCCTCGGCGTCGAACAGTCGCACTCGCTCCAGGATGCGGTGACCCGCGCGCTCGACGACTCCGGCCTCGCGTGGCGCTCGCTGGGCGACGCGATCGACACGATCACGATCTGTCGCGCCATCGGCAATCGCGCGCCGATCGAGGCGTCCATGGCGATTCCCAGCCCGAAGCCGGAGGACCGCAAGGGCAACGTGGCCACGACGGACCTGCTCGGACGGAGCGCCAACGGGGCGCGCGGCGCATTCTGTGGCTGGATCTTCGGCGACAGCGCCACCGCCGCCGCGGCCGCGATGAGCTCGCTCTTCCTGCCGCGCCGCGACGCGGTGCTCTTCAGCGGCTACGAAGGATCGCCGCCCTGGTCGTCGTACGCCATCGCGCCGGCGGACGAAATCCTGCGGCGCGATGGCTGGCACACCACCGTGCGCGACGGCGCCGCCGCGAGCGCCGTCGGGTGGCGCTCGATGCTCGCCGGCGGCTGGCCGTTCGACCTCGTCCTCATCAACAGCAGCGGCAGCGCCGACTTCCTGAACGCCTTCGCGCTGCAGCGCATCGGCGTCGGCGACGTTCCGGTGCTCGATCGACCTGCCGCGGCGCATGTGATCCACAGTTGGTCGCTCTATGCGCCGGCCTCGCTTGGGACCATCGCCGGACGATTCCTCGACCATGGCGCGTATGCGTACATCGGTGCCGTCGAGGAGCCCTACATCGCGGCATTCGTTCCGCCCGGAGAGGTCGCATCGCGCCTGGCGACGGGATCGCCGCTGCTCGTCGCGGCGCGGCATTGGGACGGACCCGGCGCACTGCTGTGGCGCGTGGGCACCATCGGCGACCCGCTCATGCTCTGCCCGCCGCGGGAGAAGGATCCTCGACGCCGCATCGCCGCACCCGCCGCGGCGCGCGACGCCGGGTATGGAGCGCCGCTGCACGACGCGGTGAAGGATCTCATGCGCCGCGCCGCATCGGAGCAGGACGCGGCCGCCGCCGCGGCCGCGATGCGGATCATCGACATGCTCGGCGACGATCGCGTCGCCAGCGGCTTCCTCGCGGCGGCGCGCGCCGGCGGCTGGGCCAGCGGTGCCGTCTGCCAGGCGGCCCTTCCGGCGCTCTTCCGTCTCGGCGACGCGAGCGGCTTCGCGTCGGCGTGGCTCGAGTCGAAGCCAACCGACACGCTCCTGCTCGACATGCTCTGGCAGCTCGTGCCGGCGCACGCGAGCGAGGTTGGATCGTCGGAGCTCTTGCGAGCGCTCGAGCCAGCGCTGCGTCCCGACACCCTCGTCGACGACGCGGCGACGCTCTATCGGCTCGTTCGCGAGACGCGCGGACCCGAGGCGGCGATGGGCTATCTCGCCCGGGCCGTGGAGCGGATGCCCGACGAGGCCGCGAGGAAGAGGCTGCGCGACGCCGTGAAGTCGTCTTGAGCCGCGTCGAGCGCTCGGCGTCGGTCGGCCGTGCGGCTACAGGACCGCGGCCATCGTCGCCCCGAGATCGGCGGGACTCTCGGCGACGGCGATGCCGCATGCGCGCAGGGCGGCGATCTTCGCGTCCGCGGTGTCGTCGGCGCCGCCGATGATGGCGCCGGCGTGGCCCATGCGCCTCCCCGGCGGCGCGGTGCGGCCGGCGATGAACGCGGCCACCGGCTTCTTCATGTTCGCCTTGATCCACCCGGCGGCCTCGGTCTCGTCGCTTCCGCCGATCTCGCCGATCATCACGACGCCGTCGGTCAGCGGATCCGCGTTGAAGAGGCCGAGCGCCTCGATGAAGTTGATTCCCTTGACGGGATCGCCGCCGATGCCCACGCACGTGCTCTGCCCGATGCCGCGCTGCGAGCACTGCCACACCGCCTCGTAGGTGAGCGTGCCGGAGCGCGAGACGATGCCGACGGCCTTGCCGGTCGACGCGTCGTCGCGGTGCAGATGGATGTATCCCGGCATGATCCCGATCTTGCATCCCCCCTGGAAGGTCGCCGAGGGTCCTTCGCCGCCGGCCCGCCGCCCGGGCGTGATGATCCCGGGACAGTTCGGTCCGATCAGCGTCGACCTCGGATAGTCCGCCAGCGCTGCGCGGGCGCGGATCATGTCCTGCACCGCGATTCCCTCGGTGATGGCGCAGATCACGCGGATGCCGGCATCGGCGGCCTCGAGGATCGCATCGGCGGCGAAGGGCGGCGGCACGAAGATCATCGTGGCGTCGGCCCCCGTGGCCTTCACCGCCGCGTCGACGGTGTCGAAGATCGGCAGGCCGTTTTCGTCGCGCTGGCCGCCCTTGCCGGGCGTGACGCCACCGACCATCCGCGTGCCGTAGGCGAGGCAGCCGTTGGTGTGGAAGGCGCCGACCGCGCCGGTGATGCCCTGGCAGATGACCTTCGTGGAGCCGTCGACGAGAATGGACATGGGGGGAGGCAGGATACCGCGTGCGCCGCATCGCTGCGCCCATCGATGCCCCTCGAGCGCGTGCGCCGCCTGCGCGCACGTCGCCCGACCCCGATCCCGATCGACCGTGTGGGGCCAAGGCGAGCGCGGAGCGCCCATGGGCGGCTCCGCGCTCGCCATCGACCGACCGCATCAGCCCCAGTTCGAGAGCAGGAGTCCCATGTCCCTGCCGTCGACGATGCCGTCCTTGTTCAGGTCGGCCTCTCCGCCGGTGGCGCCCCAGGCGGCGATGAACGTGCCGAGGTCGTCACCGTCGATGTGATCGTCCCCGTTCAGGTCGCCGAGGCGGCGCAGGAAGTGCAACGACACCCAATTCCCGACGTTCGTGCCGATCGTGTAGGCGTCATCGGCATCCCACTGCCAGTGCACGCCAAGGAGGACGCGGCTTCGGCCGTTCTCCTTCGCCGCGTCGGTGAAGCTGGTGTATGTGCGGAAGACGCCTGGCGTGTCGTCGCTGGTGACGGTGAACGTGACGTCGTCGGTGTTGAAGAAGTTCCGCATCACCGCGGCGTGCACGGCGCCGAACGTCGCATGGCCGGAGACCCACGCGGGGAACGGCGGCGTGTGAATCGGAACAAGTGGATTGTCCGCCAGCGGAACCCACATAGGGTCGGCGACCGTCGCCGGGTTGCCATCCGTGTCGCCCTGCTGGATCGCGGTGATCGGCCGCCACAGGTCGATGTCCGTGAAGAACTTCTCGTACCAGGCGGCGATGCCGGCATCGGCCATCCCGAGCGAGACGAGCGCGTACAGGCGCACCTTGTCCTCCATCGCGAGTCCACGATCGTTCGCGACCACCTGGGTGATGTACATCAGGTGTCCGGGCGGCTTGAACGTGCCGTCGCGATCGTTGGACCAGAAGAGCGCGGTCTCGGTCTCGTACGGGGTGCGCACGGTGCTGTTGAGATCGCCATACGCCTTCGCGTCGTCGTACTGCGCGGCGTACTCGGGGCTCGAGAGCAGCTCGAGCATGTTGGTGTACCCGGCCGGTCCCGGAAGCTGGAACTGATCCGCGCTCGTGATGCACCACGGCGTGACCGCCGCCCAGCCCGGGCCCCAGGGCGGAAGGAATGCCGGCGGCGTGGGCGCCCAGTCGCCCGGATTGCCGCCGGGGACGTACGGCGGATCGTCGGTCGAACCATCGTTGAGGCGAAGGTCGTGCATCATCGCCGCGCATGCCTTTCCGAGCGCCACGCCCGCGTCCTTCGACGCGCCGTCCGGGATCGCCGCGAGGTGCCTCGCGAGGATCGCGTCGATGTCGAGGCTCGTCGGATTCGGATAGACCTCGCCGAGCATGTCGTGCGCGGCCACCGCCATCGCGGCATCGGCGGAGGCGTCGGGCGGACATGGAAGGAACGAGTGGTAGGCCTCGTGCCCGCGCGTGATCGAGTTGAACGCCTCGTACATGCCGACGTTCATCATCGCCAGGCCGCGCGACGTCGGACCGGGCGCGACCGGCGCGAGCGGGCTGTAGGCGCCGCCGCTCTCGCGGATCGCCTGGATGTACGCGTTGTTCCAGTCGTCGACCACATCGGAATACACCACGCCCCCGAACGCAAGCGCCGCGATCGAGGACACGAGAATGAACTTCGTCGCCATTGCTTCACCTTGGAAAGGGATCGATTCCCATACCGCCGCCCGACCGACGCGGTCGAGTCCGGAACAGACGACCATCCGCCCACAAGCGATCGGCCGCCATCACACTCTGCCTCGGGGCCACGCCCGAATCAAGCACGAACCGGCACGCTCCCGCACAATCGTCGCCCGGAGACCCATCCATCCGCCACCTCGTGTGGCGCAGAAGCAAACGGATTTTGCGTATCGGCGCAACGCGCCACGCGCCGAATCCTCGAGCGGCATCCGCAATAGACTCCACGCCCAATGCCCGCTCGCCAACCCTCGCCGCTCACCCGGACGCCCGCAGACCTCCAGCCGCTCGACTCCCTGCCGGCCACGGCGGGTCGCCGCAGGAGCGCCTCGGCCGCGGCGCGACGATCGCCCGGAGCACCTCTCACCTACGCCTCGGCCGGCGTCGACATCGAGGCCGGCGACCGCGTGGTCGAGCTCATCAAGCCGATCGTCCGTCGCACCTACGGACCGCGTGTGATCGGCCGCCACGGCGCGTTCGCGGGCATGTTCCGGTTGGACTACAACGAGAAGCTCTTCCGCCGGAACTTCAAGGAACCGGTGCTGGTGGCGTGCACGGACGGGGTCGGCACCAAGGTCAAGCTCGCATGCGAGATGAAGGTGTACGACACGGTCGGGATCGACTGCGTGGCGATGAACGTGAACGACCTGATCGTCCAGGGCGCGGAGCCGCTCATCTTTCTCGACTACCTCGGGCTGCACAAGATCGTTCCCGAGCGGACCGCCTCGATCGTCGACGGCGTCGCCAAGGGGTGCGAGATCGCCGGGTGCGCGCTGATCGGCGGCGAGTGCGCGGAGATGCCCGACATCTACCAGCCGGACGACTTCGACATCGCTGGCTTCGCCGTCGGCGTCGTCGAGCTGAGCCGTGCCATGGACCCGACGCGCGTCGAGAAGGGCGACGTGGTCGTCGGTCTCGCCAGCAGCGGAGTCCACTCCAACGGCTACTCGCTGGTGCGCAGGATCGTGGAGCGCCGCAAGCTCGGGCTCGACCGGACGTACGCGGAGCTCGGCCCCCGGACGCTCGGCGAGGTGCTGCTCACCCCGACCCGCATCTATGCGCGATCGATCGTGAAGCTGCTCTCGGGCTACCAGCGGAAGAAGGTGGTCTCGGGCATGGCCCACATCACCGGCAGCGGCATTCCGGGAAACGTCTGTCGAGCGCTTCCCGGGAATCTCGACGCGCGGCTGGATCTCAGGTCATGGAGCGTGCCGCCGATCTTCGAGTTCCTCCAACGACACGGCAACGTCGAGACGAAGGAGATGTTCGACGTCTTCAACATGGGCATCGGCTACACGCTGGTCGTGCGTCCCACGTTCGCCGACAGCGTCGTGCGCAAGTTGCGCCGCCTCGGCGAGACGGCGTGGATCGCCGGCGAGATCGTCAGGGGATCGGGCAACGTCGTCCTGGAGTGACCCGCGATGCGACGCAGTTGAGGGACGGCGCCGGAACCTGCGCTGCGCGCCCGGTTCGCCGCGCCGTGCCCATCGCCACAACACGAAGGGACAAGGAGCGAAGGGATCCCGCCACGCGGCGCTCCATTCGTCTCCTTGTCCCGCGCATGCCGTGCGTACCGAAGCCTGCCCGCCGGACGAGTTCGTCGGCGCCGTCGGTCAGGAAGCCGGTCCCATCAACCGACCTTCTTCTTCGCGCTCTTCTTCCGGCTGGCGCCGACCTTCTTGGTGGTCTTCTTGGTCGCCTTCGTCGCCGCCTTCCGCACGGTCTTCTTCGCCTTCTTCGCGCTCTTCGCGGCGTCGGAGGCCGTTCCGGTGTGGCGAAGATCCGCGGCGTGCGCGCGGGCGTAGCTCTGGATGTCCTTGAACTTTCCTTCGGCGTCGCGGACGGCATAGAGCTTCTTGCCGGCGCTGCTGTAGAGAACGGTGCGCTTTGCCATGTTGCTGCTCCTGTGACGAACGGCACGCGTCGCGGGCCGTCGGATTGATCGCCGCGCCGCCGAACGTCGGCGAGCCAGCGGCCCTTCTTCGCGGCGCTCGCGACCACTCGCGGCGCCGACCACGAACCTGCGTTGGGGGATCCGTGCAGTGGACCGCCCCCACGCCCGGCGCACCGAGTCGGAGGGGTGCGCCGATGCCAAGCGTCCCAACATCTTGTGGCTTGGCCGATCAAGACTACCACGAATCGACGCATCGCGGTAAGCCGCGCTGGCGCGGGTGGATTTCGGACGTTGGTCGCCGTCAAGCAGTGACGGCTGGACGATCCGCGTCGCCCGTTCCTCGACAGCATCCTGGTCGTGGATACGCGGATTCCCTCTTGCCAACCCCGCACGCCAGCGGATCATGTGATGGAGCATCCCATTCGCCGCCTGGAACGTGGAGGGTCGACCATGGCCACGGCAGAGCAGTTGGTCACCATCAAGGGCGGAGCGGTCGCCCAGCTTCCACCCGGCGCCACGGCGCTCGCCGCGGCGCAGCTCATGTGCGATCGCCGCATCGGATCCGTGCTCGTCGTCGACGAAGGGCGGATCGTCGGCATCTTCACCGAGCGCGACGTGCTTGGCCGCATCGTCGGCGCACGCCGCGATCCGGCGCGGACCGCGCTGCACGAGGTGATGTCGGCGCCGGTGGCGTGCGCCGCACCCTATACCACGCTCGACGAGCTGCGGCTGGCCATGCGCGAGCGCCGCATCCGCCACATCCCGGTCGTGGACATCGATCGACTGCTCGGGATCATCTCCATCGGCGACCTCAATCGCGCCGAACAGCAGGTGCACGAGCGGACGATCGCATATCTGGAACAGTTCGTCGGGGCAAGCTGATGCGCGTCCCGGTCGATTCTCGCGCCGCGCCCGGCTTCCTCAATCCTCGCGCACGCGGCGGTCGGACTTTCGCTTCGCCTCCCGCTTCTTGCCCTCGAGCCGCCGCTCCTTCGAGCCGCGCGTCGGCTTGGTCTTCTTGCGCATCTTGGGCACGACCTGGGCGCGAGCGACCAGCCCGCGCACGCGATCGAGGCACGCCTCGCGATTGTCCTGCTGGCTGCGAGTCTCCTCGGCGGCGACGACGATCTCGTCCGCGGCGCTCAGGCGTCCGCCGGCGAGGCCGCGAAGCCGCTGCGCCGCCGCCGGATGCAGGCGACGGACCGCGGCGATCGGCACGCGAAGCTCGGCCCGCGTGTTCACCTTGTTGACGTTCTGTCCGCCCGGTCCGCTGGCCCGCGAGAACGACCAGTGCACGTCGCCACGAGCGATCCACGCGCCGCCGCCGAGATCGATGGCGCTCGGAGGTGGTTCGTGGCCGTCAGGCGCCGCGCCGGGACGCGCATCCGCCCTCGCATCCGGACGCACGGGCGGGTACGTGCCCGGACGAGCGCCGCCTCCGGCGCCCGACGGCGCCGTGGCTCGCCCTGGAAACTGCTGGGGTTCGGGATCCGAGGACATGCGAGACGGCGCTCCGCGATGCGGGGGCTTTCCGCACGCACCGATCGACGATAGGCTGCGGCGCTCGCGCGACGACGTCGTCCCGCCACCCCAACGCCGAACGCTCTCGTCGCTCCGAAGGGTCCGTCATGCCTCGCCTCGCCGCCCCGATCGTCCTTGCATGGCTCGTTGCCGCCGCGCTCCTCGAGGGGAGCGTCACCGCCGACGAAGCGGCACCGGCGACGCCCTCGTCTGCGCCAGCCCCCTCCATGAACGACGGCGCGGCCGCCGATGCGCCGGTGGAATCCGTTCCCGCCGGAGCGACCGCGGCGCCGTCCGATTCCGCCACCGGTGCGCCGCGCGACCTCCCCGAGCTCCCGCGCCCAAGCGAGCGCCTGCACTTTCGATTCACCGCCGACGCGTGGTTCCCCCGCCTCGACGGCAACACCCGGTACGGCGGCGCGACGTTCGACCTCGGCGACCAGTTCGATCTCAACAACAGCGAAGCCATCTTCGACGGGTTCGCGCAGCTCAACTGGCAGCGTTGGGAGCTCTCGCTCTCGGGCTTCAGCTTCTCCACGAACGGCAACGCGGTGGCGGGCGCTCCGTTTGTCTGGGGCGACGTGAGCGCGTCGACGGGCGATGCGCTCCAGAGCTCCTTCAGCCTGGACTCCGTCGCGTTCGAGGTCGGGTACGCGCTCTTTCGTCCGCTCGCCGACCAGCCATGGCCGTGGAGCGAGCGCGTCCGCAACGAGCGGAACACCGTGCCCGGCACCGACGACTATCGCGGCGACCTGAGCTTCGTGCCGTACATCGGCGCCCGCTGGTTCGACATCGACCAGAGCCTCCTCGACGCCGCCAACGGCGACAGCGCGAGGTACTCGTCGAACTGGCTCGCGGCGTACGCCGGCCTTCGCCTCGAGCTCTCCATCCGCATGCCGAAGCAGGTGCCCTTCCTCGACCGCCTGGTGATCAGCGCCGGCGGCGCGTATGGCGGTGTCTTCGCGGGCGGCGACGGTTCATACCTCCAGGTCCGCGCGGGGCTCGATCTCTACTTCACGCCGAACCTCGCGCTGAGCGCCGGCTACCAGCTCATCGAGCTCAACGCCGACGACGACTCGTTCACGTTCGACGGCGGACTCCAGGGCGTCTGGGTCGGCGCGACGCTCTGGTTCTGATTCGCACGCCTCTTCCACGGGAAGCCCGTCGCCGTGAGCACGCCCTCTCCCCGCAACCGCGCCGGCGACCAGGTCCATGAAGGGACCCGCGGCCCCGGCGCGGGCCGGGCCGGAAACCGGGACGGGAACGGCAACGGGAACCGCCGCTCGGCCAAGTACATCCGGGCGGCGCTGCGCCACCTCATCTTCACCACCGGACCGAACCGCCTCTCGCGCGGCAGCCTGCTGCGCCGCCATCTTGCACAGGACGTGGAGATCCGCGAGGTCGAGATCCGGTCGCCCCGGTGGCCGAAGGCGTTCGACGGCATCCGCATCGCCCACGTCAGCGACCTGCATGTCGGCGACCTGCTGCCGGTGGACCGCGCCGTGCGCATCGTCGAGGAGGTCCGGGCGCTCGAGCCGGACCTGCTCGCCTGCACGGGCGACGTCGTGGACCTCGACAACAGCGTGGCGCCGCCCGTCTTGGATGCGCTGCGCGCCGTCGACGCGGCGATGGGCAACCTGCTCGTGCTCGGCAACCACGACCATCTCGACGACGCCGAGGCGCTCGTCGAGATGGCGCGGCGCGCGGGGATGACCGTCCTGCGCGACGAGGCGATCGAGCTGGTGGGCGGCGGCGGCCGACTCGCGCTGGGCGGCGTGGAGTGGAGCCGCACGATCGCGGAATCGGTCGCCCGCGTCGAGCGCCTCGTCGGCGTGCGCCCGCCACCTGCGCCTCGAGGCCGCGGAGTGCGCGGCGCGACGGGACCCGGCGCGGCGCCGCCTCCGGAGCGCACGCTCGACCTGCTGCTCTCCCACAACCCAAAGGCGTTCCGCGCCGCGGCGCGCCTGGGCATTCCGCTCACGCTCGCCGGTCACACCCACGGCGGCCAGATCGCCCGCAAGCGCCAACCGACCCACAACCTCGCCTTCGCCCACGGCCACAATCGCGGCCTGTATCGGCACGACTCGAGCCATCTCTTCGTCACCACCGGGATCGGTGCGTGGTTTCCGCTGCGGATCAACTGTCCGCCCGAGATCGCGATCGTGACCGTGCGGAGCGGACAGCCTGAGTGAATCCACGGGTGCGGACGGTGATCGGCCACCAGAGGCCAGCGATCGCTGACCACCGCTCTCCGGTCTCGCAGTCGACCGACGGGATCCCCCGGGGGCGCATCGGCCGCTGGCTACTGGAGCGACTCGACCGGTGGCCTGACCACAATGCACCCGACGAACAGCGTCTCGTTGGTCGCCGCGTCGATCGTCACCAGCGTGCCGTGGCAGATGCCGACGATCTCGACCTCGCGCGTGGGCCAGTCGACATCGGTGATCCACCGCGCCACCGAACCGCCAGACACTCCGCCGCGATCCGCTTCGACGAGATCGAGCGTCGAGACCACGATCACGCTCGACGGCGGCGCCACCCCGGCCAGCGGCCGTGGGACGACCACCGACGGCAGATCGACGCGGCGCTCGACGATCGAGCCGCCGTCGCTGGTCGGCTCCGGCAGGAAGCCGCGGATCGTGACCGCGGCGCCGGGTCCCAGTGCTGCGTCGAACGCGAACCGCACGGGCTCGCCCGGTTGGCCGAGCGCAGTCATTGGGATCGGCGGATCAACCTCCAACACCGCCCAGTCCAGCGCCAGGTCTGGCACGCGCGCCGCCGCGTTTGGATCGGTCGACAGCCACTCGGCCGGTTCGAAACGGGCGCGGGGCGCGCCGCGACGGATCACGCGGAATGCGTGCGCGCCGTCGTCGAGTATGACCATCCCTTCATCCACATCCGGCACCGCATGCGCACACGTCAACAGGCGAGATGCACTTGTCGGCACCGCCGAGCACGCCGTGCCGTCGACGAAGACCATCGGCACCACCGGCGCCGGTGGCGGCGCCGCGGCGCAGCCAGCGAGCGCCAGAAGCACTGCGGCAAGTGCGCTGCGGACGATTCGCATGCGCGACCATACACCTGGAACGCGGCCGAGCCGGGCTCTACGGACACACATGCCCCCACGCGCCGAGCAGGATTCCCAGATCCGCAGCGTCGACAATGCCGTCGTGGTTCAGGTCGCCGACACCCCCGCCGTCGCCGGCTTCGTTCCAGCGGGCGATCAATGCCCCAATGTCGCCGCCATCGACGGCACCGGAGCCGTCCACGTCGACCAGGCATGCCAGGAAGAGGTCGGCGTACTCGATCGCCGCGTCGTGGGTCGGCTCGTCCTGCCCAAGGTTGAAGACGAAGTAGAACGGCTTCGACGTTGCAAGCGGAGGATCGACACCCTCGAGCGTCAAGCCGAGCGCGTAGACACCCGGCTGGGGATCGACGCCGTCCACGCCCAGCAGCGTGAAGTCGAAGTGATCGTGGAGGGACCCGAGTTCGTTCGCCGCGAACTGGAAGCCGGCGATCGGCCCCGGCCCGGTCTCGACCGACGCCGGCCCGAACTGGACGAGCATGTTCTCGCCGAAGGTCGCGAACCCGTCGCCGATCCAGCGCTGGACGGGTCCGGTGACATCGAACGCGAGAACCTGGTTGGGCGTGCCATCGCGCGCGCGAAGCTGGAAGCCGGGCTCGGTCGACGAGAAGGGAAACTGCTCGTCCTCGCCGAGCTCGGCACCGAAGGTGCGCCAGCATGTGCTGACGGGAACGCCGCGTTCGCTGATGGCCCCGGTCAGAACCTGGCCCCTGACGACGCGGATCCAGCAGTCGAAGTGCGGCTCCTTCGGTGGGTCGGCGAACGAGGCGGCGGATGCGACCAGCGCGAGGGACGTGACGATGAATGCGTGGGGATGCATGGAGGTGTCTTCAGGCGAGGCGCCGGACACGGCGCGGTTGACTGGCAGCCCGTGGCGAAAGTGCTTTGACGGCGAGGGCGAGCAGGATTTCGCAGATCAAGGAGCCGCCGCGCGGCCGTATTCCACGGAATCTACGGCAAGCGGCGGCGACGCAGAGATGCGGAATCCTGCTCGGCCGCAGCCCGAATGACTTTCGCCACGGGCTGCTACGCAGGAAACGGGAGAACGGGCCGCGTCGTCACCGGCACACGGCGCCCCACAGCGACAACAGCGCACCAAGATCGGCGCCGTCGACGATCCCGTCGGCGTTCAGGTCGGCCGCCGCGTCGGTCGTGCCCCACGCGGCGAGCATCGCGCCGAGGTCCGCGCCGTCGATGGCGTTGTTGCCGTCGAGGTCGCCGGGGCACGGCGCCGGGGCGATCTTGGCGAGCATGTACTCGTACGCCGCGTCGATCTCCGCATCGCTCGCATCGTGACCGAGCACGAACCAGAACGACTCCGATGGGCCGACTGCGGGATCGGTGCTGTACAGCTTTCGCTCGAGCAGGTACACGCCGGAAGCGGGTTCTCCGCCGCCGACGCCGTTGAGGAACATGTTGTAGTGGCGGTGAAATCCCCCGTTGGGCTGCACGGCGAGCTCGAAGCCGGGAACGGGTCCGGCGCCGGTCGTCACCGACAGCGACAGGAACGAGATCGTCATCGTCTCGCCACCGGTGGCGACGAACTCCAGGCCGTTCCACACCTTCAGGGCATCGAGCACGTCGAACCCGATCTTCGTGCCCGGCTGGAAGGTGCCCGCGAAGCAATCGAAGCCGGGATTCGCGGTGAACCCGGGGAAGCCGCTGTCGCCGAACTTGGCCTTGAAGACGCGGACGTGAAGATCGATCTGGTCCTCGGAGACGATGTCGCCGGTGGCGATGGCGCCGTTGTCGACGGCAAGGAAGACGTCGCCCAGGTGGACGGCGGCGGCGCGCGACGCGATCGTCGCGGTGGCCATGGCGCCGGCGAGAGCGATGGGATGCAGGCGAAGCGATGACATGTGCAGGTTCTCCAGCGGCGCGCACCGCAACGGCCCGCGCCGGATGTCCATCGGGTCAATTCCCGCCGCCCTGCGTGCGCGCCGAGAACGTCCCGGCGACGGCAGGATCGAAGCGGTTGATCTGGTCCGTGAGGTAGGTGTCGCCGAACGGAAGGGTCGCCACATGACCATCGACGAATCCCCAGTTGCTCCGCGCGTCGAAGCTCTTCGGCTGACCGCCTGCGGCGCTGGTCGCGAGCTGCGACGCGGCCTGCACCGGCGGCAGGTTGGGTGCGGCCTGGTTGACCCACCACTGCTCGACGTGCGGATGGTCGGAGCCCGCGTACTCGCCTTCGGTGGCCATGCAGACCAGCATCACGGTGGCCGCCGGGCTCGGCACCTTCGCCAGCCGATCGGCGGCCAGCGCAGGATCGATCGCCGCCGCGGGCGAGAAGGTCCGCGACAGGTAGTCGTTCATGCCGTAGCTGGTGACACGAAGCGTGTTCGTCGTGCCGGGCACTGGAATGCCCTGCCCGCCCTGGCCCGAGGGCCAGTGCGGACTGTCGTCCAGCGGCGAATGCAGCACGAGGGCGTTGTCGCAGTACGGCTTCACCGTGGTGATGAACGACTGCTCCGGGAACCCAAGCCCGCCGTGTGGCAGCCCCACATCCGGCAGCAGCCCGCGGTTGTCCGTGGCATACATGAACATGCCCTGTTGGATGTTGCGCATCTGACCCAGGCAGCGCGCCACGCGCGCCGCCGTGCGGCCGGCGCGCAGCGCCGGCACGAGGATTGCGATCAGGACCACGATGATGGCAACGACAACGAGCAGCTCGACGAGCGTGAGCGCGCGCGAGCCGGGCCTCGTCGTCGACGACGACCAGCGGACCGACATGATGACCTCCGTCTGCGAAGCGGCGGGCGAAGCGGGGATTCGTCACGGGACGCGAGCACCACGCAGCGCCGCGAAGCCGCGGCCACGCTCTGATACGCGTCCCAGTTGATTCTCGCGCCCCACCCAACCCAATTCCGCCGCGAGACGCCGCGGTGGGCAGGGGGTCGAACGCATGGAGGTCTACTGGAGTCCGTATGAGCCGTGTGCGCAGGGTTGCGGTGCGGGATCACCTGCTCGGGCGAACAACGTCGCGAGACGAGGAGCTCCCTCGTCGCAGCGGCGCCGGCAACCGCGAGCAGGCATTGTCCATGGTGCTCGATGGCGACGTCACGCGCCGACAGGCGGCGCCCGCGCGCCGGCGATCCGCACGCTCGCGGCAGCGATCACGCGCTCGCGCACGCACGAGACGCGACGGAGCGGGTCGACGATGTCGGCGGGCAGCAGCCGATCGGCAGGCGGCACAAGGCCGCCGGCAGCCAGGCACTCGCAGAGCCCGCAGCCCCACTCGCCATGTCGATGGTTCCCCGACTTCGGCTCCCGCTCTCCCGAGTCGCCGGCGCGGTCGCCACAACCGTGCGAACACTGCTCAGGGCCACCCGCGGCGACCGATGTCCGGGAGCCCGCCCCTTCGGCGTTCTCCACATGATGCATGCGCAGGTGCACCGCGCGCGCCGCACCGCTCGCATACGCGAGCAGCACCAGCAGGGAGACGAGCGTCGACCGTGCGCGGATCATCGCGTTGATACACGTTAGCGAGCGGGGGCGTTCGGTCAACGGACCTGCGCGAATGTTCCCCAGCGGCTCACACCGGCAACACGCTCACCTCCTCGCGCACGGCCTCCATCAGCTCCGCCATGATCTCCGCGTCGAACCGGAAGCGCAGCCCGGCCGCCGCGAAGAGCTCCGGCAGCGGCCGCGAGCCGCCGAGCGAGAGGGCCCTGGCGTAGTTGTCCAGCGCCCGCTCCGGGTCGTCGCGGTACGCCAACCACATCTGGAGCGCGCCAAGCTGCGCGATGCCGTATTCGATGTAGTAGAACGGCACGCTGAAGAGATGGATCTGGCGCTGCCAGATGCGCCCGCGCCACGGCTCGAAGCCCGTCCAGTCGATGGCGTGTCCGAAGCGCTCGTCCAGCGCCAGCCACGCCTGCACGCGCTGCTCGCGCGTGTGGCCGGGGTTCGTGTAGACCCAGTGCTGGAAGGCGTCGATCTGGGCGATCCATGCGAGCTTGCCGGTCAGCTCCTCGAGCAGCCCGCGCCTCGCCCGCGCCGCCTGCGCCTCGTCGTAGAACTCGCCGAGGTACGGAAACGTCAGCAGCTCCATGCTCATCGACGCGACCTCGCTGAACTCCATCGGCGCGCTGCGATACGGCAGGAGCGGTTCGTCGCGCGCGAGCGTCGAGTGGAACGCATGGCCGGCCTCGTGCACCATCGTGACGAGGTCGCGCTGGAGACCCGCGGCATTCATGAAGATGAACGGCGTGCGCGACCATTGCCGCTGGTACTGGTATCCGCCGGGCGCCTTGCCCTTGCGGCTCTCCAGGTCGAGGCACCCGCCGCCGCGCATGGCGTCGAACATCGTTCCCAGCGACGGGCGCATGCGCCGGAACATCCGCGACGTCCCGGCGACGAGCGCCTCCGCGCCGACGAATGGACGCAGTGGCGGCCGCCCGTGCACGTCCACGGCGAGGTCCCATGGACGCAGCGGCTCGACGCCGAGCGCCTCGGCGCGCTGCGCGTCCAGGTCGCGCATCAGCGGCACGCAGACCTGCTCGACCGCGGCGTGGAAGGTGGCGCAGTCCGCGGGCGAGTAGTCGAAGCGCTTGAGGCGGCGATGCTGGAAGTCGCGGAAGTCGGCGAACCCCGCGTTGCGGGCGATCGCGGTGCGGCGCTCGACCATCCGGTCGTAGATCGCGTCGATCGCGTCGCGATCGGCGAAGCGCCTCGCGAAGATCGCCTTCCACGCCTCCTCGCGCACCGCGCGGTCGGTCTCCTCGAGGAACGCGTTCATCTGGGCCAGCGTCCGCTCCTGGCCGCGGAACTGCACCGTCTGGGCGCCGGCCACCTGGCTGTACTGCTGGTCGAGCCGGGTGATCTCCGTCTGGATGGGAACGTTCTCCTCGCGGAAGAGCTCGACCTCGACGCCGACGTCGCGCAGCAGCACGCCGTAGCGCGCCGGATCGAGCGCCGGGGCGAACGGGCTCGTCGCGATCCTGTGGTCCAGGGCGAAGGCCGCCTTGCGCAGCATCGGCTCGACGTCCTCGACGAAGCGCAGGTACGCCTGCTGCCTCGCGGCGTCGTCGGTGTGGCAGGTCATGTCGATGTACAGGTTCGCCTCGTGCTCGCTCACCTGGGCGTCGAGCTCGCTCCGGTCGAGCAGCAGCCGTTCGAGGCAGCCGGGACAGCGAAGCGGGCGATCGATGAGCTCCCGGTACCGCGGCTCGAGCAAGGACCACGAGCCGGCGTCGACGGGCGTCGAGGAAGGTGCTTCGGACATGGGATGGATCGTACCGGCCCGGTGTTCAGCCACAACCCAGCGTCGCGACGGCAATCGCCGGCATGGCGAGACGGTTCTCGATCGAGCGCGCCAGCGCCTCGGCGTGGAGCTGGTCGTCGCAGAGGACGAAGAGCGTCGAGCCACTGCCCGAGAGGTGCACCGGGCGCTCGGCGAGCGCGGAGAGCTCCTCGATGTCGTCCTTCAGGGTCGGCGCGATGGCCAGCGCCGCCGGAAGCAGGTCGTTGAAGGGCGCCTCGGGCGCAAGGCGGGCCGACCGCGCCAGGGCGCGGACGCGCTCCGGCTGGAGCCGCGCCGCGGGTAGCGCGTCGAAGGCCGCGTAGACCGGTCCCGTCGGACAGGCGACGCTCGGGAACGCGACCACCAGGTGCATCGGCGGCGTCGCATCGTGCGGCTCGAGGCGGTCGCCGAGCCCCTCGACGATCGCGCTGCCGCCGCGCACGAGGAACGGCACGTCCGAACCGAGCTCCTGCCCGATCGCCGCGAGCTCGTCGTCGGAGAGGTCGAGCTCGAAGAGCCGGTTCGTCGCGCGCAGCATCGCCGCCGCGTCGGAGCTGCCGCCGCCGAGGCCGCCGCCGACGGGGATGCGCTTCTCGAGCTTCATCTGCACGGGAAGGGCCCGCCGTACGCGCTCCTGGAGCGCCAGGTGGGCGCGCACCGCGAGGTCGCGCGTGATCGACCAGTCGATGTTGCTGCGCCGCCGCGCCTCGGCGTGCCAGAGGATCGCGTAGCGCGAGAGCGAATCGTGCTCCAGGCGGGTGAGCTCGAGCTCGTCGTGCAGCGCAATGGTCACCATCCACGAGCAGATCGGGTGCATTCGATCGACGCCGGGAGGACCGACGGAAAGCGCGATGTTGAGCTTCGCGGGCGCAAGTTCGACGGTCGTCGGACGGGTGGCGGACACGGGCCGAATGGTATTGGGAAGGTGCCGCGCCGCGTAGGATCCTCACCAGTGCTCTGGCAACCCGCACTCGCCGACCGCTACCTGCGCATGACCGACGACGAGCTCGGCGAGGCGATCGCCGCGCGCCGCCGCGAACTGGGCCGTCGGCTGCTGATCCTCGGACACCACTACCAGCAGGACGGCGTCATCCGCCACGCGGACTTCACGGGCGATTCGCTCAAGCTCAGCCAGACCGCCGCGCAGGCGGCGCGCGAGCGCGGGACGGAGTTCATCGTCTTCTGCGGCGTCCACTTCATGGCGGAGACGGCGGACATCCTGACCGACGACACCGTCCGCGTGATCCTGCCCGACCTGAGCGCCGGCTGCTCGATGGCGGACATGGCCGCGTACGACGACACGGTCGAGGCGTGGGAGCGCATCCACGCGGCGCTCGGGCCGCGGTTCCGCGGCCGGGTGGTGCCGATCACCTATGTCAACTCGTCGGCGGCCATCAAGGCCTTCGTCGGCGCGCACGGCGGCGCCTGCTGCACGAGCAGCAACGCCGCGCACGTCTTCGACTGGGCGCTGCGCGGAGCGGGGAGCGCGGCTGGCGGCGCCGAGGAGATCCGCATCCTCTTCCTTCCCGATCAGCACCTGGGCCGCAACACGGCGTCGCGCCGCGGCTTCCTGACCGAGGTCGACGAGGCCGCCGGCGCCGGGCGCTCCGAGACCGCCGTCTACGACCCGAGGAGGCCCGACGGCGGGCTGACCGACGCCCGAATCCGCGAGGCGAAGGTCCTGCTCTGGGCCGGTCACTGCTCGGTCCACAAGCTCTTCCGGCCGCAGCACGTCGACGACGCCCGCGCGGCGTTCGCCGGCCAGGGCGGCGTGACCGTGCTCGTCCACCCCGAATGCTGCAAGGAGGTCGTCGACAAGGCCGACCTCGCCGGATCGACCGAGTACATCATCCAGAGGATCGAGTCCGCGCCGGCGGGAACGAACTGGGCCGTCGGCACCGAGGTCCATCTCGTGAACCGACTCGCGCGCCGCGCAGCGGAGCGCGGCGTGAATGTCCGCATGCTGAGCGAGTGCCAGTGCCTGTGCACCACGATGTACCGCATCGACGAGCCTCACCTGCTCTGGGCGCTCGACGAGCTTGCCGCGGGGCGCGTCGTCAACCGCGTCGCGGTGCATGCCGAGGCGAAGGCCCTCGCGAGGCTCGCCCTCGACCGGATGCTGGCCAACGCATCGCACCAGCCCGTCGCCGCGAAGCAGCCGGCGCTCGTCGATTGAAGCGCCTCCGCGCCCTCAACCCCCACGCCCAAGGCCCCGATGTCCGACACACCAACCGCTTCCATCCCGCGTCGCAAGGGTTCGTGCCTTGGCCGGCTCGCCAAGACGGTCGTCGTCCTCGCGATCCTCGTCGCCGCGCTCGTCGCGTTCACGCCGATGCTGCTGAGCACCGGTCCGGGCACGCGCTTCATCGAGGGCGTCGTCGCGCCGAACATCGACGGCACGTTCTCGATCGGAAAGCTCGGCCTCTCCTGGTTCGGCGGACAGACCATCGACGGCCTCCGGATCGTCGGTCGCGACGGCAAGCCCGCGGTCGACCTGAAGCTTGGCGTGAAGAACGGCCTCCTGGACCTGGCGCGGGGCGGATGGAAGCGGATCGACGCGACGGTCGGCGGTGCGATCAACGTCGAGCGCCGCGCCGACGGCACGCTGAACCTCGCGACGCTGGCGAAGGCCAGGCCGTCGGGCGCCGCGCCCGCAGCGGCGCCGGGCAAGTCGGCCGCTGGGCCGGTGCTTCCCGCGGGGCTCGACGCCACCGTGCGCATCGACGAGCTCGACGTGAGCGTGCGCGACGAGGCGTCGGCGAAATCCGCCCAGTTCAGGAAGCTCTCCGGCACGGTGATCGCCGGAACCGTGCGCCCCGTCTCGGTCAAGCTGCGCGGACTGAGCGAGTTCGAAGGCAAGCCGGGCGAGCTTGGCCTCGAGGCCACCTTGGAGAACCTGGTCCAGTCCGACGGCCGGCTCGGCTTCAAGGGTGCGAAGGCCAACGGCGCGGCGACGATCAAGAACGTCGCGCTTCCGCTGCCGCAGATGCTCGTCGACGTGACGCGCCTCACCGCGAACCTCGAGAGCGCCGACCTGACGCAGCAGATCAAGCTCCTCGTGGACGGCGACGCCACGCTCAACGGAAACACGCCGAGCGCCGTGCACGCGGACATCGTCGCCAACGGCCTCTTCGCGCCCGATGGCGCCGTGACGTTCAAGGCCGAGCAGGTCGCCGCCGACGTCGCCGCGACGAACCTGCCGACCGCCCTCGCCGAGCCGTTCCTGAAGGGCCAGCCGCTCGTCGCCTCGCGCGACATCGGCCCGACGGCCGACGCGACGATCAAGCTCCCGGCCGGCGGCGGCGAGATGACCCTCACGCTCAAGGCCGCGAACCTCGGCGTCGAGGCGCGCGGCAGCGTCGACGCGTCGACGGGCGCGCTCTCGTTCAGCAAGGTGGTCGCGACGACGAACGTTCAGCCGGCGCTGCTGGAGGCCGCGGCGCGGCTCAGCGCGGCGCAGCCGATCGCGTTCAAGGCGGACTTCGACCGCGTGGTCGTTCCCGGCGCGACGAAGGACGGCACGCGCGATCTCGGCGGAGCCGGCCTTTCCGGAACGATCTCGCTTCCAGGCACGATCGAGCTCTCGAGGCTGGTCGACGCCGCTTCCGGCGCCGCGATCGGCGCGACGACGGCGGGCGCCACGACCACGGGCGCCGGCGCTGCGCGCACCGAGCCCCTCGGCGTCGCCCGCGACCTGACGCTCTCGCTCAAGTCGACGAGCCTGCGCGACGGGCTGCACGTCGGCGGCGGCGGGCAGGTGGAGGGCGGAACGCTCGCGATCGACGAGAAGCTGAGCAACCTGGTGGATGCCAAGGGCGCCATCGACACGCGGTCCATCGCGGCGATCGGCACGGTGGCGCTCACCAACATCGATCCGCAGCGGATCCTCGGCGCGCTGCCCGAATCGCAGCGAGGGCTGGCGCGCGAGCTGCTCGCGGGTCCGGTCGACGCGCGGCTGGAGACCTCCGGCACGGCGTCGGCGATGGATGCGACGCTGGCGCTCTCCTCCGGCGCGCTGCGTGCCGACGCGAAGGCGGCGCTCAAGGGACGCTCGCTGGCGATCCAGTCCGCGACCGCCAGCGTCCCCGCGACGCCGGGGCTGCTCGCCGCCCTTCAGCAGGGCCGGCCGAAGCCGGTGCAACTTGCGCAGGCGGCGACGGTGACAGCCGCCATCCGGCCGATGACGATCGACCTCGACCGGATCTCGTCGATCATGACCGCCGGTGCGCCGATCGTCGCCGACCTGGCCATGACGCCGGCGACGCTCGCCCAGGTTCCGGGCGTCACGGGGACGGTGGGAATCGCCGAGTTCAAGGGGATCGCGACGATCAAGCCCGGCGCAACCCTCGGCGTGCTCTTCGAGGGCGGCGCGAAGATCGCCGCCAGCGGCGCGCCGCTCACGACGGTCGCCATCGGCGCCGACGTCGGCGTGCCGCAGTCGAGCGCGTCCGCGCCCGGCGGCGCGCCGGGCGCGAGCTCCGCCACGATCAAGGCCACGATCGACGCGAAGGAGATCCAGGTCGCCGCGCTCGAGTCGATGCTCGGCAAGAAGCCGGGCGACCTCGCGTCGATCCTCGGTCCGACGGGCGCGATCCTCGTCGAGGCGTCGCCGCGCGACGGCGGGGTGACCGACGTGCGGCTCAAGCCGACGTTCCGATCGGCAACCGGCGACATCCAGGCGCGATTGACGCCGACCACGTACGAGGTGCCGAGCGGGCGCATCGACTTCTCGCTCGGTGTCGAGCAGCTCAACCGCTACTTCGCGCCATCCACGCCGCAGGACCAGGTCGCGCCGTCGCTCGTGTTCGCGGCGCCGCTCAACGTGCAGGTCGGACTGGAAGGCCTCTCGATCGACCAGAAGGCGATCGCCGGCGAGCCGACCGATCCCGCGCTCACCCGCGCGAAGGTCAAGGCGACGACCAGCCCGGTGGCGATGACGATCTCCTTCGGACAGACGATCTCGTTCCAGGGTTTCTCCGCGGAGATCGCCTGCGAGCGACTCGACAAGGGCGCCACGCTCGTCGTGGATGGCAAGGGCGCCGCCGACGCCGCCGGCGCCGTGCTCGCCGTGCGAGGATCAGTGCGCAATCTCCTGGACAAGTCGTCGCGGCTCGACACCGCCGGTGCGATCGTCGACGCGCAGGTGAACGCCAGGCAGGTTCCGACCGCGCTGCTCGACCGCTTCCAGAACCTCGACGGACTGCTCGTGACCGCGCTCGGCGAACTGCTCGACGGCACGGTCGACGTGAAGGGACTCTCGAGGACGGAAGGCACGATCGCCGCACGCCTCTCGTCGGCCAACGGCCGGATCGACGCCCCGCAGGTGACGCTGCGCAACAACGCGCTGGTCGTCGAGACGAGCAAGCCGATCACGGGCGAGCTCCAGATCACCAAGGCGCTCCGCGACCGGCTGCTGCGCGACATCAACCCGGTGCTCGCGGACATCCGCCAGACCGAGCAGCCGGTGCGGCTTTCGATCCCGCAGTTCATCTATCCGCTCGACGGCGACTACAGGCGGCTCGACGGCGACATCGAGCTCACCGTCGGCGCCGTCGAGTTCGACACCGGCTCGCAGATCCTCGGCTTCCTCGAGCTCTTCAACAAGAAGCAGGCGCCGACGCTGCCGGGCAAGGTCGATCCGCTGCGCGCGTCGATCCGCGCCGGCCAGCTCGCCTACCAGGACTTCGCGATCAACATCGGCAAGGACGCCAACGGCTGGAAGCACACCCTCAAGTTCTCCGGCGACGTGGACCTCGTGCAGAAGCCGCCGTATGCGCGGGCGATCAAGTCGATGTACCCCATCGATGGACTCGCCAAGAGCATCAAGGAGCTCCAGAAGGTCCCGCTGCTCGGCCTGGTCTCCGCGGGAATCACCTTCTACGGCCCGCTCTACGACCCGGCGGGCAAGGCCAGCCCGCTCCAGTACAAGATCGACGTGAACGTCGACCTGCCCAAGAAGCCCGAGGAGATCCTGAACAACCCGGGCGTGAAGGGCGCCATCGACGACATCTTCAAGAAGCTCCAGAAGAAGTAGCCTCCGCGCAACGGACGCTACCTCACCTTCAACGGCTCTCGATCCTCCTTCGAGACCTGCACATCGAGGCCCGGGACGCGCCTGGTCAGCTCGGCGGCGAGGCGCGGCAGGTAGCCGCGCTCGGTGTTCGTGTGCCCGGCGAGGATCACGCAGCAGCCCAGCTCCTGGGCCTTCAGCACGTCGTGGTGACCCATCTCGCCGGTGAAGTAGCAGTGGCAGCCCTGGGCGAGCGCCGCGTCGAGCAGCGCTCCGCCGCTGCCGGCGCAGATGCCGATGGTGGCGAGCTCCGCGGGCGCGCCGCGCCCCTCGGCGATCACGACCGCCTTCGTCCCGAGGTGCGCCTTGATGCGCTCGACCAGCTCCGCGAGGGTCGCGGCGCGGTCCAGGTGCAGCCGTCGTCCCGGTCCGACGCGCCGTTCCGGACGGGGCTGGAGCCGGTAGATCTCGATCGGCGGCTCCTCGTACGGATGGAACTGCCGAAGCGTCGTGACCGCCAACCCCAGGGCGGCGATCGGGCAGACCATCTCGAGGCGCACCTCGCGGACGCGCTCGAGCACGCCGCGCCGACCGATCGTCGGGTTGCTCTCGTCGTTGCCGAGGAAGGTGCCTTCGCCGTGGATCTCGAACGAGCAGAGCTCGTAGTTGCCGATCTTCCCCGCGCCGACCGTCGAGAGCGCACGGCGCACGCGCTCCACCGCATCGACGGGGCAGAACGTGACGATCTTGCACTCCTCGCTCTGCGGAAGTCCCTCGTGCGCCTTGAGCGCCCGCACGTCGCCGCGGCCGAACCCCTCGACGAGCCAGTCGTTGACGCCGCCGGTGCACGCGTCGATGGCGGTGTGCGGCGAGTGGACGGCGATGCCCGCGCGGGCCGCGCCAAGCACGATGCGACCCTTGCCCGCGGCGTCGGTGATGCGCGCGATCGGCTTGAAGATGAGCGGGTGGTACGCGACGACCATGCCCGCGCCGACGGCGATCGCCTCCTCGAGCACGCTCTCCGTGAGATCGATCGTCAGCAACACCCTCGACGTCTCCCACGCATCGGCGCCGACCAGCAGGCCGACGTTGTCCCACGGCTCCGCCAGCGACGGCGGTGCGATCGACTCGAGCGCGGCGCGGATGGTGGAGACGAGTGGCATGTGGACACGGCGCCGGCTTCGCGGGGACCGTCGAGAAGCCCGTGAACGAGCGCCTGGCAAGGCGGAGCGCGGTCCGGGAGGCGACCCGCGCACGCCTCGTGAAGGCTTCGTGAAGCGTACACCGTCGCACGGGCGGGCGGGTGAATTCGACTATCATGCGGCCGATCGGCCGCCCCGCGCGCGATGTCACGCGCCGAGCGCCGGCCGCAGGAGAATCTCCTTGCCACAGCGCGCCAGCCGCGGCATCGCCCCGACCGCCGACGACGTATCGCCCGCCGCGAAGGGCCTGAACTCGGCGCCGAACGGGGCGGCCTCGGTGCACAAGCACTTCGTGCTCGACACCAACGTCCTGCTGCACAACCCGAAGTCGATCTTCATGTTCGACGAGCACATGGTGGTCATTCCGCTGACCGTCATCGAGGAGCTCGACAAGTTCAAGAAGAACAACGACGAGACGGGACGCAACGCCCGCGAGGTCATCCGCCAGCTCGACCGGCTGCGCTCGCAGGGCCATCTCTTCGCGGGCGTGCGCTGGAACGAGGAAGGCGGCGTCATCCGCATCGACCTGCTCGACGCCAAGGCCGCCCGCGGCCTCGACCTGGCCCACCCGGACAACCGGATCCTCGCGATCGCCACGGCGCTGCACGCCCAGGGCCTTCGCACGATCTTCATCTCGAAGGACATCAACGCCCGCGTGAAGTGCGACGCGCTGGGCATCCACGCCGAGGACTTCGAGGCCGACCGTGTCGACGCCGACTGGCTCTACACCGGATTCGCGGAGATCTCCGTCGGCGGCGAGATGATCGACGACCTCTACAACGAGCGGCAGCTTCCGGTGGAGCGCCTGACGCCGTTTCTCCGCACGGAGGGGCCCGACGGCGACATCGTCGAGTTCCAGCCGGTCTGCAACCAGTACCTCATCCTCCTCAACAACGCCGACGAAGGACATTCCGGCCTCGCGCGGGTGCTGGCCGACACCGGGCACGTCATTCCCGTCAGCGGGCCGCGCAAGCCCGTCTATGGAATCATGGCCCGCAACGCACAGCAGACGATGGCGCTCGACCTGCTGCTGGACGACGAGGTGAAGCTCGTCTCGCTCATCGGACCGGCGGGCACGGGCAAGACGCTCCTCGCCATCGCCGCCGGCATGCAGAAGGTGCTGAAGGAGGAGCACTTCGACAAGCTCCTCGTCGCGCGGCCGATCATGCCGCTTGGACGGGACATCGGCTACCTGCCCGGCGACAAGGACGAGAAGCTCTCGATGTGGATGCAGCCCATCTTCGACAACCTCGCCTACCTGCTCAGCACGCGCGGCTCGCACGCCAACGACGCGGAGAGCCGCTCGACCGAGCAGCGCATCGACCAGCTCGTCATGAGCGGCAAGGTGGTGATGGAGCCGCTCACCTACATCCGCGGACGTTCCATCCCCCATCAGTTCATGCTCGTGGACGAGGCCCAGAACCTCTCGCCACACGAGGTGAAGACGATCGTCAGCCGCGTCGGCGATGGCACCAAGATCGTCCTCTGCGGCGACATCGGCCAGATCGACAATCCGTACCTCGACGCCAGCAGCAACGGGTTGAGCCACCTCATCGAGCGCATGAAGGGGCAGCGGCTGAGCGGCCACGTGACGCTCAGCAAGACCGAGCGCAGCGACCTGGCGAGCCTCGCGGCGGAGATCCTGTAGGGATCGACGGGATCGACGGGAACGACCACGCCGCGCGGGGAGCGCCGCTGCCGACCACGCCACCCATTCTCTTCTACGACGGTTCCTGCGGGCTCTGCCATCGCGCCGTGCAATGGTGCCTGCGCCACGATCGCCATCGTCGCCTTCGCTTCGCCCCGCTCCAGGGGTCGACCTATGCGTCGATCCACGACGCCGGCAAGCCCACGGAACTCGAGACGATGGTCACGCTCGACGAGGATGGGCTGCACGTCCGCAGTGGCGCCGTGCTCCGCGCCCTCCGCGCCATCGGTGGCGCGTGGCGGATCGTCGCGGCGATGGGGTGGTGCGTTCCGCGCCCGCTGCGCGATGCGCTGTACCGCCACGTCGCGCGTCGTCGGCTGGGCTGGTTCGGCGCCGCCGACGCATGCACGGTCCCCGGCGGCACGAGGGACGATCGCTTCCTGCCGTAGCGGCGCGGGCGGACGAACGACCGTCGGCGCAGTTCGGCGCGGGCCGCTCGCCGCGACGAAGGGCCATGCGCGCTACCAGAAGCGCCACCACGGCAACGGTCCGATCCGATCCTCGATCTCGCGGCGGACGGCCCCGGCGTCGATCGAATCCCGCCGCACCCAGATGCGCGAGTAGTTCTGGAACGTCCAGAAGCGCGGGACCAGGTCGAGTCGCTCCCACGATCGCGTCAGGCTCCGAACCATGCGGCACGTCCGGAGCTTCCGCATCGACCGGACGAGCGGCCGCCGACCCGCGCGGCGAACCTCGATCTCGTCGCGCTTGACGATCCACATCACGTCGCCGCCGCGTCCGCGGGCGCGGATGCGGAGCACGGCGCCGACGAGACCCGCGCCGAGCACGAACGGAACCAGCATGCATGGCCCGAACTGGAGCACGCTCCCGCCGCGAAGCAGGCGCATGGCGATCATGGTTCCAAGGCCCGCAAGGATCAGTGCGCCGATCGTCGCGGCAACCCACGGATTCCCCGGCTGCGACCAGCCGCGGACGACGATCCAGTCCGCCGGCTTGGGCGGCGCGCCGCACTCCGGACACGGCGATCCCTCGGGAAGGCCGAGCAGCGAGTAGTCGCACCCGAGGCACTTCGGTTCCGGCGTTGCCGCGTCGACGACGGAGTCCACGACGAGAACGTAGCACATCGCCGCATGCCGCGGCGCGTACCGTGTCGCCAATGGCGAAGAGGCGACGAGAACACGGCGGCGCGACGCGACGCGGCCACGCCGAGCCGCCGACCGGCGGGCCGGGACGTCGAAACGGATCCGGGTTCGTCGCGGGTTCCGAGGACGCCGGCGGAACCGACGGTGCGGGAGGCGCCGGCCCGAAGCGAGCGCCCGGGATGGTGCTGCCGCGCGGGGTGCGCATCGTCCACGAGGACGACGACGTGATCGTCGTCGACAAGCCGGCGGGTTTGCTCAGCGCCCTGGTCGACGCGGACGAGCGCGCGGCGGGGTCGCCCAACCTCTTCACGATCGTCAAGGAGCACACGCGCGGCCGCGGCGGCCGTTCGTCGTCCCGCTCCCTCCGTTCGTCCGCAGGTCGGCGCGACCGATCGGCGTGGATCATCCATCGCCTCGACAAGGACGTCTCGGGACTGCTCGTCTTCGCGAAGTCCGAGCATGCGTTCGCGGCGCTGAAGGAGGAGCTCAAGGCTCGGCGCGTCGAACGGGTCTACACGGCGATCGTCGAGGGCATTCCCGGCGCGCCGGGGACGGCTCGGGCCGGCGACGCGCCGCGGGGCGGACTCGTCGGCGGAACGATCGAGGGATACCTCGCCGAAGGTCGCGACGGGATCGTGCGACCGGCGCCAGCGCCTTCGAACCGCGCCCTTCGCGACGATGGCCGCGAGGCCGGGCGCGGAGATGCGAGTTGGCGCGAGCGCGCCGGCCGACACGGGCGACCGCGCGCGCGGGACGACGAACCCGAGGAGGACGCGGCACCTGCGCGGCGCGCCGGGCCGGGACCAGGCGATGCACGCCGCGCCGTGACGCACTGGCGCACCATCGCGGCCGGGCGCGGCCACGCGGCGCTCGAGGTTCGCCTCGACACGGGCCGCAAGAACCAGATTCGCGCGCACCTGCGACAGATCGGCTTCCCGCTCGTGGGCGATCGCCGCTACGGCGCCGAATCCGATCCGCTTCGGCGCATCGCCCTGCACGCGACGACGCTCGCCTTCACCCAACCGGCGACGGGCGCGGCGATGCGCTTCACGAGCCCCGCGCCCGATGTCTTCTGGCGCCTCCTCGGACGGCGCACGGCGCCCCCTCCGCTCCCCGCGCCGGCCGCGGCGTCGATCGCGCCGCAAGCCGCGCCCGCGCCATCGTCGGACACCGACGGCGCAGCCCCCCACTCGTCCAGCGGTACCGGCGAGCGCGGCTCCGGCGAGGGAAGCACCGCCAAGGGAGCCACCGGCAAGGGAGGCTCCGCCGAGAGCTCGTGGGACCATGTCGCGCCGTGGTACGACGAGCTCATCGGCGAAGGTGGAAGCGACCATTACACCCAGGTCATCCTGCCGGGAACACTGCGGCTGCTCGCGCCGCGCCATGGCCTGCGCGTGCTCGACGTCGCCTGCGGGCAGGGCGTGCTCGCGCGCTCCCTCGCTCGCGCCGGCGCGAGCGTCGTCGGCGTCGATGCGGCGCCGCGGCTCGTCGAGGCCGCGCGACGCGCCGCCGGCGCCGATCCGGCGCAGCGCTTCGAGATCGGCGACGCGAGGGCGCTCGAGGCGCTGCCGCTCGCGACGCCAACGGGGATCGCGCCAGATCGAGTGGGCGCGTTCGACGCCGCCGCCTGCGTGATGGCGCTCATGAACATCGATCCCATCGCACCCGTGCTTCGGAGCGTCGCGGCGCTCCTGGGCGAGGACGGCGCCTTCGTCGCCGTCCTCATCCATCCGACCTTCCGGGCGCCGGGCCGGACCAGTTGGGGATGGGACGAAGGCGCCACGACCGCGGGCGGCGCGTCGGGTGGCGCGTCGGGCGGGGCGTCGGGAGAGCGCGCCCGTGATCGACGTCGCGCCCGGCGCAGCCCGATGGCGCGCGATCCGCGCAGCGCAGCCGCGCGCCAGTACCGGCGGATCGACGCCTACCTGTCGACGGCGCGGCGCGAGATCGTCATGAACCCCGGCGCGGTGGCGAGGGGCGAGGCCCCGATCATGACGATCACCCACCACCGCCCGATCGAGCAGTACGTCCGCGCGTTCGCCGCCGCCGGACTGCTCATTGACGCCCTCGAGGAATGGCCCAGCGTGCGCATCAGCCAACCCGGACCACGGGCCGAGGAGGAGAATCGCGCCCGCCGCGAGATTCCCATGTTCCTCGCGCTGCGCGGGCGGAGGACGTCGCGCCGTCGCTGACGCGCCGGCCGTGGTGGCGTCGTCGGGGATCTCGGCGGTCCCGGCTCCCGGCGGCCGCGCCGCGGGCCCGACGAGTGCGCACGCGCCACGACCGCGCGGACCTACGATCGGGGATGTCATCCGTCACCCTCCACAGCGCCAATCCGGCGCTCACCAACGAGAACGCCTTCAACCCGTTCGCCTACGGCGACGGACGCGTCGCGCCAAGCAACGTCTGCACGATGTCTGGCGTAATCGGCAAGACGGCGCTCCTCGTCACCATCGCGATGATCGCCGGCGCCGGCGGCTATTGGTGGTTCCTCCGGAACCCGGGAACGCTCTGGATCGCCAGCATCGCCGCGTTCATCGTGTCGATGGGCATCTTCTTCGTGATGTACGGCAAGCCGCAGCTCTCGAAGGTCTTCGCGCCGGTCTATGCCGTGACGCAGGGAGCGTTCCTCGGCGGCTTCACCGCCATCGCCGAGCAGATCCTCGCCAACAGCGGACGGGCCGTCCCGGGCGGCCTCGCCTTCCAGGCGCTCGTCGCCACCTTCGGCGTCTTCGCCGCCATCCTGATCCTCTATCAGACGGGAATGGTGCGACCGTCGCGCCGGCTGGCGGCCATCATCGGCGTCGCGACGCTGGGCATCGCGATCACCTACCTGCTTTCGTTCGTGCTTTCGTTCTTCGGCATCCAGATGCCGTTCATCAACCTCGGCTCCACCCTCGACACGGGGCGCGCCGGGTTCATCGGCCTGGGACTGAACGTGCTGATCCTCGGCGTCGCCGCCTTCTCGCTGGTGATGGACTTCGGCCGCATCGAGGCGAACGTCCAGGCCGGCGCGCCGAAGTACATGGAGTGGTACAGCGGCTTTGCGCTGCTCGTGACGCTGGCGTGGATCTACTTCGAGGCGGTGAAGCTGATCATGCGCCTCGCCGTCCTCTTCGGACGAAGGGACTAGAGCGGTTTCGGTTCACCCGTAGCGTCTCGCCCGCCGTTGGTGCCCGTCGCGCCAGAGCGAGTGTGCGGCGAAGCCGCTACGGAGCGCTCGAAACAGCTCTAATACGGATTCCAGTAGACCTCCATGCGTTCGACCCCTTGCCCACAGCGGCGTCTCACGGTGGAATTGGGTTGCGTGGGGCGCGAGAATCAACCGGGACGCGTATGAGCGTCAGCTTGCCTCGGCGCGCGGATGCGCCCGGTCGTACGCCTCGCGCAGGCGCGCCGTGCTGAGATGGGTGTAGACCTGCGTCGTGCTGAGCGACTCGTGACCGAGCAGCTCCTGAACGCTGCGCAGGTCCGCGCCGTTGTCGAGCAGGTGGGTCGCGAAGCTGTGCCGGAGCGTGTGCGGCGAGATCTCGCGGTCGAGGCCGGTGAGCCCGAGGTACTTCGCGAGCTTGCGACGCACCGAGCGGCTGCTCATGCGCGTGCCATGCTTGTTCACGAAGAGCGGCGCCCTGGGGTCGGAGCCCGCGGCGTCGAGGGTCGATCGTCCGGCGTCCTGCGCTGCGCCCGCATCGGCGCCAGAGCCACCGCCGCGCCTCGATCGCTTGGCGAGTCCCGACGTCTCGAGCATCCCGAGGTAGTGGCGCAGCGACCGCAGCGCATGCGACCCAAGCGGGATGATGCGCTCCTTGCGTCCCTTGCCGCGGATCAGCACCGTCTCGCCCGCGAGATCGATGTCGCCGCAGTTGATGCCGACGACCTCGCTCACGCGAATGCCGGTGGAGTAGAGCGTCTCGAGCATCGCCCGGTCGCGGGCGCCGAGGAGGCCGCTGTCGTCCGGCGCCGCGAGGAGTCGCTCGACCTGGTCCACGGGAATCGCCTTGGGCAGCCGCTTCTTCTGGCGCGGCGTGCGGATGAGCGTCATCGGGCTCGACTGCACGAGGCCGCGCTTCTGCATCCACTTGTAGAAGCTGCGCAGCGTGGCGATCTTGCGGGCCATGCTTGCGGCGGAGTAGCCCTTGTCGGCGAGCGTGGCCAAATAGGCGCGAAGCAACTCGACGTCGCCGGCGAGCAGATGGCCCGTCACCGTCGACGTGTCCGAGGCGCCGCCGACACGGAACGCCTTCGTCTCGGCGGGCGCATCGATGGCGATGTGGTGCCGCTCGGCGATGAACTCAACCACCTGGCGAAGGTCGACGCCGTAGCACCGCGCCGTGCACGGGCTGAAGCGGCGCTCGTCCGTCAGGTACGAGAGGAACCCGCGGACCACGGGAAGGGGCTCGGCCGTGATCGGAACGGCGGTCTTGGCGGACTCGGACGATTCACGTGGCATGGTCTGCTGCGGCGGCGCCGAAAGCCGAAGTCGGTGAACGCCACTCTTGGGAAGGGACGGGTTGTTCAAGGTGGTATCCGAAGTTGGGGCTGCGTGGGTTCCGGGACATTCACGTTGCCGGGACTCGCCGCAGCCGAGGGTTATCGGGTGGAGAAGGGACGCAGGTGCACTGTGCTCGGATGAATCGGAGGCCCGGGCTTCGGCCGGTCGCCGGAGCCTCGCGGCCCAAGCCGGCCTGCTGCCGTTCTGGCGGCGACGCCCGGCGACTCGCCACCAGGTTCCGTCGAGCAGTACATAGTCGATTTCGGACCCGACGGTTCGGAATCGATGGCGCGGAGGCGTCGCGCGCCGACGCGTCGCGGCGCCGACGCGTCACGTCGGCAACGCGTTCGATCGGTCGCCCCATGCGGACTGCCCGCGGTGGCGCCCCCTACACTTCGCGCTTCGCGATCGCGTAGCTCAGTCGGTAGAGCAGCCGCCTTTTAAGCGGCTGGTCCTGGGTTCGAGTCCCAGCGCGATCACTGGCAGGATCACACCGCGCCGCCCTGGTCGTCGATGCCACGAACAACGCCCGCCGACATCCCGCCTGCCGTGAACGACTCGTCGCTTCCGACACTGGTCGTCCATGCGAACTGGTCTCGTCATCGCCTCTGGCTCTGGGCGGAGGACGTCGGCGCCGCGCTGGCCCACGCCGCGTCGGGCGTGCGGATGGAGGTCGCGGCGCCGGGCGCCGACGGCGCGGTCGATGAACCGGGTTCGTCCGCGACGGCGAGGTCCGAGCCGATCGTTCCGCATCCGTTCGCCGCCTCGCACGCCGCGCTCCGCTCGGCGCTCGCGGGCCTGTGGTCCGGCGAGATTCCCGTCGAGGACGCCGGTGCGCGGCTGGGGCTGTGGCTTCCGGGCGGCTCGCACGGCCCGTGGCCAAGCGACCGACTGGCGACGATCCTCGATCAGGACGCGCCCGAGACCGACCCGCTGCCGACGCGCGTCGACGTCGCCGCGCTGCCCGTCGCGCCCGGCGCGGTCGCGAGGCTGCTGCTGGCGCTCGAGGACCGCCAAGGCGGCCACGCCGCGCAGTTCAGCCACGCGCTTCGCTACTGGATCAGCGTCGCGCGGTTCGCGGTCGAGCTGCTCGAGGACCAGCGCGTCGTGCCCACGCTGCTTCAGCGCAAGGGCGGTCCGCTCCAGGCGGCGTGGCATCCGTGGCTGCGCGACGCGGCGGCGGCCTCGCGCGTGGGGCCGCTGATCGCCTCGATGCCGGGCATCGTGCGCGCCGCCGACGACGAGCTTCGCCACGACGCCGGCGCGATCCTCGAGGACGCGCTCGCCACCATGGTCGACGCGATGGTGCGCGACACGCTCCTCCGCGAGTCCTACGAGGACGCCATCGCCGATCGCGATCCGCTGGTCGATCCGCCCGTCGCGTGGCTCGCCGGGCTGCTCGACGGAACGGACGAGGTGCCCGCGGCGCCCGGTGGCGAGGTCGCGATGCTGCGCGGCGCGCGGCGGTGGCTGGCGTCGCTCGACGAGACGGGCGAGGGGCTGCCGTACCGGCTGCTGTTGCGGCTCAACGAGCCGGTGATCGATCCGACGCGTGGCGTCGACGACCACGCCGACGACGCGCGCTGGTGGCTTTCGCTCCATCTCGTGTCGCCGGACGAACCGCGCGAGGTCATCGATGCGACGGCGCTCTGGACGCGGGGCGCCGTCGGTCGCGGCGCGCCCGGCGGCGAGCGCGCCAGCGAGCTGCTCCTCGGCGAGCTGGGCAGGGCCAGCCGCATCTATCCGCGGCTCGAGCGGGCCCTGGCGGAGTCGACGCCGACCGGACTCTTCCTCGGCACCGGCGAGGCCTACTCGTTCCTGCGCGAGCATCGTGGCGTCCTGCTCGAGGCGGGCTTCTCGGTCGAGGTTCCCGACTGGTGGGACCAGCCGCAGAGCCGGCTCGCGGCGCGGCTCGTGATCGAGAGCGCCGAGTCGAGCGACGCCGCGACGTCGTCGGGAGGCGGCCTTGGACTGCAGGCGATCGTCTCGTATCGCTGGCAGATCGCGCTTGGCGACCGACCGATGACCATCGAGCAGTTCCGCGGCCTCGCCGAGCGCGGCGTGCCGCTGGTGCGCGTCGGCGGCCGCTGGGTCGAGATCCGCGAGCAGGACCTCGCCGGAGCGCTCCGCTTCCTCGAGGAGCATCCCGGCGGACGGATGACGCTCCTCGAGGCGATGCGCCTGGCGCACGGCGCCGGCGACGACGGCGCGTCGCTGCCGATCGCCGGCCTCGAGGCGACCGGCTGGGTCGGCGAGGTCTTCGGGCCCGACGCGGACGCGGCGCACCTCGAGTCGATCGAGCAGCCCCCGGAGTTCGAGGGAGTGCTTCGCCCCTATCAGAAGGCGGGCCTGAGCTGGCTGGCGTTCCTCGATCGCTTCGGGCTCGGCGCGTGCCTCGCCGACGACATGGGTCTCGGCAAGACGATCCAGCTCATCGCGCTGCTTCAGTTCGAGCGCGGCCGCATCGCCGCCGAGCGCGCAGGCACCGGCCGGGCCCGCGCCGACGCGGAGGCGGGCGATCGGGCGCACGTCGGCGAGGCGACTCCCGCCCCGGACGCCGCGGGCGGCGCAGCGCAGGCCGGCGCGGCGGAACACGTCGTCAACGTCGGTCCGACGCTGCTGGTGGCGCCGATGTCCGTGCTGAGCAACTGGCAGCGCGAGCTCGGGCGCTTCGCGCCGGCGCTGCGCGTCCACCTCCATCACGGCCTCGACCGGCCGCTCGGCGATGCGTTCGTGAAGCGCGCCGCCGAGAGCGACATCGTCATCACGACCTACGCCCTGGTGACCCGCGACCGGGAGACGCTCGAGCGCATCATGTGGCGCCGCGTCTGCCTGGACGAGGCGCAGCACATCAAGAACCCCCCCACCAAGCAGACCAACGCGATCCGGTCGCTCAAGACGCGCCATCGCGTGGCGCTCACCGGAACGCCGGTGGAGAACCGGCTGAGCGAGCTCTGGTCCATCATGGAGTTCTGCAATCCGGGCTACCTCGGCGCGGCGACGGAGTTCCGCCGCCGCTTCGCCGTCCCGATCGAGCGCCATCGCGACCGGCGCCAGGCCGACCGGCTCCGGGCGCTCGTGCGGCCCTTCATCCTCCGGCGGGTCAAGACCGATCCGACGGTGATCGCCGACCTGCCGCCGCTCGTCGAGACGAAGCACGTCGTGCCGCTGAGCGCCGAGCAGGCGGCGCTCTACGAGCGCGTCGTGAACGAGATGCTCGTGCGCGTGGACCGCGCCGAGGGCATCCAGCGGCGCGGGCTGGTGCTCGCGGCGCTGGTGAAGCTCAAGCAGGTCTGCAACCACCCCGCCCACTACCTGAAGGAGAGCGTGGGCGGCCCCGGCGCTGATGCGGCCATGATCGCGGCGGGCCGGTCGGGCAAGGCGCAGCGGCTCATGGAGATGGTCGAGGAACTCCTCGCCGCGGGAGACAAGGCGCTCATCTTCACGCAGTACCGCGAGATGGGCCACATGCTCGTCTCGATGATCCGGCGCGACCTCGACGTCGAGGCGCTCTTCCTGCACGGCGGCACGCCGGCCCAGCGGCGACAGCAGCTCATCGATCGGTTCCAGAGCGACGACGGCGGCGCCCCGATCTTCGTGCTCTCCCTCAAGGCGGGTGGCGTCGGCCTCAACCTCACCGCCGCGAACCACGTCTTCCACTATGACCGATGGTGGAATCCCGCCGTCGAGAACCAGGCGACCGACCGCGCCTTCCGCATCGGACAGCTCCGCACGGTGCACGTGCACAAGCTCATCTGCGCCGGGACGCTCGAGGAACGCATCGACCAGATGATCGAGCAGAAGACCGAGCTCGCGGCGCAGATCATCGGCGCCGGCGAGTCGTGGCTCACCGAGCTCTCCACCGGGCAGCTCCGCGACCTCTTCGCCCTGCGGCAGGTCACGCTCGCCGCCGACGAGACCGACGCCGTGCCGACGATCGCCGCCGAGGTCGATCTCGACGACTTCACCGAGGACGAGGCAGCCTGATGGTCGACGCACTCCACGGCAAGCGCCGTCACGACGGCCCGCGACGCATCCGCAACGGCGTCAAGCTGCGGCGCGATCCGGACGCCTTGCAGCCGTGGCCGGCGTGCGCCTGGCGCGACGCGCTGATGGCCCCGATCGAACCGATCGCGCGGGCCGCCGGACTCGACTACGCCAAGGCGGGACAGACGGCCTCGCTGGTGATCCTGCCGCCGGCGCCAGGCGCCGACGGCGACGCGGGCACGGCGAGCGCGCGGCCGGCCGGGACGCCGCATGTGCGCATCGAAGCCTCCGTGCAGGGTCGTGCGCCGCGACCGTATGCGGTCGTGATCGAGATCGACGCCTGGACGCGACGCGAGTGGGACGCGGCCATCGACGCGATGGCCCGCGAGGCGATCTACTCCGCGAAGCTCCTGGCGGGCGAGATCCCGCCGGCCGTCGAGGAGCTCTGCCGCACGCTCGGTCCGGCGCTGCTCCCGCGCGCCGACGAGACGTTCGGCTTCACCTGCACCTGCGCGGACGCGAAGCCGTGCAAGCATCACGCCACCGCGATCTACTTGCTCGCCGAGCGGCTCGTCGAGCATCCGATGCTCGCGTTCAACCTGCGCGGCATGCCGCACGAGACGGCGCTCGCGCGACTGCACGAGGCGCGCTCGTTGCACACGCACGGCCGCTCGACCGCGCACGCGGCCTCCTCCAGCAAGGCCGTGGCCCGCCCCTTCGAGGCGTGCTTCGCCGACTTCTGGCGTCCCGGCCCGCAGTTGACGGAGTTCGAGCAGGCCCCCGCGACCGAGCATCTCTCGCACGCGCTGCTTCGCCGTCTCGGCCCGTCGCCGATGCAGGGACGCTTCCCGCTGGTGGGGCTGCTCGCCAGCATCTACGACAGCGTCCGGGAGTCGGCGCAGCGAATGCGAGCGGAAGCCGAGAGCGGCCGCGCGGACTCGACACCCGCGGCGGACGGGTTCCGCGCCGGCGACGGTTCGATGTCCGAGCAGGCGGGCAGGTAGCAGGCGGGCAGGTGGCAGGTGATCCCGGAGCCCACGGCCGCCGGCCCCGACACGAGAAGGAGCGACGCATGCGATCCACGACACGACTTGGACTCTTCCTTGCCCTCGCGGCGACCGCACCCGTCCACGCCGCGGCGGTCCGCGGCGCGCCGCCGGCGCCGCCCGCACAGCCTGCGGCGCCGGCGCCTCCGGGATCGCCGGCACCGGCGCCCGCGATCAAGGTCGAGCGCTTCTCGCTGGCCAACGGCATCCGGGCCATCGTCGTCGAGGCGCCCGGCGCCACGAAGCAGTCGATGCTGATGTTCCTTCCGCAGCGGCTCGCCGACGACCCGGCCGGGAAGGCGCAATGGTCGCACCTGGTCGAGCACCTCCTGCTGCGCAGCGTCGTGCCGGAGGGATTCGAGATCGACGGCGTGCGCATCAACGGCGAGACGCGGCCCATGTCGCAGCACCTCGAGACCGTCGGCGATCCGGCGACTCTCGATCGCATGGCCGACCTTCACGCCGCATGGCTTCGTTCGCGCGACGTGGCCGACGGCGTGCTGGAGGCCGAGAAGGCCAACATCGAGCAGGAGGAGTCGACCACCGCGGCGCGCGGGTTCACGAGCAAGTTCGCGATCGCCGCGTGGAACCAGGTCGTTCGACAGGGCCAGCGCGATGCGCGCGTCCATGGGAACGTCGCCGGCGCCACCCGCGACGACGCGGAGGCGTGGCTGCGGAACGTGGCCCCGATCGGGCCCGGGCTGCTCGTCGCCACCATCGGACCGACGAGCGTCGCCCAGGCCCGCGCGACGCTGGAGCGCACGGTCGGCGCGGCGCAGGCCGGCGCGCCGCCCGCGGCCCTGCCGCCGTCCCAGCCGCGCGCGGTGGCCCCCGGCGAGACGATCGAGGCGAGCTGGGACATGCCGCGCCGCCACGTCATGCTCTGGTGGGACGTTCCCGCGGCGACGCTGGTCGATCGTGTGCGCAGCCAGGTCGTCGGGACGATGATCCACCTCCAGGTCTCGGCCGACCCGGCGCTGCGCAATCCCGGGGTGGTCGCGCTCGTGAGCCCCTTCCTTCCGCCCGTTGGACCGTCGGCCGGCGCGCCTTTCGCGACGCTGCTCGTCGACGTCTCGCTCAAGCCCGACGACACGGTCGATTCCGCGACGATCGTCAAGGCGGTGCGCGACGCGGTGACGCGCCTCTCCGCAGGCATCGCCGGCAAGGATCTGGAGCAGCAATGGCGCCCCAAGGCGCTGCTTCCGGCGCTCTCCATGCCGGCACCCCCGTTTCGCGAGAGCCAGCGCCGCGCGGGCGGCGCGGCGTTCGGCGACCTGCTCGAGACGCAGTGGCTGCTCACCAACGGCATCGCCGAGTTCGAGTTCGGCGCCACGCGCGACGAACTCGCCGCGGCCGCCGACGCCGTGGACCTCGCGTCGGTGCGCGCCTTCGTCGCGAAGCTCGCGGACGAGGCGCCGCGCGTGCTGGTGCTGAAGCCGTAGGTTCTGTCTTGGAACCTGGTCCGTCGTGGTGCGGGGCGCGGGCGGGACGAGGGAATCAAGCCGGCCGGCGCATCAGGAGAGCCGCCGCAGCAGGTCCTCCACCGCCCGCTTCAGTTGCTCGTCGTCGTTGGCGCTCTCGGCCTCGGGGGTCTGGATGACGATGATGTCGGGCGTGGCGCCGTGTCGTTCCATGTCGGTGCCGTCGGGGAGGTACCAACCGCGGAAGGGAAGACGGACGACGGTGCCGTCGAGCAGGCTGAACGAGCCGGTCGAGATCACGCCTCCGTAGGTCTGCTGGCCGACCAGCGTGCCCCGCTTCAGCGTCTTGAAGGCGTGGGCGGTGATCTCCGCGTTCGAGAAGCTCTTCTCGTTGCAGAGCATGTTCATCGGCTGCGCATAGCGCTGGATGAAGAGGCGGTCCTGCGGGTATCCGTCGACGATCGACGGATCCATGCCCCGCGGGCGCGCGTACGCGTGCGGCTGGACCATGATCGACGAGAGCAGGCGGTCGGCGGTCCAGCCGCCGCCGTTGTTGCGCACGTCGATCACCAGGGCGCGCTTGCCCTCCGCGGCGGCGAAGAGATCGCGCTCGAACTGGTCGAGCTCGGGCTGGTTCATGCTCTCGATGTGGATGTAGCCGATGCGCCCGTCCGACCACTGCGCGACCTGCTCGCGCGTGCGCCGAAGCCAGTCCTCGTACGCGAGGCGGCGCTGCGCCTCCGAGGAGATCGGCGAGAGCAGCACGGTGAAGTCGGCGGCGGGCCCGGCCGGGGATCGATCGGCCGCGGCCGGTTCGCCGGGCGGCGTCGCGCCCGGTTCCGCGGCCGTCGCCGATGGCCGGTCGTCGCGCTGGCGGCGCACCGTCAGCGCGGTCTCCTTGCCGATCCGTCCTCGCAACCTCTCGTCGAGCGTCTGGCCCCTTGCGAACGGCTCGAACTCGACCGCGGTGATGACGTCGCCGGCCCGCAGCGGAGGCGTGGCCCGCGCCGCCGGCGAGTTGGCGTAGACGGTCTCGATCAGGGCGCCGGCGTCGGTCTGCCTGACCACCCCGCCGATGCGTCCCTGCGGCTGGCGGATCGGCGCCGACGCCTCGGGCGCGGTAACGCCCAGATGCGACGCGTCGAGCTCGCCGACGAACCGGTTCGCGACGAAGTTGAACTCGTCGGGCGTGCGCGTCGCCCGGGCCAGCGCGAGGTATCGCTGCGTCAACGCCGGCCAGTCGAGGCCCTTCATCGTCGGGTGGTAGAACTGTTCGCCCAGCGTTCGCGCCAGCTCGCGGAAGCGCCTGTCGGCGAAGCCCTGGCGATCGATCGCGATCGTCGACTCGATGTCGAGGAACTTCTGCTCGCCGCCGGCGGGCGCGAGCGTCGTCGGCCGCCCGCCCGCGACCGCGACGATGCGGTCGCCGGTGAGCGTCATCTCCTGCACGCTGGCCGCCGGGCCGAGCTTCTTGCGGTCCGTGCCGTCCCACTTCACCGAGAAGAGCCCACCGCCCTCCTCGCTTCCGCTGAAGATGATGCGGTCCCCGCCCGGCGTGATCTCGAGGTTGCCTTCGCTGCCGGGCATCGTCGTGAGGCGCTTGAGCCGCAGGTACGCGTCCTCGAGGTCCAGTGGCCTCGGAGGCGTCGCGGGGCGCGGCGCCGGCTTGTCGGCCGGCTTCTCCTTGCCGTCGCCGCCGTCCGCCTTGCCCTCTTCCTTCGCGTCGTCGCCCTTCGCCCCGGCCTCCTCCTTGCCGGCGTCGCTGTGCTTCGCATCCGGCTTGCCCGCGGAAGGAGCCTCCGGCTTCGCGCCCAGCGGCTTGCGCTTCTTCGCCGCCTCGACGGCGTCCTTGTAGTACTTCTCGAGCTCCGGCGGCGTGAGCGCCTCGATCTCCTTGTCGAGATAGACCATCCAGACGTCCGCCTCGTTGTTGATGCGCTCCGAGAGGAAGACGAGCACCTTCCCGTCCGCCGACCAGCGCGGACGCGTGTCGTTGTCCGGATGGCGCGTGACGTTCACGGCCGGAGCCGATCCATCGGCCGGTGCCACGTAGATGTCGCTGTTGAAGTTGCGGTCGAATGTGCTGTAGGCGATGTGCCGGCTGTCGGGGCTCCACGTCCACGCCAGCTCCGCGTCCCACGTGTCGACGATCGTGCGCTCCTCGCCCGTCGCGAGGTCGCGCACGACCAGCGTGCCGTTGCCGCGGCGATACGCGAGCTTCCTGCCGTCGAGCGACGGCGATGGATTCGCGCGCCCTCCGGCGCGGCGACGACCGAGCGCACATCGAATCGAACGGCGTCGACCCAGCGCTTTGGATCGCCGGCCGGCGTCGCGCTCTCGTGCCTCGGTTCGGCGGCCGTCGTCGGCTTCGGTTCGTCCTTGGCCGCGGTGGAAGCCGCGGGCTCGACGGATGCCGGCGGCTCGGCGGCGGCCGACGGCGGTGTCGATGCCGGCGACGGCGCCGGGGCGGACGCCGTCTCCGACTGCGCGGCGGCCTTGGCCTTCGTCCGCAGCTCGCTGCGCGTCGCGGCGACGGTCGCGGCGCGGATCTCGTCCTGCCCGCTCTCGTCGGTCACGAAGTAGAGCGTCGCGCCGTCGGGCGACCAGGCGATCTGCTTCTCGCGCGCCTCGGAGCGCGTCACGGCGCGGGTCGGACTCTTCTCCTCCGCCGCTCGAACATAGACGTCGCCATACGCGACCACGGCGAGCGTCTTGCCATCCGGCGAAAGGATCGCCTCGCTGGCGCTCTTGCCGACATCGCGAAGCTCGATCGCGTCGCGCTGGTCCGCCGGCGCCTGGATCTCGAGCTTCCGCGGCGTCGGCACGCCGGTCGGCCCGGCTGCGGAGAGGTCGATCCGATAGAGGGAGTCCCACACGGCGGCGACGACCGTCCGGCCGTCCGCGGAGACGTCGAAGTCGACGACATCGTCGGCGAAGTCGGTCAGCTTGGTCGCCGAGGCGTCGCCGCGCGACGCCGACATGCGCCACAGGTTGACGACCTTCCCGTCGCCGGTCGGCTCGCGGTCGGAGAGGAAGAGGATGGTGTCGTCCCCCGCCCAGCGGGCATGTCCGTCGTTTCCGTCCCATGTGGTGAGCGCACGGAACGACCGGTCACGGCGATCGAAGAGCCAGACGTCGCGATTGTCCGGCCCGCGGTAGTGGCGGCGCGACCATGCCGATCCGCCGCGCTCGAAGAGCACGCGCCTGCCGTCCGGCGAGACCATCGCCGACGACCCGAAGGCGTCGTGCACGCGCCGCGGCTGTCCGCCGTCGAGCGAGATCATGTACGGCCTCGGCGAGCGGTACAGATCGGGCTCGAGCGTCGCCGTGAAGGTCACCACCGGCTTGCCGGCCTCGTCGACGCCGAATCCGGCGAGCGACGCGGCGCGGTCGAGCTCGGTGAGCTGCCGGAGATCGCCGCCGTCGGGCGCCATCAGGAAGATGTTCCGGAAGCCGTCGCGATCGCTCTCGAAGGCGATGAGCCTGCCGTCTGGAGACCAGGCCGCGGCAAGATCGTCCTGCGGATGACTGGTGAGGCGAACCGCAGGGCCTCCAGTTGCGAACAACTTCCAGAGATCCCCCCGCCAGGAGAACACGATCTCCTGGCCGTCCGGGCTCACTGCGGGAAACCGCGGCAGATCGACGACGTCGGCGGAGGCCGCGTCGGAGACGAGCACGACGATGGCCGCCAATGCGGCGGCCCGGCGCAACGACCTTCTGGGCGCGGCGCTTGCTGGGGCGGGACTCGTGGGGACAACTCGGTTCGTGGGGCGCATCGGCTTCTCCTGAGCTGCTGTCCGCGTCGTTCGCCGCATGCGGCGTTCCGCGCCGGCAGTCGCCGGTCGGGTGGCGGCAAGGGCCGCTCCGGGCACTTCGGAGCCGATGGTACGACCGCGTGCGTTCGCGCGGCCGTCGTGGTCGCGCTTGCCGCGGCGGGCCACGCTCTTGCTCGCGGCGCCGCACGCTCTCCTGGCCGGGAGCGCCGTGGCTTCGCTGTCGCCACCGCCGCGCCTGGCCCACGATGCCCGCGCGGCGCTGCTCGAGGGAAACGAAGAGACATGACGCACGACCAGAACGAGCGACCGGACACCAGCGCCGACCCCAGCCGCGCGCCGCGGACCGACGGACGGCTTTCGAAGTTCCGCAACCTTCTCAAGACGATGGACGACTCGCTCGACAGCGCGCGGCGGCGCCGCCTGGGCCTCGATCTCATGATCGCGCCGCAGTCGAGCCTCTCCTCCGTCGCATCGCGCACCAAGGCGACCAAGATCGTGCGCGGGAACTGACACGGATTCCAGGAGACCTCCATCCGTTCGACCCCCTGCCCACAGCGGCGTCTCACGGCGGAATTGGGTTGGGTGGGCCGCGAGAATCAACTGGGACGCGCATGAGGCTCCGCCGGAGAACCTAGGATCGGTTTCGATGTCGTCCGCGCTCGACTTCCTGTTCCGACTGCTCGCCACGCCGACACCCTCGGGCTTCGAACAGGAGGGCCAGCGCCTGTGGCTCGACCACGTGCGCCCGGTGGCCGATCGCGTCTGGAACGACGCGTACGGCAACTGCTTCGCCGAGCTCAATCCGACGGGCGTCCCGTCGTTCGGAGCCGCGTCGGGCGCATCCGCGTCGAACGGTCCTTCGCGGCCCGCGACCGTGGCGATCTGCGGCCACATGGACGAGATCGGGTTGATGGTCTGCCACATCGACGAGAAGGGCTTCGTCTACTGCAAGGCCATCGGCGGCATCGACACCTCCTCGATCGTCGGCAAGCGCGTTCGCTTCCGCTCGAGCGCGCCGCCATCGGCGTCGGCGCCGGGCGCCACGGCGCGACGATCCGCGGATGGCGAGGGTGGCGACGGGAGCGTCTGGGGCGTCATCGGCGCGACCGCGATCCACCTCCAGGACAAGTCGACGGAGGCGAAGGTCCGAAAGCTGCACGAGCTCTTCGTCGACATCGGCGCGAACGACCGCGCCGGCGCCGAGGCCATGCTGCGCATCGGCGACCCCGGCGTCTTCGCCGACGGGCCGATGAGGCTGGGCGAACACCTGCTCGTGGCCCGCGGGCTGGACAACCGGGTCGGCACGTGGGTCGCCGCCCAGACGCTGCGGCAGCTCGCCGAGCGACGAGACGAGCTGCGTTGCCGCGTGGTGGCCGTCTCGACCGTGCAGGAGGAGGTCGGACTGGTCGGCGCGTCGATGATCGCCGAGCAGCTCAAGCCCGACATCGCCCTCGTGACCGATGTCGGACACGCCACCGACTCGCCCGGGATCAGCCACGCCCAGCACGGGCAGATCCGTCTCGGCGGCGGCCCCCGCCTCGCCGTCGGCAGCGCGATGCAGCGCCACATCGTGGCCCGGCTCGAGGCGATCGCCGCGACCGCGGGAATCCCGCTCCAGCGGGCGGCGATCCCGGGCAAGAGCGGCACCGACACCGACGCCATCGTGATCCGCAACGGCGGCATACCGTCCGGGTTGGTGAGCCTCCCCATCCGCTACATGCACACCACCGTGGAGATGACGAGCCTGATCGACCTGCAACGCATCGCCGACCTCTTCTCGGCGTTCTGCCGCTCGCTCTCGGAAGGCGAACGGTTCACGCTGGATCTCTAGTGTCCCGGCCCGCGAATTCCCGGGCGCGTTTGCCGAATCCCTTCCAGCCGAAGAGAATCACCCACACCGATGCTCTCCTTCGTTCGCCAAGCCGTGCGCGACATCCGGAACACCGGCGCCATGTGGCCCTCGGGTCCGCAGTTGGCCAAGGTGATGACGCGCTCGCTGCGCGAGGCCGGCGGCGCGAAGCGGCTGCTCGAGGTGGGGCCGGGCACCGGCGCGTTCACCAAGGCGGCGCTGCGGGCGCTGCGCCCGGGCGACGAGTTCGTGATCGTGGAGCTGAGCGCCGCGTTCTGCGCGGAGCTCGAGCGCCGGCTGCTGCGCCCGTACCGCGCGGCCCATCCAGGGATCACCGTCACCCTGCACTGCGCGCCGATCGAGAGCGCGCCGCTGAAGGGAACGTTCGACTACATCGTCTGCGGCCTTCCCTTCAACAACTTCCCGCCGGCCTCGGTCCGCGCGATCTTCCGCCGCATGATGTCGCTCCTTTCGCCCGACGGGGAGCTGATGTACTTCGAGTACGCCGGCGTCCGCGCGCTGAAAGCGCCGCTCGTCGGTCCGCGCGGGCGGCGCCACCTGAAGCAGATCGGGTCGATCACGCGCGCCCTGCGCCGCCGTCACGCGGGCGACCGCGAGCTCGTCCTCGCGAACTTCCCGCCCTGCATGGCGATGACGCTGCGCGCGCCGAGCCGGCGCCGCGGCTGAGCGCGGCCCGGTGGATGCGCCGCTTCCCGCGGCGAAGCCGTCCGGCGCACGCATCCGCGGCGTGCATCACACGCACTCATGGCGTACATCAACAGCAACTACCTCAAGCTCCAGTCGGGCTACCTGTTCCCCGAGATCGCCCGTCGGGTCGCGGCCTTCGCGGAGTCCAATCCGGCGGCCGCGAAGCGCATCGTCCGCTGCGGCATCGGCGACGTGACCGAGCCGCTTCCGAGCGCGGCGCGGGAGGCGATGCACCGGGCCGTCGACGAGCTCGGCGACCGCGCGACGTTCAAGGGATACGGGCCGCCCTTCGGCTACGACTCGATCCGGCGAGCGATCGCCCAGCACGATTTCCGCGACCGCGGGCTCGACGTGGCCGACGACGAGATCTTCCTGAGCGACGGAAGCAAGGGCGATTGCGGGGCCATCCTCGACATCCTCGCCACGGGACGCAACCGCCTGGCGATCGCCGATCCCGTCTATCCCGTCTACGTGGACACGAACGTCATGGCGGGCAACACCGGTCCGCACGGCGCCCGCGGCGGCTACGAGGGAATCCTGTACCTGCCGGGAACGCCCGCGAACGACTTCGTCGCGGAGGTGCCCGACGGCCCGGCGGACGTCGTCTATCTCTGCTTTCCGAACAACCCGACCGGCGCCACGATCGACAAGCCGAGGCTGCGCGCCTGGGTCGACTACGCGCTGCGCCACGGCGCCATCATCTTCTTCGACGCGGCCTACGAGGCCTACATCGTCGATCCGGCGCTGCCGCGCTCCATCTACGAGATTCCCGGCGCTCGCGAATGCGCCATCGAGTTCCGTTCGTTCAGCAAGAACGGCGGCTTCACGGGCGTCCGATGCGGCTACACCGTCTGCCCCAAGTCGCTCAGGGGTCGCACCGACGACGGGCGCGACGTGGCGCTGCACGGCCTCTGGTCGCGGCGCTGGAGCACGAAGTCCAACGGCGTCAGCTACCCGGTGCAGCGCGCCGCCGAGGCGCTCCTCACGCCCGACGGCCAGCGGCAGGTGAAGGCGCTCATCGACTTCTACCTCGGCAACGCCGGCGTGCTCCGGCGCGGCGTCGAGTCGCTCGGGCTCCGCTGCTGGGGCGGCGTGAACGCGCCGTACGTCTGGGTGCAATGCCCCCGGACCTCGTCTGGCGCCGTCGATTCGTGGACGATGTTCGACCGCATGCTCGAGGAAGCCAACGTGGTGATCACCCCGGGCGCCGGCTTCGGCGCGTGCGGCGAGGGCTTCTTCCGCATTTCGGCCTTCAACTCGCGCGAGAACGTCGAGGAGGTCGTTCGACGGCTCCACGCGATGCGCTGGTGAGCGCACGCGCCACGAGCGCCGATCGACGGCGCCGCGCGCCGGTGTGCTTCATCACGCCAACCGATGGCCCTCGCTCGGAACCTACGCCGGGGTCTTCCAACCACCCGATGGTCGCCGTCGCGCCGGCGCGGCGTCGTGGCCCTCCGCGATGGCGGCGTCGTCGCCGCGCCAGCCATGGGCGACGACGTAGATCTCGACGCTCTCGCCGCGCGATGCGGCGGGCTTGTAGCCCTTGGCGTCGTCGAAGAGCCGCTGCGTTCGCCGCAGGAGCGCCGGATAGTCGCCACCTTCGTAGACCTTCATGGCGAGGTTGCCGCCGCGGCGCAGCAGCTCGGGACAGCGATCGAGCAACGCGTTGCAGAGGCGCACCGACCGGGCGCTGTCGCCCGATGGGTCGCCGGTCGTGTCCGGCCCCATGTCGGAGACGATCGCGTCGAACGGCGGCCGTGCGCGCCGCCGCGCGTCCGGCGACGCGGCGGCACCCTCCGCGACGCCGGCCACGTCGCGCCATCGCCCGAGCAGCTCGTCGACACCGATCGTCGTCAGGTCCCCCTGCACGATCCGGACGTGCCCGGGGAAGAGCCGTTCATCCACCGCCTTGAGGTCGACGCCCACCACGCGTCCGCGCCGCCCGACGCGCTGTGCGAGCACCTGAAGCCACGATCCAGGCGCGCAGCCGGCGTCGAGCACGGTGTCGCCGGGGCGCACCAGGCGCTTGCGGTCGTCGATCTCGATGAGCTTGAACGCCGCTCTCGAGAGGAACCCCTCGTCCTTGGCCCGCTTGAAGAAGTGATCGTGGAGGTTGCGGGCCATCGGCGCGGAGGGCGTTGGGGGCGTGAACGGCGCGAGGGCGAGGGAGCGGGATAGATGGATGGATCAATGGATGGATGGATGGATGGCTGCACGCGCCGGCGACCCTCGGTCGATCTATGGATCCACGATCACCTTCCCGACCTGCGTGGGCTCGGCCACGATCGCGACCCGGACATCCGCGTCGACCGTGCGCAGCAGGACGCGGTTGGCTCCATCGTTGAGCACGGCCTTGACCTGGCTCTGCGAGGTCGACTCCGAGACGACCCAGGAGCCCTCCTTGACACGAACGCGCACGGCGCCGCCGATCGTCTCGATGTCGAAGGCACCGGTCGATCGGCCGGTGACGCGGTAGTCGATGGCACCCTGGCGGTTGACGATCACGACGTCCTCGACGAGTGGACGGGTGGTCATGAGGCGAACGTCGCCCCCGCCACTCTCGACGTCGATCGCCCCTTCGACACCTTCCATCTCGACGAACGCACGATCGGTCCGGACGCGGACGTTCTCGATGAACGGCGCGACGATGCGCACATGCGCCCGCTGGAAGAACGGCTCCGGGTCGCTCGTCGTGGCGCGGATGCGCAGCGTCGGGCCGAGGTCGCCGGGCACGAGCTGGACAGATGCGGCGATGTGCTGGAGCGACGCCTTGGACTCGTCCATGCGCATGAATCCGTGCGTCCCCTCGCGCTCGATGGTGACGGTGGCCGCCTTGGCACGCGGGTCCGCGATCACGTGGACGTCGCCGCCGAAGTCCTCGACGTCCACCGCGATCACCGCGCGGCCCTCGAAGACGATCGTCTCGTCGTCCGCGTGCTGGTGGCCGGCGAAGATGTCATGCACGCCGTCGCCAAATCCGGCGATCACCCGCTCGGGCGAGGCGGCGCCGCTGCAACCGGCGAGGAGCAACGACAACGAAACCAGCGGGGCGGACGCGCCCGTGCGGAGCATGCCGAGCATGGAGAGCATGCAGAGATGGTACGGTTTGGCCGCCCGACGGGCGGACCCGCTGGCCGGTCGTCCGCCAGCCGGTCGCCGATTCCCCGGTTCCTGGACACGCTCACGCGATGATCGCCCTGCTCACCCTTCTTCTCGCCACCGCAAGCATGGCCGCGCTGGGCTATCTCGTGTGGGTGGCGGTCAATCGGCAGGATCCGCCGACGGAGACGTGACGCGGAGCGGGCAGCGGGATCAGGGATCAGGGATCCGCGTCGCCGCTTGGATGGGGTCGCCGCGAAGCAGAACCCAAGTCCGTTGCCGGCTGCCGCCACCACTTCTACGGACTCCAGTGGACCTCCATGCGTTCGACCCCTCACCCGGAGCGGCGTCTCGCGGCGGAACTGGGTTGGGTGGGGCGCGAGAGTCAACCGGGACGCGTCTTACGCAAACGCCTTGTTCGCGCGCAGGCGGACCATCGACGCCTGGAGCGACGCGCCCGGGCAGAGGGTCTGCGCGCCGGGCCACTCGCGGTGCGTGTAGACGTTCCGCGTGGCGACGCGGTAGCGCTGTCGGAGCGCCTTGACGTGCGCGACGAGCGCGTTGAGCTGTGCTTCCGACGGCGACTGGACCTCGAAGTTGCCCAGGCAGAGCACGCCGATGTTGCCTTCGTTGCGGTCCTTGACGTGGGCGCCCTGCCACGCGACCGGACGCGCCTCGTACACGCGGCCCGCGCGGTCGACGACGAAGTGGTAGCCGATGTCGGCCCAGTTCTTGTGCCGGTGCGAGACGCGGATCAGCTCGATGCGGGCCTCGCTGCTCGCGGCGTCGGTGGCCGTGAAGGGACTGAGTGCATCGTGGTGGACGGTGATCGACGCCACCGGCAGCATGCGGTTCATGTCCGCGTAGTCCGGTGCGCCGTGCGACCAGCGCGAGCGCGGGAGCACGTTGGCCATCGGCGGAACCGACGGGAGCGGGACGGGCGTCTCCGCGCGTGGTGGAATCGGCAGCGGCGACGGCGATGGCGAGAACGGCGGCGGCTCGACGTTGTTGGGCCACTCCGGTTCGGGCAGCACCGCCGTCTGCTGCGGCGAATTGCACGCCGCGAGGAACGCCATTCCCGCCAAGAGGAATCCGCGGCGCGACCAGTCCGCGCCGAGCCGTCCGATGAGCTCGTCGGCGAAGCGGTCGCGCGGCGCGCCCGTCGGCGCGGCGCCTCGCTTCGGCTGTGAATTCGGCGAAGATCGATCGAGCGCGTCCGACATGCGGGGGCTCCGGCACGAACCGAGGCGAACGAGCAGGCGACGGCTGCACCTGTCGACCGAGCAAACCAGATCCGTTGTATCGACCGGCTCGACGCAGCGGCTGCACTATACAAGCGACACCGTCCACCACCACTCTGCTATAAAGGGCCTGCGGAGCCACCGTGCCGACAAGCCAACTCGTCATCCTCTCGCGGGAGAGCGGCAAGGCTGGCGAGCTCGCGCCGCTGGCGTCGCGGAAGCAGCTCTTCGAACAGCTCGCGATGCGAAACACGGGACCCGAGCGCCCGGGCGAGGATCTGCTGTACGGTCCGGGAATCGAGATCCAGCTCGCTCCGAACCAAGACCCGGTGACCCAGATGCTGCTCACCATCACCGACGAGGACATCGCCTGGGTGGTGATCCTGCGGCTGGCTCGCGAGCTCCACTGGAAGATCTTCGACCCTCACTCGGGGCGCGAGCTCAAGCCGTAGACAGCCGGGTACCCTCGTGGCGTCCAGGTCGCGCCGCAGCGAGACACCGCGCGGGACCGATCCGCTGGCTGCTGGCCTCGCGTGCTAGGCTCGGCCATGCCTTCCACCATCACCGCCATCTCCCAGGGAATGATCGTCGAGGGGGCCGATGCGGCGACGCTGGCCGAGGCGCTCGATCTGGCCTTCGACTATCGCGGCGACGTGAGCGTGCGGCTGCGCGACGGCCGAACGGTCGATGGGTACATCTTCGACCGCCGCCGGAAGCCTCAGCCATCGATCCGCATGTTGCCGAAGGACAGCGACGAGCGCCTCGTCCTCAACGATCGCGACATCGTCCGGCTCGAGGTGACCGGCAAGGACACCGCGGCCGGAAAGACCTTCGAAAGCTGGGTGAAGCGCTACGTCGACTCGAAGCTCAAGGGGGCCAAGGCGAGCATCGAAAGCGACCCGCTGGACTGACCCGCGACGCCTCATGCGCGTCCCAGTTGATCCTCGCGCCCCACCCGACCCGATTCCGCCGTGAAACGCCGCCGCGAGCGACGGGGCGAACGCATGGAGGTTCGCTGGAATCCGTATCAGCGACGGCGATCCAGGCCGGCGGAGACCGGCCGAGCGCTTCGCTGGAGCATCTGAGCACGGACGAGCCGATCCATCGCGCAGACCATCGCCCGCGTCGACGCGATGGCGTTCTCGATGGCGCTGCGGCCGGTGACCGCCTTGATCGGGTCGCGTCGACCGAACTCGGCGAGCCGCGCCTCGAGCTTGGTTCGTTCCGCCACCAGCGACCTGAGCAGCGTGCTCGCCCGGTCGCGGGCCTGGAGCGTCTCCTGCAAGGCCGGAGGAACCGGCCCGATGGACGGAGCCTTGGGGGCCGGAGCCATCGTTGGCGAGGGTGATGCCGTCGGGACGACGGCAACGGGGGCGGCGTAGCAGACTGGTGTCTTCATCGCGTAGCCGGAATGATCCCGCGTTGGAACTCGCAGGGCAAGCGACACCATCCATGATGCCGCAACATGCGAGGTTCGGGGATTGATCGGGTCGAAGGTCGGCGAGCTCGTCCATCGATCGTTGCATCGACGACGGCGCTCGGCATCGGCTGTTATCGACTGATCCGGCGAACGCGATTCAAGATTCGGCAAGGCCCGGTTCACGTTGCGCTGCGGGCCGTCCCCAGAGCGACCGCCTGGAAGCCGCCCCACGACGGCTCCGCGCGGGGCTCGGTGGATCGCCGCGCCGCCGACCGGCGCCGCGTTCGAGCGGCCGGCGCTGCGTCGCCCGATACGATGGCGCGCATGAGGATCCTCGTCACCGGCGGCGCCGGCTTCATCGGCTCCCACGCCGCGCTGCGCCTGGTGGAGTCCGGACACGAGGTCGTTGTGGTGGACAACCTGTCGAGAGGTCGTCTCGGCGCCATTGCGGCGATCGATGCGATGGCCCCGCGCGGCCGCTTCTCGTTCGTCCGCGCCGACGTCGGAGACCGCGCGCTCGTCGGGGCGTTGCTGCGCGAGCATCGCATCGAGGCGGTCATGCACTTCGCGGCGCTGGCGTACGTGGGCGAATCGGTCCAGGAGCCGCTCCGCTACTACGGCGCGAACACCGCCGCGACGATCGGCCTGCTCGGCGCGATGGTCGACGCCGAGGTGACGCGGCTGGTCTTCTCGAGCACGTGCGCGACCTACGGCGAGCCCGACGCGTCGTCGATTCCGATCGCCGAGACGACACCGCAGCGGCCCGTCAATCCCTACGGCCGCTCCAAGCTCTTCGTCGAACAGATCCTCCAGGACCATGTCGCCGCGTGCGCCGCAGCGGGCCGCCCCTTCGCGTGCGCCGCGCTGCGCTACTTCAACGTCGCCGGCGCCGACGCACGGTCGCGCCTCGGCGAGGATCATCGGCCCGAGACGCACCTGATCCCGCTCTGCCTGGAAGTCGCGCTCGGACGGCGCCCCGCGCTGACGATCTTCGGAACGGACTACGCGACGTCCGACGGAACGTGCGTGCGCGACTACGTGCACGTCGAGGACCTGATCGACGCGCATCGCATGGCCCTCGCGGCGCTCGACGATGGCGTCGCGAGCGCGTCGCTGCGCTGCTGGAACGTCGGCCTCGGGCGCGGCCACTCGGTGCGCGAGGTCGTCGAGTCGTGCCGCCGCGCGACCGGTCGCGCGATTCCAACGACAAGCGCGCCCCGTCGCGCCGGAGACCCGCCGATCCTCTACGCCGACGCCGGACGAATCCGCGGCGAGTTGGGATGGATGGCGAAGATCACCGATCTCGACGAGATCGTCGCCAGCGCCTGGCGCTGGCGCAAGGCGAATCCCGACGGCTACGCCGAGACGTGATGCGCGTCCCAGGTGATCCTCGCGCTCCAACCACGGCCCGAGCCCGGCGACACCGTCCGGAGTCGGACGGCGTCCCCGATTCCTGATTCCTGATTGCTCGTGCGTGAACGCTGAGGAATCTGCGGGCGCATCGCGAGGGGAAGCCGCTGCGCGGCGGAATCCGGAGTCGGGGACCCCGCACGCACACGTGGGACACCGACGCGAGCGCCCGAGCCCGCCAACACCGTCCGTAGTCGAACGGCGTCCCCGATTCCTGATTCCTCGTACGTCAACCGGGGATGAATCTGCGGGTGCGTCGCGAGGGGAAGCCGCCGTTCGACAGGCTCACGGCGGCGGAATTCGGAGTCGGGGACCCCGCTCGACGCACACATCGACGCTGCCGCGCCGACCCAAGACACCAGCGCTGCGGCGACAGTGAACGTCGTGCAACGCGGTCCCCGACTCCGCCACAGGGATTTGCGGGCCACGCACGCACCGCGCACGCACAGGTGGGACACCGACGCAAGCGCCCGAGCCCGGCGACACCGTCCGGAGTCGGACGGCGTCCCCGATTCCTGATTCCTGATTCCTCGTGCGTCAACCGGGCATGAATCCGCGGGTGCGTCGCGAGGGGAAGCCGCTGCGCGGCGGAATCCGGAGTCGGGGACCCCGCTCGACGCACACATCTCCGCTGCCGCGCCGACCCAAGACGCTGGCGCGGCAGCGACAGCGAGCGTCGTGCAACGCGGTCCCCGACTCCGCCGCCGAAGGCGGCTTCCTGATTCCGCTCGCGACGCACGACCGAACGCCTCCGCTCAGCCCGCCGGGCTCAGCCCGGCGCGGCGTACGAAAGCCAGTGTCGGCCCAAAGGGCCGAACGGAGCGCTCAAACTAGAACCCAAGGCTCACGCCCGCATAGAACAGCATCGTGTCCACGCCGGGATTGCTCGCCGAGAGCCGCGCGTTGCTCATGTGGAACCAGCGGGTGCCCGTCATGAGCCGGACATCGTTTCCCAGGTCGTAGGTGAATCCGAAGCCCACCTGTGGCGTGAAGTTGAACTGCGTTCCGTCGGGCGGCACGTTGTTGCCCGCGTAGAGCAGGCCGCAACCACCCTCGAAGTACATCGTCCAGCTTTCGTGCACCAGGAAGTGCCACCGGAAGAGAAGGCTGCCGTTGATGGCGCCGGTGTCGCCGCGGTCCTGGTCGATGCCCAACCCCATGAGCTCCAGGTCGAGCGAGACATTGTCGACGAAGAACCAACTCAGCCCGATCGTGCCTTCGATGTACTGCGTGTCGTCGAAGCTGGTGCCGTATCCACCGAGCAGGTTGAGTCGAATCGAGTCCATCTCGCCGAAGCGCTTGTGCGCGACGGGCACGGACGCGTCGAGCGGCGCGGCGATCTCCGGCGTCTTCACATCGGAGGGTCCGGCGATGGGCGTCTGGAGCGTCTCCTCGAGCGTGCGCGCGCTGGCGACGATCGGCGCGGCGGTCGTGGGGACGAGGACCCCGCCGGTCGCGCCGGCTTCGGCGCCGAGCAGCGCGATCAGTGCGGTGGCGACGAGCGCCTCAATGCTTCCGTCGGGCAATCGCATCCTGCGCATGTCTCTTCGGTCCCTCTCAAGGCCACCATCGGTCTCAAAAAAAGCCGCCGCCCGGAAGCTCCGACACCCCGGGCGGCGAGGCAACACGGCCCAGCGGGCCGCGAAGAAGGCCATCGATCGACGTTGGACTGACAGAGCGTATCGAGCCGCGCGCCGGTGGGTCAACGTTCGCGTCCGCGTTTCAACGAATATTTGTAAGTACTTGGCAATACTTGCGTTACAACGCATGTACCAAACACAGACCAATCGGAGCCGCGGCGAGTGACCACAAGCCGTCCCCATCGTCGGAGCATCGACGTCTCGGTGGTCTGTCTCGTCCGCTGGGACGACATGGAAATGAGCGTGCTCGCCAGCCGCCGGCGCCTCGATGATCGCCATGGCGGAGCGTGGGAGTTCCCCGGAGGAAAGGTCGAGCCGGGCGAAACCCCCGAGGTGGCGGGCGGTCGCGAGTTGAAGGAGGAAGTGGACCTGGTTGCGCCGCCGCTGCGACCGCTGATGCAGGTGACATACCGGTATCCAGATCGAACGGTGACGCTGCACGTGCTGATCGGTGAGGTCGACGGCGCGTACGAGCCAACGCCACTCGAGGCGCTGGAGTGTCGTTGGGTCCGGGCGCCCGACCTCCCGTCGCTTGGATGGCTCCCGGCGAACGGACCGATCATCGAACGGCTCATCCAGATCGCGGCGCGCGGATCGGATCGTCACAAGAAGCTTGGCCCGGATGGACGTCTCGGGTAGCGTGACGTCGCGACGTGTGCGGGACTCGACGAAGGACCACCCATGACCAGCGAACAAGGCGGAGACGTTCCGCGCGACGCCGTGAGCCGGCGCAGCTTCATCCAGACGCTCGGCGTGTCGGGCGCGGTGGCCGGGCTCGGCGCCACCGCGGATCGGGCCTTCGCCGCTCCGCCATCGGGCAGGCAGGAGAAGGCAAGCGCAGCCGCTCGGCCCGGTGGCGCACCGGCCGCCATCGGACCGGATCCGTCGCCAATGGCCCTCACCATCAACGGCGCGCCGACGACGGTGACGTGCGAGCCGGGCACCACGCTGCTCGAAGCGCTGCGGCTGCACCTCGGCATGACCGGCAGCAAGGAAGTGTGCGATCGCGGCGCATGCGGCGCATGCTCGGTGCTCGTCGACGGCCGGCTCGTCGCGTCATGCATGATGCTCGCGGTCGACGCGATCGGCCGCAGCGTCGCGACGATCGAAGGGCTTTCCGGCGCCGATGCGCCCGACGGTGCGTCGGCGCCGCGGCTCGACGTCCTCCAGGAGGCGTTCGTGCGGCACGATGCGCTCCAGTGCGGCTTCTGCACGCCGGGGCTGGTGATGGCGTGCAAGGCGCTGCTGGCCGAGCATCCCAAGCCGACGATGGAGCAGATCCGGCGCGGGCTGAGCGGCAACATCTGTCGCTGCGGAACGTACACGAACATCTTCAACGCGGTGCTCGAGGCCTCCGGCCAGCCGGTCCCCATCGACCAACCCGTTCCCGCGACGGCCGCTTCGGCGAACGGTGGAGGCGCGAAGCCATGAGACCGCGCCGCAGTCCCGATCCGACCGACGCGCCCTCCGCATTCGACGTCACGTCGCTGCCGACCGGCAACCGCCCCTTCAACCAGGACAAGGCGGTCGATGCGAACACGTCGCGACTCGACGCCATCGCCAAGGTGACCGGCAGGGCGAAGTACTCGCGCGACGTCTTCCCCGCGCGAACACTCTTCGTGCAGGGAATTCGCTGCCCGTGGGGCAAGGCCAAGCTGCTCCAGGTCGACATCGGCGCCGCCCGCGCCACGCCGGGCGTCGTCGAGGTGAACCTCGAAGGCGCGGGCGATCGCGGCGATGGCGGCGACGGCGACTACCACGGCGACTGGATGGGCTATGTCGCCGCCGAGAGCCGCACGGCGCTGCGCCGGGGGCTCAAGGCGCTGGCGATGAAGTGGGAGCGCCTGCCCTGCAAGACGGGCATCGATCCCGCCGAGGTCAAGCTCGTCGAACCCACGGCGAAGGAGACCGCCGCCTACGAGAAGGCCGACCACGTGCTCGAGGCCGACGACTCGACGCCGGTGCAGACGCATTCGGCGCTCGAGACCCACGGCATGGTCGTGGAGCACGACGGCGCCAAGGCGACCGTGCACGCGTCCACCCAGGGAACGTTCGTCGTGGCCGAGGAGGTCTCCCGCTTCATCGGTCTCGGCCGGAACGCGTACGAGGTGCGCTGCGAGTACGTCGGTGGCGGGTTCGGCGCGAAGTTCCAGATCGGCAACGAAGGCAAGTTCGCGGCCGTGGTCGCCGCGTCGCAGCAGCGCCCGGCCTACTCGTTCTGCGACCGCCGCGAGGAACACCTCGACACGGGCAACCGGCCGTCGTCGCACACGAAGGTCAAGATCGGCTTCGCCCGCGACGGCACGATCCTCGGCGGCCAGATCCACGTCTTCGGCGGCGTGGGGGTGGCGAAGGGTGGCGGCGGCGCCGCGATCCCGTCGGGCCGCTTCCGCCTCGGCGACATCAACGCACAGACGACCAACGTCTCGTTCAACGGCGGCGCGCCCAGGGCGATGCGCGCCCCCGGACATCCGCAGGGCGCGTTCGCGGAAGAGCTCATGCTCGACGAGATCGCGACGATCGCCGGCGTCGACCCGCTCGAGCTTCGACGCCGTCTCGACACCGACGAGACGAGGTTCCGCCACGCCATGTACGACGCCGGGCGCGACCATGATCGGATGGGACCGGCGCCAGCCGACCGGTGCGCAGACGGGCGTCCTGCGCCGCGGACTCGGCGTCGGAACCACGAGCTGGAAGGCGCTCCGCGGGCCCGCGCGGGCCGAGGTCGTCGTGCACCGCGACGGCTCGATCGAGCTGCGCAGCGGCGCCCAGGACATCGGCACCGGATTCAGGACGATCATCGGCGTGGCCGCGGCCGACGCGCTCGGCGTTCCGCTCTCGGCCCTGGGCGTGCGCATCGCGAGCTCGACGCTCCCCGAAGGACCGGCATCCGGCGGTTCGGTCACGACGCCCAGCATCACGCCCGCGGTCATCTCGGCGGCGCGCGATGCGCGGTCGAAGCTCCTCGACGTCGCCGCGAAGCAGCTCGGCGCCGACGCGAAGGAGCTCTCGATCGTCGGCGGCGAGATCCGCCGCGGCGCCGCGAAGGCGATGACGTGGAACGAGCTCTGCCGCGTGCTGCCGACCGAGAGCGTCATGGGAAGCGGCGCGTACGACGGCGGCAAGGGCGACCTCTTCGGCAACGGAAACAGCAAAGGCGTGCAGTTCGTCGAGGTGGAGGTCGATTCCGAGACGGGCGTCGTGGCCGTCAAGCGCGTGATCGCCTTTCAGGCATGCGGGCGCATCCTCTGCCGCAAGACCGCCGAGAGCCAGGTGATCGGCGGCGTGATCCAGGGGATCAGCTTCGCGCTCTTCGAGAACAAGATCCTCGATCGCCGCACCGGCGCGATGGTGAACCCAAACCTGGAGATGTACAAGATCCTCGGACCGAACGACATGCCATCGATCGAGCCGGTGCTCTGGAGCGATGCGACGCAAACCGGCTCGCGCGGGCTCGGCGAGCCGCCGGTCGTCCCCACCGCGGGGGCCGTCGCGTGCGCCGTCTTCAACGCCGTCGGCGCTCCGGTGCGGCACCTGCCGCTCACGCCGGACAAGGTGCTGGCGGCGCTCGACGCGGCCGCGGCGAAGAAGGGCGGAGGTGCCACGTGAACCGCTTCTCGATCATCCAGGCGACACATGTCGACGAGGCCGTGGCGGCGATGGCGCCGACCGGAGGCGCGGTGTCGCTGCCGCTGTTGAAGGGCGGCGGCATGGATCTGCTCGACCAAATGAAGGAAGGCATCCTCGAGCCGACGTCGCTGGTGAACCTGCGCACGATGAAGGACCCGGCGTGGCGGACCATCACGGACGGCCGCATCGGCGCGCTGGCGACGCTCGCCGAGGTCGCGGGGAACGCCGCGATCCGCAAGGCGGCGCCGGTCCTCGCGAAGGCCGTCGCCGGCGCCGCGACGCCGCAGGTGCGGAACGTCGCGACCGTGGCGGGCAACCTCCTTCAGCGGCCGCGCTGCTGGTACTTCCGTCAGCATCAGTTCGAGTGCCTCAAGAAGGGCGGATCGACCTGCTTCGCGGTGGAGGGCGAGAACCGCTATCACGCGATCTTCGGGCGCGGGCCATGCCACATCGTCCACCCGTCGAACCTCGCGCCGGCGCTGTGGGTCTGCGCGGGCGGAGTCGAGCTCGCGGGCGGCACCCGCAACGCCCTCGCGATCGCGGATCTCTTCCACGCTCCGGACAAGGGCATCCTCGGCGAGCACAACCTCGAACCCAACGAGGTCGTGACCGCGATCACGTTCCGGCCCGCGCCGGTCAGCGGTTTCTACGCCGTGAAGGAGAAGCAGTCGTTCGACTGGCCGCTCGTCTTCGCCTGCGTGGCGCTCGAGCTCGACGGCCGAACGATCGCGTCGGCCCGCGTCTGCGCCGGCGCGGTCGCGCCGACGCCGTGGCCCCTGCCGCGGGTCGCCGAAGCGCTGCGCGGCGTGAACGTGGACGACGAGAGCGCACTCGCGAAGGCGTGCGCCGGCGCCGCCGACGGCGCTGCGCCGATGACCGACAACGCGTACAAGGTCCGGCTCCTGCCCGTCGCGGTGAAGCGCGCCGTGCGCGATGCGGTCGCTGGATAGCGGTCCTCGACGGGCGATCGTCGCCTGCGAAACGGAAGAACCGATGGCAGACCATCCCCTCCAGTTCGTCCAGACGTGCCTGAACCTCAGGCACAAGCTCATGTACGTCGACGTCGACCACATGCGACCAGGCGAGGTCGACATCACCAGCGAAACCCGCCAGTATTGGTGCCAGGTCTCGCAGGACGCGCGCGGCCCCGACCGCGGACCCGTGTCGCCGGCCGACTGCTCGGCCGGGCGCGGATGCCACTGCGGACGTTGACGCCGGCACCGCGCCGCGCACCATCCGCCGCCCGATCCGGGCCCCGCATGTCCAACGCCGCCTTCCACATCCTGGCCCACGCGCTCGCGCTGGCGCGAGCTGGCGAGCGCGGCGCGCTGTGCGTGGTCGTGCGCTCGCGCGGGTCGACGCCGCAGTCGTCCGGTGCGCTGATGCTGGTCGACGAGCGCGCGGAGATCCTCGGCACGATCGGCGGAGGGTGCGTCGAGGCCGACGTCCGGCGCCGGGCCTTCGAGATGCTGCGCGAGGGGCGCAGCGGCATGATGCGCTTCACGCTCGACCACGACTACGGCTGGGACGACGGACTCATCTGCGGCGGAACGATCGAGGTCGCGGTGGCGCCGCTGCCGGCGTCGACGCGGCTTGCCGCCGTCGTCGCGGCGATGGCGCGACGCGAGGCGACCTCGCTCGAGCTCGACGTCGAGGCCGCAGGCGCGCCGGGCGGCCCCGGCGACGCGGCGGTCGAGGGGCGCGGGCGCGCCGACGGCGTCGCGACGACGACGGCGAACCGCCGGCGATTCGTGCTCGAGCTGCCGCCGCCGGAGCGGCTCTACATCGCCGGCGCCGGCCATGTCGGGCAGGCGCTCGCGCGGCTTGCCGCGCCGCTGGGGTTCGACGTCACGCTCTTCGACGATCGCACCGACCTGCTGGAGCGGTTCGCGCCAGCCGGCTGCGCGAAGGTCTCCGGCGACATCGCCGGCTCTCTGCGCGACGCGACGATGGACGACCTCACGTACGGCGTCGTCGTCACCCGTGGTCACCGTCACGACGAGCAGGCGCTCGCGGCGCTCCTCGGGCGCGGCGCGAGGTACGTCGGGATGATCGGCAGTCGCCGCAAGGTGAGGCTCGTCTTCGACGACCTCCGCGAGCGCGGCGTCGCCGACGACGAGCTCGCTCGCGTGCATGCGCCGATCGGCCTTCCCATCGGAGGCGTGACCGTCGAGGAGATCGCCCTGTCGATCGCCGCGCAGCTCGTGATGGTGCGGCGCCAGCACCCGTTCGCGCCGGTGCGCGAGCGGGGCGCCGATGTCGAGGCGATCCGCGCCGCGGGATCCGTCCCGCCGTGCGCCGCGGAGCACGTCCGCGCCGGCACCGTCGCGGACACACCGTGCGGACGCAACGGATGATGCCGTCGCCGGATCGCGTTGCGCCCGCGCAGGTCGTAGGCGTCCTCCTCGCGGCGGGTCGCTCGCGGCGCATGGGCGCACCGAAGCTGCTGCTGCCGTGGCCTCCCGGCGGGACGACGACGGTCGTCGCCGCGGCGTTCGATTCGATCGCTCCGTTCTGCGACCGGGTGATCGTGGTCGCCGGAGACGATCCGACGGCGCTGCGACGGGCGCTCGACCGGCGGCCGCACGCGATCGTCGCGGGCGCTCCCGGGCAGGAGATGCTCGCCTCCGCGCGGCGCGGCCTCGCCGCGGCGATCGCCGGCGATCCGCCGCCACAACTGGTGATCCTCCACCCCGCCGACCAACCCTCCGTCGCGCCGGCGACCATCGGGAAGCTGCTCGCACTCGCGACGGAGCGGACCGCTCGCGCGCAAGGCGCGCGCGGCACGCCCACATCGCCCGGATCGCCGGGATCGCCGGGCATCGCGACGCCCCTTGCGGTGCTGCCGCAGCGCGGCGCGCGCGGCGGACACCCCGTGGTGATCGACGCGCGGGCGATCCCGCGGATCCTCGCGTGGAGCGGCGACGACGGCCTCGCGGGCTTCTGGCGCGCCAACGCCGCCGAGGTCGTCCGCGCGGAGGTCGACGACCCCGGCGTGCTCGCGGACCTCGACACGCCCGACGACTACGCCCGCGCGTCCGACCGCTGACATGCATCCCAGTTGACTCTCGTGCCCCACCCCACCCAATTCCATCGCGGGTCGCCGCTGTGGGCAAGGGGTCGAACGCATGGAGGTCGACTGGAATCCGTATGACATGCGTCCCCGTCGAATCTCGCGCCGTGGCTCACCGCAGCAGCGCCCGCACGATCGCCATCGCCTGCGGACGCAGCGCCAACAGCGCGACCAGCGCGACGACGAACCAGGCGAGCGCGAGGCGGGCCCGCATCGCGCGCGGCCCGAACCAGGCGAGCGCGGCCGACGCGAGTCCCGCGCCGGCCACGAGCCACACGACGGCGATCGCGGCGCCGCGATGCGTCGCCAGCCAGATCGACTCGGCGAAGCGCGGCAGTGGATCGCCGATCCACCAGAGCAGGCCCAGGGCGGCGCACAGCGACGAGACGATGGCGATGAACCACTTCCGGCTCATAGCGGCCGCACGCTGCGCATGTCGTGCTTCGCTTCGAGCACGCTGCGAAGGTTGCACAGGTGCCAGCGCCAGCTCTCGGCCTCCTCGGCCAATCCGAGCAGTTCCTCGGTGCCCTCGCCGAACGGACCTTGGCGCAGGATCACCTTGCTTCCCTCCTCGACCGCCGGCGTGACGGTCCAATAGACCGGCGCATGCGTGTCGTCCCACGATGCGTACCAGTCCCAGACGATCCGGCCACCCGCGTCGTAGTCCAGGATGGCGACCGTCGTCGTCTTGGTGAAGTTGCGATCCCAGCCGAATCGGATGCTGCCGCCGGCGCGAAGGTCGACCTCGGCGTGCACCGCGAACCAGCGCACCAGCCCGCTCTCGGTGGTGAGACACGCGAACACCTCCTCGTGGTGGAGGGCGATCACCTCCTTGAGCGTCAGCCAGATGCCATCGGATTCGCGGGAGATCATGGGAAGCGGGTCAGCGTAGTCGGTCGGACCGGCGCGGAGCGCCGCGGCTCGGCGAGGGCGCGCATCCTTCGCTCGCGATCCCTCGCGCTTCCCCGCCGTCGCCCATCGCGCATCATCGTCGCTCATCGCTCATGGGCGACCAGGTCCTCGTGCGTCTCCCGCCGACGGACGACGCGGAAGTCCGCGCCGTCGACGAGCACCTCCGCCGGCAGCGGCGACGAGTTGTAGCGGCTGGCCATGCTCATGCCGTATGCGCCGGCGGTGAAGACGGCGAGGAGATCGTCCCGGCGCAGCGGCGGAAGGGCGCGATCCAGCGCGAGGAAGTCGCCGCTCTCGCAGATCGGCCCGACGACGTCCATCGAGACGAGCCCCGGCATCTCCATCTCCTTCGCGCGGCGCGCGGGAACGAACGGAGCCGATGGCACCACCGGCCACATGAAGTGAAACGCGTTGTAGTGGCTCGGCCGGAGCAGCGCGTTCATGCCGCCGTCGCAGATGGCGAAGCTCTTGTCGCCCGAGGTCTTCATGTAGAGCACGCGCAGCAGGAGGATCCCCGCGTTCGCCACGATGGTGCGGCCCGGCTCGAGGACGATGCGCAGCCCGGCGCGGACGCGATCGGCGAGCAGCGGCACGATGGCCGCCGCGTAGTCGGCCGCGAGCGGCGACTGCGCCGACTCGTAGTCGGCGCCGAACCCGCCGCCCAGGTCGAGCACCTCGATGCGCTGTCCGCCGCGCGCCAGCTCGTCGACCAGCACGAGCGTCTTGTTCACCGCATCGACGTACGGCTGGGTGGTGAGCACCGGCGAGCCGATGTGCAGGTGGATCCCGACCAGCCGGGCGAACCTCGCCATCTCGCCGCGCCCGTAGCGATCGAAGAACGCCTTCGCCCGTTCGATGTCGACGCCGAACTTGGTCTCCTTCTTGCCCGTGCTGGTGTAGCGGTGCGTCTGCGGATCGACGTCGGGGTTGACCCGCAGCGCGCATCGGACGGTGCGCCGCATCGTCGCGGCGATCGCCGCGATGTTCTCGAACTCCGCCTCGCTCTCGACGTTGAGCAGGCCGATGCCGGCCTCGATCGCGTCGCGGATCTCCGCGTCGGTCTTGCCCACGCCCGCGTAGACGCACTTCTCCGCGGCCACGCCGGCGGCGCGCGCGCGGGCCAGCTCGCCGCCGCTGACGACGTCCATTCCGCCGCCCAGTCCGCCGATGAGCCGGCAGATCGAGAGGTTCCCGCAGCTCTTGATGGAGTAGCAGACGAGCGGCTGGAGCTCGGCGAACGCCTCCACGAGCCGGGCGTAGTGCTCGCGGATCGTCCCTGCGCTGTACACGTAGGTCGGCGTGCCGGCCGCGGAGGCGATCGCCGGAAGCGGAACGTCCTCGGCGTGCAGCACGCCGTCTCGGTAGGAGAACAGGTCCATGGGGGGAGGAGGGTAGGGAGCGCCGCGCGGTTGGAGACGCGGTCCGCGGCGCCGTCCGGCGATGCACGGGTCGCGTGTCGGATCGGCGCCGCGCGCTCAGCCGACGTCGGCGACCCGCACCGGCTCCCGATTGCGCGCGCTGCGCAGCGCCGCCTCGAGCACGCGCTGCGTCTGCCAGGCGTCCTCGAAGTCGGGCAGCGGCGCGACAGGCTTCCGGCCGCAGAGCGCCAGGACGATGTCCGCCGCCTCGCTCACGAAGCCGTGCTCGTAGCCCAGCACATGGGCGGGCGGCCAGTACGCGGCGACGTAGGGATGAGATCCCGGCGTCGTGCACATGATGCGGCTCCATCCGCGCTCCGCCGGGGGCAGCGTGTGGTCCCACCACGACAGCTCGTTCATGCGCTCGAAGTCGAACCTGAGCGAGCCGCGTTCGCCGTTGATCTCGATCTGGTTGCGGTTCTGGTTGCCCGTCGCCAGCCGCGTCGCCTCGAAGGACGCGACGGCGCCCCCGGCGAAGCGCGCAAGGAAGAGGACGCAGTCGTCGACGGTCGACCGCGCCGTTCGCGCGGCCTTCGCGGATCGAGCGCCGCCCGCGGGGCTGCGCCGCGCGCCGGCCTTGCCGGCGAGCGCGCCGCGCCGCCGCGCGGTCGCCTCCTCGATGACGCGGCGCTCCTTCACGAAGGTGTGCTCGATGGCGCCGACGACCTCGACGACCTCGTCGCCGGTGACGAAGCGCGCCATGTCGACGATGTGCGCGTTGAGATCGCCGTGCGCCCCGCTGCCGGCCTCCGCGGCGCTGAAGCGCCACAGCATCGGCGTCGCCGGCCCGCCCCAGTCCTGGAGGTAGCTCGCGCGGACGTGGAAGATCTCGCCGAGCCGCCCCTTCGCCACGAGTTCCCGGGCGAAGGCGATCGCCGGGCAGCGCCGATAGTTGAACCAGACGAACGTCCGCGTGCCGCGCTTCCCCGCGGCGCGCGCCGCGTTGCGCATGGCCCGCGCGTCCGCGAGCGTGCCCGCGAGGGGCTTCTCGCACGCGACGTGCTTGCCGGCCTCGAGGGCCGCGATCGCCTGCTCGGCGTGAACATGGTTGGGCGTCGCGACGTCGACCAGCTCGATCGTCGGGTCGCGGAGGGCTTCGCGCCAATCGTCGGTCGCGCGCCGCCACCCCCACCGTCGGGCGAACTCCGCCGTCGCCTTGGCGTCGCGCGCCGCGACCATCGCCATCACGGGTTCGCGCGGCAGATCGAAGAACCTCGCCGCCGACATCCACGCGTTGGAGTGCGCGCGACCCATGAACTTGCTGCCGATGAGGGCGACGGGGAGTGGACGCATGACAAGGGGGGCGGCGGCTGGCGCGGCGGAGGGATCGGGGATTGGGGTTCGCGCGACGGGCATCGTACAGAATCGGCCGGCGTGGGCGATCGGGCATCGGGCCCGCGCTCCGGCGGTACACTGATGATTCGTCCGTCGGAGAACGCTCCTCGCTCCATTGGAGTCCCCATGCACCGCCTTGCCGCAACGATTCTCGCCATCCCGCTTCTCGCGGCCGCGCCTCCGCTCGCGGCGGCCGACGATTCGACGACACCACCGAAGACGCCTGCGAGGCCCGGCACTGGCCAGCCCGCGGATGGCGGCAAGGGGAGCGGCGGCGGCAAGAGCGATTCGAAGGACTCCAAGGGCGCGACGCCGCGCAAGCCCGCGCCGGGCAGCGAGTTCCCCGCCGACTGGTTCTTCGGCGACTCGTCCCAGCGCGCCGCGCAGAACGGGCTGGTCGGCAAGCCCGCTCCGACGCTGCATGTGAAGGACTGGCGCGGCGAGGCCCAGGACCTGGCCAAGCTCAAGGGCAAGGTCGTCGTGGTCGACTTCTTCGCCACCTGGTGCGGGCCATGCATGAGGGCCGTGCCGGAGAACGTCGAGCTCGTGAAGAAGCACGGCAAGGACGGCCTCGTCTTCGTCGGCATCCACGACAACAAGAGCGGCGTCGACGCGCTCGACGCGGCGATCAAGAGCAAGGGCATCAACTATCCCGTGGCCGTCGACGACGCCGCCAAGAGCCAGCACGCCTTCCGGCTCGCGTTCTGGCCGACGTATGCGGTCATCGACCGCAAGGGCCTCGTTCGAGCGGTCGGACTTCAGCCGCAGCACGTGGCCACGGTGGTCGAGAAGCTCCTCGCCGAGCCCGCGGAGGGCGCGAAGGACGCAAGCAAGAAGGACGCCCCGAAGGATGGCGCGAAGGGTACCGCGAAGGACGGCAAGGACGGCAAGGACGGATCAAAGGATCCGGCCAAGGATCCCGCGAAGGATCCGACCAAGGACGACTCGAAGAAGTGATCGGAGAGGACGCCCGGCCCCTCGACCGAGGTCCGGCCTCGGCCGCCCGCGACGAAGGTGGACGCGCAGGGCTCGCTATGCGGGCGTGAACGTCGCACCGCTTTCCATGTAGAAGTTGACCAGCGCCCCGACGGGGAAGCCGTCTGTCGAGCGATCGGCGTCGAGCGTCACCCACATCGGAACGCCGGCGTCAAGCAGGAGTCGGCGTCTCGTGCGATCGACGTCGATCACCATGCCCTGCACGATCCGCGGCGTGCCATCGAGCGGCTCGATGAACGTGCCGCCGCCGGAGGTCACATGCACGCGAAGGGCGCGGCCTTCGACGCGGCCGCGGATCTTCCGCCCGACGGGCGAGGCGACCGAGGCGGTCGGCACCAACGCGATGCGGTAGTCGGTGCCAGGGATGCCCAGCTCGACGCGCCCCTCGCTCGAGGAGAGCAACGTGGCGCGAAGGACGTCGTTGACCGCGTCGGTGGTGTTCATCGCGTCGCCAGCGTTCATGCGAGTCGTGTGGGTTCCAACGGACGTTCACGCCCTGGAGCTGCGGCAATCGCTCCATCTCGAATGGGCATCAGCGCCCAGCGGGCGGCGCTGCCGGCGGCGGGTTGCGCGGTGTCGCCGGGGGTGTCGCCGCAGGGGCCGCAGGCGGCGTGGCGGCTGGCCGACCGGCGCCACCGGCCGCCGGGGCGGGTCGGGGCAGTCCAGGGCGACGGGCGCCCGGCTCGTCGATGTGGCCGTTGAGGCCGAGCGAGCGCTTCACCACCGCTCCATCGCGGCCCTTCGTGCCGAACGTGACGGCGCCCGAGATGAACCCCGACTTCGAACCGGCGACGCCGTCGACGATGATCTTGTAACCCGGTGTCGCCGGGTCCGTGAGCGGCACGACCTTCAACGTCGACTGGAAGTCTGCGACGCCCTTGTTGGTCGAGGCCATCGGCTCGATCTTCGCGTCGACGATCTCGAAGGGCGCTCCGTCGACGCTGGTGACGGAGCTCTCGCCGTGGAACGCCTGCCCGAAGTTGATGTCGCCGCACTGGATCACGTAGTCGCTGGCGCGCACGTTGTCGACGATCGTGGCGGTGAGGCGCAGCGGAAGGGTCTTGGTGACCTCCTGGCCGTTCTCGAGCTTGCCCTTGGTCACGATCTGGACGACGCCCTGGCGGAAATAGCCCCATTCCGCCTTCGGATTGATCGTCACCTTCATCGTCGCCTTGCCCTTGCGCGGCGCGGGATCGACGAAGCTCGCCGTGACCATGTCCGACCGCGACGTCACGCTGTCGAAGAAGGTGCTGTCGGCGTCCGCCTTGATCTCGAAGATCGCCTCGTGCGGCTCGCCCAGCTTGAGCTCGCCGAACTCGTAGGTCTTCGGGTCGAACGAGAGCACCGCCTCGACCTCGCCGATGACGCGGATGTTGTAGACCTCCGGAACGTTCTTCGCGTCGCTGACGACATGCAGCGCCTTGGCCTGGTGTCCGCCGGTGGGCGGCGTGAAGTCGACCTCGACCACCGCCGACTCGCCGGGCTGGAGCGTCTTGTTCCGCTCGAACCTCGGCTGGGTGCAACCGCACGCGGGCACGACGTCCTTCACCGTGAGGGGCGCATCGCCGATGTTGAAGTAGGTGAACTTGCACTTGCGCGTCTCGGCGTTGGTCATCGGCCCGAAGTCGTAGTCGAGCACGTCGAACCAGATCGCCGGGCCGCCGGCGACGGCGGTCTTCGGTGGGATCGGACGCGGCCGGAGACCCTCGGGACGCTCCTCGACCGGCGTGCCGCCGGGGCGCCGCTGGGGCTGTCCCGGCGCGGCGACCGGCCCGGCGCCGGGACGACCGCCGGGTGCGGCGCTGGGTGGCAGGGCCGGGCCGCTGGGCTGGGCCGGCGGGCGCGTCGTCGGCGGCGCGGTCGGCGGCGGTGCCTGGGCGAACGCCGCAGCAGCCGCGACCGAGACGAGCGTGAAGGACGCGGCAAAGGCCCGCCTGCGGGCGATGAAGCGATTGGAAGCAGCCATGGGCGAAGTGTACCTGAGGGACGTTGATTGCAGGCGGCAGCCGTTGGACGCCCAACGTCACCGAGCCGAGACCGCCCGCACCTTGGGATCAACCCGGCCCGACTCAAGGAAATTCCGCAGCAGCGTCGGCCCCTCGACCGTCAGGAAGCTCTCCGGGTGGAACTGGACGCCGTCCATCGGCGCGCCGTCGCCGGTCCAGCGCAGTCCCATCACCTCGCCCTCTTCGGTCCACGCGCTCACCTCGAAGTCCGCCGAGACCGTGTCGCGCTGCACGATCAGCGAGTGGTAGCGCGTGGCGACGAAGGGATTGGGCATGCCGGCGAAGATCCCGCGACCGTCGTGATGGATCGGCGACGTCTTGCCGTGCATCGGCCGGTCGTTGCGGCGCACGATCATGCCGTGCACATCGCCGATCGTCTGATGGCCGAGGCAGACGCCGAGGATCGGAACGCGTCCGCGGAAGCGGGCCACGAGCGCCGGACAGATACCGGACTCCCTCGGCGTGCACGGTCCCGGCGAGATGACCAGGTGGGTGGGCGCGAGCCGCTCGGCGCCGGCGACGTCGATCGCGTCGTTGCGCACCACGTGCACGGCCAGCGTCGGAGCGATCTCGCCGAACCGCTGGACCAGGTTGAAGGTGAAGCTGTCGTAGTTGTCGATGAGCAGGAGCACGAGGGAGCGACTCTGGGGCGCGGACGCCCGCAGGGTAGGTTCGCCGCCTACGCCGCCTGCGCCAACTTCGTCCCCGCCACGCCATCCATCGTGACGATGAAGAGCTCCTCGGTGATCGGATACGGAAGGCGTCGATAGTCCTTGGCGACGCGGTTCCGGAGGCGGACCACGAACGGCTCGGGGTCGCACGTGAACGCGACGAGCATGTCGCGCGCCGGCGTGGCGACGTAGAAGTCGCCGCGCAGCTCGGGAGCGAGGCGCCGATGAAGCTGGCCAAGCAGCAGGCGGGCGGCGTCGTAGCCATCCTGGCGCGAGACGATCGCGGCGCGCCCGCCCTCGGCGCTGTTCACGAGCTGGACCGGCAGGTCCGGCGCATAGCCGGTCAGGTTCTCGCGGGCGATCCGTTCGAGGTCGTCGGGCTGCATGCCCCAGCGGATCATCTGCTCGGTCGTGATGCTGACGGTCATGTGGGGCATGTCGATCACGAAGACGACCACCGTGTCGTTCACGAACGGGACGTGGGCGACCTGTTCGCGCTCCAGGTGGCCGAAGATCGACTCCGGCTGGATCCGCGGCATGATCCGCGACCGCGCGACGGACAACGGCATCGGCGTGCCGGTGAAGGCATCGCCCTCGACCAGCCGTTCGAGGTAGGTCTCGACGAGCGCGACGCCGTTCTCGGGATCGGCGACGACCATCCGGTGCAGGTTGTCCAGCCCCAGGTGCCTCCCGCTCAGGATGAGGTCCATCGGCGCGGCGAGTTCCGCCGTCCGATCGGGGAAGTTCCGCCGAACGATGCGAAGCACCTCTTCGCCGAACGCCTCGGGATCGATTGGCATGCGCGACATGGCTGGTCTCTCCGGCGCCCCCGCCGGCCATCCCACATGGCCCGAGCGGCGAAGCGCGACGTTCCTCCGGGCACTTATCCGCAAACCGGTCGGCGCGGTTGCGGAGGGGCTTGGCAGCCCGTGGCGAAAGTCATTCGGGCTGCGGTCGAGCAGGATTCCGCATCTCTGCGTCGCCGCCGCTTGCCGTAGATTCCGTGGAATACGGCTGCGCGGCGGCTCCTTGACCTGCGAAATCCTGCTCGCCCTCGCCGTCGAAGCACTTTCGCCACGGGCTGCTGGACGCGCCGCGATGCCCCCGCGACGCGCCGGTCGCCGTCGACGGCGCCGCACATCATGCCCCAGCGCCGTCCGCACGAGCGACGCCCGCGCTCGTGCGGCTCGTCGCCGTTGAGGTCGCGCTCCGCGGCCGCCCGAGGCGCGGGCTGGACCTGAGCATGAGCCGGTCGACGACCCGCAGGTCGATGTCGCGGAGGCGCTCGACGTGGATGCCCAGCCGCACGCGCGACAGGAGCTTCATCGCCTCCTCGCCGCCGAGCAGCCGGGCGCTGCGGAGCACGGCGAGCGCCCGGCAGAGGCGGTCGTCGAGCGCCGCGGGGCTCTGTCGGGCGAGCAGGCGCCGCGCCTCGCGCTCGTAGTCGACCATGCGCGGGACGATGTCGCGGCGGAACGACTCGAGCACGTCCTGCTCGGCCACGCCAAGCGTGACCTGGTTCGAGACCTGGTAGAAGTCGCCCGCGCTCTCGGACCCTTCGCCGTAGAAGCCGCGGACGGCGAGGTTGAGGTCCTTCGCGGCGCGGCGCACGCGCTCGATCTCGTTGGTGATGCGCAGCGCCGGCAGGTGGAGCATGACGGAGACGCGGATGCCGCATCCGACGTTGGTCGGGCACGCCGTGAGGTAGCCGAAGCGGCGGCTGAACGAGAAGTCGACCTGCGCCTCGATGGCGTCGTCGAGCGCATCGGCGCGGCGCAGCGTCTCCACGAGCTGAAGTCCGGGAAGGACGACCTGGAGACGGACGTGGTCCTCCTCGTTGACCATGAGGCTGAACGTCTCGTCGCCCGAGATGGCGACGCTGCGCGGCGCATCGCCCTCGGCGAGCTGTCGCGAGATGAGATGCCGCTCCACGAGCAGCATGCGGTCGCGCGGCGGCGTCTGGGCCAGGTTGAGCCACTTCATGTCCGGCGCAATCTCCGGCGGGAACGCGACCGCCTGGAGCATCGAGAGGATCTGCTGCCGCTGCATCGCGCTGGCGCGGTTCACGAACGGAAAGCCGGCCACGTTCCGCGCCAGGCGCACGCGCGTCGAGGCGACGACGTCCGCGTCGGAGCCGCTGGGCTGGATCCTGGGGCCGTCGGGAAGCGGCGACACGTTCAGTTCCCCCGCGGCTCCGCGTCCGGCGCAAGCGAGCCGATCTCGCGCGAGGGCATCGCGCCCGCGACGCCGGCGCCGCTCGCTCCCTCGGCTGGATCGGCTCCGGCGTCGGCGCAGCCACGTCGGGAGGGCTCGCTCAGCCCGCGGATCCGGTCGCGCAGCTTGGCCGCGCGCTCATACTGCTCGGCGGCGACCGCCTCGTGCAGCTCGCGCTCGAGGCGCTGGCGGAGCATGAGCAGGTCGATCGCCCCACCGCCGCGCCGCGGGGTCTTGCCGACGTGGTGCACGGCGCCCGCCTGGGCCTTCTCGATGAGCGATCCAAGCGTCGCGCCGAAGGCCTCGTAGCACGCGGCGCAGCCGAGAACGCCGGTCTGGCGGAAGACGTGGAAGGCGAGCCCACACGCGGCGCACGCCGGCTGCGGCGTCGCGCGGGCCGCCTTCGCAATCGGCGGAACGGCCGCGATCACCTGGCTGAGCAGCGCATTGAGCGGCTCGCCCGAGGGGATGACATAGCCCGCCTCCTTCGCGTGGTCCTCGCACAGATGGACCTCGCGCCGCTTTCCGTTGCGGATCACCACCTCGTGAACGAGCGCGGCCTTGTCGCAATGGTCGCAGTGCACGATGCACTCTAGCGCTGGAGTGCTCGGTGCGCCCGGTGCGTTGGTCGCCCGCGCAGCTTCATCCCGCGCCGCTTCATCCCGCGCGCGTCGCGACGGCCGCCCGCAGCGCGGCGAGCGTGCCGAGCAGCTCCGCGATGAGACCAAGCGGCTGCACGGTCGCGGCGTCGCTGAAGCTCCTCGCCGGATCGGGGTGGCACTCGATGAAGACCGCATGCACGCCGGCGGCGACGGCGGCGCGGGCGAGCAGCGCGGCGCGCTCCGGCCGTCCCGCGGTCGCCGTCGCGGCGCCGCCCGGAAGCTGCGTGGAATGCGTCACGTCGAAGCAGACGGGGCGGCCAAGCTCCATCAGGTCGCCGAGGCCGGTGAAGTCGTTGACCAGCCGGTGGTATCCAAAGAAGGTGCCACGCTCGGTGAGCATGATGTCGCGGCACCCGCCTTCCTCGAGCTTGGCGACGACGTTGGCCATTTCCGCCGGCGCCATGAACTGGCCCTTCTTCACGTTGACGGCGCGACCGGTGCCGGCGGCGGCGGCAAGCAGGTCGGTCTGCCGGCACAGGAACGCCGGAATCTGAAGGCAGTCGGCCACTTCGGCCGCCGGCGCCGCCTGGCCGGGCTCGTGGATGTCGGTCGTGACCGGCACGCCCAGCACGCGTCGAAGCCGCGCCAGCTCGGCGAGTCCGGCGCGCAGTCCCGGACCGCGCTTGGAGTGGATGCTCGAACGATTGGCCTTGTCGAAGCTCGCCTTGAAGACGTACGGAAGGCCGAGGACGGCGCAGGCGTCGCGCACCGTCGCGCCGATGCGCGCGTTCGTGGAGGCGTCCTCGAGCACGCACGGACCCGCGATCACCAGGAGCGGTCGTCCCGCGCCGGCGACATGCGGGCCGATGTGGCACGACGAGCGCGTCGCGTCGTTGTCGGCGTCCGCAGTCGCGTCTGGGCTGGCAGGTGAACTCACGCGGGGAGCGTAGCCAAACGCTGCGCCTCCGACGTGCGCGTCATGCGGCGATCGCCGCCTCGAGCGCCTTGGCCAGCTCGAAGTCCTTCGACGTGATGCCACCGGCGTCGTGCGTCGAGAGGACGAGCGTGACCTTGTTGTAGCGGACGAGGATGTCGGGATGGTGACGATTGGCCTCGGCGATCCCCGCGACGCGGTTCACGAACGCCATGGCCTGCACGAAATCCTTGAAGCGCAGCGTCCGCTGGAGCGAATCGCCGCTCACCGTCCACTCGCCAAGCGACTTCATGCGTCCGGCGATCTCCTCGGCGTCCAGCTTCTCGACCCGCATCCGCGTCTCCATGGATCACGAAAGGCGACCGACCTCGCGACCGCCGGCCTCGCGGCCGACGCCACGGGGAGCACTATAACCATCGCACGAATCCCGATACGCTGATTCGTGCGCCGAGGCCAGCTCGGCGCGCCGCGACGATCCGCTCGTCGCGCGACCGCTGCGAGGCGTTCACTTCACCGTGCGAGGAGGATCATCGATGGCGGGTCACCATGCCGACGCGTTCGGCTTCGCGAAGACGCTTGACGCGAAGGCCCTTGAGATGGAGCGCGGCCGCAGCGCCCCGCGTCGGGCTCGCTCACTGGTCGCCGCTGTCGCCGTCGCGCTCGTGGCGTTCGTGGCGATCGCCCCGGGCTGCGTGCCCGAGGAGCAGGCGTCGACCGCGACCAAGGGACCGCTCACGGAGACGATCCGGATCAAGGAGAAGCCGTTCGCGCTCGAGGTCGCCCGCGACGACAAGACGCGCGAGAAGGGACTCGGCGGTCGCGCGACCCTCGGCGACGACGCGGGCATGATCTTCATCTTCCCCGACTCGCGCCCGCGCAGCTTCTGGATGCTGGACACGCTCATCGACCTCGACATCATCTACGTCGATCCGCTGGGCTACGTCACCGCCGTCCATCGGATGCCGGCGGTTGCGCCGCGCGGGAAGGACGAGTCGATCGACGCCTACCACGCACGGCTCAAGCTCTACCCGAGCGTCTCGCCCGCGCAGTTCGCGATCGAGCTCAAGGCGGGCAAGGCCGAGGAACTCGGCATCAAGCCGAACGAGAAGATTCCCGCCGATTGGGAGCGCCTGAAGAAGCTGGCGAGGTAAGGACGGTCGGCGCGGGTCCGTGGACGGGCGATGGGGAGTCGGCGCTTCGGAGCCGCGAACTTGCGCCGCCGCCGAGCGCAACCGCTGACACCTCGAGCTCGATGCGCGCACGGGCAACACCCTGCGACTACGGACGGAGTCCCCGACTCCTAACTCCGCCGCGAAGCGGCTTCCCGATTCCGCTCACCCCATGCCCGCCCGGTCCCACTCCATCAACGCCGCGACCGCGCGCACCACGCAGTCGGACTCGAGATTCACGCGATCGCCCGCCGTGCGCTCGCCGAGCGTCGTCCTTGCGAGCGTCGTCGGGATGAGCGCGACGTCGAACCATGTCGGGCGGACCGAAGGGGTCGCGCTGGTCGAGCGCGTGGCGTGAGTCGACCGATCCCGGCGATCCGAGGAAGTCGATGGCGTCGACTGGATGGAGAGCGCCGCGGACGAAGGCGTGGCGGCCGCCACGGCTTCGCCATGCGGCCCGATCCCGGCCACGGTCAGCGAGACGCCGTCGACGGCGATGCTGCCCCGATCGACCACCAGGCGCATGAACGTCGGCGGCGGAACGACGCGGACGCGCCACTGCGTCGCGTCGCGTGTCACCGATTCGAGCGTGCCGTTCCCGTCGACGTGACCCTGCACGATGTGGCCGCCCAGCAAGGTCGAGGGCGTCGCGCTCCGTTCGAGGTTCACGCGCCGGCCCGCGGCGAACGACCCGAGCGTGGTGACCTCCAGCGTCTGCCGGACCACGTCGAAGCGCCAGCCGGGCGACTCGAGCGCCGCCACCGTGAGGCAGCAGCCGTCCACGGCGATCGAGTCGCCGGGCGATGGCGAATGCGACCAGCCTCGAGGGTCGATCCAGAGCCGCGCACCGAAATCGACCCGCTCCAGCGCCGCAACGAACCCCGTCTGCTCGACCAGCCCGGTGAACATGGCGGAGCGTATGACCTCCGCGCCGTCGTCGCGCCGCGCGCCGATGCGGACTCCGCCGCGCACGGGAGCGCGGCCCCGGGGCGACTCTTCATGCGCTCGCGCCGGCGCCGCCCCCACCTTGACCCTCCAACGACCTACCGCCATACTCCGCGATCCCTCGCGGCTGGCCGCTTCGCCGGTGGCTCTGCGCGGACTGGAGCATCCGATGACAGCGAAGCGGCCGCTTGGCGCCCACACGCCGGAACCCAACCTCGAGCTCTCGTGCACGTCGCCATCCGGCGCAGCGCGCCTGCGGGCCGGCACGACGACTTCGCCGCGGAGGTTCGTCGCGCCGAGCAGCCCGTGGCGACGCGCCCGGGCGAGCCTTGTCTTCGCCGCCCTCGCGGCAACCCTCGCGTCCCTCTCGACGCCCGGTTGTGAGAGCGCCCAGGCGACTGGCGCCGACGGTGCGACCACGGGAAGCAGCTCGGCGGCCGGGGCGACCGCGGCGGCGCCGACGGAGAGCTCGCACATCGCACAGGCGATGCTCGACGATCGCATGCTGGTGGGGCCGACCGCGGCACGACAGCTTGGCTACCGGATCGCCTGGGAATCGACCACCATCGTCGGTCCGGGCAACACGTTCTCGCGCGTGAACGTCAGCGACGACGCGGCGTTCGTCCTCGACTCCGACAACCTTCTTGCCCGGATCAAGCTCGAGGACGGCACGCGCGTCTGGCAGACGCCGGTCGGCCAGCAGTCGGATCGATGCCTCGGCATCGCCCGCATCGGCGACCGCCTCTACCTCACGGCCGAAGGAGGCATGATCGTCGTCGACGCGGCCAACGGAACGCAGATCGACCGACAGCGCTTCGATCGACCGGCCAGCACCGAGGCGATTCCCGTTCCGCCCTATCTCGTCTATGGCGGCCGCACGGGCGAGATCGTCTGGCTCGAGTACCGCGTCGGCTACCCATGGCGCGTCAACGCGGTCGATGGATCGATCCGCGTGGCGCCGATCCTGCTCGACAACGACGTCGTCGCGGTGAGCACCGCTGGAAGCGTCATCGTGATGGATGCGCGCACGGCGCGGACGATCTGGACCAAGCAGCTCCTCGACGGGATCGAGGCGCGGCCCGCAGGTGGCAACGGCGTCATCTTCATCGCCTCCAAGGACCAGTACCTCTGGGCACTGGCGCAGGCCGATGGACGCACGCTCTGGAAGCACTTCAACGACGCGTCCCTCACGACGCCACCGTTCCTCCTCGACGACCGCCTCTACCAGCGCCTGCCGAACACCGGGCTCTGCTGCTTCGACGCGTTCGTGAAGAACCAGCCCGACGGGAAGATCCTCTGGATCAACAAGAGCGTCGTCGGCGAGGTGATCGGCCGCAACCGCGGCAACCTGCTGGTGTGGGATCCCGCGTCGCACACGCTGTCGACGGTCGACTCCAACGGGGCGACCATCCAGACGCTCCAGCTTCCGCAGGTCGATCACATCCGGCCGACGAAGCCCGATGGCGGCGACCTCTTCGCGGCGTCGCGCGATGGCCGCGTCGAGCGGCTCGTTCCACAATGAGCCGGGGCGCCGCGATCGACCCGGCCGGCGACGACGGCGCCGGAAGCCGCGACGCCGGCGTCGGGCTCGTGCAGGTGCGCCGCGCGCTGCTCTCGGTGAGCGACAAGAGCGGTGTCGTCGACCTGGCCCGCGTGCTGGCGGCGCACGGCGTGGAGATCGTCTCCACCGGTGGCACGGCCAAGGCGCTGCGCGACGCCGGACTGGCCGTCGTCCCGATCGAAGGGCTCACCGGCTTCCCCGAGATGCTCGACGGCCGCGTGAAGACGCTGCACCCGAAGGTGCACGGCGGGCTTCTCGCGCGGCGCGACGACGCGGCCCACGAGGCGGCCGCGCGCGAGCACGGGATCCCGATGATCGACCTGGTCTGCGTGAACCTCTATCCGTTCGAGCGCACCGTCGCCCAGGCCGATGTGGGCTTCCCCGAGGCGATCGAGCAGATCGACATCGGCGGTCCGTCGATGATCCGCTCCGCCGCGAAGAACCACGACTTCGTCGTCGTCGTCACCGATCCATCGCAGCACGAACGGGTCCTCGCGGCGCTCGCCGCCCATGACGGCGCCACGCCCTTGGCGCTGCGGCGCGAGCTCGCCGCGGCGGCGTTCGCCAGGACCGCGGGCTACGACGCGGCGATCGCCGCGTGGATGCAGCGGCGCGCCGGCCCGTCCGCCGAGATCGCGCCCGCGCCGATCGCCGACCAGTTTCCGCCGGCGCTGCTGATCGCGGCGCAGCGCGTCGACGAGCTGCGCTACGGCGAGAACCCGCATCAGCGTGCCGCCGTCTACCGCGATGCCTCCGACGCCGGCCCGAGCGTCGTCGGCGCCGCCCTTCGCCACGGCAAGCCGCTGAGCTACAACAACCTCAACGACGCCGCCGCGGCCCTCGAGGCGGCGCAGGACCTGCACGCCGTCTTCGGCGGCCTTCCCGCCGCGGTCGTGGTCAAGCACACGAACCCGTGCGGCGCAGCCTCGGCCGCGAGCGCGCGAGAGGCGTTTGTCGGCGCGTACGAGGGCGACCCGATCGCCGCGTACGGCGGCATCGTCGCCTTCTCGTGTCCGGTCGATGCGCACGCCGCGGAGGCGATGGTCGAGGGCGACAAGTTCCTCGAGGTGGTGGTCGCGCCGTCGTTCGAGCCAGGCGCCGTCGAGCTGCTCGGACAGCGATGGAGGAACGTCCGCCTGCTCGCGGTCGGCGCGCTCGACCTGCCCACGACGACGCGGCTCGCGCGGCCATCGCGAACGCTGCGCTCGATCCCCGGTGGCTACCTGGTCCAGGAGCGCGACGCGACCATCGCCTCGCCCGAGACGTGGACCCATGCGGCCGGTCCCGCGCCGGACAAGCCCATGTTGGCCTCCGCGGCATTCGCATGGACGGTGGTCAAGCATCTCAAGTCCAACGCCGTCTGCATCGCCAGCGGACTGCAACTGGTCGGCGCCGGCGCCGGACAGATGGATCGCGTCGCAAGCTGCCGCATCGCCGTCGAGAAGTCGCTCGGACGGCCTGGTGAGCCGCGCACGACGACCGAGGGGCGCCACTCCGGTCTCCGTCGCCAGACCAGCGATCAACCCGCGCTTGTCGCGGCAAGCGACGCCTTCTTTCCCTTCGCCGACGGCCCGAGGATCCTCGTCGACGCCGGCGTGAAGTGCATCGTCCACCCCGGTGGCAGCAAGCGCGACGAAGAGACGCTCGCCCTCTGCCGTGAACGCGACGTGACCTGCCTGCTGACAGGAGTACGGCACTTCAGGCACTAGTTTGAGCGCTCCGTTCGGCCCTCCGGGCCGACACTCGCTTTCGTACGCCGCGCCGGGCTGAGCCCGGCGGGCTGAGCGGACGCGGGCGCCGTGCGACGCGGGCTTGGGGCTCGCTTGATCGCTCCGCTCGGCCCTCCGGGCCGACACTCGCTTTCGTACGCCGCGTCGGGCTGAGCCCGGCGGGCTGAGCGGACGCGGGCGCCGTGCGACGCGGGCTTGGGGCTCGCTTGATCGCTCCGTTCGGCCCTCCGGGCCGACACTCGCTTTCACGCCGCCCGGGCTGAGCCCGGCGGGCTGAGCGGACGCGGGCGCCGTGCGACGCGGCTTGGGGCTCGCTTGATCGTTCGTTCGGCCCTCGGGCCGAAGCACGCGTGGCCGCCCGACGATCGGGCGGCCACGCGCTGACATTCAACTCTTCGTCCGTCGAGATCCAACCACGATCAGCACGGACCCCAGTTGCCGAGCAACAGGCCGAGGTCGGCGCCGTTGACGGTTCCGTCGAAGTTCAGGTCGGCGGTGCCATCGGCGCCCCACTGGCCGAGCAGGGCGCCCAGGTCCGCGCCATCGATGACGCTGTCGCCGTTGAGGTCGCCGAGGCAGGGGCAGGTGTAGGTGACGGAGAGCGTTCCCGTTCCGAAGGCGCCGTTGTAGCCACCCAGCCGGATGAAGAAGCACTCGCCCGCATTGACCAGCACGCTCACCTTCGAGGTGAAGCCCGAGCAGCCGGCAAAGTCGTCGTTGCAGGCGATGGGATCGGTGAGCGAGCAGATGCCGAAGAATCCGAACGTGCAGCCGGGATAGACGGCGATCTTCGTGTCGTAGTCGGCGTTGCTGCACGTCGAGACCGTCATCACGCCGGTGCACTGCGCCGTGTGCGTGTACCAGATGTCCGGGCCCGGCTCGTTGAACTGCACGCAGCCGTCCTCGGCCGATCCTTCCGTGGCGCCGATCGTCGTGAAGGGCGTGTCGCCATAGGCCGCGTCGAGGATGGTGAAGGAGGAGCAGCCGTCGTTGGGGATGTAGCGCTCGAGGAACGCCAGGCCCGAATTCGGCGGCGAGCCGGCATCCTCGGCCGAGAAGGCGCCGACGATCACGTCGCCATGCCCGTCGCCGTTGCAGTCGGGCACGCCGGAGACGGCGTTCCCAAGCTGCCCGGTGGACTGGAGCGACGGAGCGATCGTCGCGATGAGCCCGCCCGTGGCGCCGGAGAAGATGTAGGCGCGACCATTGCCTTCCGAGGACGCGCCGACCACCACGTCACCGAAGCCGTCGCCGTCGCGATCGGCCACCCCGCCCACCGCGCCGCCGAAGTAGCCGCTCGCCTGTTCGTTGGGCGAGACGAGCGTCTCGAGCAACAGATAGCTCGTGCCCGAGAAGATGTACGCGCGGCCGGCCTCGGAGGGCGCGGCGCCGGGATCCTCGAACGCCGCGCCGATCACGACGTCGCCGAGGCCGTTGCCGCCCGCATCGGGAAGGCCGCCGACCGAGCCGCCGAAGCGACCCGTGTTCTCCGGGTTCGGCGACGTGTAGGTGTGCAGCAGCGCGCCGTTGGTGCCCGAGTAGAGGTAGGCCCGACCCGACTCGCTGATGCCGCCGGCATCCTCGTAGGGAGCGCCGATGATGTAGTCGCCGCGGCCGTCGCCGTTGCAGTCAGGCACGCCCGCGACGCTGTCGCTGAAGAAGCCGAAGAACTGGCTGTTGGGCGAGGTGTGCGAGCGGAGCAGGTTGCCGGTCGAACCGCTGTACACGTATGCGCGACCCGCCTCGCCATCGCCGGAGACGGTCTGCTCCGAGCCGATGATGTAGTCGCCGCGGTTGTCGCCGGTGAGGTCGTCGATTCCGGCGATTGCCACGCCGAAGCGGCCGAACGACTCCGGATTGGGCGAGGTGTGCGTGCGGATGAGCGCGCCCGTGGCGCCGTTGTAGATGTAGACGCGACCGGAGCCGTTCACGCCGGCGCCGTCCTCCTCGTTCGCGGCGATCGCGTAGTCGCCGCGACCATCGCCGTTGATGTCGTTGAGGCCCGCGACCGCGATGCCGAAGTTCCCGCCGAACTGGGCATTCGGGGAGACATGCGAGCGGATGAGCAGTCCGGTGCGGCCCGAGAAGACGTACGCGCGGCCCGACTGATTCTCGCCGCCGCCATTCTCCTCGACTGCGCCGACGATGACGTCGCCGAAGCCGTCGCCGTCGACATCGGGAATGCCCGACACCGACGAGCCGAAGAGGCCCGAGGAGACCTGGTTGGTCGACTTGAGCTTGAGCAGATCGGCCGAAGCGCCCGCGCCGAGGGCCGAGGCGAGTGCGGCGGCGAGCGCCGTCCGCACAACGCGGCCGGCCGAAGCGGTTCCAAGACGACTGGATTCCAGATGCATGAGCAGGTTCCTCCGGGGTGTTGGATGAGAGCGAGTTGGTGACCGCCGAGGCGGACGAGCCATTGTTGTGACGATGGCGCTGGCGAGCGCCGCCGGGATAGACGAAGGCGCGGCGTGCCGGCGTCGGCCGAGCCACGCAGCGTCTCGATTCACCACCGAACACGCAGGGCGGCGGCGGAGGGCGCAATGGAAAAGGGAGATTCGCGCAAGCCGCGCCGCGCGATCCCCGGGTGCATCGCGCCGTTCCCGACGAGCCAGGACGCCACGGTGCCGCGCCTCCGCGTCCACACCGGGGCATGCGGGAGAAGCTCGATCCGGGCTCCCCCACGTCACACCCCGCCACCCGCAATCGTTCCTTCCACGCACCGGTTCTTTCATGGAGACATTGAACATGCAGGTTGCTTCGTTCACGTTCGCATGCGTCGCGACCGGCTGCGTGGTTGCGACAGGCGCACCCAATGCGGTCGCATCGCCCAAGGTCGAGTTGATCGAGCCCGGGCGCTACGCGCTCACGGGACCGATCTCCGCGGAGGACCGTCAGGCGGTCGAGGCCCTGCCACGGGAAGCGTCCTTGGTTGTGTACGCCTGGGGCGACACCGTCGAGGCGTGGCTCGCCGTGGCCGCCATCTCCGACACCGCGGAGAAGAAGGAGATGACGGTGCGCCTGGAGTACGCCGAAGATGCCGCGATCGCCCTTGCCGGACTCAAGACCGAGTACAAGGGCAAGCTCTTCGCCGACAGCCCGATCCCGCTCGACGAACATCAACGACAAAAGATCAGGTCGACGCTCGAGCGGTTCGAGATCATCGGACGCAAGGCGAAGATCCCGAAGGAAGCGGAGCGGCAGTCCCCGGCCGGCCTGGTGGGGTACCACCAGAGCTTCACCGGTCGCAAGGGCACGCGCGACGCCCTGAACCAGGTCTGGTACTTCACGCGCACCGGCGACTCCAGCCAGGGCAAGTGGGCATACGACGACCCCGAGGATGTGATCAAGGAGGCCAAGTCGGGGCGGGATGCGGCCCAGAAGAAGGCCAAGAACCAGATCGCCGTGGCCGAACAGAGGCGATCCAAGGACGCGAGCACCGGCAAGCCGATTCATGGCGAAGCGAAGCCCGCGGGGGACGCGCCGAAGCCTCCGCCCGATCCGTCCAAGCCGCCTGGTGATCCGACGAAGCCATCCGGCAATCCGTCCAAGCCGTCCGGCAATCCGTCCAAGCCGTCCGGCGATCCGACGAAGCCGGAAGGCGGCCCGAGCAAGCCGCCGGGCGATCAAGGGAAGCCGCCCCCCGACGCGAGCAAGCCGCCAGCAGATCCGACGAAGCCATCGGATGACAAGTCCAAGCCTGCGCCCGATCCAAGGAAGTGACGCACACCCGGTCGCTTCCCCCGCGCGGTACGCTCCCGCCGCCATGGCCATCCACGCTCCCGAGGTCGACGCGTACATCGAGCGCGCCCAGCCGTTCGCCAGGCCGATCCTGCGACGCCTCCGGACCATCGTGCACCGCGCCTGCCCAGAGTGCGTCGAGGTCATGAAGTGGAGCTTCCCGCACTTCGACCACAAGGGCATGCTCTGCTCGATGGCGGCGTTCAAGTCCCACTGCGCCTTCGGCTTCTGGAAGGCGGCGCTGCTCTCGGACGCCGAGCACCTGCTCGAGAAGGCGGACCGCACCGCGATGGGTCACCTTGGGCGGCTGACCTCGCTCGAGGACCTGCCATCCGCGCGGGCCATCGCGTCGCTCGTGAAGGAGGCCATGCGGCTCAACGACAACGGCATCGCCGCTCCGCGCACGAAGAAGAAGCGGCCAACCATGCGGACGCCCGCCGAGTTCATGGCGGCGCTTCGCGGATCGCCCAAGGCGCTGGCGAACTTCAACGCCTTCGCCCCGTCCTATCGGCGCGATTACATCGAATGGATCGCCGAGGCCAAGACCGACGCGACGCGCGCGAGGCGCATCGCGACGGCGGTCGGGTGGCTCGCGGAAGGCAAGCGGCGCAACTGGAAGCACGAGGTCGCCAGCCGGCGGCGCGCGTGACGCCGTCACGGTGGACCGGTCGACGCCAGGCGCGCTCGCCACTGCTCGGCCTCGTCGGCATGCCCCTCGCCGGGCGCCGCCGCATCCCATGCTTCGTACAGATGGACCAGCTTCTCGACGGTCGTCTGCGCGAGCTGTGTCTCTCCGCGGCTCGCATAGTCGTCGTACGCCGCGGCGCAGAGCGTCGACGCCTCCTCGAAGTTCCCAAGCCGTTCGAGATCGACTCCAAGCGCCGCCATGACCAGGGGCTGGTCGTTGGGGAAGCGCGACGGCAGATCGCGCCAGATCGCGAGCAGCTCCCGCCAGAGTTCCGCGGCCGCGGCGTAGTCGCCGGCCTCCTCGAGGTGTCGCGCGAGCCCCGCCGCGGCGCGCTTGAAGATCGTGTCGTCCTTCAGGAGCGACTTGCGGAAGATGTCGAGCGCCTCGGTGTCGAGCGCGATCGCATCGGCCGGACGACCTTGCTTGCGGGCGAGGTCGGCGAGGCTGTTCAGGTTGTGCGCGGCGTTCGGCGTGGGCGGCCTCAGGGCGAAGATGGACCTGGCCTTGAGGAACATCGGCTCGGCCTCGTCCCAGCGTTCCATCGCCTTGAAGAGCTGGCCGAGGCTGTTGCACGAAATCGCCAGCTCGACGCTCGTCGGCCCCGGGTTTCGCTCGCGGGCGGCGATGGCCCGCCGGAACGCGGCCTCGGCCTCCGGGTACGCCTTCCGGTCCCGCAGGAAGTAGCCCAGGTCGTGGACCGACTCGATGGTGCGCGGATCATCCGGTCCGAAGAGCGTCTCGCGCATCGCGATGGCCTGGCGCAGCAGATCCTCCGCTCCCGGCCGGCCGTTGAATCGCTGGACGACCGCGAGGTCCGCCAGGCAGTCCGCGTAGTTGCCCGACGCCGTCTCGTGCCGGGCCTCATACATCGCCCTCGCCTTCGAGAGCTGCGCCTCGGCCACCTCCGTCATCCCGAGCGAGAAGTAGCAACTGCCCGCCGTCGCGCGCACGAAGGCCTCGTTCTCGGCGTTGTCCTCGAACATCCCGTGGTCCACCTTGACGATCACCTGGTCGAGCATCGACTTGACCGTGACGTCCTTGCCGAGGATCTCCGGATCCGCGGCGCGGAGGATCTCGCGCAGCGCATCGTTCGTCTTCTCGACCGACTGTCGGGCGCGCACCGACGAGAGCCAGAGCTCGCTCATGACGATCGCCGCGGTTGCGCAGAGCAGGAACCCCGCCGTCACCGCGAGCACGGATCGCCAGTGCCGGCGCAGCAGCTTGCCGCGCACGTACCAGACGCTGTCGCGCCGCGCCGCGATCGGACGGCCGTCGAGGAATCGTTCGACGTCCGCCCAGAGGTCGTTGACGCCCTGATAGCGCCGCGCAGGATCCTTCTCGAGGGCCTTGAGGATGATCGTCTCGAGATCGCCGCGCAGCGCCGGATTCAGGTCGCTGGGCCGCTGCGGCGCCTCCTCGCGGATCGCCCGCATCGTCTCGAGCGCCCGCGCGCCTTGCCGCTTGTAGGGCACGCTTCCCGTCAGGATCTCGTAGAGGATGACGCCCAGCGCATAGACGTCGCTTCGCGTGTCGACGCTGTCGCGGCTGCCCGCAACCTGTTCCGGGCTCATGTACGGCAGCGTGCCGATGAGCCCGTCGAGCCCGTTCTCGCTGCTGTAGATCGACTCGTCGGTCTCGATGATCTTGGCCAGGCCGAAGTCGAGCACCTTCGGCTGCGCCGTCGGCGCGGCGCCGCGCGCGCCGCCGGGCCACGGCCTGGCGCCGGTCGAGACGACGGCGGCGCCATTCGCCGCGTCCGACGACCCGCCGGCCGGTGCGCCCTCTCCCCTTCCATCGGCGCCTCGAGCGCCGTTCGCTCCCGCCGCCTCCTCCTCGACGACCATGATGTTCGCGGGCTTGAGGTCGCGATGGATGACGCTCTTCTGATGCGCGGCCGCGACGGCGTTGCAGATCTTCTGGAAGAGCCGCAGCCGCGCGGAGAGGTCGAGCGGCCGTCGCCGCGCACTGGCGCCGTCGCCGTTGACGTACTCCAGCAACTGCCGGCCCTCGACCAGCTCCATCACGCAGAAGGGGCGTCCATCGTCGGTGTGCCCCGCGTCGTAGATCGACGCGATCCCGGGATGGCGCAGCCGCGCCAGGATCTGCACCTCGCGCCGGAAGAGCCGCGCCTGCGCCTGGTCGAGCCCGAATCCGCCGCGCACGACCTTGATGGCCACGCGCCGGCGCAGCGCCGGCTGCTCCGCCTCGTACACGACGCCCATGCCGCCGCGCCCGATCATCCGCACGATGCGGTAGCCACCGATGCTGGGCGGCGTCGCGCCCGCCACCGCCGGCGCGCTTCCGGCGAGGCATGCGAAGAGATCGTCGTCGTGCCGCGATCGTCCCTCCCGTTCGAGCTCGTCGAGCGCGTCGGCGCGCCCCGCGCGGAACGCATCGAGGGCTCGATCGAGCGCGTCCGGATCCCCCTCGCGCGGCGCGTGCGCGTCGCGCGGCGAGGTCCGGCCACCGTCGGCCGTTGGTTCCTGATCCGACATGGAAATACGTCCCCCTTTCCGCTCACTTCGCCAGCCGTTCGCGAAGCGCCTCCACCGCCCGATGGTAGCGCATGGCGGCAGCCTCGCGCGAGATCCCGAGCCGTTGTCCGGCCTCGGCGGTCGAGATGCCGTCGATCACCAGCAGCGTGACGATCTCGCGGAAGTCCGGCTTCAGCACGGCGATCTCTCGGAGGAGCGCGAGCTGCTGATCCGCGCGCACGGCGGCCGCGAACGGCGTCGTGTCGCCACTTGCGACGAAGCTCCCGAGCGGCCCGATCGATGAATCGGGGCCGACGCGCGCATCGAGCGACTCGGGCGCGTTCGGCGATCCCGCCAAGGCGCCCCTCCGGACCAGCGCCGCCGCGACCTTGCGGCTCGCGATCGTCGAGACGAATCCGAGCATCCCCGCGACGCTCTGGACCCGCAGTTGCGGGATGCCTGCGGCGACGGCGACGAGGATCGCCTGGACGACCTCGTCGACGGTGTTCGCGTCCGGAAGCGGATGCCCGAGCCGCGCCACCACCATGAGCCGCACCCGTGGCGTCAGCGCCACCAGCAGGTCGTTCAGGATCGCCGCGGCGCCCGCGCACGCCGCCTTGACGTGCTCGTCGCTCAGGTTCTCCGGCGATGAGCCCAGGGGATCGGGTCGCGACATGGCCGTACGGAGACGATAATTTCAGGACGGCTGTTACGCCAAGCCACGGCAGACGCACTTGAACATTGGGGGTGCGTGCGGACATCGAAGCGATGTCCGGCCGGGGCACGACGAGTGAGCCGGGGACCTGGGAATGGGGGGCTGTCCGGGAAGCCCCTCTTCCCCGGATTTCTACGGGTGAGACCGCACATCCGCCGTCACGGCGTGCGCGGCGGCGGAGGTGTGGCCGCCTCGGCCTGGTGCCCTGGTGCGGCCGCATAGCCGAACTCCATCTCGATGCCGCCAAGCATCGATGCGACGAGGCCGGTAGAGCCGCCGCGAGAATCACGCCGCCGATGAAGCCGGCGCGCCGTACAGCGGAAGCAGGATGATGGCCGCCGAGGCCGAAGATCGCCGCGCAGCCAGGCCGATCCGCTCCCCGAGCCCACCGCGATTCCCCCGAGTGCGAGGAGCGTGAAGAGCCCGCCGATGATCAACCCCAGCACCACATAGATCCCCCCGAGCACCTTTCCGACCGAGAGGACTCCGAGCCGCTTCAGCACCATGGGACGACACCTCCGCATCGACCGCGTTGCGAGCCACCGCAGACCCCCTGCGGCATCGCGTCGATAGGGCGACGGCTCGGTGCGGTAAAGTGCGACAAGGCGATGGTCGCGCCCACGTCGGAGGCACCGCTCACAACCGTCTCGCCACATCGCGTTCGACTTCTACGGATCGAGCGGCGTCATGATCGACGCATCCTCCGCACCGGCGCCGTGCAGTCGACGGGCGCCCGCGAGTTCGGCGAGGGCGAGCGCGGCGACGCTGCGCCAGAGCATGTTGCGGATCCGCTCGGGACGGCTGCGCGTGGCGGCGAACCCCTCGCCGCGGCGCCTGTGTTCGGGACCGCCTCGTCGAGCTGCCCCAGCAGGCAGCACGTCTCGCCGATGTTCTCGCGCAGGTTCGCCTCCTGCGAGCGGCCCGGCTGGGTGGCCACCGCCGCCGATTCCTCGAAGAGAACCGATGCCCGCTCGAGGTTCCCCGCTCCTTCTCGAGAACGCCTCGGCCGTGCGAACTCGCGCAGGCGATCGTTCGCGGATCCCTGGTCGAAGGTCGGCCATGCGGACCTTCGGCGACCGCCATGTCCGTGCGGCCCGCGGAAGCGGCGAAGCTCTGCTGGCGAGCGCCAGGCCAGGAATGCCTTGATCTCCTGCCGGCGGGCCTCCTTGAGCGCTTCGCTCGATTCCGCCGCCGAGTGCGTCGAGATCCGGGCGCGCCAGCGCAGGTGCACGCGCGCCACATGAACGCATCGTCCGGACCGAGGTGGAGGCGTCCGGACGCAGGCACGTCGTACTTGCCGCGGTCGCGACGCGGCGGTCGCCCGCGGGTCGCCGAGCGCGCGGCGAGCCCGCGTCTGCAGCATCCCGCGACCCGCGGCGCGCCCGCGGGTCCAGAAGAAGAGTCCGAGCCGGGACGCCAGCCGGAAGAGCGATTCGTCGTCGCCGAGCCGGAGCCGCCGGCGTCGAACGCGCGCGGCACGTTGTCGAACTCCCGTTCGATCTCGCGCGAACCGAACGCCCTCCTCGACGCGGGCAGCCGACGCGGATCGACCAGTTCGCCATGGCCCGCACCAGGGCGCTCGGTTGCCACGCGATCGTCGCGTCGAGAGAAGCTTCACGCCACGACGGCACGGGGTGGGAGCATTCGGAAGACGAGTGAGCCGGACCTGCTCGATGAAGCCATGCTGCAATTGCTTCGAGATGCACTTCGTCGAATTCAGCGCGGGCCGTGCCGGTCGCCTGGTCGTCGACCACCCGGTGACCAAGCGACTCGGTCCATCCGCCGGTGCAGACCGAGAGCCGCGAGAGGACCAGCGCCGCGCGCTCGCCGAGCCGGTCGAGTGCGGCCATGACGACCTGGTCGAGCGACTCGAGCGACTCGATGCGCGAGGCGACCTCGCCGAGTCCTCCCGCGGCGGCCCAGGGCGCCAGCAGGCAGAGCGCCAACGGAAGGCCGTCGGCCAGTGCGCAGATGTCCACGATCGCCTGTCGCCCGGAGCCCCTTGAGCGACCCCGCCGGAATCGGTGGTCGTGGCGTTGACCCGGTCGATGAAGACGCTGCACGCGTCGGAGTCGATGCCGCCTTCGAGCGAGAGTGGTCCGAGCGCATCGATCGGGCGCCGGGCAGCGGCAGCGGCCGGCTGCTCGACGAGCAGGTGCACGTGCTCGTCGCAGCCGTGCAGGCGTCGCGCACCGCCGCGGGCCACGCCCGCCGGCAGGTCGTCGGCGTTGTCGAGGACGATCAGCGCCCGGTGCCGCCGCCAGCCGTTCCGCGATCGGCGTGCGGGCGCGGCCCGGGCTGGACGCGCCGGACGGCAGCATGCGATCGGCGCCGCCTCGGTCACGGCATCGACGACGACGCGCTCGCTGTCGCGCGACGGCTGCCGACCTTGCCGCGATCCAGCAGACGAGCGACCAGCCGCAGCGAATCGCGGGCGATCTCCGCCAGGCCACGCGCCAAGCTCGACTTGCCGATGCCCGGAAGCCCGTGCAGCACGAAGACCGGCTCGGCGGTCACGCAGGCGATCAGCTTCGCGGCTCAGGCGCGGGCCGACGACGCGATCGACGGCGTGATTGAGGTTGTTGATGCCGTCGACGCCACCGACCGTTCCGCCGCGGGCGGCTGCTCGATCTCCTGCAGGACATCGTCGATGTCGGCGGCCGCTGCTCGGGCTCCGTGTGGCGGTGCCGCACGAGGGAACGCGCCGCGGCGGGAATCTCGGGCAGCAGGTGCATTCCTCGGAAATGCGCGCCGGGCTGGGCGCACGCAGGCGTCGTTCTCGGTCGCGCCATCGGCGAAGTAGCCGCAGGGGTGAGACAGACGGTCGCAACCGAACGACCAGATGTCGGCGCGGCGGTCGACCCGATCCCGCGCGAGCTGCTCGGGACTCATGTAGCCGGGCGATCCGCCCGGCGCGGGGCCGACGTTGCGGCGCATCGACGTGCCGTCCTCGCAGCGGATCCACTCGCTCATCGCGACGCGCGTCGATCACCCGCACGATGCCGTCGTCGCCGATCAGGATGTTCCCCGGCTTGACGTCCAGGTGAAGGAGCCAGTTGCCGGGCAGATGGTGGAGCGTGCCCAGACCCTCGGCGACGCCGGCGGCGATCCGGAGCAGCTCGTCGAGTCCTGTTGCCCGCTCGCGAGGCGGTCCTTGAGCGACTCGCTCGGGAATGTTCCATCACGATGAACGGATGGGTCGCGTCCCGATGGACCTCGTACACCTGCACGAAGTGGGCGCCGCGCGCCTGCAGCAGCGCCGCCTCCTCGCCGGGACCGCTGCCGACGGGGAAGAGCTTGACCGCCACGTCGCACTGGAACTCGCGGTCGTAGACGAGCAGACCGCGCCCTGCTCGGCCGCGGCCGGAGCAGGCGAGGCCGACATCCCGGCCGGGAACCTCGGTTCCGGCGGGCCGGACGACGGACCGTCACGCGTGCTCGCGGTCCCTCACGTGCCCTCGCCAATCGTTGTTGTCGTGTGACGGATGGCGACCACCCTTGTCCGTCGTCTCCGTCGATCCGACGCGCCTTCGATGGTCGTCACTCCCCCGCCATCACCTCCCCGGGTCGGTCGTGCAGATCGCCCAGGTCGAACTCGGTGGCGAGCCGCGCCGCGATCGTCGCCCCGAATCGCGACGCCAGGGCGCGCGTCCGTCGGTGCAGCGCCGCATCGGTCCGGAACCTGCGCTCCGCCGCTTCGGTCGCTCGCTCCACCGGCGCGGCCGGCGAGACGGAATCCGCCAGCCCATCGACCCACTCGCGGAGCTCGCGCCGCAGGCGGCGCATGATCTGCCTGGCGGCGCCTTCGGTGATGTCCAGCTCGAGGGCGATCGTGGCGTAGCCGACGTCGCGCACGATGCGCCCGATCAGGACGCCGCGCTTCACCGATGAGAGCGCCAGCCCGCCGACGGCATCCTCGAAGACCGCGCTCCCCTCGCGGTCGTTTCGACGCTGCTCGTCCAGGTCGCTGCGCGTCGCCGGGCCGATGACATCCGAAGGGGCCAACTCGGGATCGACGCCGACGCCGTGCCGACGGAGCACGGCTTCGTGATCCGCCCGCGTGATGACCTCGTGGTGGACAGCGCGCAGCGTGTAGCGACGGGCATCGTCGATGGACATCTGCTGCTCGCGGATCTTCGGCAGCACGCGGGCCAGCGTGGAATGGACGATGCTGTCGACGTCGAAGGCGGCGGTGTTGCGCCGTGGGCCGACGAGCTTGTTCGCGACGCGAACGGCCTGCTCGCGCAGCGTCTCGGCGACGGCGTTCTCGCTCGCGGCGTCGAGGCGCGACGGCCAGGGAATGCGCGGCGCCGGCGGTGTTGGATCGTTCGGGTTCATGGTCGAGCCGCGGTTCAAGGTGGGGTGGGTCCAGCGCCCGAGGCGCACGGCGGTCGGTGGGCATTGCGGCACGGGCCGCGGAAGCGCTGCGTTCATCGCGTCGACCTCACGTTGGAGAGGTACGGGCTGTTGCCGTTCTGGGTCCCGTAGATCGAGAACTCGGCGCCGCCGCGCTTGGTGGGAACGAAACCGCTGTAGACATCGTCCGACGGGTCCTGCGTGCCGTTGTCGTCCACGCGGCTCACGCCCTCGAGCAAGACCGGCGTTCGGTCTGGTTTCGGCGCGGTGTGGTCAAGCACCCACACCTTGGCCGCGTTGACGTCCGCCTTGTTGGTGAACTTGAAGAAGACCATGGTCCGATCCGATCCAATCCCCGAGACCGAGAAGAGCTCGATCGGAACGCCGCCGAACGGCGGTAGGTCCTGTGAACGCTGCGTCGCTCCGGCGGCGCCACCCTTGGCACCATCGCCAGCGCCCGCGCTCGACTTGCTCGTGGGCTGACGCGCCGCGCCCACCGACGTCGCGTCGCCGCAGCTTGCCATGTTGCCAACCTTCTTCGAGCCGGGCTTCGGGCCCGATGGCGCCGTCATGCCGGAGACCTCGACCCGACCAGCATGGAGCCGGTGGTTCACCTCTCCGCGATGAAGCCCGTCTCCGAGCGAGATGATCGAGGTGAGCGACTGGCTGTACGCCTCGGGACTCGGCGACGCGTCGAGGTAGTTCACCCACACGAACGGCGTCGCGGGCGACCCCGACGGCGGTTCGATGTCGAAGGAGAACGTGACGATGATCGGATCGCCGACCGCCGCGGTGCACTCGAGGCCGGAGACGGTCGTCCCGAACTCGATCGGAACGCCGCCCGTCAGATAGCAGATCGACGGAAGGACACCGATGCAGTCCGGGCAGGGCTCGCGCGGCGTCGCGACACCGTCGGCATCGATCAAGAGCTCGACGCAGTTGCGTGGGCCATCGGCGCAGAGGACCGACCCGATGATCGTCTGACGCGAGCTCGGGGTGCGCGGGGCGGCACCTCCGACCGGGCTCGATCGACAGCTTCCTTCGATCGGCCCGGGGAGCTTCTTCGGATCGATCTCGAAGAGTCCGCGGTCGTTCACGAGCGGCGCCAGCGCCGACTGGAACGCTCGCACCGCGGCGGGCGCGGCCGTTCCATTGAAGATCGTCGCGTTGCCGACACGTCCGAAGGCCGCGCTGCCGAAGACCGCCACCGGACCGGGGCTCGATCGCTTCACTTCGACGCGCTTCATCCCTTCCGTCGCGACCACCTTGGTGATGAGCCGCCGCGCCGGATCGTCCGGCGCCGCGAAGACCACCAGGAGACGACCATCCCGACCCGACGCATTGAGCTCGATCACCAGCGTGCCTTCGGGGTTCTCGCTCACCGCTCGAACCGAGACGGCCGAGTCGTCGGTCGCCGGCGCCGCCGGTTGAGTCGGGGAGGGCCTTGCTGGCGGCGCAACTGGCGGTGGAACCTTCGGCGAATCCTGCCCCTTGGCCATCGGCGTCGCGACCGCGACGACCACGGCGGCCGCCGCGAACGAAACGGGGAATCGATGCATGCGAGTCATGGGAATCTCCTGGTGAACGCCCGTACGCCGTCCGAACCACAGGTCGCGCGAAGCGATCGGTCGGACGACACGGCACCTGTACAACAGGCCAGCCCCGGATCGCGTGACACGCACGGAAGTCGCCCGGGCAGCCCGTTGGCGGCGCATCGTAACTCGTGGCCGGGGAATTCCATCCCGTCGCGCGCAGGATCACGACCGGCGCAGCGTACGAATGTGTTGAGGTCGTCGCCCGCGGCCCTGGCGGTCGCCGACCCCGATCCCCAGTCAACTTCCGAGACAGTTCTTCCGGGCCAACCGCCCGCACGTACCACGCCCGCCTTCGCCTCACGGAGATGCGCCATGCCGAAGTCGTTCGCTCGATTGGTCCCCAGTGCTGTCGCCATCCTGATCGCCCCCGCCGCGCTGGCCACGATCCGCTACGTGGATGACTCCGCGCCGGCCGGAGGCAACGGCCTCTCGTGGGCCAGCCCCCTTCGGCACCTCAACGAAGCGCTCACCGCCTCGGTCGCCGGGGACACCGTGCGCGTCGCCGGTGGAACGTACTGGCCCGACACCAGCACCGCGTTTCCCGGGGGATCGAACAATCGGGCGACGAGCTTCGTGGTGGTGAGCGGCGTGAAGCTGATCGGCGGCTACGCCGGGTACGGCGCGCCCGACCCCAACCTGCGCGACCTCAGCACCTACGCGACGATCCTCAGCGGCGACCTGCTCCAGAACGACGGGCTCGGACTCACCGCCGACAACACGTATCACATCATCCGCACCACGGGACCCGCCAGCGCGCTGACCACCATCGACGGCTTCATCATCGCCTGGGGCAACGCCGACTCGGGCAGCCCCTTCGGCGGCGGCGGCGGTGGCATCCGCGTGTCGGGCGGGACGCCGACGATCGTCAACTGCCTCTTCAGCGCCAATTCCGGAACGACCGGCGGCGCCATCCGCGTCGACGCCCCGCTGGCGAACGGGGCCATCGGCGGTTGCACGTTCGTCGGAAACAGCGCCGGGGGAGGCGGCGGAGCCATCGACTTCCAGGTGACGACCCCGACCACGATCGTCAACGGCTGCTATTTCGACGGCAACAAGTGCACCGATTATCACGGCGGCACGATCATCGTCCGACAGCCGTCCGGCCCGGTCGACTTCAAGCTGCTCAACTCGTTCATCCTCAACAGCGAGACGGCCGTCGCCGGCGCGGTCACGACCTGGATGGGCGTCCATCCGACCGTCTCCGACTGCGTCTTCTCCGGGAACTCGTCGCCGATCGCGGCGGCGGCGCTGAACACGTTCAGCACGCCCGTGAAGCTGATCCGCTGCGTCTTCAAGGACAACGCGGGAGGCTCGAGCGGCGCGATCGCCATGTTCAAGAACGACGCCCAGACACTGCTCAATCGCGTCGCGTCGACGAGGTTCTGGAACAACTCGTGCACGTTCCTCGGCGGCGCCGGCATGATGCCAGCGCAGACCACCTTCGTGAACTGCATCGTCGCGCAGAACTTCGCCTATTCGCCCACATCCACCGCGGGTGGACTGGACTGCGAGCACGCCACCGACATCCGCCACTGCACCTTCACCGAGAACGGACCCAACGCGGGTGGGTCGTACGACGGATCCAAGATGTACAACTCGATCGTCTGGGGCAACACCGTCTCGCAATGGGCGGCCGGGCCGGGCGGGCTCGCCGTGGACCACTGCATCATCGAGAACGGCTGGCCGGGCGGCAACTACGTCTTCCTGGGCGATCCCCAGTTCGTCGCGCCCGATGCGCAGGACCTGCGACTCTCCAGCACCTCCACCGGCGTCAACACCGGCCTCGCCTCGCTGATGCCCGCGGACTTCACGGATCTCGACCAGGACGGCAACCTCGTGGAGATCGTTCCACTGGACATCGACGGCGCAGCCCGCTTGCAGGGACCGGCGCCCGACCTCGGCGCGCATGAAGGCGCCACCAGCTATGTTCCGCCCGCCGAAGGAGCCCAGGACATCGGTCCCGGCGAGACGGCGATCATCGGTTCCAACGGCGGCACGCCTTCCGCGACGACGATCGGCGCCACCGTGACGAACCTCGACGGTCCGGCAGATGGCGTCGCGACGATCACCGAGATCGGCTGGGATCCGCATCCGGGCGCCGGCGGCTTCAGCGAGGACGCGCTCATCAACGGCTTCGTGACGACGATTCCCATCGGATCGCATCACACGCAGATCCGCGTGCCCTTCAACCTCTTCACGCTCTATCCGCATGGCGACCTCGCGGGCATGCGGGCCACGCTCTACGACGCGGCGCTCGGCGCGTGGCGGCTGGGCGTGTCGAAGAACCACGCTCCGGCGGTGAACGGCGGCGGCGGCGCGATCGGTCAGTACCACCTCATCTACGCGACGCCCGGCGTGCCGACGGCGCCACCCACGACGCATGGCGACTTCGGAACGGTCTGGGATCCGCAGGCGCTCAAGGGCTATGTCTTCGCCAACGTCGACGTGGCCGGCGAGTTCGGCGTCGGGCGAAGCACGTGCGCGGCGGACGTCGGACCAGCCGAGGGCGACGGCATCGTCGATGGCTTCGATGTCGGCGCCGTGCTCACCAACTGGGGCACCACCGGCGCCGGCAATCCCTTCGACATCGACGGCAACGGCGTCGTCAACGGCGCCGACCTGGCGCTCGTCCTCGCCGCGTGGGGCGGTTGCGGCGCCGGCGGCGGACTCGCCGGCGACGATGCGCTTCCCCCGGCTGGACCGAGCGCCGCCTGGCTGGAACTTGCCGCCGGAGCGACACACGGAGCGCCGAAGAGGGCGCTTCCCAAGGGCTTCGATCCCGCCCGCGCCGACTTCAATGGCGACGGCCGCGTGAACGGTGGCGACCTCGGGCTGCTGCTCGCCGCATGGGGCGACGTCTCCGAGCCGCTCGCCGCCGCGATGGATCTCGACGGAGACGGTCGGGTCGACGGCGCCGATCTTGGCATGCTGCTGGCGTCCTGGAGGTGATCGGGATGCGGCCTGCGCCGACTCGATGCAGGCGGCTTGGGATTGGAAATTCAACCTGACACCTTTGTGCTGCCTCCGGCGCCCGGGTGGCGCCCTCGGCGCGCTGCCACAATCCGCGCGCGCTCCACGCGCAATCCACACATCGGTCTGCGAAGCAACGGCATGCCGCGAACGCGCTTCAGGACGATCTGGATCAGCGACACGCACCTCGGCTCGTCCAGCGCCCAGGCCGGCGAGCTTGCGTTCTTCCTGAAGCACATCGAGTGCGACTGGCTCTACCTGGTCGGCGACATCGTCGACATGCAGCGGTTGCGGCAGCGGTGGTACTGGCCCGACGACCACAACAAGGTCGTCCGGCGCATCCTCAAGCTCGCCTCGCGCGGGGTGCGCGTGACGTACATCCCCGGCAACCACGACGACGCGGCGCGACCGTTCGCGCGACTCGACTTCGGCGGCATCCGCGTGGCGCTCAACGCCGCCCACGTCACCGCCGACGATCGCCGGCTGCTGGTGTGTCACGGCGACCAGTACGACCTCGTCGTGCGGCATCATCGACTGCTCTCGGCCGCCGGCGGCGTGGCGTACGAGTTCCTGCTGCGCGTGAACCGGGCGTGGAACGCGGGGCGCTCGGCGCTCGGGCTGCCCTATCACTCGCTGAGCCAGGCGATCAAGCTGAAGGTGAAGCGCGCCTGCCAGTTCGTGAGCAGCTTCGACCACGAGCTCGTCGCCGAGGCGCGCCGCGGCAGGTTCGCGGGCGTCGTCTGCGGCCACATCCACAAGCCGGAGGCACGCCGCGCCCGGGGCGGCCCGGGGCGTGGCGACGACGTCGCCTACTACAACGGCGGCGACTGGGTCGAGTCGTGCTCGGCGCTCGTGGAGCACGACGATGGACGCGTCGAGGTGATCGACGGTCGGGCGTTCAACGCGGCGGTGCGCCGAGCGCTCGCTTCGCTGCCGACGAGCGCCGAGCCCCACGACGAGATGGACGACTGGCCCGACTCCGCATGCCGTTCCCGCTGCCGGACGTGGCGACGGCGCTGGTCGCGTCGGCGGGAGGCGCGACGTGATCGCATCGCCGCCGTTCGAACGGGCAAATCGCGCCGCCGAGCCTTGTCGCATCGGCCGTTGCCGCGCGCACGCTGCTGCTGGTCACCGACGCGTGGCATCCCCAAGTCAACGGAGTGGTGCACGCCTTCTCCTGCGCGATGCCCGAACTCGCGGCGGCTGGCGTCCGCACCGAGGTCGTGCATCCGGGACTCTTCCGCACCATCGCGGCGACGCGATATCGAGATCCGCCTGGCGCTGGCGGGCGGCGAGCCGGTCTCCGCGATCGCGGCGCGCGTCCGCCCGGACTTCGTCCACATCGCCACCGAGGGCCGCTCGGCCTGCGCGCCCGGCATGCTGGTGCATCTCGACGGGCGTCCGTTCGACGAGCTACCACACGCAGTTCCCGCTCTACCTCCGTCGCTGTACGGCATTCGACGACATTGACCTACCGCTTCGTGCGCTGGTTCCACAGGCCGGCGCGGCGCACGCCTGGGCCTGGGCTGGGCATCGCCGACAAGCACGCGCGAACGGACTGGAACGGCTCGATGTCTGGTGCGCGGCGCGTGGACACCGCGCTCTTCCGGCCGATGCCGCCGGCGGTGACCGACCTGCGGGGCCGGTCTTCGTGTGCGTCGGCCGCGTGGCGGCTCGAGAAGAACATCGAGGCCTTCCTCGACGCCCAGGCTGCCCGGCAGCAAGATCGTCGTCGGCGACAGGCCGGCGCGGCGGCCTGGAGCGTCACCATCCGCCGTGCGCTCGTCGACGCGCGCTCGGCGTGGACCTCGTCGCCCACTATTGCGACGCCGGCGTCTTCGGCCTACAGCCGCACCGACACGTTCGGCATCGTGATGCTGAAGTCGCGGTATGGCCTTCCCGTCGCCGCATATCCGGTCACCGGCCCGATCGACGTCGTGCGCTGGCCGGACGGGCTGGCTCGACGACGACGGCCCTCGCCGCCCGCCGGGCGCTCGAGCTTCCGCGGGCGCGTGCATCGAGCACGCGCAGGAAACCGTGGCGGCGATGCTGGCGGTGATGCTCGCCGCGATGCAACGCGGGCGAGGTGACGGAGGCGGAACGGCGCGATGACGGGCGTCGGCTGGCAGCGGCGCACCGCGCGCCGCTCGACTGGGGTCACGAGGCGACGCCGCCGTCGCCCCGGGCCCTCGCCTTGATGTGCATCGAGACGCCTTCGATCTCGAGCCCGAGCCGAGCGCCGATCTCGTCGAGCAATGCGCGCGGAACCTGCTCCAGCAGCTTCCGTCCCAGCTCTTCGGGCAGATCGAAGACCTCCGCCGTCCCCGCGACGCGCACGTGGACGTGCTCGTCGGTGTCCGCGTCCCAGCGCGTTCCTTCCACGGTCGGAATCGAGCGGCACAGTCCCTTCGTCTCGAGCGCGTGCAGGGCGTTGTACACGGTGGCCAGCGAGATGGAATCGCGCCGGACCGCTGCACGCTCGACGATGAGCCGGTGAAGCTCCTCCGCCGTCGGATGCGTCGAGCAGGCGAAGAGCGCGCTGTAGACGCGGCGGCGCTGCCTGGTCGGGCGGATCCCGCGGTGCTGGAGGATCGTTTGGTCGTCGAGCGTGCTCATGGGTCGGTGGCCGAGCGATCGTCGTCCGTGGCGCGGTGCGAGGTCGGCGCCTCGCGGCGGGCTGCCACAGGTTCGCTCGCCGCACCGCGGTCCGCGACCGATGGTCCGACCATCGCACTCGTTGCGATTATTGGCGGCGATCTTCGGGCGCGGCCACTTTCCGATACGCTTCGTTCCCGTGAGCGTTCGAGTCGAGCACGATCGCGCGCCGGACGATCCACGTGGGCCGCTGCTCGCGGCGCTGCGCGGGCGCACCGTTGCGATCATCGGCCATGGCAGCCAGGGGCGGGCGCATGCCCTCAACCTGCGCGACGCCGGCGTGCACGTGATCGTCGGCGCGCGCACGCCCTCGGCGACGGGTGCGCGCGCGGCGCGCGACGGCTTCGACGTGCTGCCCGTGCGCGACGCCGTCCCGCGCGGCGACCTGGTCGTCGTGGGCGTGCCCGACGCCGCGCAGCCGGCGCTCTGCCGCGACGAGATCCTGCCCGCGATGCGCCCTGGCGCGGTGCTCGGGTTCATCCACGGCTACGCGGTGCGCTTCGGCGGCGTCGAGGCCGCCGGGCGGGCGCAGGAGGGCGCCGGCGGCGATCGCCACGCCGACGGCGATCGCTCGGACGTCGGCATCGTCCTGGTCGCACCCAAGGGACCGGGCGCCACGCTGCGGCAGCGGTATCTCGAGGGGCGCGGCATCCCGTGCCTCTTCGCGATGCACCGGGAGAACACGGCGTGCACCGCGGAGCCGAGCGGGCTCGCGTGGGCGTCCGGCCTCGGCTGCGGCCGCGCCGGCATCGTGCGCACCACCTTCGCCGACGAGACCGAGACCGATCTCTTCGGCGAGCAGGCCGTGCTCTGCGGCGGCGCGATGGCGCTCGCCCGTGCCGCGTTCGAGACGCTCGTCGACGCGGGCTATCCGCCGGAGCTCGCGTATCTCGAGTGCGTCCACGAGCTCAAGCAGGTCGTGGACCTGCTCTTCGAGCGCGGCTTCGCCGGCATGCGCCGCGCCATCAGCGACACCGCCGAGTTCGGCGCGTTCGTCGCCGGTCCGCGGATCGTCGACGACGCGCTGCGAGAGCGCCTGCGGGCGCTCCTCGGCGAGATCCGCGACGGCTCGTTCGCCCGCGCGATGGCCGCGGACCAGTTGAGGGGATTCGCGTGGTTCGAGGCGCAGCGACGCGCCGCGGAAGCCGATCCGATCGAGCGCGCCGGCCGGGCCGTTCGGGAATGGATGCCGTGGCTGGGCGGCGACGGCGAAACCTCGTAGCGCGCCGCGGATGACGCGACGAACCGTGCGCGATCGAGGAATCGCTACGCTGCCTCATCCATGTCACCGATTCACGCCGTCATCCTCGGACTCGTCGAAGGCATCACCGAGTACCTTCCGGTCAGCTCGACCGGTCACCTGATCCTCACGGCGTGGCTGCTCGGCCTCGATCAGCCGCCGGAGCGGAAGGCCGCGGTCGACGCCTTCGTGATCATCCTCCAGGGCGGCGCGATCCTCGCGGTCCTCGGGCTCTATCGGGAGCGCGTCGCGCAGATGATCCGCGGCCTGCTCGGGCGCGACGCGGCCGGCCGGCGCCTCGCGATCAACATCGCGATCGCCTTCCTTCCCGCCGCGGTGCTTGGCGTGCTGCTCGACAAGACGATCGAACGGCATCTCTTTCAACCGGTGCCGGTGATCGCGGCGCTCTTCCTCGGAGGCGTGCTGCTCGTCGGCATCAAGCGCTGGCAGGATCGCGCCTTCGCACGCGACGCGGCGCTCGCCGCGACCGCGGCCCCGTCGTCGCCCGGCGCGAACGCCGCAGGCGCCACCGCCGTCGGGACCCCGGGCGCACCGTCCTCCTCCCGCGCATCGACCGACGCGCGCGCCTCGGGCGGGCTCGCGCCGACGCCGATCGAATCGCTCACGTGGAGCGGGGCGCTGCTGATCGGCGTCTTCCAGTGCGTCGCCATGTGGCCGGGCACCAGCCGTTCGATGATGTCCATCGTCGGAGGCATGCTCGCGGGGCTGCGCCCGAAGGATGCCGCCGAGTTCAGCTTCCTCCTCGGCCTGCCAACCCTCGGTGGCGCGTGCGTGTACAAGCTCGCGAAGGTGCTGCGGCACGACGGGCTCGGTTTCGTCGACGCCCTTGGTGGCTGGACACCCGTCCTCCTCGGCATCGTGGTCGCCACCATCTCGGCCGCGATCGCGATCAAGTGGTTCGTCGGCTACATCTCGCGCCACAGCATGGCGCTCTTCGGCTGGTACCGAATCGCCCTGGCGATCGTCCTGGCGATCATGGTCTGGCGCAGCGGCCTGACGTTCGGCGCGTGACGCCAACGCCGGCCGCGATGAAGGAGCCGGCCCGCGCGCACAACCGCCGCAACCTTGCGGCGCGGCGGTTGCTCCCCAGGAGAGGAGAGGCCCGGTGAGGAGGCACCGGCACGGAAGAACCCGTTCGGAAGAACCCGTTCGGAAGAAGCCCCGATGGAAGGGCTCGACATGGCGGGATCAGTCGACGCTGTCGTTGTCGCAGCCGATGCAGTCCGTCGGCGGCAGGACACCGCCGTCGCTCGCGCTGTGCTGGTCCTGCGTGGTGGTCACCGTGGTGCCGAACGCCGCGAGCAGGAGGCCCAGGTCCGCAGCATCGACCATGCCGTCGCCGTTGAAGTCGGCGGGGCTCGGGCCACGGGTGCCCCACGCGAGGATCGTCGCAACGACGTCGTTCATGTCGACGACGGCGTCGTCGTCGAGATCGAACGCGGAGGGATCGATCGCCACCGGCGGGAAGACGCCGCCGTTGTCGATCACCAGGGGGGAACCGTCGTTGTCGGTTCCGCTGGGCGTGCCCTGGTCGCCCGTGTCGAGCGCGGCGTTGTGCGTCTGCGAGAGGATCATGTTCCCGTTTCCGCCGACGGCGAATGCGAGCGTGCACGTGATCGCGGCGAAGGCGCTTCCGAGAGCAGTGATGCGAGTGTTCATGAATGTCTCCAAGGTTCCGGCTTATCAATCAACCAGGCGCCGCGGATCCGTGCCGGTGGCGTTCCCCGCGGAGTGGCGGTCGTACGAGACCACCGAAGGAACAACCAATGAACGGTCGCCACCAGTCCGGCGTTACGGGTCGTCGGGAGAAGAACGTGAAGACCAAGCCCAGCCACGCCGCAACGCCGTGGCGCGCAGCAGCGCCTCATGCGGATTCCAGTCGACCTCCATGCGTTCGACCCCTCGCCCACAGCGGCGACTCACGGTGGAACTGGGATGGGTGAGGCGCGAGAACCCACCGGGACGCGTATCAGCGCCCGGGCGCCGCGGCCTCTCGCCGGGCGGCAAGCGCCTGTTCGGCCGCAAGGCGGCTCGTCAGCGCTTCGGTCGATTCGTGTCCGGCGGCGTCGATGACGCGAAGCACCCAACCCCCGCCATCCTGCGGGAGCCGGCGCATCGCCGTCACGAGAAACTCGGGCGTCGCGACGAGCTCGGAGGTGTCGGCGAAGGCCCCACCGAACGGAACCGGCTCGCCGTGCGGGGCCGCGGACATGAGCTCGTATCGCACCTCGCCCGGATGATCGCCGCCCACGCTCAGCCGCACGTGCCACTGCCTCGATGCGAAGGAGATTGCCGGGAAATCGACCCGTTCAGGCCGCGGAAAGAGCGTCCCGCCGAGCACCCAGACGAGCGCCGCGGCGAGCGCAAAGAAGACCACCGACCTGACGACGAGGCTGCGAAGGCCGAGGGCGAGTTGGCCCATTTCCGATGGTAGGGACGCGGAGGAGTCATCAGCCGCGTCGGGGCGCGGAGGAGGGATCAGCCGCGGAGGGACGCGGAGGAGAGATCAGCCGCGGAGGGACGCGGAGGAGAGATCAGCCGCGGAGGGCCGCGGAGGGACGCGGAGGAAGGCGGAGGAGAGGCATCCACGGCAGGACGCGGACTTGGAGTTGCCTCGGATGGCATTGCCGCACGTGCCGCCATGTGACCTTGGCCGACCTGGCCTGCGAACGATGAAGACAGCGCATCCCTCCGGGAGCGTCGCCTCTCCGCCGCCTCGTGATGCGAATTCGAGCGCTCCGAAGCGCCTTCCCGGATCGACACGCTCGCTGAAAGAACGCAACCGCCGCGACTTCGTCGAGCGCGGCGAGCAAACCAGATCCACATGACATCTTCGCGGCAATCCCTGGCTGATCCCTCCTCCGCGTCCCTCCGCGGCCCTCCGCGGCTGATCCCTCCTCCGCGCCTCTCCGCGGCCCTCCGCGGCTGATTTCTCCTCCGCGCCTCTCCGCGGCCCTCCGCGGCTAACCACTCCTCCGCGTCCCTCCGCGGCCCTCCACGGCCAGCGCCTTCAACAGCGCCGGCTCGTCCCACACCTCGACGCCGAGCTCCCTCGCCTTGTCGAGCTTCGAGCCGGCGCTCTCGCCGGCGATCACCAGATCCGTCTTCTTCGACACGCTGCCCGTCACCTTCGCTCCAAGCGACTCGAGCAGGTCGCGGAGCTCGCTCCGCTCGTAGCGCTCCAGCGTCCCGGTGAGCACGATCGTCTTGCCCGCGAACGGCCCCGACGACGGGTCCGACAGCGCCGTCGGGGCGCCGTCCGGAACCTCGACGCCCCTCGCCTGCGCGTCGCTCGAACCGGCGCGCGGCGACTCCGATGGCGGTCGGTAGAGCGGGCTCGTCAGCGTCACCCCTGCGCGCGCGAGCCGGCGAAACGTCTCGCGGGCCGGCGCCGACTGGAGGTACTCGTGCAGGTCCGCCGCGGTCACCTCGCCGAAGTCCGGCAGCGCCTCCAGATCGTCGCGCGACGCCGCGAGCAGCGCGTCGGCGTCGGGAAAACGGCGCGCGAGCGTCTTGGCGGCGGTGGCGCCGATGTGCCGGATGCCAAGGCCCGCGAGCACGCGGGCCAATCCGCGGCCGCGCGCCTCCGCGAGCGCCGCGACGAGGTTGTCCGCCGACTTCTCGCCCATGCGCTCGAGGCCGAGAAGCTGCTCGCGCGTCAGCGCGAAGATGTCCGCGAAGTGGCCGACGAGTCCCTTGTCGCAGAGCTGATCGACGAGCTTCTCGCCCATGCCGTCGATGTCCATCTGGTCGCGGCCGACGAACCACTTGAGCTTCTCGCGGAACTGCGCCGGACACTCCGGGTTCACGCAGAAGAGCTTGGGGCCGTCCTGCTCGACGTTGCCGTCGCACGCCGGACAGCGGGCCGGCGGCTCGATCGGCGCCTCGCGCCCGGTGCGCTCCTCGACGATGGGGCGGACGACCTGCGGAATGATCTCCCCCGCCTTCTCGATCACGACGGTGTCGCCCACGCGGATGTCCTTGCGGCGGATCTCCTCGATGTTGTGAAGCGTCGCGTGCTGCACCGTCGTTCCCGCGACGAAGACCGGCGCCATGGTCGCCCGCGGCGTGAGCGTGCCTCCCTTCCCGACCTGCCACTCGACCTTGAGCAGTTTCGTGCGCGCCTGCTCGGCCGGGTACTTGAACGCGATCGCCCAGCGCGGCGCCTTGCTCGTCGAGCCGAGCCGCTCCTGCTGGTCGAAGCGATCGACCTTGACCACCATGCCGTCGACGCCGTACGGAAGCGACGATCGCCCGGCGCCGAACGACTCGACGGCGGCGACGACCTCGTCGATGGTGTCGCATGTGCGCGCCAGGCGGCTCGTCGGCACGCCCCAGCGGCGCACGAGATCCATGAACTGCGAATAGGACTCCACCTCGGCGCCGCGCACCTCGCCGCGGCCGTGGGCCACGAAGGCGAGCCGGCGCGACGCCACGATGCCCGGATCGAGGTTCTTGAGCGTCCCGGCGGTCGAGTTGCGGGCGTTGGCGAAGAGCGGCTCGCCCTCCCGCTCGCGCTCGCGGTTGATGCGCTCGAACTCCGCGTTGGGCATGTAGATCTCGCCGCGGATCTCGACGAGCTGCGGAAGCGATCGCCCGGCGCCGCCGCGCCTGGCGCCGGCGCCCTCCGGCTGCGACAGGACCAGGGGAACGGCCCGGATCGCCCGCACGTTGGCGGTGACATCGTCGCCCTTCTCGCCGTCGCCGCGCGTCACCGCCTGGACGAGCCGGCCCCCCTCGTAGCGCAGCGAGATGGCCACGCCGTCGACCTTCGGATCGCAGACGAACCGCACCGCCGGAGCGCCCGGTCCGCGCGCCGGATCGCGCGCCCGCGAACCCTGCTTGCGCGGAGCGTCGGCCTCCGGCGATGAGCCTTCGAACGGCAGCCCGGGCATGGCGCCGTGTGCTTCGTCTTCCGGCGCCGCGCCCAGCCCGCGCACGACGCGCTCGCCCCACGCCCGAAGGTCGGCGATCGAATACGTGTTGTCGATCGACTGCATCGGCGACGCGTGCCGCACCGTCGCGAAGCCGTCGAGCAGCGCGCCGCCGACGCGCCGCGCGGGGCTGTCCGGATCGTCCAGCTCCGGATGCTTCGACTCCAGCGTCGCCAGCTCGGTCAGGAGCGCGTCGAACTCCGAGTCGGGCATGATCGGCGCGGCGTCGACGTAGTACGCGCGATTCGCACGGCCAAGCAGCTCGCGGAGCTCGAGGATGCGTCGCGCGTCGGCGGACATGGGACGTGGGACATGGGACGTTGGACGTGGCCGCGGCGCGCTACCCGCCTCGCCCCGCCGCCCACTTCACGCCACCGAGCAGGTGGTCGATGAAACGCTTGTCGCGCCACACCTCCGACCGATGGCCAAGCGCCGTGTAGAAGACGCGACCCTTGCCGAAGTTCAGCGTCCACGCCAGCGGATACGCGCGCTGTGGATCGGAGTCGTGCGTCACGCTGGTGGTGTCGAGCGCCATGAGCGTGTTCCGGCGGTCGTTGAGCCGCTTGAACTGGTAGATCTCGTCGGTGATCTCGAACCGTGGCGCGAGGTGGCGGACGGCCGGATGGTCCTTGTCGAGCACCACGATGGCGACCTTCTCGTGCCACGGATGGCCGTCGAACTCGCCGCCGATCGTCTCGACGAACCAGTCCCAGTCGTGGAACGTGTCGCTCGCGGAATGGATCCCCACGATGCCGCCGCCGCGCTCGACGAACGCCTTCAGCGCCGCCTTCTGCTCGTCGCTCATGGGCAGCGTGCCCGTGGTGTAGAGCATGAGCACGTCGATCGACCTGAGCACGTCCGGCGTGAGGTCCTTCACGTCGTCGCTGATCGTCACGTCGAGCCAGTCGAGATCGTCGCCGAGCTTCTTGACGATCTCGCGCGTCTCCGGCAGCACGTCGTGGCGGAAGCCGGCGCTCTGCGTGCAGTAGAAGAGCTTCACGGGCGCGGCGGGCGCCGCGGCGCCGGGGGCCGCCGGCGCAAGCGTGGGCGGGGGCAGGGGCGACGACGGCTTGGATGTCGGCGGCGCCAGGCGCGAGGCGACGGCGGCGAAGACGATCGCGATGGCGATACGGAAGATGAACATGGTTCGGCTCCGGATGACGGCGCGGGGCGCCGACATCATTGGACCACGACCGCGCGCACCAGGCCAGCGGTCCGCCGCCCGCAGATGGCTGCGTTCAACAGTCGCGGCACGTCCGGCCGATACCATGGGTTCCGCAGGATCCTCGGCCGCGCCCCCTCCGCGCCGGCGATCCGCGCCACGCCGCGCCGCCGCTTCCATGACCAGCCCCCCCATCGACATTCCCGCACGATCGCCGCTGATTCCCGCCTCGCTCGCGGCGGCCGCCTCGTCGATGGCGCTCGCCTTGGCGCTGGCATCGAGCTCGTTCGCCGGTCTCGCCGACGAGATCCGCACGCAGGTGAACCGCGCCGCGCTCAAGGACGCGGCGCTCTCGGTCTGCGTGCGCGATGCCGACACCGACCGCGTGCTGGTCGCGATGGACGCCGACCGGCCGATGATCCCGGCGAGCAACATGAAGGTCTTCACGAGCGGCGCCGCGCTGCACACGCTCGGGCCGGACTTCACCTTCCGGACGCAGGCCTTCGTCCGGCGGGACGTCGCCAAGGGCATCGAAGGCGACCGGGACGCGGTCATCGCGGTGGTCGGCGACGGCGATCCGGCGCTGGCCGATCCTGAACTGCTGGCGAAGACGACGTGGACCGACTCGAACGGTCAGGTGCGCCTCGGCATGACCGCGGACGATCTCGTCGGACTCTGGGTGGACGCGGCGAGGAAGGCGGGCATCAGGTCGGTCAAGGAGGTCATTGTCGACGACCGCGTCTTCGCCCGCGAGCTCTTCCATCCGTCGTGGCCGGCGGACCAGTCGAACCAGCGTTCCTTCGCCGAGGTGGCGGGACTCAACTTCCAGACCAACCTGCTCCAGTTCCTGCCGCGTCCCGGAAACGGACCGCGCCCGGACCTCTCCGACATTCGACCGCGCGCCCCGTGGATCTCGATCGAGAACAAGGCGACGACCCGCAACGGCAAGCCCGACAAGCAGAGCGTGTGGGTCGTCCGCGACGAGGAGCGCAACGCCTACTCGGTCCACGGCAACGTGAAGTTCAACGTCGCCGAGCCGATCGAGATCCCCCTGCACGATCCCCCGCTCTTCTTCGCCCAGCTCCTCGCCGATCGCCTCCGCGGCGCCGGCATCCCGGTCGCCGCCGCGCGCGTCGCCCGCAACGACGATCCAGTCTTCGCCGGTCCCGCCGGCGCAGCATGGGGCGCGCCGCTCGGCGCGACCATCCAGACGCCCATCGCCGCGGTCCTCGAGCGTTGCAACACCGACAGCCAGAACCTCTACGCGGAGTCGCTCTTCAAGCGCGCCGGCCGCAAGGCGAGCGGTCGCCCCGGCTCGTGGTCGACCGGCGCCGAGGCCGTGCGCACGGCGCTCGCCGGACGGGTTCACGACGCGTCGTTGACCAAGGGCGTCGTCGTCTCGGACGGCTCGGGACTCTCGCGACAGAACCGGGTGAACGCCTCGCTGGTCACGGCGTGGCTCGACACGTTCCATCGCGACACCCGCCTGGGATCGATCTTCGTCGACTCGCTCGCCGTCGGCGGCGAGAGCGGAACGCTCCGCAACCGCTTCGGCAAGCTCGACCGCGACGTCACGGTGCAATGCAAGACCGGCTACATCAACGGCGTCTCCTGCCTGAGCGGGTTCGTCACCACGAGCGATGGACGACGCCGCAGCTTCAGCGTCCTCGGCAACAACCTCATCCAGCCCGGCGCCGTCGCCAAGGCGAAGAAGCTCCAGGAGGCGATCGTCGAGACGATCGCCGAGGACATGAAGGAGCGGGCGGCGCTGGGTGGTGGCTGACGCAGGGGCCGATGGGGCGCCGGCCGTCCTGCATCCGAATGGTGATACGGATTCCAGCAGACCTCCATGCGTTCCACCCCTTGCCCACATCGGCGTCTTGCGGCGGAATTGGGTTGGGTGGGGCGCGAGAATCAACGGGGACGCGCATGACATCGCCGCGAAGCGATGGCGGCCGTGGACCCCTCCGCGCGTGCCGTCACACCCCGAGTACATCGGCCGCCACCTCGATCGGATGCAGCGCCCACCGTCCCGTTCCGTCGTGGATCTGGTGGCGACAGCTCGTCCCCGGCGCACAGACCAGCGCGTCGTCCGTCGCGGCGCGGATCGGTGGGAAGACGCTCTGTTCGCCGATGGCCATGCTCAGGTGGTACTTGTCCTCGGTGTAGCCGAAGCTGCCGGCCATGCCGCAACAGCCGCTCTCGAGCACGGTGAGGCGAGGACCGGCGATGCGCCGAAGAAGCCGTGCGCTCGTTTCGGCGCCCCAGAGCGCCTTCTGATGACAGTGGGCGTGGAGGATGATCGGGCGCTTGTCGGCCGAAGGGCTCCCGTCGGTCGCGGAACGCGAGGGTTCGCCAGCGTGCAGCGCAGGCTCGGCGGCTGAGGCCGGCGCGACGGCCGAAACTCGCTCCGGGCTGCCGCGGGCGCGGTCCGCAGCAACCCGTCCCGCCCCATCCCAGATCCGCTCCACGAACTCCTCGACGAGGAACGTCTTCGACGCGAGTTGGCGCAGCGCGTCGCCGCCCGGCGCGACCCGCGAAGAGCCGTCGCTGCGCGGCGACGTCAGGCGCAGCTCGAGCCAGTCGTCCGATGGCGCTTTCCACTGGCTCGCTCGCAGCCGACCACCGCGACGGCCGCGTGCATCCGGCAGGTCTGCTTGCCCGCCGCGGTCGCCTTGCGGCCGACATCGAGCCGCCTCGAACGGCATGCCGACGTCGGCGATCGACCGCAGCACCCGACGCCGCCGAAGCCCGTCACCCGGCCGCTGCCCGTGAGCGTCGCCGTGCCGCGCTCGCCGGGAAGGAGGACGCTGGTGGCCGAGGCCTCGAGCACGCGGATCGCCGCGGCGCGTGTGCGGCTCGTTGTGGACGGTGAAGCAGTCGGGGAAGAACGACGATCGGCGTCGGCCGCCGGCGATGGCAGCGACGCGGCGCGACGCGGCCTTCGCGAGCCGCAGCGCCTCCGCTCCGCGAACCACGCATGCAGCGAGCGCTGAGAGGTCCGGATCAGCCAGCCCGGCGAGCCGATCGTCGCCGCGCGGCCAGCGCGCATGCGCGTGCCGTTGATGGCGTTCGCGATCGCGTGCGTCCCGCTTCCAAGCCGGTTCAGCGCACGTGTCGAACTGCGCGGAGCGCTCCAGCAGGGCGCGCCGCGCTTGCCGCCAGTGCTGCGCGGCGAGGTACTCCGCCTGAGCTTGCTGATGTCGACGTTGCTCCAGGCCTCCGTCTTGCACGCCTTGCAGAGGCAGAGCCGCAGCGTCTCGAGCGTCTCGGGATCGCTCCAGTCGGCCGAGGCCATCCAGGCCCGCTCCCCGCCGCGGCACCCCAAGCTGTCCCGTGATCGCCAGCCGAAGGGCGTTGCCGCGGCCGCGCGTCGCGTGGCGGCTCGTCGAGGAGCGCGCGGTAGCTCGGGCACATCGTCCCGCGCCCGGCGCGACCGCCAGCGGAATGCCGGCGCCGTTGCATCTCGACGGCGTGCTCGAAGCCATGCTCGCGCTCGTAGCGGAACACGGTCTCGGTGGCGACTTGCTGAAGGCGTCGCCCGGGCACTGCAGGTGCGGCCAGCTCCGGCGAGACGATGTTGCCCGGATTCATGCGCTTCGTCCGGATCGAAGATCGCCTTGACCGCCGCAAAGGCGTCGCAGATGGCATCGCCGAAATAGCGGCGCCGGGAAGGGCTGAGCGCACCGCATACGTCGCCGTGCTCGCCCGAGAGGGCGCGCTTCGTAGCGCTTGAGCAGATCGGCGACCTCCGTCGCGATCGCCTCCATCGATGCAGGTCCGCCGCGTCGCGCGGGCAGGGTAGGCAGCCGGATGTACGGGCAGCTCCACCGAGGGCGTGGGCGTAGTACGCGGCCGTGGTGCCGTGCACAGTCCACGGTGGCGGAAGTCGCCTGAACTCGGGAAGCCGGGAGGGGGGATCGACGGCGGTATTATCCACGAACGTGATCGGCTTGCGCACCGGGAACGCCATGCAGCAGCAACTCGCCCGCGCGCTTCACCCTGTGTCGCGGACGCGTCGGTGTACGTCGAGATGGCCGCGCCCGGCCAGCAGCGATCCAGCAGGCGCCGCTGAGCGGCTCGTCGATCGCCGCGGCCTCGTCGGCGAAGTACTCGACGTACAGGACCGCGCCGACATCGCCCTGTTCGGCCTCGGCATGATGTCGACATAGTGCCGTACTCTCGGCGTTGGCGAGGCCATCGAGATGACGGCGTCGTCGAGCAGGCTCGACCGCCGCCGGATCGGTCGCGAGGATCGCCTTCAGCGTCATGACGCCGTCGTCGACCGTCGCGTAGCCGACGATCGCCGGCCACTTGCCCCGCAGCCGAGGAACAGAGGCCGACCTCGGCCTCGACCACGGTGCTGGCGTTCCTGCTCTGCAGATCGGCGTCGAGGTTCCACGCGATCCAGGCGTGCCGTGCGTCGGATCGCTCGATCTGGTCGAGCATCAGGTCGAGGTTGAGATCCATCGACATGCCGTCGGATGCGCGACGTCGGCGGATCTCGCCCGCGAGCGGGCCCACCACGGCGGCGACGCCCTGCTTGGCGCGCACGCGCGGATAGCGCTCGGCGGCAGCTTTCGTCGAACCGCAGGCGCTCGCCGCTGGCCAGCAGCACCTCGACGGCGCGAAGATGTCCACCGTCCGGCCATAGCGGATGGACCACGCGCCCCGCGGAGTTGTTGCCGATCATCCCTCCCAGCGTCGCGTGCGGGCTCGTCGCGACATCGGCGAAGACGAAGACCATGCGGTGCGCACGCCGCGTTGAGTTGGTCGAGCACCACGCCCGGCTGGATCGCGGGCGATCCGCGGCGTGGCGTCGATCTCCAGGATCTCGCGGCAATTGGCGGAGAAATCGAGCACCACCGCGGCGTTCACCGTCTGCCCCGCCAGCGGCGTGCCTCCGCCGCGCGTGAACGGCAGGCCATGTTCAGCATAGAAACGCGCACAGCCGCACAGGCGTCGGCGTTGTCCACCGGCACGACGACGCCGATCGGCTCGACTTCGTCGTCCTGCGCGTCGGTCGCGTAGAGCATCCGGTCGGCGTGACGGCCAGCCCCCTCTTGCCGCGACACGCCGCAGTCCGTCGAGCCACGCAGGCGGCGCGCATTCAGGGTCGGAAGAGGCTGGAGAACGGGCAGGCGTAGGATCGACGCGTGTGTGGTTCACCGCGGGTGCGGGGCCACGAATCCGGCCAGCGTCGTCGATACCAGAGCGGCATCCGTTCGCCCCGTTCGCGCCAACCCGCGTCCTTCGCCGCGCCGTCCTTCGTTCCCGGCTCGCCTGCCTTGCCGTCGTCCCCGGCGCCATCCTGCACCTCGGCGACCCGGGCTTCACCGCATCATCGCCTCGAGGCACTCGTCCTCGCGCCCTTCACGTCCGCGACGAGCGCCGCTCGCTGAGCTCGACGTGGACGGAGTGGACGATTCCGTCCAGGCGGACGACCACCGTCATCGGGATGCCAGGGATCGAACGCCTTGCCCGGCATACGTCGAGATCGAGCGCGAACCCCGGGCAGCGATGAAGTAGCTACCGGCCTTCCAGGGGATCGCCGATCTGCTCGCGGCGCTTGTCGAGCTGCTACTCCTGCTCGAAGACGTTGACGGTGTAGAACGAGACGGGCGCATCCTGCCTCCGGAAGTCGGCAGCGATCTGGTGCAGCGATGGAAGCGCCGCCTTGCACGGACCACACCAGGTCGCCCAGAAGTCGAGCACGAGCACGCGGCCCTTCATCTTCGCGGTGTCGAGGACGCCATCGTCGAGGAGCGGCAGCAGCAGCGGCGGCAGCGGCTTGCCGACGAGCGCGTGGCGCGGCTCGCCATTCTCGCCGGCGGCGCCTGGCTCGGGTCGCTTCACGAGCGCCGGCATGAGGTCGACCTTCTGCCGCTTGCCGGGATCGAACGCGAAGTCCGCCTCGGCGAGGGGCGCCTTCGGGATCTCGTACGAGAAGGTGTGCGTGTAGGTGAGCGTGGCCCCGGCCGGAACCAGCGTTCCGCCGGTGATCCTCACCACCATCGACTGCGGCAGGTTGGTTGCCGGATCGACGACGAGGTCGATCGACTCGTGCTCGGCCGTGAGCTTGAACGTGCGCCGTTCCTTGCCCTCGACCTGCTCGTTCACCACCGCCGTCGGCACGACGTTGGGCGCCTTCGGGTTGAGCTGCATGACCAGCTCGGTCGGATCGGTCTCGCCGAACGCGAGCGCGAGATCGGGGAAGGGCAGGTCGACGAAGGCGCTGAGCAGCGCGTAGAAGGGCGAGCCGCCGTCGGGAGTCCTCAGGTAGGTGTCGGGATTGCTCTCGTGCACCGCCGCGATCTGGCCGTCGCCGATCCAGATCGTGTAGCCGCGAAGCTTGAAGACGCCCTTGCGTGCGCCGTCGGGCTTGCCGCCGACCACGCCATGCACGAGCTCGGCCTCGACCGGCTGCCCCTTCGACTCGGCGCCGTGCTCGCCGGCGCCGACCGCGACCGTCGTCTTGACCTTCACCGCAGGCAGCGCCCGATACGCCGCGACGAACTCCGCGAACGCCTTCTCGGCGGCCGGGTCGGCGACCGGGTCGTCGGGCGCGGCCCACGCCCGTGGCGACAACAGGATCGCGACCGCGACGACGATGCGCAGGACGGTCGAATGCATGGGCGATCGTAGGAAGGTGCACGATGGGCACGTCGGTACCCAGCGCGCACGGAGACCCGGCGCCAGCGCCGGCGCCACGGCTGGCGCCAGCGCCGGCATCTTCGAAACCCCACCGCCAACGAAGGGCGTCCCCGACTCCCAATTCCGAATTCCCACTTCCCAGTTCCCGACGCCCGACGCTCAACTCCGCCCCCGCTTCCCATCCTCGCTACTTCAGCAACGACTCGACATCCGTCTTCAACAGGTCCGTCGTCTCGGGCGAGAAGCCGCTGTGCACGAACGCCACCTTGCCGTTGCGATCGATGATGAACGTCGTCGGGATGCCGCTCGGGCCGTAGGCGTTGGAGACTTCATCCTTGAGGTCGAGCAGCGTCGGGAACGCGAAGCCCTGCTTGGTCCAGAACTCGGTCGCCTTGGCGGTCTTGTCCGCGTCGCTCATCTTGCCCGGCGGAGCCTCCCAGACGTTCACGCCGAAGACCTTCACCGCCTTGTTGTTCTCGGCGGCCCACTTGGCGAAGTCGTTCACGAGCGGGAGCCCCTTCCGGCACGGACCGCACCATGTCGCCCACATGTCGAGGACCACGACGCTGCCCTTCAGGTCGGCGAGCTTGACCGTCTCGCCGGTCTGCGTCTTGAGCTCGAAGCCCGGCGCGGCGTCGCCGATCTGGATCTTGCGCATCAGGTCCTGCATCGTGGCGACCTCCTTGCGCTTGCCCGGATCGAAGGTGATCGGCGGATCGAGCTTCTCCGCGACCTTTGGCGCAAACGTGAGGTTCACGCCCATGCCGAATCCCGGCGGCGCATCCGGCGGACGGAAGTCGACCGAGAGCCGCTCGAGCAGGCGGCTGGTGCCGTCCACGCGAGCAAGGCTCATGCCGTTGTCGCCCTTGAACAGGATCTCGTCGTCCTTGTCGGCGTTCACGCGATGGCCGACGACCGCGAGCTTCTCGAGCGATCCCATCGAGAAGGCCTTGAGCCACTCGGCATCGGTCGTGCCGTAGCGCAGGTCGAAGTGCGGCAGCGGAAGGTTCAGCCCGTCGGTGACCGGCGGCAGGGTCTCCGCCAAGCTGTCGTTCTTGAGCGGAGCGCCGACGAATCGCTCGTCGGAGATCGCGGAGGCCTCGATGTAGAGCCTGCCGCCGACGACCGTGATGGTCATGTCGGAGACCTGCACGCGCGCTTCCTTGCCCGCGCCGAACTGCACCGCAAGCTGTTCCGTCTGCGGCCCGCGCGGGGTGACGGCCTCGATCACGATCGTGTCGCTGAGCGTCGGCGCCTTCCGATACGCCTCGGCGACCTTCGCGACGAGTTCCTTGCCGGCCTTGATCGCCGCCTCGTTGCGGTCGTCGGCGGTGAAGGATGCGTCGATGGCGACGGGCGGCGCGGTGTCGGCGGGCTTGGCGCCCGGGGGTGCGGCGACGGCCGGCGCAACGGGAGCGCCGCCTGCGGGCGCGGCTGGCGGCGCTGCCGGTGGCACGGCGGCTGGCGGAGCGCCCTGGGCCCACAGGGTGGCGGCGACACCGGCGGCAAGCACAGACGCGAGGCCCAGCAAGGCACCGGACCGGACGGCGAAACGAGTCATGAATATCTCCAAGGGTGACGGGATGGTCGCCCGTCAGACGGACGCGCGGCACGGGGGCTTCGACGCGTCAAGGGTGTCAACACGGCCCAAGCGGCGGCATTCCATGGTGCTGGTCCGCCGACGCCTTCCCGAGCCGCGCCAAGAGTGATGCTACGCGGGCATTGGCCACCGGGTGAAGGACCTCCGCCGCGATCTCGGCGAGGGGTTCCAGGACGAAGCGGCGCTCGTGCATGCGCGGATGCGGGACGCGCAGGCCGGGCTCGTCGATGATCGCATCGCCGTGGAGCAGGAGGTCCAGGTCGAGCGTGCGCGGTCCGTCGAGCTCGCCGTCGCGCCGCCGCCGCCCGTGCCGAGCCTCGATCTCGAGCATCGTCGCCAGCAAGGCGCGCGGGGTCATCGCCGTGCGCAGCTCGGCCGCGCCGTTGAGATAGGGACCCTGCCCCGGTGGCCCGACCGGGGCCGTCTCGATCAGCCGGCTGTGGCGCACCACCGTGATGGACGGCACGGCACCAAGCTCCGCCAGCGCCGCCTCGATCGTCGCGCGCCGATCGCCCAGGTTGCTTCCAACGGCGATGAACGTCCGCGGAGGCGTCGTCGTCGATGGAGCCGGTCGTTCGTGGCGAGGTTCGATCGGCATCGTCGGTGCCCGGGTTCTCACGTGGATTCCAGCCGATTCTCGGGCTCGACCAAGCGCCCGATCCCGCCCGGCAGTGGCGCAGTGGACGGGAGAACAGTGGGCCAGTGCTCGACGCGCGAAGCCCCGCTGGAGTCCAGATCAGGCGCGGCGCAATCCCTCCTGCACTTCCCACAGCAACGTCGCCTCGCCGCGGTCGATCAATTGCAGCCGCAGCATCTGCATCGCCATCACCACGGCGCGCTCGCGAACATCGCGGCGATCGCCGGTGAAGCGGAAGCGTCGCACACGAACGTCGGGCGGGCCATCTCCGGCGCCGGCCGCGCCGCCGGACTCGTCCGTCGCGCGATCGATCGATCGAACGGCCGACGCGATGAAGACCGTGCCGACGGGTTTCGCGTCGGTGCCACCGCCGGGACCGGCGACGCCGGTGATCGACAGCGCACACGCGGCGCCCGTTCGCGCCAGGGCGCCGAGGGCCATCGCCCGCGCAACCGCTTCGCTCACGGCGCCATGCGCCGCGATCGATTCCGCCGGCACGCCGAGCAGCGACGTCTTCAGGTGATTGCTGTAGGTCACGAAGCCGCCCGCGAGGAAGTCGCTGCTGCCCGCGAGATCGACGATGGTTGCGCCGAGCAATCCTCCGGTGCAGCTCTCGGCGATGGCCAGCATCGCGCGGCGTGCGACGAGGAGCGAGCCGAGCGATGCCGCCAGGGCGACCGTTCCCGATGCGACTTCCGAGCGGTGCACGCCGAGGCCGAGGTCGCGGCCCGCCAGACCGGCCGGATGCACGGCGAAGACGTACGGCCGCCACGCATCGCAGATGGCCTCCACCGTCTCGCTCAGCTTTCCCGCGGCCCGCGAGGCGTCGTCCGCCGATGCCTCCACGCGCACGCGGGCGCTCACGATGCCGCCGGAGGCCGTGGTGCCGACGCTCGGGCTGCGGCCGCGCTCCATCAGTGGTCCGAGCAGCTCGGCGGCGGGCGATTCGCCGAGGCCGACCTGCATGACCGTCGCGGTCAGGACGACGGCGCCCTTCGCACGCTCGCGCAGAACCGGCGCCACGTGATCGCGGAACATCGGCTGCATCTCGCGTGGCGGACCGGGCAGGCAGAAGATCGCGCACGACGAGGCGTCGGCGCGAGGAAGCTCGCCGGCGAGTCCCGGCGCCGTCCCGTTGGGATTGTCGAGCATGCGCGCCGTCGGCGGGCGCAGCGCCTGCCGCCAGTTGCTCGCCGGCATGCTTCGCCCGCGCCCCGCGAGCCACCGCGCGAGGTGCGCTCGCGCCCGTTCGTCCTCGACGAGGGCCTCGCCTGGCGCGATCGCGTCGCCGAGCGCCTCGCGCGTGAGGTCGTCGAGCGTGGGCCCGAGGCCGCCCGTCGCGACGATCGCGTCGATCGGCGGCGATGCACGTCGGCCAAGCTCGCGCAGCGCCGACGCGATGGCCGCGCGATCGTCGGCCACGGTGCGATGTTCCACCGGCACGCAGCCAAGCGCCACGAGCTCGCCACTCAGCCACATCGAGTTGGTGTCGAGCTGCTGCCCGACGGTGATCTCGTCGCCGATGGAGAGGATGGCCGCATGCATGGAGTCGTCGCACACCGCGCAGCGCGGCGACGAACACGATACCCGCGAGGGCGACGCGGCTCTCGTCCACCGCGGGGACGCAGGCATCACGCGTCGCCTGCGTCCCCGCGGTCGAGAGCTCGATCTCGTCGCCGAAGTCCGATCACGCCGCGCACGGACCCCACGCGCCGAGCAGCAGGCCGAGGTCGGCGCCATCCACGACGCCGTTGCCGTCAAGGTCGCCGACCTGGGCGCCGCCCCACGCGCCGAGCAGGATGCCGAGATCGGCGCCGTCGACCACGCCGTCGGCGTTGAGATCGAACGGGCACGCCGGCTCGCACGAGTCGGGAACGCCGTTGCCGTTCACGTCCAGGCCGGGCAGCAGGTTCGGAGACCCGAGATCGAGCCCCTGTCCCGGCGCCAGCGCCGGGATGAAGCCGCTGCCGAAGCCGAAGTTCTGCGCGGGATCCCATGTGTACGGACCGCCGGGATTCGTGCCGAGCACATCGCCGCCAACCCAGCCGAGGATGGTGCCGTCGCACGCGAAGACTCGGTAGACCGCGTCGGGCGTGAAGCCGAACGGTCCGAAGTCGGCGGGGAATCCGAGCTGCGTCGCATACGCGAAGTTGTTCGGGCCGTCGTTCTCCACCACGCCCACGGCGTCGACGACCGTGAAGTTCGGCGGCAGGTTGTCGATGATGCCGTCGTTGTTGGTGTCGAAGTCGAAGTTGATCGCCGGCGCCGTGCCGAAGCCGAGCACGAAGGTGTTGGATCCGTTCTCGATGTTCGGATTGAACGAGAGCACGACGACGGTGGTCGCCGCGGCCGGGCGCGGCGCGATCACGCCGGTGCCGTCGCGCAGGAGCACGAGGCCGTTGCTTCCCGTGGTGATCGCCCCGAGATCGATGCGCTCGTCGACGGTGCCGGCGTTGCTGCCGTCGCCATCGATGGTGATGAACCAGAAGCCGGCGAGCGATGCGTTGGCGGGTCCCTGAAGCTCGATCGACTCCTGGCCGTCGTCGTTGCCCGGCGGATTGCCGAGGATCTCGGTGAGGACGAACTGGGCGTTGGCCGCGGTGCACGCGAACGCGGCCGCGAGCGCGGCGGTGATGACGCGAGGGGTGAGCATGTGTGGTCTCCTGTGTGGGTTCCGGGACGGTCCGAGCGGTCCGTCGGAGACGACCACCTTCGCCGCGCTCCGTTGCGAATGGTCCGGACGTTGCGTTGTCGTTTCGTGAGCCCGGCCGGCACAAGCGACCGGGCAAGCCGGCGCCGCGCGCCAACGGACGCGTGTCCGTCGGGCGGGCCACGCGCGCGCACCCCAGACACGCACACCCATCCGCCAGGGGCAAGCCAGCCCCGGCATCTTCACAGTCCACCCGCCCTCCACCAGCGTCCCCGACTCCTGATTCCTGATTCCGAGTTCCTGGTTACTGGTTCCTGGTTACTGGTTTCCGGCTCCCAACTCCCCGCCCCGACTCCCGCCACTTCGCCGACTTCCCCCCTCTCGCCAACCTCTTCGCGGAATCCGAGCGCTCCGGCCCTTCCCTCCCGAACCGCGAACGGGGATCCTGCTCGCTCCTGCGGACGGCTGGGAGCCGCCCGAGGAAGGAGACCAACACATGCAACGAAACCGACGTCTCGCACCCTTGGCGGGTGCAGCCGGACTGCTTGCCGGCGTCTGCGCCAGCGTGGCCCAGGGCCAGTTCGCGCTGAGCGAACTCTTCATCAATCCGCCGGGTGCCGATCAGGGCCAGGAAGGGATCGAGATCAGTGGTCCGGCGAGCGCGTCGCTGGCCGGCTACTACCTGCTCGCCATCGAAGGCGACGGCTCCGGTGCCGGCAGCGTCGATGTCGTCCTGAACCTTGGCTCGTACTCGACCGGCAGCAACGGCCTGCTGCTCATCCGCGACGCCGCCACCGTGCTGCTGCCGGCGCCGGCCGCCGCGACAAGCGTCGTCGTCTTCGACTTCAACCCCGACATCGAGAACGGCTCGAACACCTACATCCTCGGCTTCGGCACGCCGCCGGCGCTCAACGCCGACCTCGACAGCGACAACGACGGCGTGCTCGACGTCGGCGCGCTCAACGGGTTCACCGTCGTCGACGCCTTCGGCTTCCGCGAGAACGACGCAGGCATCAACGTCTCGTACGCGGGCCAGCTCGGCGGCGTGGACGTCGGTCCGTTCGCCTTCAACCCCGGCGCGTTCTACCGCGTGATCGCCTGCGACGGCTCGCTCATCGGCTGGGCGGGTGGCATCGTCACGGGCACGAGCCCCGGCCCCTACGTCTGGAACCCCGCGCAAACCTTCGGCTGGGGCACGCCGCCGATTCCGGCGCTCGTTCCCGGCCAGACGCTTGACCTGGGCAACATCAACCGCGAGCAGGGCGACGACCTCAACGGCAACGGCACGCCCGACTGCAACGAGGCCCCCGACGCCGACGGCGACGGCATTCCCGACGCGACCGACAACTGCCCGTCGGTGGCGAATCCCGGCCAGGAGGACAACGACCGCGACGGCCTCGGCGACGCGTGCGATCCGGACGATGACAACGACGGCGTCCCCGACGCGAGCGACAACTGCCCCTTCGTCGCCAACGGCGACCAGGCCAACAACGACGGCGACGCGCTCGGCGACGCCTGCGATCCCGACGACGACAACGACGGCGTGCTCGACGAGAACGACAACTGCCCGTTCGTCGCGAACGCGGACCAGAGCGACTCCGACGGCAACGGCATCGGCGACGCGTGCGATTCGCCCGTCGACACCGACGGCGACGGCGTGCCGGACTTCATCGACAACTGCCCGCGCGTCTCGAACCCCGGCCAGGAGGACACCGACGGCGACGGCATCGGCGATGCGTGCGACGCGCTCACCGACACCGACGGCGACGGCGTCGCCGACTCGCGCGACAACTGCATCAACACGCCGAATCCCGACCAGGCCGACGCCGACCTCGATGGTGTCGGCGACGCGTGCGACAACTGCGTCAACACCGCCAACCCGAACCAGCTCGACGGCGACGGCGACGGCGTGGGCGATTCGTGCGACAACTGCCTCGCCATCGCCAACGCCTCGCAGGCCGACGCGGATGGCGACGGCGTCGGTGACGCGTGCGAGCCCGACAGCGACGGCGACGGGATCATCGACGACCTCGACAACTGCGACCTCGTCCCGAACGCCGACCAGGCCGACAGCGACGGCGACGGTGTCGGCGACGTCTGCGACAACGCGCCGGACAACAACGGCGACGGCGTCACGGATGTCGTGATCTTCACCGAGATCCTCCTCAATCCGCCGGGCAACGACGACGGACAGGAGTCGATCGAGATCAAGGGCCCGCCGAACACCTCGCTCGACGGCTGGTGGATCATCACCATCGACGGCGACGGGACGAGCGCGGGCACCGTCGACGAGCGCATCTCGCTCAACGGCGTGACCACGGGCAGCAACGGGCTGGTGCTCGTCCGCGACGGCGCGGGAGTCATCGCGCCGGGCCCCGACGCTGGCACCACGATCGTCACGCTCTCGTTCAATCCCAACTTCGAGAACGGCTCGAACACGTTCGTGCTCGCCTATGGGCTCGCCCCGGCGATCAACACGGACATCGACGGCGACAACGACGGCATCGCCGACGCCAGCTTCGCCACGCTCACCGTGCTCGACGCGGTCGGCATCCGCGAGAACGACGGCGTCTCGAACTTCAGCTACGCGAGCCAGCTCGGATCATTCGGCGACTACGGACCGTTCACGGGATTCACACCCGATGCGCTCTACCGCGTCTTCGCGTGCGACGGCGCGACCGAGCTCGGCTGGGCCGGTGGCGACGTGACGGGCACGAATCCGGGCGGCCCCTACCTCTGGTCGCCGGGCTTCACGTTCGGCTGGGGCGAGGGCTCGATTCCAGCGCTCTTCCCCGGACAGGGGCTCGATCTCGGCCGTCCGAACGGACTCCCGGGATTCGACCAGGACGGCGACGGCGTCGCCGACTGCGTGGACAACTGCGTCACCACCGCGAACGCCGACCAGGCCGACTCGGACGGCGACGGCGTCGGCGATGCGTGCCAGGACACGGATGGCGACGGCGTGCTCGACGTGGTCGACAACTGCGTCAACACGCCCAACGCCGACCAGGCCGATGCGGATGGCGATGGAATCGGCGACGCGTGCGAGGCCGACACCGACGGCGACGGCGTGATCGACGACCTCGACAACTGCGTCGACGTGGCCAACCCCGGCCAGGAGGACAGCGACGGCAACGGCGTGGGCGACGCCTGCGACACGCCGGCGTGCCTCACCGACCTCAACGGCGACGGCCAGACCGACGGCGCCGACCTCGGACTGCTCCTCTCGCAGTGGGGCGGAACGGGCAACGCGGATCTCAACAACGACGGCATCGTCGACGGCGCCGATCTCGGCACGCTGCTCGCCGGCTGGGGTCCCTGCTGACCGACGACGCCACGCGCGGACGACACGTTCCGCGCCGCGGAGACACGACACCACGCCCCGCGCCGACCCCGGCGCGGGGCGTTTTCGTTGGAGCGCTGGCGAACCCGCGACGTTGCCGCCGCGATCCGTGCGTCATACGATCGATGCTGGAGGTGAATACCCAGATGGCCACCGAAGCGATGCGCGTCGTTTCCTTCAAGCTCCCTTCCGTGCTCGATCGACGATTGTCGGAGCTGGCCCGATCCCGGCGAACGAGCAGGTCGGCGCTGCTCCGCGAGGCGGTCGAGTCGCTCGCCCGCCCGGCGAAGCGATCCGCCGGCGCCCTCGCGGGCGACCTCGTCGGCTCGGTGCGCGGACCGCGCGATCTCGCGACGAACCCGAGGCACCTTCGCGGGTACGGGCGGTGACCCGCCTGGTGGTCGACACCGGACCGCTCGTCGCGTGGCTCAACGCGCGCGAGCGGCACCATGCGTGGATCCGCGAGCTCCTCGCGGAGGTCGATCCGCCCCTGCTCACCTGTGAAGCGGTGGTTTCCGAGGCGTGCTTCCTGCTGCGCGGGCAGCAAGACGGCCCCGCCGCCGTCATCGCACTGGTCGAGCGAGGCGTGCTCGATCCGATCTTCCGGCTCGCCGGGGAGGAGGATGCGATCGGCAACCTGATGCGCAAGTACGCGGCGGTGCCGATGTCCTTCGCCGACGCGTGCCTCGTCCGCATGACCGAGCTCGACCCCAAGGCGACGATCGTCACGCTCGACGCCGACTTCGCGATCTACCGGCGCCACGGCCGGCAGGTCGTTCCGACGATCATGCCCAGGCGCGGCTGAGCGCTCCGCGATCACACCTCGACAAGGGCCACGCTGTCCGTCACCCCCGCCACGCCAAGCGGCTCGCCGAAGACCAGCACCGCGCGATCGCCCGGCTTCGCGAAGCCGCCCCGACGGAGATGCTCCGCGGCCGCGGCCCGCCACGCGGCGACCGTCGCCGGCGGGTCCAGCCGGGCGGGGAAGACGCCGCGCAGCAGCGTCATGCGCCGCACGGCGCGCTCGTCGCTGCTGAAGGCGACGATGGGAATCGCGAAGTCGTTCTGGCTGAGGTAGCGAGCTCCGCCCCCCTGCTGCGACCAGACCACCACGCACGTGGCGCGGTTGTCGCAGGCCATGTACCAGACGCCATGGGCGAGCGCCGCGGTGCGGTAGCCCGTCGCCACGAGCTTGGCCGGCGCCGCGTGATGGCCGGCGCCGCGCGCGGAGCGCTCCGCCGCGAACCGCTCCGCCTCCGCGGCGATCCGGCGCATGGTCTCCACCGTCAAGACCGGCCACTTCCCCACCGCCGTCTCGCCCGAGAGCATCACCGCGTCGGCGCCCTGGAGGATCGCGTTGGCGACGTCGGTCGCCTCGGCGCGCGTCGGCATCGGCGCGTCGATCATCGACTGGAGCATCTGCGTGGCGACGATGCACGGCTTGCCCGCGGCGTGCGCCGCCTCGACCAGCCGGATCTGCACCAGCGGCACCTTCGCGAAGTCCATCTCCACGCCAAGATCTCCGCGCGCCACCATGATCGCGTCGGACGCCTCGACGATCGGCTCGATCTCCTCGACCGCCTCCGGTCGCTCGATCTTGGCCACGATCGGCAGCCGGACGCCCGTCCCGATCCGCAGCCGCAGGTCGATGATCTCCCCGGCCGAGCGCACGAAGCTGAGCGCGAGGTAGTCGAGCTCGTGCTCCACCGCCCACGCCACGCACACGAGGTCGCGCTCACTCAGCGCGGTCGCCGTCACCTGCGATTCCGGCAGGTTGATCCCCTTGCCGGAGGAGATCGTTCCCCCCGTCGTGACCAGGCAGCGCAGCGTCTCTCCGTCGTGCGCCGCCGCGAGCAGCCGCACGCTGCCGTCGTCGATCAGGACCCGTTCGCCGGGCCGGACATCGTCGACGAGCCGCGCATACGTGCTGGCCAGCCTGAGCGGGCGCGCAGCGCTCTCGGCGACGAGGTCGCCACGGACGAAGTGGACCTCGTCGCCGACCGCGAGCGAGGCGCCGCCACCGTCGATGCGTCCGACGCGGATCTTCGGTCCCTGAAGGTCGCCGAGGACGCCGACGACGCGGCCGAGCTTGGCCGAGACGCGCCGGACCCCCGCGAGGCGCTTCGCGTGATCGTCGAGCGATCCATGGCTGAAGTTCAACCGGAAGACGCCGACGCCGGCCTCGACCAGCTTCTCGATCGTGACGTCATCCGACGACGCCGGGCCAAGCGTGGCGACGATCTTCGTGAGGATGCGCGCGACGGACATGGGCGGAAGCGTACGGCGCAGCGACGATGGGAGCCCGCACGGGTGCGTCCCTTCGACGGTCAGTTGGTCTTCTCGGGAACGTCCGTCGACGCGGGCTCTTGATGCGCGTCCACCGCGTCGGCCACCGAGGTGAACCGGTCGATGCGCCCGATGTGCTCCTCGAGGCCCTCCACGCGGAGCTTGTCGCGAACGGCCGATCGGGCCTCGACGATCCGAAGCTGCGATCCGAGGGTGGCCAGCTCGCCATGGAGCGACCTCAGCATCTCCGCGCCCGCGAGATCGACGTGCGGGGCCGCCGAAAGGTCGCAGAGGACGGTGCGCGGCGGCGCGGTGGCGCGAACCCTCGCCAGCACCACGTCGCGCACATGTTCCGCGTTGAAATAGACGACGCTGGACTCGGGCCGGAAGATCATCATGCTCGGGATGGGCTCGTTGTCGGGGTGGCGATCGATGTCGGAGAACCTGCGGGTGCCCGGGATGCGGCCGAGGAACGCCACGTGCGGTCGCGAGGCTCGGCGAATCAGCAGCAGCATCGAGATGACCGCGCCGATCAGGACCCCGCGCAGCAATCCGAACGTGAGCACACCACCCAATGCCACGAGCGCGATCGTGAACTCCGGTCGATCGGTGCGCCACAGATGCCTTAGGACCGACACCTTGACCAGCCCCAGCACCGCCATGAGGACGATGGCGGCGAGGACGGGCTGCGGCAGGGTCCGAAGCATGCCCGACAGGAAGAGCGCGACCAGCAGGACGATGATCGCCGCCACGAGACCCGAGAGCGGCGAGCGCGCACCGGCGCCTTCGTTCACGAGCGACTGCGACATGCCGCCGCTCACCGGCAGTCCCTGTCCAAGCCCCGCCGCCAGGTTCGCGCCCGCGAGCGCCAGGAACTCCTGATTGGCGTCCAGGTGGCCGCGGTGCTTGGCGGCGAACATCCGCCCGATCGCCGTGGTCTCGACGGCGCCGAGCAGGAAACTGGCCATCGCGAGCGGCAGGAGATCGTTGAGATCGGCCCACGTCACGGCGGGCAGCCCGAGCGACGGGAGTCCCTGCGGGACCTCGCCGAGCATCTTCACTCCGCGGGACTCGAGCCCCGCCGCGCTCGCGACGAGGATCCCGCCGACCACCACGACAAGCGCGACCGGCTTGTTCGCGAGGAAGACCTTTCCCACGACGAGCAGCGCGAGCGCCGCCAGCCCGACCGTCATCGAGACCGGATTGATCTCGCCGAGATGCGAGACGAGGTGATACGAGCACTGCCAGAAGTCGCCATGCGCCGCGCTGACGCCGAGCAGCTTCGGAAGCTGGGTGCTGGCGAGCGTGAGGCCGACACCGAGCTTGAACCCGAGCATCACCGTCTCGGAGACGAAGTTCACGAGCGACCCTGCGCTGGCGAGCCACGCTCCGAACGCCAGGGCGGCGACCAGGAGCGCGGTGCACGCCGCGAGGGCGCCGAATCGCGAGGCGTCGCCGCCGGCGAGCGCTCCGAGCGACGTTCCCATCATCAGCGAGATGGTGGAGGTGACGCTGACCGTGGTGTGGCGCGAACCACACAGGAGCCAGAAGACGAGCCCGGAGAGCATGCACGCGTACAGGCCGGCCTCCGGCGACAGCCGCGCCAGCGACGCATCGCCGATCGCGGCGGGAATCATGTACGCGGCGAGCGTCAGGCCGGCGATCATGTCGGCGCGGAGCACGCGCCCGTCGCAGCGGCGGAGCCAGTCGAGCGCCGGAAGCCAACGGGAGAGCTTCTTCGGCGCGAGCGGATTCTGGATCGGATCGCCGGTCACCTCGCGCCAAACCCTCCAAGTGGCCCGCGCCACGACACGTGGCCCGCGCCTCCACACGCACCGCATGCGCGACGAGAGCCTATCCGGACCCTGCGCTTCCCGCGACGTTGGGCAGGGCGTGCGGCAGCGCCCTTCGGCGTGATCGCGACGATCAGCGGCAACCGCGGCGTGGTCGGCGCCGGTTCGGCTGCGCAGTCGCGAACGGCGGCGCCGATCACTGCGCGCCGGAGCGACCAGCCGCCACGCGCGCAAGGAACTCAAGCATCGCGCCCGAGACCGCATCCGGCGACTCGACCAGCAGGCCGTGCGCCGTCCCATCGAGGACGACAAGCTCGGCGCCCTCGATGGTCCGCGCGAGCGCCTCGGATTGCGCCAGCGTCGACAGGAGATCGTCGCGGCCGACGAGCACGAGCGTCGGAGAGCCGATCGCTCCCGCGCGGTCGCCGATGTCGCATGCGCAGACCGCCCGGCTCTGGTGCAGGAGCGCCTCGGGTGTCGGGGGGAACGGACTCTCGACGACCGACCTGATGAGGCCATCGAGTGCGCCGGGCCGGGCGAAGAAGGCCCGGGTGTAGATCCACGGCGCGGCCAGCCGCACCGCGGTCGCCGGCTCGACGAGTCGTGCGAGCTCACCCCACGACGAGATGATCGTCCGCCCGCGCTCGTCGATCCGCGTGCCGCAGGAGAGCAGCATCAGGCTGCGAACCTGCCGCGGGCGCGCCAGCGCCAGCTCCTGGGCGATCAACCCGCCCATGGAATGGCCCGCGACATGCACGGTCGGACTAGCGCCGTCGAGGCCGATCGCGTCGAGCAGCGCCGCCGCGTCGTCGGCAAGGTCGCGGATCGAGAAGGGCGCATCGCCGCCCGACGATCGCCCCATGCCGCGATTGTCGAAGGTGATCACCCGGAACCGCTCGGCCAGCGCCGGCCGGACAAACGACCAGATCGTGCGATCGCAGCCGAATCCGGCGATGAGCAGCAACGGATCGCCGCGCCCCTCGATCTCGTGGTGGATGTCGCGTCCGCCGATCTTCGCGCTGGGCATGGGATGAACGTAGTGCGTCGCGTCGGGTGGAGTTGCCCGTCCGTCCGGCGGGGGATTCGGAATTGGGAATTGGTAATTCGGAGTTCGGAGTCGGGGACCCCTTTGCACGGATGGAGTGGCGCTCGCGCGAACAGGCCGCGGCGCACCTACCCGAAACGCGCCAGCAGCACCAGCGATCCGATCGCCATGACGACCCCGAGCAACTCGTACGCATTGAGCGTCTCGCGGAAGAAGACCACACCAACAGTGGTCAGCAGCACGATGATCGACACCGAGTAGAGCACGCCGATGGTCGCGAGCTTCAGGTGCCTCATGACGAAGAGCCAGCCGAACGCGGTCGAGGCGTAGAGCGCAAAGCCGAGCAGGAACCAGCGCGATCGCAGCGAATGCTGTTGTTGACTCGCCAGCTTGAGGAAGTAGTCCCCCAGCACGCCGATAGCGCTGAAGGCGATGGTGACGACGACGGCGAGCTGCTTCTTGTCCATCGCCTCCTCCTGTCCTGTCTCCCGCCGCCCGCAGACTCCCGCTCCCACGAGACGTTTCATTCCTCGACCGCGAACTCCAGGGTCACCACGGCCTTCACGCTCTTCTCGATCGCCGAGGTGTCGCTCACGCCGTAGTCGCTCACGTCGGTCGATCCGCGCGGGACGATCTGGAAGACGCCCTGCGTCGCCGAGCGCAGCGCGCCCACGCGGCCGCCCGAACCCGTGGCCAGCGTTGCCGCGCGCTCGCGGCCGTTGGTCGTCGCCTCGGCGAGGAGCGTCATCTTGATCGAGTCGACGTCGGCAAGGGTGAAGGCGGGTGGTGACGATTCAACGACGATTCCCTCGCGCAGGAGCGACGTCGCGGTGCGACTGAGGTCCATCACCCGCTGCACGTCGCGCGATCGCACGGTCAGCCGCTGCGCAAGCGCGTAGCCGATGACGGTGTTGGTGCTGTTGCCCCTCGCGTCGCGCTCGAACTCGGGCCTGAGGTCGACCGCGCTCTCCGTCGCGTCGCCCTCGGCGAAGCCGGCGCTGCGCACGAACTCGCGGAGCGTGGCGACGTCCGCCGCGAGCTTCGCCGATCCCTCGGCCAGCGCCGCGCTGCGCACGCTGACGGTCCCCGACCACGCCGCCATGTCCGACATCGCCGGCCGTTCCGCGACGCCCTTCACCCGGATCACGCGTTCCTGGCGCATCGAGACCATCGCCTTGCCGATCGATTGCGCGGCGAGCGCGAACCCAAGCGCCAGCGAGACGCCCAGCATGAAGAGGCCGACGCCGGAGAAGAGCGCCGCGGGCAACGGTCTTCGACCGGCCGGCCGCGCCGGGCTTGCCATGTTCGACATGAGACGACTCCGCGCAGCCGGACGTCGGCTGCGAATTCAAGGGGTGCACCGCACAAGGGGAAACGCTGGCCGTGGTATCGGCTGCGGACCGTCGGCAACTGCAACCGCCAAGTGGATTCGGGAGTGGTTGGAGCGGTGAACGAGGTCCCACCCTGGGCGACATGGGCGCGGCGCGGTGGCCAGCGCCGCGTTGGCCAACAAGTCGTCGTCACCTGCGACGGGGATCTTGGACTGTCGCAGGCTCGGAGCGGCGCGGAGACGGTCCCGGGACGGCATGGCGCCGCTCCGCCCGTGAACGATCACATCCCTGTGCCGCGTACACTGCCCACATGATCCACTCGATCGATCGCACGACGCTTTCCGCGGCCGTTCGCCCGCTCTGCGAGCGTGCGAACGTGCTGCGGCTCGAGCTCGTCGGTTCGGCCGCGCGGGCCGACTTCGACGCCACGCGATCGGACGTCGACTTCCTGGTCGACTTCAAGGACACCCCGGGCTTCGACTACTTCGGCGCGTACATGACGGCGAGCTTGGCATCGATCGTCGGCCGGCTTACGTCGACGATCACCGCACGGGGTATCGAGAATCCATTCCTTCGCGGCTTCGCTCGCGCGCCGGGACGCCCGACTTCTCTATGCGGCATGAGGCGAAGGTCATCCTGCACGATCTCCTGAGCCGCTGCACGTCGGATCGAGTCCGTGATATCCGATGTCCCGGAAGCCCGACTTCGTGGACGACTGGAAGCTCCGCTCGATCGTGGAACGCCAGTACATGGTGCTCGGCGAAGCCCTCGGACGGTTGCAGGGCCATCCGGCGGCTCGCGAGCTGGTGGCTCGCTCGACGAAGTGATCGGCGCCGAGCATGCTCGCGCACGCCTACGACCAGTGGACCCGCGGCAATTGTACTCGCTCCGCGAGCAGCACCTGGGCGCACGCTGCGGGTGGACATCGAGCGGGCGGCGGCGGACGCCTCGCGCTCACCGTCCTTCGGACGTGACACCCGCGGCGCGACCGATCGTGCCGGCCGTTCGCCGGTTCGGCGCGCCCCGGCGGCTCGGTGGCGCACGCCTGCCCGAAGTGCGGGAGTGCATGCCCGGGGGGCACGGCCCAGCCGCGCTTCGGTGAGCGTCGGCTGGAATATGCCTGGACACGTGCCAGATGCAGGCCCTCCGCGGCGAGGACGAGACGAGCTTCCATGTTCCGCAGCCCGACAAGAAGCTGCGGTCCAAAGGCAAGCGTTGATGTGACCAATCGAAGGCGCGGCGCCCTGCGGCTCGTGTTGCGCGACGTCGAAACCGGCCACGCTTCGTCGATACCCTGCTCCTCCGCATTCCAACCGACCCCGAGCGTTCGGCCCCCTGTCCACGGCCGCATCTCGCGGCGGGATTGGGCTTTGGTGGGGCATGGGAATCAACCGGAACGCGCATCATTCATGCACACGCTCGTCTCCATCCTCCGCGACCATCCATCGCTTGGCGTCTTCCTTGCGCTCGCGGCGGGGTTTCTCCTTGGAACGCGCCGCATCGGGAGGTTCTCGCTCGGCACCGTCGTCTGCACGCTCCTTGCGGCGGTCGTGATCGGGCAGTCGGGCGCGAAGGTGAACGTCGAGGTCCGGGACTTCTTCTTCAACCTGTTTCTCTTCGCGATCGGCTACAAGGTTGCGCCGCAGTTCTTCGGTGGACTTCGGCGCGAGGCGATCCCGCAGTTCGTGCTGGCGACGATCCTGTCGGGCGTCGCGCTCCTCGCGGCGATCTCGATCGGACGGCTGCTTGGCTACGACAAGGGAACGGCCGCGGGGCTCTTCGCGGGCGCCATGACCCAGTCGTCGGCGGTCGGAAGCGCGAGCGACGCGATCGAAGTGCTCGATGCGACGGACGAGGTCAAGCGGCGGCTGCTCGACCACCTCGCCATCGGCTACGCGACGACGTACGTCTTCGGCACGGCGGGGCTGGCGTTCTTCCTCTCGCGGATCGGTCCGCGATTGGCCGGCGGCGACCTGCGCGAAGCGTGTCGCGCCCAGGAACGGCTCCTTGGCGGAGGCGGCGACGACGCGCCATCGGTGCAGTCCGCCTACGCGCCGCTCGTCTACCTCGCCTATGTCGCCGCGCATCCATCGGTGGTCGGTCGTTCGGTTGCGGCGATCGAGGCGCAGCATGCCGGTCGGGTGACGATCGAGCGCCTTCGGCGAGGCGGTGCGACTGGCGCGATCGAGCCGGCGACACCGGAGACGGTCGTTCGCGCGGGAGACATCATCGCCGTCGCCGCGTCGCGTTCCGAGGTGATCGGCCCGGGCTTCGACCCGGGCGAGGAGGTCGACGATCGGGCGCTCCTGGATTTCCCCCTCGAAACGCTCGACGTGGTCGTCACGCAGAAGGCGCTCGACGGCGCCACCATCGAGGATGTGATGGCCAGCCATGGACGCGGTGTGCGAATCCATCGGCTGATCCGCACGGCGCGACGCGTTCCGTTGCTGCCGAAGACGACCCTCTCGCGCGGCGACATGATCGGCGTCATCGGCGCCCGCTGCGATGTCGAGCGCTTCGCGACCGCCGTCGGCTATCCCGATCGCCACGTCGACTCGATCGACATGGTCTACGTCGGCCTCGGGCTCGCCGCCGGCGTGCTCTTCGGCATTCCGTCCTTGCATGTCTTCGGGATCGCGCTGGGGCTGAGCGCAGCCGGCGCGCTGATCGCGGGGCTCGTCTTCGGATATCTCCGGGCGCGGCATCCGACCTTCGGGCGCTTTCCATCGGCCGCGGAATGGGTCTTCGAATCCCTCGGCCTGCACATCTTCGTCGCGATCGTCGGGCTCAACAGCGGTCCAGCCTTCGTCGAAGGACTGCGCCGCGACGCCGTGTCGCTTCTCTTCGCTGGCGCGGTGGTCACAATCGTCCCGCACGCCGTCACGATCCTGTGCGGGCGCTGGTTCTTCCGCATGAATCCCGGCGTGCTGCTCGGCGTGTCGGCCGGCTCCGGCGCGAGCACGGCGGGACTCATCGCCATCGAGGAGGAGGCGCAGAGCACGGTGCCGGTGCTGGGCTACTCGGTGACGTATGCGGTGGGAACCGTGCTCTTGACGACGTGTGGTGCGCTGATGGTGGCGTTGGGATGAGTGGTCTTGTGGGGATCGGGGACAGGGCGATCGCAGGCCGAGGCCGGTCCTCCGGTCCGCCATACACTCAACCGTCGATCGGAAGCCCCGGATGCGGCAATTCAAGTGGTCAACCCCGCCCCCGACTCCCGTAGCTCGCAGAGGAAGCACCGTGACGAAGAGATTGCCTCGGAGCCGCCGCTCGCGCCGCTTCCGCCTTCGTCGGTCGCCGCCCCGGCTCCGGTGGAGACATTCCTTGCCGCACGTCGACGTCCGGTTGCGTTCGCGGGTGTGGTGGAGCATGGGGTCGTTCGCCCGCTTGACCCAAACGTCACCCTGAGGGAACACGCACGGGTGATCATCGTGGCATCCGAGGGATAGTGGTGGGGCCTGGACTTCCCCACACCGCGGACGTCTCGGGCCAACACAACCGCATCAACCACCGCGCTTCACGGCCGCCCTCGACAGCAGTCCGAGATCGGTGCCGTTCACGATGCTGTCCTGGTTGTCGCCCACCCCAGCGCTACCGTGACCTGCTTCGGCGCGCCCGACCCGCGCAGGGTACAAGGAGATTCGTCATGAAATGCGGCTCGTACGTCCGGCGTGGCTGTGGCTGCGCCTGTGCGGCGGTGGTCCTTGCGCACTCGGCACTCGGCGGGCAGCCCGCGACCTATCAGGGTTGCGGCGTTCTCGAAGAGCTCGTCGACTGCGGCCTCGGGTTCATCGGACAGGATGGGAAGCGCTTCGTGCCGGCGAACCTCGCCGGCTTCGGCGCGGGCGATGCGGTCTTCGTGAGCGGCGTGATCGATCCGTCGTGCGCGGGGCCGCTCTCCTGCCCGTATCCGTGCCTCGTCGACAACGCCATCGGCGCGTGCTTCGACGAATGCGGCACGCTGGTCTCGGGCGTCGAGTGCGTCCTCTTCCTCGTCGGCGCCGGTCCCAACGCCGGCACGTACGTGGTCTCCAACCTCGGCGGTTTCAACGTCGGCGACACGGTGCGCGTGACGGGCATTCATGACCCCGGCTGCGTCACCTTCTGCCAGCAGGGCAACGGCTGCGTCAACGACAACACGATCGCCAAGTGCACCATCTTCGAGGGTTGCGGCACGCTGCACATCGGTCCACAGAGCTGCACGATCTTCGCGCCCGACGACGGTGGCCCGGGTTACGTGCTGGCCGAGTACGGGAAGTTCTCGCTCGGCGACCACGTCTTCGTGTCAGGGGCGATCGACTTCGCAAGCCCCGCGTGCTTCCCGGTGACGATCCCGCTCATCGAGAACGATTCGATCACCGCGTGCGGCACGCCGTTCCAGGCGTGCGGCATCATCGTGGCGCCGCCCTTCTGCGGGCTTGCGCTCGCGGCCGACGCGGGCGGAGTCTGGCTTCTCGACCAGTTAGGCCCGTTCAACGTCGGCGATCGCGTCTTCGTCGACGGGACGATCGTCGATCCCTGCTTCACCGTGCCGGAGTGCTCGGTCGACGGCTGCGTCGACGTGGGCACGATCCGCGCATGCGGCGAGACGTACTTCTCGGGCTGCGGTCAGATCGTGCTCTCCTTCACCTGCGGCTTCTCGTTCGCGGCGGCCGACGGGAGTGGCATCTACGTGCTCGCCGACTTTGGCAAGGGCGATGTCGGCGACCACATCTTCGTCCAAGGTCCGATCGTGCCGGAGTGTCCACAGGGCAATGGCTTCTGCGACTGCATCGACAACAGCGGAACGGGCGTGATGCGATGCGCCATCGTCGGCGACCTCAATGACGATGGTCTGGTGAACGGCGCCGATCTTGGCTTGCTGCTCGGCGCGTGGGGACCGTGTCCGCCGTTTCGGATCGGTTGCCTGGGCGACTTCAACTTCGACGGCGAGGTCGACGGCGCCGATCTGGGCGTCTTGCTCGGGAATTGGACCGGCTGACGTGCGGGCGTTCACGTCTCGCGCGGATTCCAAGAGGCCTCCATGCGTTCGACCCCCCTTGCCCACAGCGACGTCTCACGGCGCAATCGGGTTGGCTGGGGCGCGAGAAACAACTGGGACGGGTCTCACGGCGGAATTGGGTTGGCCGGGGCGCCAGAGGCAACTGGGACGCTTGTCAGACGCACAATCCTTCGGTAGTTCTCGCGGAAGAACTCGCGGAACTGGCGACGCAGCTCGTCGCTCGGAAGCGCCTGCGCGGGCCAGAGGCGACGCTCGATCCATTGCTCCTTGATCCAACCGTCGCGGATCGTGGCCAGTTGCGTCGTGTCGGCAAGCGTCAGCATCGCGCCATCGGGGCCCTGCACCTGTGGCATCGCATCGAAGAGCGTGAGCATCTCGCGGAGCGTTGGATCGGTCACGTCGGCGGCGGTGACGACGGCGGGCGCACCGTCCGGCGCCGCCGCCGGCGCGCCTCGCCCGCCGAGACCATCCCGCGGATACGCCGGATGCGACACGATCGCCCGCCACGCCTCGCGCAGGAGGTCGTGCTCGTCGATGGCCATCGCGCCGAAGATCGGGACGATGAAGGTGCGCACGTTCCGATCGGGCTTCTCGACCGCCGTCGCGAGCAGGTACGGGTTCACCCGGTCGATCATCCGCTCGAGGAGGCCCGGCTCGAACATCTCGCGGCGGATCGGCATCCGTCGAAGCTCGTAGCGCTCGGGACCGCGGTTGTCGCCGGCGATGCCCGCGAGCGCGGAGCGCGGCGTGAACTGCCAGAGCGCCTGGCCGTCGAGCGAGAGCGCGAACTCGATGAACCGCTTCGCGATCTCCGGCTCGGGAGCGCCGCGCAGCATGGCCACCGGATCGGCGTCGATGCGCGTCTCGCCCGGCGGATCGACGTACCCGAGCCGGTCTCCGCCGCCGGCGTCGAGGATCGCCTGCGCCTCGTACCGCCCGTAGAAGTCGATGCAGATGCCCGCGGCCGCGTCGCCCTGCGCGACGTCGATGGGGCCGCGGGCGCTGCTCGCCGAGAAGGACCTCGCGTTCGCGGCGACGCGCCGCAGGATGCGCCAGCCGTCGGTCCATCCGCGCCGGAGGAGGATCGCCTCGAACGCGGTGGCGATCGATCCGGACTGCGCCGGATTGACCAGGGAGACCGCGCCGATGAGGCGCGGATCGGCGAGATTCCGCCATTGGCTTGGCGCTGGAACGCCAAGTTCGTCGAGCACGTCGCGGTTGTAGAGGATGCCGAATCCCGAGAGCGCTGCGCCAAACCAGTACCGGTCGGGGTCGTAGAGCGGATCGTCGCCGATCCGGTTCTCGTCGCCGTAGACCCCGCGCAGGAAGGCGTCGTCGAAGTCGATCGGCGCGAGCACGGTCGTCGTGCGCTTCTCCAGCCCGTCGCCAGCGCGGACCTCGACCTCGATCGGCTTCTTGAGTTCGGTGAACTCGTACGACCCGCCGCCGAAGAGCAGGTCGGCGTTGCCACCGATCGGCCGGCCGTCGCGCAGCGCCGCCCGATACTGGGAGACGAGCATGCGGCGGATGTCGCTGGTGCCGCCTGGCGTGTTCCAGATGACCTCGACGGGCTCTCCGTAGCGCCGCTCGTGCCAGTCGCTGAAGGCGCGCCCGAACTCGAACCGGATCTGCTCGTTGTGCGGCGAGAGGACGATGAGCCTGCGGGCGTCGCGCGCAAAGGTGCGCTGCTCGTCGCGCCGCATCACGAGCGGCAGGCCGATCAGGAAGACGAGCGCGAGGATCACGAGCAGACGGGACATGGCCGAGGGTGAGCGTACCACCACTTCCCCCGCCCGCCTGCCGGAGAAGGGAAGGCGCGTCATGCGTCATCCTTCACCCGTCATCCGTCTCCCGTCACCTGGCACCGAGGCCGAGGCCGGCGCGCAGCTGGGCGCAGAGCTTCTCCGCGGCGCTGCGGACGGCGGCCGTCCACTCCGTCGCGTCCGGAGCCGCGTAGATCACGGCGCGGCTCGCCGTCACGATCGCGCCGCGGCCGTCGGGATGAAAGCAGGGCAGCACGTCCTCGAGTCGGGCGCCCTGGGCGCCGTAGCCGGGAACGAGGAAGACCTGCCTCGGCATGAGCGCTCGCAGCCGCGCGGTGTCGTCCCGCTTGGTCGCGCCGACGACGGCGCCCAGCGAGCTGAATCCGCGCGCGCCGATCGACGATTCGCCGATCCCCGCGACGAGTCGCGCCACCGCGTCGGCGACCGTGGTTCCGTCGGCCAGCCGCTGCGACTGGAGCGCGTCGCCACCGGGGTTGCTGGTGCGAACCAGGGCGAACGCGCCGCGACCGGGACGGAGAAACGGCCGCATTCCATCGTCGCCGAGGTAGCTGTTGATCGTGATCCAGTCCGCGCCGACGGAATCCGCGCATCCAAACGCGGCCTCCGCGTAGTGCTCGGCGGAGACGCCGATGTCGCCGCGCTTCGCATCGAGGATCACCTCGAGCCCGCGCGCCTTCGCGTGGGCGATGGTGCGCTCCAGCGCCGCCACGCCCGCGCTTCCGTGGCGTTCGAAGCACGCCGACTGCGGCTTCACGCACGGCACCGTCGCCGCGATCGCGTCGATCACGCCGCGCGAGAATTTCTCGATGGCGTCGACCGGAGAGATCGATGCGCTGCGCACCGCGCTGGGGATCTTCTCGAGCACCGGGTCGAGCCCGACGCAAACCGGTGCGCCGAGACGCTCGATGGCGGCGAGGAGTCGATCGGCGGCGTGCGTCGCGGCTGGAGGCATTCGCGGAGGGTATGCGGCGACGACGGATGCCTTCGCGCATGGCGTGCGGTCGCCGCTCGGCGCCCATCGCCCCGAGACGAGTGCGCGAGTCCGCGGCGGCGCGAATGCGCGGCGAAGCCGCCGCCGAGCGCTCCCGCGGGTTCTACCATCGGCCGTGACCGACCGGCCGCGCCATCTCGACCTGGACCGAACCAGGGGCCTTGCCGTCGAGTGGTCCGACGGAACGCGCAGCTTCTATCCCGTCGCCCACCTTCGGCGCCTCTCTCCTTCGGCGGACGCCCGCCATCTTCGCGAGCAGATGGCGAGGAATCCCTTGACGGTGCTGCCGTCGAACGCCACCTCGAACGGCCCGCTCACGGCGCTCGACGCCGAACTCGTCGGGAACTACGCGATTCGAATCCACTTCTCCGACGGCCACGAGACCGGGATCTACTCGTGGAGCTACCTTCGGGAGATCGATCCGGCGACGATGCCGCGGAGCGCGCCGCCATGCGCCTCGCCCTGATCCACGACGAGCGGACGCTGCGCCGCGAGCACGCGGCGCTCGTGCGGCTCTGCGTGGCCCTGCTCGACGACGGCATGCACCTCGTGCGGCTCGTTCCGGAGGCCTTCGATCCGTTCCGCGACGACGACGGCGAACGCAACCTCTCGCTCGTGCCGCGCATCGACTACGAGCCGCGCGTTCCCTTCTGGCAGCGGGCCGGGCGGCGCGCCCGACTGCTCGACGCGCTCGACAAGGCGCCGCCGGATGCGCTGCTCGTCGTGGGCGACGGCGCGTGGCCGATGGCGATCGACCTCGCCACCGCGCTCGAGTCTCCGCTGCTCGTCGAAGTCTGGTCGTTCCACGAGGCGGGGCGGCTCGCTCGCCTGCGCGCGGCCCGGGACGGAACGATCGCCGCGTGCGCCGTCGGCCTCGCGACGGTTGCCGAATGGCTCCGCGCCAGGATCGATCCGGCGCTCGTCCACCACGTGCCGCTCTGCGTCGCGACGACGGATCGCGCCGCGCTCCTGCCCGACTCGCCGACCATCGACGCCACGAGGACCGGCACGCCAGGCGCGGCCTCACCGGTCGGCGTCCGACGCGCCCCCTGGAGCGCCGCGCGGCGCCCGCTCGAACGCGCCGAGCCGCGGCCGCGATTGGACGAGACGACGGGGCTGGCGATGGCGATCATCGGCGAGGGAGACGACGTCGCCGCGTTCGCGGCGGCGCTCGGCGCGGTGCGACGACTCGCGACGGAGCTGCCCGAGTTGCGCGTGGCGCTGGAGATCCGCGGACGGCGCGGGCACGACATCTGGCGCGTCGTTCGCGAGCTCGACCTGCTCGATCGCGTCTGCACGGTCGCCGACGCCGATGCGGTCCGCTCGCTCATGCTCCACTGCGACGCCCTGCTCGTGCCCGAGCGCACCGGGTCCCTGCGCGGCCTGGTGCTGGAGGCGATGGCCGCCGGCACCCTGGTGGTCGCCCTCGACGATCCGCTCGTCGACGTGCTCGAGCCCGACCGAACCGCGATCGTGGTTCCGTCGCCGACCGTCGATGCGTGGGTGACGGCGCTGCGGCGCGTCGTCGCCGGCGGCGAGCTCGCGATCGTCGAGGCGGCGCGCCGCGCCATCGCCGAGCACCATCGGTCGAGCGACCACGCCGCGGCGCTGACGGCCCTGTGCGAGCGGGCGGTCCGCGGCGACGTGCTCCTTCGACCCCGCGTAAATCCGGCGGGTTCGACCACGGCCGGATCGGCCGCCGCCGAGGCGTCGGCGCGTGGCGACGAGTCGGCCGCGCACCGCGACGAATCGGCCAGGGCGACGAATCGGCCACACAGCGACGAACGACGAGCCGGCCGCGCAAAATGTGCGGCCAGTGACGAACCCGCCGGGGCGGGTCCACGTAGGAGGGGTGACCCGCCTCCTCATGGTGGACCTCTCCCCTCCGCCCCGCCTCGGTCTGTCCGTGGCGGGGTTTTTCGCTGGCGGGCAGCGGGTGCCGGAAAGTCCTTGCACTCGGTCCGGACCCGCTGCACACTACGAGTCGGCATGGATGCCTGTTGACTTGTGCCCAGCATCCACCCGCCGCCGAACTGGAACTGGTCTCACGACCGTCTCAGCTCGGCGGTTTTGCTTTCCACGCCGTCGACGGGAGGATCCGGTCACGACAAACAGCCGGCCGCGCGCGTGAACCGCGACGCGACCGGCTGTCGATTGGAGTCCGTATTACTTGCTCTCGCCGCCCCCGCCGCCTCCGCCGCCCTTCGGCGCACTCTTGAGGCCCTCGTTGATCTTCTTATCGGGCGGGTCGATCGTCGAGGTCGGCTTCGGCTTCGCCTGGATGGTCCGTCCACCGGGAGCCGAGCTTCCACCACAACCGACAAGCAGCAGCGACGCCAGCAGGGCCGCAGCGCCGCCGGCAACAAGCATCTTCTTCATGACGAAGTTCCTTTCGACTGACGCCGGGCCGCGACATGCGAGCCGAGGCGTCGGGGGGTGCATGGGGCCGATCAACGGCGCACGAGGAGAACGCACGAGCGGTTCGTCGACGCGCGGCCCGTCGCCGCGACGATGACGAATGTCGGAGGATTGGAGCCGCGCCGCGCGGCGAGGTCAAGCCCCCGCGAGGACAACCGGTGGCCAGCCGGCAGTTGGTCGGTGTTCGGCCGACGCTCGACCGGCGCCCGATCCATCCGAGAAACGGCGCCCGGCCATCCGCGTCCGGCGGGCCGGCCGTGGCCGCGGAAGGACGGAATCATCCCCGCAGCAACTCCGCCAGCACGCGGAGACCCGCGGCGAGCGTCTCTTCCTTCGCGGCGAAACTGAGCCGGAAGTGCGTGTCGCGCCGGCTGAAGACCTTGCCCGGGATGACGAGCACGCTGCGCTCGATCGCCTTCTCCACGAACTGCGTGGCGCTCAGCCCGAGCCGCGCGGGCACCTCGACGAAGGCGTAGAAGGCGCCGCCCGGGCTGGGAACGTCGGTGACCTCGCGCAGCGTCCGCACCACCATGTCGCGGCGCTTCTCGTAGGCCGCGACGTGGGGACCGATGTCGACCGCATCGGTGTCGAAGGCGGGCACGACTCCCAACTGGGCCATCGACGGCGCGCAGACGTACGTGTACTGCTGAAGCTTGGCCATCTCCTGGACGATCGTCCGCGGCCCCGCGACGTAGCCCAGGCGCCAGCCCGTGCAGCCGTACGACTTGCCGAAGCCGCGCACCAGCAGCACGCGGTCGCTCGTCCGCGCCGGGCTCGGGCAGACGCCATCCTCGGCCGCGTCGGAGAAGACGAACTCGTCGTAGATCTCGTCGGTGATGAGCAGCACGCCGCGCCTCTGGCAGAGCTCGACGATGTCGCGCAGCTCGGCGCTGGTGAGCACCACGCCGCAGGGGTTGCTCGGGCTGTTCACGATGACCGCCTTCGTGCGCGGGCCGAGGCAGCGCTCGATGCGCTCGGCGGTCATGCGGAAGTCCGGATACGTGTCGCACGTGACAACCTTGGCGCCCGTGAGCGGGCCAAGCTGCGGGTACATCACGAAGTAAGGATCGGGAACGACCAGCTCGTCGCCCGGATCGAGCAGCGCCATCGCGGCGAGCAGCAGCGCGCCGCTCGTGCCGGAGGTCACCAGCGCGCCCAGTTCGTCGCTTGGGCCGTGCCAGCCCAGTTCCATGCGCAGCCGGGACCAGATCGCCTCGAGCAGCTCGGGCACGCCCTGCGTGACCGTGTAACCGTTGCGATCGTTGCGGATCGCCGCGATCGCCGCCTCCTTCATGGCGGCGGGAACCGGAAAGTCGGGCTGGCCGATCGACAGGTTGATCGGGTTCTTGAGCTTCGCCCCCAGGTCGAAGACCTTGCGGATGCCGGATGCATCGATCGCGCGGGATCGCGCCGAGAGCAGGTGATCGAACGTCGTGGGCGCAGTCGGCATGGGAGCGTTGGAGGTCGGCATCGGTCGACGGGCGAATGGCGGGCGTGAACGAGGGAAACGAGTGGCGACGGGCCCGGGCGGACGGGTCCGGATGCTACACGCGCCGCGATGCGCCACCCGTCGAGCCCCGAAGGGTGAAGAGTTCACACCGATGCGGCCGTGGGCTGAACAACGCGGCGCGCGACGACGGCGCGGATGAACCGTCGCCAAGCACAACGGCCCCGGCGCGCGCCGGGGCCGTCGAACGATCGGAACGCGACCGCGGCTACTTCTTCGCGGCGCCCTTGGCAGCGCCGCCCGCGGCCGGCTTGGCCGCTCCCGCAGCGGGCTTCGCCCCCGCCGCCGGCGCCGCACCCTTGGCCGGCGCCGCAGCGCCCTTCGCCCCCGCGGCGCCCGCGGCCGGCGCAGCGGCCTTGGCATCGCCACCCTCGGCCTCGCCTTCGGCCTTCTTCTTCTTGCTCACGGCCGCCTTGATGCTGCGCACCTTGACGAGCCCGAGCGCGCTGTCCTTCTCGAGGACGAAGCGCTCCTCGGTGGCGAGCTTGGTGATGCGCTCCGCCCGCGTGAGGACGTTGCGGTGCTGGTTCAGTGAACCGGACGAGGTCTTGAGGCTGCGATGGATGCTCATGGCGGAAGCGTTGATGAATCGGATGTCGGTCGCGATGACGATGCGGCGGTCACGCGACCGGTGACGACGAGCGGAGCGGATTCTTGCGTGCGGCCGGCGACCATCAGCCGGTGAACTGCTCGGGATAGGCGCCTTCGAAGCCCTTGTTGCCTCGGCCGGCGCGCTCCCACTTCTTCCCCACCTCGATCAGCCGCGCACGAAGGTCCTTGTATTCGGCGGACGTTCGGTCGGGCTTTCCCGAGAACCCGGGAAGGACGATCACCTTGCGGGATTCGGCATTATGGTCGCGCACGACGCAGGCATCAAGGCCGTTGTCGCGCAGGAACTTGACCAGCTCGCCAGCCCGGCTCGCCATTGGACGCGCGACCACGAAGTACGACCATCCCGGTTGGCGAGGATCGGCCCTCGAATCGCCGGTGGGATCCGCCGTGCCGTCTCGACGCCCATCCTTGCCCGCGGGTGCCGCCTTGCCATCCTCGCCCGGCTTGCGTTGCGGCAACGATCCCGCACCTGCGGCACCGGCGAGGTCGCCCGTCCGCCCCGAGCCGCCGGCGGCGCCGCGCGGAGCGTCGGTCCTGCGGAGCGGGTCCTTCACACCACGACCGTCGGCGCCGGCTTGGTCGCCGCCCGCGCCGTCGGGCTCGCTGGCAAGCCGCGCCGCCAGTTCCGCGGCGCGTCGCTCGGTCGACTTGTTGGCACCGTGGTTGACCCCCGCGACGTAGGCAAGCACGACCACGACCACCGCCGCGGCGATGCCGGTGTAGATGTAGCCGATGGGCACGCGAAGGGCCCGTGCCGACGACGCGCCGGGCGCCATGGAGGCGCTCGTGGTTGCGACCGGCGGACGGCGACCGTCTGCGCGCGCGGCGCCCGCCCGGGGCGGCGCGGCGGTCGCGGAGGCGATCGACGGAGCCGCCACGGCCGACGAAGGCTTCGCTGGCGCGATCGGACTCGCGGCGCGCCCTGCTGTCGCCGCTTCGGCCGCCGTGGACGTGCTCGGAACGTTGGTGGCCGAACGGACCGTCGCCGTGGCCGGGCGCGCGGAATGCGGCGCATCCGGCGCTGGCTCGGCCGCAGCGCCGGGGATCGAAGTCGTCGGCGCGGACGCCGGAGCGCCCGTTCCCGTGGCGGCGCCGGCGACCGCGTTCTGCGACGCGCCTGCGGACCCATCCGGAACAGCGCGCCGGTTCGTCACCGGTGTCAGGCTCGCGCGGTCGCGGATCAGCTCGTAGAGCGCAGGTTGATTGGGCCGTCGAGCCATGCGGAGTGAAGGTCCTTTGTTCGCCGGAATCGGCCGATCGATCATCGTTCGAGGTTCGTTCGCGGCCCGTTCGAAGCGGTTCCGAGCGCCGCGCGCGACCCGTTCCTAGTGGGCGCGCCCGCCGTCGTGCGGCCCCCACGCGATGGCGCTCGCCACAGCGTAGTGCTGCGTGTGGCTGAGCGACGTGTGCCATTCGGTGACACCCAGGTCGTTCTCCACCTGGGCGCAACGGCCGCTGAGCAGCACGCGCGGCTCGCCCGACGGCAGGCGAAGCACCTCGACGTCGCGCCAGCCGATGCCGTCGCGCCAGCCGGTGCCCAGCGCCTTGAGCACCGCCTCCTTGGCGGCGAAGCGCACCGAGTATCGCTCGATCCGCCGCCGCTTCCCGCTCTCGGCGTACGCCCGCTCGGCCGGCGTGAAGCAGCGCTCGAGGAACTGCTCGCCGTGCGCCTCGACGAGCGCCGCGATGCGCGCGGTCTCGACGATGTCGATGCCGTGACCGATGATGCGCATCGTGGGCATCGTAGGGACGCGCGGAGTGAAGCGCGCCGCGGTCACGTCACCCGACGCACCCACGCGGCAAGCATCGCGATGTGCGCCAGCAGGAGCGCCCCGACGGCCTGGTGGGCGGTGGTCGTCGCGAGCCCCAGGGGTGGCAGCGGGGGCGGAAACAGGTGCGCGGTCGACGGATCCAACTGCGGTGGCGGCGCCTTGGCCCACACGAGCACCACGACCAGCGCCGCGATGCCCAGGACCAGTTGGAGTCCGAGCAAGCCGAGGATCGCCCGACCGAGCCCGCCGATCTTGCGTTCCTCTGGGTGGCGGGTCATCGCGCGCAAGGCGACATAGATGGTCAGCGCAATCACGATCGCGGCCATCGTCAGGTGGCCGTGAAGCGCCCACGCCGGCGGCGAGACTCCCGGCTCGCCCCAGGTGCGCAGTTGCCGGTACGAGACGCCGAGGAAGAGGTGCACCAGCGTCGCCGCGAGCAGCACGGCGGTGAGCGTTCCGTCGCGCCGCGTCGCATCGGTGCGCGCCGGCACGGGCGCGACGATCCATCGCGTCGACGTGACCGCCGCGAGCACCGCGAGCGTCGCGAAGACGATCTGGCTGAAGACGCCATGGGCGATCGCGTACGGCGTGCTCGGCGCAAGCTCGGCGCGATCCTGGCTCAGCGTGAACTCGCCCGTCACCCGCAGCGCGCCCATGAGCCCCTGCACGCAGACCATCGCCAGCACGGCCACGGCGAGCCACTTGACCCATGCACGTCGGTCGGTGATCCACAGCAGCGCCACCAGCACGATCGTGGTGAGCCCGACGAGCATCCCGTAGAGCCGATGGGCGTGCTCGTAGTACACGCCGCCCTTCATCTCGCTCAGCGGATAGAGCAGCATGTTGTGACCGAAGCTGTTCGGCCAGTCCGGCACGGCGAGGCCGGCGCGCAGGCCGGTCACCAGGCCGCCCGTGACGAGCATCAGGAGCATCGTGGCGAGGGCGACCATCGCGAAGGCGCCCGGCCAGTGCACCTCGCGCGGCTCGGTCGCGGCGACCGCCGCGCCGCCGAGGATGGCGTCGCGGTCGCCGGATGCGCCTCGGTCGCCGGATGCGCCGCGGGGCGCGGCGCGATCCCCTCGCGCGCGTCCGACAGCGCCACCGATGGCGCCACCGATCGCCGCAAGTGGCACCGACGTGCCGAAGAGCGTCGCGATCCAACCCAGCGCCTGCGTGGCGACGATGTGGTCCTTGCCGCCGAAGAGGGAACCGACCAGGAGCAGGTTCACGAACGCGGCGACCAATCCGACGACGACGCCGTCCCGGACGCCGCCACGACGCCCCGCGACGAACCCGCCCAGGACGAGGCACGCGCACATCAGCGCCACGAGCGCTTCGCCGATGGCGAGCCCCGGCCCCATCATCGTGACGTAGGCGATCGCCCACATCGCGACGGCCGTCGCCCAGCCGATCGTGAGTCGGCGACCGATCGACGATGGACGCTGGAGGGAGTCGAGCATGGGGTTCCGGAAGGAGCTCATCGCGGCTCGCGGCGGCGCGGCCTCGGACGATGCTGGCCGCGCATCGCGGCGCGGGCTCTATCTTGCCACTCCGGCGGCGACGTCATACTATGTGAAGAATTTCACGAAGTCGACGGGTGCCTTGGAGATTCAACGCGATTCGCGCACGGTTACGATCGCAGCTTCAGGTCGCGAACCGAGCAGCCGGCGCAGCCTCGAGCGGGCCCGCGTCGATGCTCGAATCCCGCCGACAGGATTGGCTTCGCCTCCAAGCGTCGTTCGATCCGAAGACCACGCCATTGTCTTCCGTCACCCGCACCATCCCCTCCGAGACGATCCTCGCGCCCGAGCTTGCGGTGCCGAGCCGGTTCTCCGATGTGATCGAGCTCACCAAGGCGCGGCTCGTGACCATGGTGCTCGTCACCACCGCCGTCGGCTACCTGCTCGCCGAGGTCGGTCCGGTTCGCTGGGCCATGCTGGCGCTCACGCTGATCGGCGCCGGGCTGGCCGCCGGCGCCGCGATGGCGCTCAACCAGTACCTCGAGGTCGATGCCGATGCGCGCATGGAGCGCACACGCGAACGGCCGCTGCCGGCGCGCCGCATGTCCGAGTCGATGGCGCTGCTGGCGGCAAGCACGATGGGCATCGGTGGCACGGCGCTCCTGCTGCTGGCCGTCGACCCGCTGGCCGCGATCCTCGCCGGCGGGAACATCGTCCTCTACGCGTTCGTCTACACGCCGCTCAAGCGCAGGACGTCCTTCAACACGCTCGTCGGCGCGGTCACCGGCGGAATTCCCCCGATGATCGGATGGGCCGCGGCCTCGGGCACGCTCGATCGCGGCGCGTGGCTGCTCGGCGCGATCCTCTTCCTCTGGCAGATCCCGCACTTCCTGGCGCTGGCGTGGCTGTACCGCGAGGACTACCGGCGCGGCGGCTTCGTGATGCTGCCGACGATCGACACGGGCGGCTCGCTCACGGCGTGCGTGGTGGTGCTCTCGACGCTCTCGCTCACGCCGTTGGCGCTCATGGCCGTCCTCGGCGGGCTCGCCGGTCCGCCCTTTGCGCTGGTCGCGGTGCTGCTCGGCGCGGGCTTCGCGGGGCTCGCCTTCCAGATGCTGCGCGACCGAAGCGATCGCGCGGCGCGCCGCGTCTTCCTCGCCAGCCTGCTCTACCTGCCGCTGCTGCTTGGCGCCCTGGTCGTCGACCACGAGCGCACCATGCCGCGGCTGCGCGGCGACGTCGCGCTCGAGGCGAGCCGGTCGCGCGTCCCCTCGACGGCCGACGCGGTCGCGGCGCCCCGCGCCGCGCGACCGACGACGGCGACACCGTGACCACGGCCAATGGACGAATCCTCACCTTCCGCGGCGGCGGGTGGGTGCTGGTGGTCGCGGCACTGCTGTGCGCTGCGCTGCTGGCGTGGGCGCTGCTGGGGGTCTTCTCCGGACATCGTCCGCAGGGCGACGGGAAGGACCCCGCGACGTACGGCTTCGACCTCTCCAACCTGCGGATCGACGGGCACGCCCTCGTCGGAAGCGGCAATTCTCGCGGCTTCCTTCCACCCTTGGACAACCCCGCGACGCTCGCCGCGGACGACGTCGCGCCGACCAACCAGAGCGAGCGCGTGAAGCATGTCGTCGGTGGCGACCGCGTCATGGGCGTCGTGATCGGCGGCGAGGCGCGGGCCTATCCGCTGCCGATCATGAACGCCCACGAGGTGTGCAACGACACGCTCGGCGGCGTGCCGATCGCGGTCACCTACAGCCCGCTCTGCGACAGCGTGGTGGTCTTCGATCGGCGCATCGGTGCCGGCGCCGCGGCGCGGCCACCGGATGCGCCGTCCACGCCATCCCCGCAACACATCGCCCGCTTCGCCGCGACCGGGCTGCTGCTCGATTCGAACCTGGTGATGGAGGATCTCGACGAACCGGGCACGCTGCTCGACGGCGTGCGCGGGCTCTGGAGCCAGCTTGGGGCCCGCGCGATCTCCGGGCCGGCGGCGAGGGACGACGCCACGCTTCGCATCGTTCCCGACGTGCAGCTCGTGACGTGGTCGCTGTGGCGCGCCAGGCACCCGCAGACGACGGTGATCCGGCGCGATCCGGAGTCGATCAGGCGGATGAAGCAGATCGACTACTCACGGTACTTCGATGGTGGCAAGCTGCTCTTTCCGGTGCAGGGCCGCTTCGGCGCGCCGGGATCGGCCCCTCCGACCGGCTCGCCGACGATGATGCCCGTCACCGTCGTGACCATTGACGGCGAACGGCACGGCTATCGCACCGACGACCTGTTCGCGCGCAACTCGAAAGTGAGTGGCGGCCTCGTGATGGAAGCGAACGGCGTTGCACAGAGGCAGATCAACGCCGTGACCATCGCTTTCGAGCTCGACCGTCCAACCGACACCGTCTGGGTCGACGCCCCGCCGGAAACCGTCATCCTGCACATGCGCTGGTTCGCCTGGTGGGCGTTCTTCGAGCCGCCACCGACGGGGAACGAGTAGCTGGTTGTTGGTTACTGGTTGTTGGTTACTGGTTACTACAAACAAATGGCCAATAACTAATAACCAATAACCAGCAACTGATAACCAGTCCCCCCCCCCCCCGCCCCGTGCCTCCCACCCTCGCCCTCGCCTCCTGCACCAGCCTCCCCGCGTGGGAAGTCGACGACGCGCCGCTGCGCGCGGCGCTGCTGTCGCGTGGCGCGATCCTTCACGAACCCGCCTGGGACGACGCAACCTTCGACTGGCGCAGCATCGACCTGTGCGTCATCCGCACGACGTGGGACTATGTGCGGAGGTTCGACGCGTTCCGTGCATGGATCGATCGCGTCGACCGCGCGACGACGCTCCAGAACCCGGCGACGATCGTGCGATGGAACCTCGACAAGCGGTACCTGCGCGATCTCGAGGCGCATCACGTGCCGATGATTCCCACGCTCTGGTTCGAAGAACCCACCGACATCGATCAACTCGATTGGCGGGGCTGGCTCCGCGGCCAGAACACGCCCTGCGGATTCCTGAAGCCGGTGGTCGGCGCCTCCGCCTCGGGCACGTTGCGCTTCACGCTCGACGATGGAGGCAGCGTCGGGCTCGACGCCGCCGAGGCGCACGTGCGCACGCAGCTCGCCGGCGACGCGCCGAAGCCGATGATGCTCCAGCCATACCTCGACACCGTCGAGCGCGACGGCGAGCTCTCGTTCATCGCCATCGACGGCGCCATCACCCACGCCGTGCGCAAGGTGCCCGTCGCCGGCGACTATCGCGTGCAGGACGACTACGGCGGGCGCGACGAGTTGTACGCCGCGCCGAGCGGCGAGCGGGCGCTGGCCGAGCGCATCCTGGCCGCCGTCGCGCCCGCGATCGCGTCATCCCCGCGGCTCGCCGGCGTCGACGCGACCGCTGTGCGATTTCCGCTGCTCTACGCACGCATCGACCTCTTGCGCGACCGCGATGGAACGCTCCGGCTCACCGAACTCGAGCTGGTCGAACCTTCGCTCTTCTTCCGCCACGCGCGCGAGGCGGCCGTCCGGATGGCCGACGCGATCATGAAGCGATGGCCCGTCGTTCGATGACGTCGCCGCCTCACGTCGCGCCGACGGAGATCGCCACGGGCTGTGCGCGCGGCTCGTAGGTCGGCGCCACCGCGATCTTGAGCGGAAGCCGCTTGCCCTGGTCGTCGAAGGGGATGTTGTCCCGATCGATCATGCGCTGGATGGCCATGATGCCCTCGATGAGCATCTCCGGGCGCGGCGGGCAGCCCGGGACGTAGACGTCGACGGGGATGAACTGGTCGACGCCCTGGACAACGGCGTACGTGTCGAAGACGCCGCCGGTCGAGGCGCACGCGCCCATCGAGATGACCCACTTCGGTTCGGTCATCTGGACGTAGATGCGCTGAAGCACCGGCAGCATCTTGACCGCGACGCGCCCGGCGACGATCAGCAGGTCGGCCTGCCGCGGACTGAAGCGCATCGCCTCGGAACCGAATCGCGCCACGTCGAAGCGGCTCGCGGCGGTCGCCATGAGCTCGATGCCGCAGCATGCGGTCGCGAACGGCATGGGCCAGAGGCTCGATCGCCTCGCCCAGTTGATCACGCGCGAAAGCTGCGTCGTGAGGATGCTGTCGACCGGAAGTGCGGCTTCGATTCCCATGGGTTTCGCGTGCTGGTGGAGCGCCTGCGCGGGACGCTTCGGGTGCATCCCGGCCGCAGATGCCGATGGTAGCCGATTCGAAGGTTGCGGCGCGGTGCCTCGCGCGGTCCGCGCTCAGTCCGACCAGTCGATGCCCTGCGAACCGGCACCGACCGTCGGCCCCCATGAGTCGCGGTCGCCCGGCTCGGCGACGTTGGGCTGGTAGATCGTCTGGTTCGTCGCGGTGGATGGCCCCTCTTCGCTGATCACGTGCGTGTAGCACCCGCTCGCCACGAGGAGCAGCGCCGCAGCGATCGCGCCCGTCGCGAGCGGGCCCGATCGACGCACTCGCGACGGCGCGGATGGGTCCGACGGCACCTTGGTGACGGGTCGCGTGCGCGGCGCCACGAGCCCCCCTCGGGTTCCTCTCCAACGGACGGTCGTCCGGTTCACGCGCATCGGTGGCCTCACTGGAACGTGTTCGTCGTGCGGGCATTGAGCGATGAACCGCCCGAATCCCCCTGCGGCGTCGACTTCTTGCGCTGGTTCCACAGGTCCTTCGAATCGCCCTCTTCGGGAACGTTGGGTTCGAAGACCGCCTTGCGCGAGGCGCCGAGGCCCGACTGCTTGACGACGTGCTGGTAGCAGCCGCCAAGGGGCAGCGCGGCGAGCGCGGCAAGGGCTGCGAATGAGCGGCGACGCATGTCGACGGATGCTACGCGCCTCGCTTCACGCCGTCGCCGATCGCTGCACGAGCGCCGCGAGGGTCGTGCGCCGCGCCAGCTCCACCTGCGCCTCGCGCAGGGACGCGACGATGCCGTGGGCGTTCGCGTGCATCGCCCCGTCGGCCAGCTCCCATCCAACGTGCATGAGCTCCTCCGCGGTGATGCTCTCCGCCGGGCGCGCCAGGGCGACCGCCTCCGGCAGATGTCCGTCGACGCGATGGACGAGGTGCCGCGCCTCGAGCCGCGCCAACATGCCGACGATCGCGACCTGCGGAAGGCCCGTCGCCTCGGCGAGCTGTGGCGGGGTCGACGGCTCACCGTGCACGAATCGCTCGCCGATCGCCTGCATCACCAGGAGCACGCCGGCCGGATCGACGAACTCATCCCTCGACCGCTGCTTCTGCGTCTGCATCTCGGCGAGGCGGCGGCCGGCGAGATGCTGGAGCATCGCCGTCACCTCCAGCCCGAGCAGCACCGCCATCCACATCATGTAGACCCACAGCATGAAGAGCGGCACGAGTCCGAGCGATCCGTACAGGCGGCTCGCGCTGAAGGCGTTCTGGAGATAGGCGCCGAGGAAGCGCTTGCCGAGCTCCAGGAGCACGGCGGCGACGAGCGCGCCGACCATCACGGGCCGCATGCGCATCGTCGTGTTCGGAACCCAGAGGTACACGCCGAACATGAAGGCCCAGATGATCACCAGGTTCCACGCGAACTTGGCGATGCCGAAGGCCCACTGCCACGATTCGATGCTTGCGACCGCGCCCGAGAACTTCGCATCGACGTAGGGCGTGAGTCCGAGCAGGATCGGTCCGATCGTCAGCACGAACCAGTAGAGCGGCACGCGCTTGAGCCACGAGCGGCCCGATGGCGCGCGGCAGATGCGGTTGAAGCAGTTCTCGATCGTGACCATGAGGCTCACCGCGGAGTAGATGAGCACCGCGCCGCCGATCCATCCCAGCGCCGCGAGGTTCATGCGCGACGCCTCCGCGACGATCGACTGGATCCATTCGCCGAGCGGCATCGACTCGGTGCCGCCGGCCGCACCGGTCGTGTTCACGCTGACGCCGTCGGCGCCGAGCAGCTTCACGACCCAACCGGTCACCTTGTTGAGTTGCTCGCCCTCGCCGATGAACGCCTTCGCCGTGACCGTGGCCACCGCCAGCACCGGCAGCAGTCCGAAGAGCAGCCGGAACGAGAGCGCCGCCGCCATCGACGACGCGTCGTCCTCCATGAGCTGTCGCCAGCCGTAGCGGCCGAAGTCGTAGATCCAGCGAGCCGCCTTCTGCCAGCGGTTCATCTCCTCGAACGGCTGGGTGACGGCGAGGCGGGCGCGTTCGACGACCAAGCTGAGCTTGCTGGCCATGCGGGGAGATTACGCGGAGGGCGTCGGCTCCGCCGAATGGCGCCGCTGTGCGGCGTGAGGCACGAGTCTCGGGCCGATCTTGTGGACCGCACTTCGGGGAAGTCGGTCATCGTGCACATGCCAAAGGACATTGGTGGCGAGCGCACCCATCCCCGTGCCACGGGTTCGCCCCGTCGAAGAGGACGCGCCCGGTTCGTGACGGAATTCACGAACCGATTCTCAAGGGCGCCGCTGGGCGCGGTCCGTGTGGCGCTGTACCTTGGGCCTCGGTGTGGTGGCGACCGCCAGCGCGGTCGCGGGAGAGCAGGCATGCCCAAGCCGTATCCGCGGAAGGAACGTCTCGAGGAGCTGATCGCGCTTGCGCGGCGATATCGCGACTGGACCGACAAGCAACTCGCATTGGAGCTCGGCCGCAACGTGCACAACCTCGTGCCGGACAGCGGCGTGCCGAAGCTGGACCTCGTCATGAGGCTCGCGGAGGCGCTCGACTGGCCGGTGGATATTGCGGTGCGGGAGTTGTGCGACGGGCCGGAACCGACTTCCGCGCGCGTCACGGACGGTCGGACCGCAATTGAACTTCTCCGTGACGGTTATGCGGAGTTGAACCACGGCAACCGGGTGCGTGCGGCGGAACTCGCTCAACTTGCGCATGACAGGGCCGCGGACGATCAACAGACCCGCGAACACGCGGTGCTTCTTCAATGCACCTGCTTGGACCAGCTTGGGCATTACACGCGTGCGCTCGAAGTGATTCGGCTCGCGTTGCAACGAAGCGACGGCTCGCGGCACTTCGGCTACCTGCTTCGAGCGAACCTTGCCGGAGCCCACTATCTGCTGGGTCAATACGTGGAGGCCGCAGGAATCGCGACGGCTGTGATCAGCGAGCTTCAAGACGTCGAGCGAACCGATGCTCGCCGGCTTCCATTGGGAATCGCCTTCGCCGTGCGGGGCGATTGCCGCCGAGTTCGGGCAGGGGCCTCCGCGGAAGGTCGCGAAGAGACCGCCCGCGCGGCAATCTCGGATCTAGCGATCGCCGAGTCGATCCTTGACGATCATGATACCCGAGGTGGCCTGCCTCGCGACTCAGCCAATGCCCGGATCTGTCGAGGTGGAATCCTCGAGATGGAGGCACTTCTGGGATTGACCGCGCCACGGGTGGCCCTCAACCGGTTTCTCGCCGAGTTGGAACTGCCGGCGTGCCCGACCGACGGTGAACGTTCACCGTGGATCGAGGCGCTCGGGTGGTGGTGCATCTTCGGCAGCAACGTCGCGATGCGGCACCTGACCGATCCAGCCGAATTGCAGCGCGTGATGGCAATCTTGACGAACAAAGCCGACGAGATTGCCGAGCAGCTCGGGCACTGGGCGCTTCGAGAGCACGTCTGGATGCTCGAGCACACGCGACGGAGGCTCAGTGAATACGGCGAGAGCGAGGTCAAGCCGGAGTGGGTGCTGGATTCGGACGACCTTCGGATCGTTGCTGGAGCCATCGGACGATTCCCGACCTTCCGCGAAACGGGGTGGCAGATCCTGCGGTCGGTTCGCCTCGTCGAGGACCTTTCATGACTGTGCCCCCAGCGTCAACACGACTCTCGGTCCGCCGGACCACCATCACGCTTGGCGCCATCGCCGTCGCGTTCATCGCCGCGACGCACCAAGCGGGTGCCGTTCAGGTACGCCACCCCGTTCCACATTGGGTGGTGACGGACTACCTGGGCTTGCCTCCTCCCCCCATTTCACCGGCAATCCTCCAGCAATTCTGGCACCTGTACACGGCGTTCCAAGCCTCCAAGGCCGACTCCTCGATGCCCTTCAGCCAATGGCTGATCGTCAACGGGATCAACGATCCGCACCTGTTCGCGGCCATGATGCTGTTGTACCAGTGGTACGCGCAGAATCATGAAGTTGCGTGAAAGCGCGCAAGTTTGAGCGTCCTTCCTTCCGCGCGATCGCGTCGCCGACGTCGAGCGAGCCCAGCCCCGCGGCGTGGTGCGCCGCCGCGTCTGCACGATTGCCGGGGATGGTTCCGCCGTGAGACGTGTCCCAGTTGATTCTCGGGTCCCACCTCAACCCAATGCCGCCGTGAGACGCCGTTGTGGGCCGGGGGGTCGAACGCATGGAGGCCTGCGGGAATCCGGATCGGTCCGCGCGTCGTGCTCGCTCCTACCGATCGATCATCACGCCCCACAATCCACTCGCCTTCGGCGCCGAGGCGGCCGGTCCACCCGTCGCGGTCGTGGCGTTGTTCGCGCGCCCCGCGCTGAAGATGTCGCGCCCGCCGCCGAGATCCATCAGCAGGCTGAACGATCCAGCCTGCGTGCGATCGAAGTGGTACTCGTTGCCGCCGCTGGCGCCTTGCACGGCGTTGCCGCGCGCGGAGTACCGGTCGTCGCCCTGCAAGTCGACGAGGAACGCGAACGCCTGCTGCGCCGCGGCACCCTGGGCCAGGTCGTCGGCCTGATATGAATCGTCGCCGGCGCGATCGAGAAGCAATCCCGCGCCGATGTCCCATCCGGCGCCCTGGCTCGCCGCGGTCATCGACCAGTACGTGTCGTCGCCCGCCGCGTCGATCAGCGCGCCGAACGCCTGATGCACTCCGAATCCCTGGCCGTAGCGATTGCCGTAGTAGATGTCGCGGCCGCCTCCGTCGAAGAGGACGCCGAGCGAATGGAAGTACGCGCCGCCCTGGGCGAACTCGCCGGCTTCGTACCGGTCGTCGCCGGCGAAGTCGCAGAGCAGCCCGACGCCTCCCGCGGCGTACTGCCGGTAGCCGAAGCCGACGCCCTGCGAGAAGGAGCTGTACACGGCCGGCGTGTCGTAGGCCGAGGGATGCGGTCCGTTGGCGCGGTAGAGGTCGCGCCCCCCGTCGTCGATCAGGGCCCCGAGGCCGCCCGGCCCGCCGACACCCTCGCAGAGGAACTCGCCGAGGTACGTGTCGGCACCGCCGCCGAGATCCACCAGCAGGCCCGCCCCGTAGACACCCGCGCCGAGCGACCAGGCGCCACCCACGTAGACGTCGTCGCCGGCGCGATCGAGCACGATGGAGATGCCGAAGAGCGCCGCGCCCACGGAGAGCAGTCCGCCTTCGTAGCGGTCGTTGCCTGCGCGATCGTCGATGATCGACACGCCAAGGAGCGCCGATCCCGGTCCCTGGTCGGGCGTTCCGGTGTACGTGTCGTTGCCCGCGAGGTCGATGATCGCCCGGTTGCCGATGCAGAGGCCCGATGCCTCGTAGCGATCGTCGCCGCCGAGATCGATCACCGCGGCGATCTTCGTCATGTCGTAGCGGTTTGGTCCCTTGCCGCCGATGATGCACCAGCCGACTCCCGGCACGAACTCGCTGTTGAGGATCTCTCCCTCGACGGCGCCGCGCAGCTCGTCGCGCAGCGGCTCGGGCTCGGCGTCGGCCGTCTCCGGCTCGACGACGATCTCGGCGTCCATGTTGTTGAGCGCCGCGAGGAGCGCCGCGAAGTCGACGTCCATCGAGGCGCGGATCACCGCGATGTGGCGCAGCGCATCCGGCCCCTGGATCAGGAACGTGCGCTCGGGGACGCGCAGGAACTCGAGCGCCTGCCGCGCAAACGAGTCGTCCTGGGCGAGCTTGCCCAGCGCGCGCTCCGCGAAACGTCTCGATTCGTTGAGCAGGAAGTCGAGGGCGAAGATCCCCTGCTGCGACTCGCGCACCGTCACCGTGCCCTGCCCCGGCGCCTCGGGCATGGGCAGGTCGAGCGCCTTGGCGACGAGCTCGACGGCCGCCGAGATGGGGCGCGACGGAATGGCCCTCGCGGGGTTCATGACGGCATCGGCGACCTCGGGCAGCCGCAGCGGGTTGGCGAAGAGAGCGCGCACCGCCGCCAGCTCGTGGACGTCGGTCTCGGTGGCGGCGCGATCGCGGAAGACGCCGAGCAGCCGATCGAGCGGCTCGCGCAGTCCCTTGGTGGCGATCGCCTCGCCAAGGGGCGACGCCGCGTCGTTCGGATCGAGCAGCGCCGTCGTCGGAAGCGAGATGTCGCGCTTCCCGACCTGTGGTCGACCGAGCGTTCCGGTCCACTCCTCGCGCTCGGCCAGGACGACCACGATCGTCCTCACATCGTCCTCGTGATCGATCGTCGAAGGAAACGACGCGCCGCGCTGCTTCGCGGCGCGGTAGGCGATCGAGATGCGGTCTCCCGGCTTCGACGCCTCGACCAGCTTCCGCAGCCCGGCCTCGTCGACGGGCTGGCCGTTGACGCGCACGATCAGGTCCGGCCGGCAGAGCGTCGGCGAGACGAGTCCCTGGCCGTCGAGCGGACCCGGCAGGACCCACGAGACGATCGCGCCGACGTCGGGCACGTCGCGCAGGCTCAGGCCGAGGTAGCCGCCTTCGAGGCGGGCGGGCGCGGGACGGACCGGCGCCGCGTCGCCGCCGCTCGCGGGCGGCGCGAAGGCTGGCGAGAGCAGCATCGCCAGCGCCATCGAGGATCTGAGTCGCATGTTCACGGGACAATTGTGGTCGAGCCGCCCACCGCGTGCCAGCCGTCGCGGCGCGTTCAGCGCCGTGCGCCGTCCATCGCGATCGTCCAGCGTCCGGCGGGAACGTCGTGCAGCACCGTCGGAGGAAGCTCTTCGACGACGCCCTGGGCGCCAACCGTGCGCCCAGGCCAGCGGATGCGCACCTCGCTCGCCGTGGCGAACGCGCCGAGCCCGACGTGGGCGATGAAGTCGCCCTGCTTGCCGGCGTGACCGCCGGGGCCGACGACCTGCGCGACGCGCTTCGTCCCGTCGGGAAGCGTCACCTCGACGATCGCACCGATGGCGGCGCTGTTCACGCGCACGCCGTCGCCCCGCAGGCGCAGGTGCAGCGACCGGTTGGTTCCGCTCGCCTCGTTGCGCAGGAGCGCGGGATGGGGCGAACGACCGCGGATCTGGTCGGGGCCGTATCGATTGAACGTCTGCCCCGCGAGGATGTCGAGGTCGCCGTCGCCATCGAAGTCGGCAAGGGCGATCTGCTGCGAGCCATCGTGATCGATGCCGATCGCCGTCGTCGCGTCGCGCAGCCGCGCCGGGTCGTTGATCGAGCCTTGCAGGAAGACGCGCAGCCGCTGGTTGTCGGGATAGTCGCCCGACGACACGATCACGTCGAGGCGACCATCGTTGTCGAGGTCGGCCAAGGCGCCGAAGAGATCGCCCTGGTTCCAGCGCTGCTCGTCGGGCGAGCCCGCGGCCGGAATGCGATCGAGCGAGAAGGCGGGAACGTCGCTGAATGCATACGGCGCGGTCACACCGCTGGACGAGGCTACGAGCCCGCCTCCGATCGGCGGCGGAACGACGCTTGGCCGGAAGCCGGGAATCGCCGGCGTCGGGCCCTCCGCGAAGAGCACGCGCGTCCGATCGGACGATTCGCCCGCCCAGGCGTGCGTGATGTCGGTGATCAGCACGTCGAAGCGTCCGTCGCCGTCCACGTCGCCGACGGAGGCGTCGAAGTTGTTGCCGTTGGAACGAAACGGCTTCTCGTCCTCGCGCGCGAAGCGGGGATCGGTCTTGCCGCGCTCGGCGAGCCAGGGCGGATACCTGCCATGGCGGATCGCGTCGCCGTCGACGCGCATCGCCGGTGCAAGGTCGACCCACGTGCCGTCGGCCGCGGCGCACCAGAGGCGGTTCCAGCGGCGGCCATAGCCGAGTTCCAGGAGGAGCGGCCGCACAAACCCGTCGAGACGGCAGATGAGCGTGCCGAAGGTCGGCCGACCGGCGAGATCGTGCTCCTCGTCGAACGTCGCGGCATCCTCGGGCAGCGCGACACGCGTCCAGCGCGGCTCGCCGCCGCGCGGTGCCGCAACGGCGTCCGGCGCCGCATCGCCTGCGGGCTTCGTGGATGCGTCGCGGGCCGCGCTCATCAACAGGTCGTTGGTGAACGCCTCGACGCCGTGACCGTACCAGACGTACGTGTTCCCGAACCAGAGGTCGAGCCAGCCGTCGAGATCCACGTCGCCGACGGCGATGGCGATCGTTGGCCGTGGCGGAACGGGAAGCAGGATCGGCGCCTCGAACGTGCCGTCGCCGCGACCGCGCTGCCAGCGTGTGCGCTTGCCGTGATCCTTCCAGGCGCCGTCGCCCTCGGCCTTGTTGCCGACATCGCAGAACTCGGCGGTGATCGCGTCGGGCCTGCCATCGTTGTCGAGGTCGGCGAAGACCGCGACGGTGCCGGACTGCGGCACATCGAGCCCCGTCGTGTCGGCCGGAACCTCTACGAATCGGCGACCGCACGGCGACGTCGCATCGACGCGGTTCATGAAGACGCGATGACGGTCGATCACGAGGTCCGCGAAGCCATCGCCGTCGAGATCGACCGCGGAAACCCGGGCGACCGTCTCGGGGATGACGTCGGTACCGAGGCCGAACATGGCGGTCGCGTCGACGAAGCGCTGGACGATCGGCGGCGGCGGTGCCGGCGGCGCGGTGAGGAACATGCAGGGAGCGTAGTGGGTGAAGCGGACGGGGCCGGCGGTGCGGCGCGAGGCGTCCATGCGAGTCCCTCGTTCCCGTTCCGCGGCGAACGCGGGGCGACAACCGGTCACCTACGCTCGCCCATGGCTCGTCGTGGTCACTCGTTCACGGACGCCGCGCGCGGCGAGCGGCTTCAGCGCGTGCTCGCGGACGCCGGCGTCGGCTCGCGCCGACATTGCGAGGCGTTGATCGAGGCCGGCGCCGTCACCGTCAACGGCGAAGTGGTCGATTCGCTCCCGGCGTGGGTCGATCCACGGAGCGACCGGATCGTTGTCGATGGCCGTCCGATGAAGCGAGACCGCGATCGCCCCATCTACATCATGCTCAACAAGCCACGTGGCGTGGTCTCGACCAACAGCGACCCCGAGGGACGCCCGCGCGCCATCGACCTGGTGCAGCATCCGGACCGGCCGCGGCTCTATCCCGTTGGGCGCCTGGACATGGATTCGTCGGGTCTCCTGCTGCTCACCAACGACGGCGAGCTCGCCAACCGCCTCACGCATCCGAGCTTCGAGGTGCACAAGGGCTACGAGGTCGTGGTCGGCGGGCTGCTTCAACCGGAGGACGCCAAGCACCTCGAGCTGGGCATCTTCCTGCCGGAGCGACCGGCGCGCTCGCGCGAACGCGCCGAGCGCGGCGGTCGGGGCGCGAGGGGCGAGCGCGCCGGCTCGGGACCGGCGGCGCGCGCGGCGCCGCGAGGGCGTCGCACGCAGCGCAGCTCGTTGCGGATCCTGGCCCGCGACCGCGACCGCACGATCCTCTACATGGAGCTGCGCGAGGGTCGGAACCGCCAGATCCGCCGCATGATGCAACGGCTGGGACATCCGGTGAAGAAGCTCAAGCGCGTCTGCATGGGGCCGTTGCAGCTCAAGGGTCTCGGCATCGGGGAATGGCGGGAGCTGACGGCGAGGGAGCTGGCGGCGCTGCGCCGAGCGACCGACGGCGCGGCGCGGCAGGCGACCTAGGAGCTCGCGGCGACGAGACGACTGACGCGCGGCCCGGCGGACGATGCGCGTCGCCCTATGATCGTCGGATGCCTCTCTACGAATACGTCTGCGAGACCGATGGATCCCGGATCGAGCTCATCAGGCCGATGCGCGACGCCGATGCGCCGGTCGAGGATCCCGACGGCAAGGGTCGGCGCTTCACCCGGGCGCTCAGCATGCCGATGCTCCGCAACGCCGACTCCGGCGCCTCGACGGCGACCGCGCCCTCGGGCGGCATGTGCGGCTGCGGCAAGTCGCACGGCGGCTGCGGGCGCGGCTAGCAGCCCGTGGCGAAAGTGCTGCGTCGCCGAAACCGAGTCCGCTTCCGCAGGGCAAGGAGCCGTCGCGCCGCTGTATTCCAAGGAATCTACCGCAAGCGACGGCGACGCAGCCATGCGGGAGTGGGCTCGGTTGCAGGCAGCATGACTTTCGCCACGGGCTGCTAGGGCGACAGGCGTTCGAGGACGCCCGGCGTTCAATCGCCCGTCGCCGTCACCCTACCCTCGCCGATGATCCTGCACGGCGTCGACTTCTCCGGCGGCGACCAGCCCGGTGGAAAGATCTGGGTGGCCACGCGCGACGGCCGCCGGCCGGTCGCGCTGCGGCGCGGCTTCGACCACCACGCGCTCGTCGAGTTGATCGCGGCGAGCGCCTCGGACGGCCGGCCGCATCTGTGGCGCATCGACGCGCCGTTCGCCGTCGCGATCGAGACGCTTGCGGCGCACGGGATCGATCCAACCTGGAGCGCCATGTCGACGTGGCTCGGTTCGTTCGGAACGCCGCGCGAGTGGCGCAGCGCCTGCCGCGGACTCGATCGCGCGGAACCGAGGCGCGCAACCGATCGCGAGGCGCGGACGCCGATGGCTCCCCAGAACCTGCGGGTCTTCAAGCAGACGTGGTCGGCGATCACGAGGATCCTCGTTCCGCTGGCGGCGCGGGGCGTGCGCATCGAACCGGTCGCGGGACCACGGACCGCATGCGTCGTGGTCGCCGAAGGCTGTCCCGCGAGTGCGCTGCACGCGCGCGGCTGGCCGGTCCGCGGATACAAGGGCGCCGGCCAGCCACCGATGCAGCGGCGCCGCGAGATCGTCGCCGGGCTGCGCCGCGAGAAGGTCGACATCGCGCCGGCCGCCGCGCAGATGGCCATCGACGACACCGAGGGCGATGGCGTCGACGCGCTCCTGTTGGTGGCGAATCCGACACAGACCGTCGTGCCGCAGGAGGGCATGGCGGAGGCGTGGGTGTACTAGTTTGAGCGCTCCGTAGCGGGCTCCGCCCGCACACTCGCTTCTGTACGCCGCGCCGGGCAGAGCCCGGCGGGCTGAATGGACGCCCTGGGTCGGCCCTCCGTCACACGCTCCGCCCGCACACTCGCTCTCAGACGCCGCGCGTCTGGGGTTCCCAGATCCACTTGTGAAGCTGCGTCTGCAACCGCACCGGGAGGCGATCCGCGAGGATCCACTCGGCGAGCGTGCGCATCGAAAGGCCCCGTGCGCCGAGGATCTCCAGCCCGCGCGGCTGCTCGAAGACGGCCGACAGCAGGACGGCGCGGCAGCGGCGCGGCAGATCGCGCGCCAAGATCATGTCGCGGGCGAACTCGTAGTCGGCGCGGTCGACGATCACGAACTTCACCTCGTCGTGCGGCCGGAGCGCGTCGAGGTTCGACGGGAGGTTGCGCTCCGGTTCGCCGCTGCCGGGCGTCTTGATGTCGAGGATCGCGATCGAGCGCGGATCGAGCGGCCGGATGTCGCAGGCGCCGCTCGTCTCGACGAGCACGGTGCGGCCCGCGTCGGCCAGCCGCCGGACCAGTTCATGCACGCGCGGTTGCAGCAGCGGCTCGCCGCCGGTGATCTCGACGAGCCCGCAGTCGATCGCCAGCGCCTCGTCGACGAGCTCGTCGATCGTCCGGATGCGTCCCTCCTTGAACGAGTACTCGGTGTCGCAGTACGCGCACCGCAGGTGGCACCCGGTGAGCCGGATGAAGAAGCACGGGCAGCCCGCCCAGGTCGATTCCCCCTGGATCGAGAAGAACGTCTCGTTGATGCGGAGGGTGGACGGGGCGACGGACATGGGCACGAACGCCGCCCGCGCACTCGACGCGATGGCGGCGATCGCTATACTAGTTCCCTCGTGCGGTCGATCCGACCGCACCGCCGCGCAGGTGGCGAAATTGGCAGACGCGCCAGCTTGAGGTGCTGGTGGGAGTTAAATCCCTTGGAGGTTCAAGTCCTCTCCTGCGCATGAAAACCGCCCGGTCGTTCGACCGGGCGGTGGGGTTTTTTGAGCGCTCCGTTGCGGCCTCCGGCCGCACACTCGCTTTCGCGGAGCGGACGATCCTCGTCGCGCTCCGTTGCGGCCTCCGGCCGCACACTCGCTTTCGTGGAGCGGACGATTCGCGTCACGCTCCTTTCGCGGAGCGGACGATTCTCGTCACGCTCCCTCGCGGCCTCCGGCCGCACACTCGCTTTCGCGGAGCGGACGATTCTCGTCAGCCCCAGTTCCCGAGCAGCAGGCCGAGATCGGCGCCATCCACGACGCCGTTGCCGTCGAGGTCGCCCGAACCGGGACCGCCCCACTGGCCGAGCAGCAGCCCGAGATCGCTGCCGTTCACGATGCCGTCGCCGTTGAGATCGCCGACGATCGCCGGCGGCGTGCAATCGAGCGAGAGGATCTGCACGCCATCGACGCCGGCCTCGACCACCGAGCCGGGGTTCACGTCGTCGGCGACGAAGCGGATCCTGAACTGGTTCGTCGGGACGATGTACTGGTCGAGCCGGAACTGCTTGTGGTACCAGCCGCCCTCGACCTCCGGACCGGTCGGACCGACGGTCTCGAGCGGGATCCACGACGTGCCGTTGTTGTTGGAGATCTCGACCTTGAACGTGTCCTGGTAGGGCGCGTTGCCCGAGATCGTGCTGTACCAGCGCCAGTAGGCGATGTACGCGTTCGGCACCGACGCATCGAGCATCGGCGAGATGAGCGTCGTGGAGCCGCCGTCGACGTCGCTGTTGCACTGCGTGAGGTCGTTGTCGGTCACGTAGCACTTGCCGCTGCCGTCGCCGTCGACCTTCGGGTTGCCACGGTCGCAGTTGGTCAGCGGCGTGGCCCGCTCCCACGGGCCGTCGGTGAGCGAGGCGGGGTTGGAGATCGTCCATCCGAGATCGCTCTCGAAGTTGTCCGTGAAGGTCGCGGCGAGCGGGCCGTACGCGAGGAAGCCCTCGTACGGCGACGCCGTCGCGCCCGGCGGATCGGCCACGATCGTGCCGGCGTTGACCGCCTGGCCGAAGGCGTAGAACTTGACGGGCTTGCCGCACGTTCCCGCCGGGAGCGTCGCCTGGTACGAATCGGCGTCGATGGGCACCAGCGGCGCGGAGACCCACGGTGCCGTGTCGATCTTGTAGAACAGCTTCGCCGACGACGGGTTGAGCGCGCTGACGAGGTTCACGACGTCGATCTTGACGACGTCGCCGGTGGGCGCGAAGTGCGTCGGGACGCCGCCAACCCAGACGAACTTGAATGGCGCCAGCGCCGGGCCGGGCAGGCCGTGGAGCGTGAACGCACTGTTGATCTGGCCGTAGTGCGGCGTGCCGTCGAGGATGTCGGCGTTGTCGTCGTCGAGCGTCAGGTAGTCGACGGTGATGCCGCTGTTGATCACCGTGCCGTTGTGCACCAGGATCGCGTTGATCGCGAGCGAGGCCAGGATGTCGTGGTAGGTGGAGGGATCGGTGCTGAAGAGATTCTTGCGCAGGTCCCAGACGCAGCCCGAGATGAGCTGTCCGCACGCGTGGATCTCGCTGCCGCAGCTCGAGCAGTTGATCGCGTCGTACTGGCAGGTGTTGTCCGCGTTGCGGAGCGGCTGGGCGCAGTTGTTGAAGAAGCCGAGCCCCAGCAGCGGGCTGTCGAGCATGAGGACGCTCATCACGTCGCCCATGCCCTCGCCGTACGAACCCTGCCCGCTTCCACCGGCGTTCACCAGGTGATGGCCGAACTCGTGGTAGACGACCGAGGCGAACGCGGTGTTGGGATGGCCGGCGTCGGCCTGGCAGAAGTTGACCGACGGCCCGGACGGGCTGTACCAGGCGTTGCCCGGGCAGAAGCCGTCGGTGCGGTTGACGCTCACCGAGAAGTCCGGATTCGCCAGCGTCGGGTAGGTGGGATTGTGCGCCAGCACGAAGTCGCGCTCGAGGTTCGCCGCGACATACGCGTTGACCTGCGAGCGGACCAGCGGATCGGTGTTCGCCGCGTTGTACAACAGGTTCGCGACGCCGCCCGAGGGAATCGCCGACGCGGAGGTCGGCGCTCCGGCGAAGTCGGAGACGTCGAACCACTGGCCGTCGAGCGTCGAGTCGACCGAGGCGATGGCGCCGGGCGCGCTGATGGCGTAGTTGCCGTTGCCGTCGGTGAAGACCGTCTGCCCGCCAGCCGTGACCTTGAGGTACGGCAGCGGCTGCGCGATCTCGTCCTCGCACTGCTCCGAGCCAAGGCCCGTCGTCGCGAGGCCCTGGACGACGCCGCTGACATCCTGGAAGCAGACGAGATCCTCGGTGAAGAGCGTCTCGCCGGTCGCGGCGTCGACGATCACGCGCCACTCCTCGTCGCCGTTCACGACGTGGGCCTCGACCGCCAGGCGCGGCGCAACGACGTCGTCATAGGCGCCGGCGAAGATGACCATCCGGCTCGCGTGCACGACGCCCCCGCCGACGACCGCGGTCGCCTGCTCGGCGACCTGCTGGACGTTCACGCCCGCGGCGACGACCGGATCGACCGCGAACGCGCCGATGTCGCGCAGGTTGGCCGAGGCGAGCACGAGCGGATAGCCCGGCTCGTTGCGCGTAAGCAGCCGCAGGTGGCTCGCATAGACCGGAATGCCGCTGCGCGTCTGGAGGTACGAGACGAGCGTGAAGACGTAACCGCCCCTCGCCGGATCCCACTTCACGCCGCGCGTCGGAAGCCCGTCGGCCGTCGTGCTTCCGGGAACGAGATCCTGGGCGGGAACGCCGAACATCGCGGCGTGATCCGCGCGAAACTGGTCGGCGCTCTCCTGCGGCGTCGCACCGCTGGAGAAGGCCTTGCCGTAGACACGCTCGATGCGGTTGGTCGCACCGAGGAAGAAGCCGGTCCCCGGATGGGTGGCCTGGAAGGCCGCCGAGGCCTGGAGCGACGCCCCGCTGGCGCCGCCCGGCGCCACCTGGGCGAGCGCCGTGGCGGAGACGATGAACATCACACCTGCCGCGCCAAGCGCGGCACGGGCTGCCTGAATCATGGGTGTTCCTCTCTGCGTTCGAACACGTTGGGGGAAAACGGGAACTGGACCACTCATACGTCTCCGAGTCGATTCTCGCGTCTTACCTACCGCCCAATTCCGCCGTGAGACGCCGATGTGGGCAAGGGGTCGAACGCATGGAGGTCTACTGGAATCCGTACAAGGTCCGACGGACGAACCACGACGCGGTCGGAACGCCCCCTTCCGGAGACCGTTGCGAGCCACACGGTGGACTGGTCGCCCGAACTGCTCGTGGCAACCAGTCGGGAAACTCCCGACACCGTCGGTCCGCATGCAGTTTCCAGAACCGTCGTCCGACGGGACATGGAAGTGTCGCGCCTGGACCGGAGCGACGCAAGAGGATTTCGACGTGCGGACGGGGAAGAGGTTCCCGGCCGGCGGGGTCTCGGCCGGATTCCATCGCACGGCTCATCGCGGTGCACGCGAGGAAACGCGGTGGGTGCGGAACTATCGTCCGGGAATCGCCCGCTCCCGCGGCGATCCTCGACGGCGCGGCCGATGAGGCCAGCGTGCGCCAGCCCAGTCCCCGCCCGTGTCCACCCACGAACCCACCATCGAGAATCGCCGCGCGCGGCACGACTACCACATCGACGAGACGATCGAGTGCGGCATCAAGCTCACCGGCACCGAGATCAAGTCGATCCGGGCCAGCCAGGTCTCGCTCCAGGAAGGATGGGTCGAGGCCACCGACGCTCCCGTCGCGCTGGTGCTCCATGGCGCGCACATCGGCGAGTACCCTCCCGCCGGCGAGCGCCGCCAGCACGCGCCCACGCGCAACCGCACGCTGCTCGCGCACGGCCGCGAGATCCGCAAGCTCGCCGAGCGAACGCGCGCCAAGGGCGTCACGCTCGTGCCGCTGAAGATCTACTTCGTCCGGGGCAAGGCCAAGCTCCTGATCGGCCTCGGCCACGGCAAGAAGCAGGCCGACAAGCGCCAGGACATCGCGACCCGCGAAGCGAAGCGGGAGATGGACAGGGCGATGAGGAGGAAGTGAGCGGGAGGGGGACGCGGGTTCAGGAATGGGGAGTCGGGAGTTAGGAGTTGGGAGTTAGGAGTTAGGAGTTAGGAGTTAGGAGTCGGAGACCCTGTCCTACCACGAGCGTCCTCGCTCCGCGCCGACGCTTGTGTCGGCGCGGAGCGCAGACCATCGACCTCCACTTGAGTCCCCGATTCCTGATTCCTGACTCCAAGCCGCGGAATCAGGAGTCGGAGACCCTCTGTCCTACCACGACCGTCCCGCCCGCGTCACCCGCACTTGTGTCGGCCGCGGGAGCGCAGACCGTCGACCTCCACTTGAGTCCCCGATTCCTGATTCCGAGGCCGCGGAGTCAGGAGTCGGAGACCCCGTCCGACCACGAGCGTCCCGCTCCGCACCCACGCTTGTGTCGAGCGCGGAGCCGCAGACCATCGGACTCCACTTGAGTCCCCGATTCCTGATTCCTGACTCCAAGCCGCGGAATCAGGAGTCGGAGACCCTGTCCTACCACGACCGTCCTCGCTCCGCGCCCACACTTGTGTCGGGCGCGGAGCTGGCGGACCATCGACATCCCACTTGAGTCCCCGACTCCTGATTCCGGAGGCCGCGGAGTCAGGAGTCGGAGACCCTGTCCGACCACGACCGTCCCTTGCCCGCGCCCACACTTGTGTCGGCGCGGAGCCGCAGACCATCGACCTCCACTTGAGTCCCCGACTCCTGATTCCGAACCCACGGTCGCTGCCAGCGGCCGTCCGCTCATCCGGCACGACGGGGATCGATCGGCCGCTGTCCGCGTCGCGTCGTCCGCTGGCGCATTCCCAGACGACCTCGGCGATCGCGTCGGGATGGAGCGCGCGATCGCTGGGAATGACGTCGGTGCCAAAGACGCGGCGCAACAGCTGCGACTCGACGGCGCCGGGATTCACGGAGAACGCCTTCACGCCGATCGCCGCCCCCTCGATCGCGACGGAGCGCGTGACCGAGTCGAGCGCCGCCTTCGTCGCCCCGTAGACGAAGAAGCCGGGGAAGGGATCGAACGCCGCCATCGAGGAGATGTTCACGACGACGCCACGGCGCTGGCCCGAGAAGGCGGGCCATGCGGCCGCGATGAGGTGGGCCGGCGCGAAGACGTTCAGCGCGAAGGATCGCGCCAACAGCTCGTCGGTGGTGCGCTCGATCGGCGCGACCTCGCCGCTGCCCGCGTTGTTCACGAGCGCATCGAGCCGCCCGAACTCGGCGATCGCGCCGCCCACGACGGCGCGCGCCGCGCCGCCGTCGGAGAGGTCGACGACCATCACCTTCGTCGGTTGCGGCGAGCCTGCGACGGTCCGGAGGAGCGCGTCCGTCCCGCGCAGCTTCGTCTCGTCGCGGCCGACCATCGCGACGCGCCAACCTTCGCGGGCGAACCGGATGGCGACCGAGCGTCCAATGCCGCTGCCGGCGCCGGTGACGATGACGACGGGCGAAGGCATGGCTGGAACGCGAAATGCAACCCAAGGTCGCGACGTCAGCCGATCAGGCGCATGACGTCGTTGTAGAAGGTCACGATGAAGAGCCCGCCGATCAGGCAGAGGCCGACGACGGTCGCCGCGTTCTGGAACGCGAGCGAAGGCGGCCGGCCGCGCACCTTCTCGTAGACCAGATAGAGGAAGAGCCCGCCGTCGACGATGGGCAGCGGCAGGAAGTTCAGCACCGCGAGGTTGACGCTGATCATCGCGAGGAAGAAGAGCGCGTACGTCCACCCATGCTCGACCACCGCGGCTCCCATGTGCACGATGCCCACCGGCCCACGAAGCTGCTCCACGCCGACCGTGCGCTGGAAGAGCCGCACGATCGTGAGGTAGGTCATCACGATCATCTTGCGCGTCTCGCGCATGCCCATCGCGACCGCGCGGAGGGGATTGCCGTCCGCCGTGAGCAGCGTGCTCACCGGATCGAAGAGCCCGTCGTCGGCGGGCGGCAGCCAGCGCAACGACTGAAGCCGGGCCACATCCGCCGCGGAGAGCCTGAGGGAGACCGTCTCCCTGGCCGCACCCGGCGTCGGCGCCACCACGTCGATCGAGACCGCGGCGCCATCGCCCGAGGCGGCGGCCGAGGCTGTGGCGCTGCGCATCGCCGTCCAGAGGTCGATCCAGTCCGCGACCGCGGCGCCATCGACCGAGACGATGCGCGTCTCGCCGAGCAGGCCGAGCGCAGCGACGGGCGTGGGGCCGACCGCCTCGTCGACCTCGACCCGATCGACCGGCCGCGCGATCATGGGCGTCTCGAGCGCCGGCGCCATCGTGATGCCGAGCTGGCCGTGGCGGTTGACGGTGCCCTCCACCTCGAGTTCGCGGCCGTCGCGCAGCAGGCGAAGGGCCACGCGACCGTCGCGATGCGACTGGACGGTTCGGAGGAAGTCGGCCGCGCGCGGCGCGGAGATGCGCCCCTCGAGCGCCGATGCCCCCGCCGGTCCGATCGCCAGCACCACGTCGCCGGGCCGCAGCAGCTCGCGATTCGGGCTCTCGTCGCCGACGCCACCGATGCGCACCAGCGGCACCAGGCCGAAGAGACCGTTCGCACGCTCCGGACGGTCGTCGCCACCGGTGCCCGCCGGAACGGTCATCGATATCAGCTCTGGGCGCAGCTTCATCGTCGCGACGACCCGCCGCGCTCCCGCACCGGCACCGCCATCGGCGCCGTGGATCCCGTGCCGATCCCTGTCGCGCCCGTCGTCCTCGCGCCACGTCGTCACCACCTCGCGTCCTTCGCTGGCCGCGACGCGCTCCGCGAGTTCCTGGAAGGTGCCGACCGGTGCGCCGTTCACGTCGACCAGCGTCATGCCCGGCTTCACGCCGCCGGCGGCGAGACCCGATTAGTCGAGCGCGGCGCGGACGAGCAGCGCAATGGGCGCCTGCGTCGAAAGCGTCGTGCTTCCGGCCGGCTCGACGCCGATGGCGAGCAGGCCGGTGAACTCGTCGCGCTTCGGCTGGATCGCGAAGCGCAGCGGCTCGGCGACGCCGGGGCGCTCCACGACGACCGCGAGCGGCACATCGGGATGGCCCATCGCCGCGGCGATGTGCAGGTCGGAGAAGGTGCGCGCCTCGGTGCCGTCGATCGAGCGCACGCGGTCGCCCGGCCGCAGCCCGGGCGTGCGCACGCCAAGGGCCGCGCCATTCTGCGCGACGGCCAGCGCCGCGGGCGAGTTCGGGATCGTTCCGCCCACGACGGGGGCCTCGAAGCGCACGCCGATCAGGAACGCGACCATGAAGAGGATCACGGCGAGGATCGCGTTCGCCACGACTCCCGCGGAGACGACGATCATGCGCTTGCCGATCGGCGCGCCGACATAGCTCCGCGGCCCCGTCGCCTCGACCGTGGGATGCAGGTCGTCCTGCCCGAGCATCTTGACGAAGCCGCCGATCGGCAGCCATCGCAGCGACCACTCCGTCTCGCCGATGCCGCGCTGGGCGAGCTCGCGTTCGGTCATCTCGATCGCGTGCTTGCCGAATCGGTCCCGGATCACGCGCTCGGTCGAGCCGGCGACGAGGCCGATCCCGCGCCGCCACGAGCACGCGTGCGGGCCCATGCCGATCGCGAATCCGTCGACCCGGATCCCGGCCCAGCGGGCCGCCAGGTAGTGGCCCAGCTCGTGAACGACGATGAGCAGCGTGAAGCCGAGCAGGATGAGCAGGACGTTGATGATCGTCACGATCCATCGTACGGACGATGGCCGCACGTCGGTTCGCGGCACGTGCGCCGGCGCACGACGCCGCGCCCTGCCGGACCTCGGCCGGACCGGCCGCGCCGGTGCGCCACCGCTCCGCCGCACGCCCGCATCAGGCGCGGCGCCGCGACGAAGGCTTGCGTCGGGACGCGGCCTTCGCCGCGCGCTTCGAGCGCGGCGTCGTCTTCGTCCTTGTCTTCGCAGTGGTCTTCGGCGTCGCCTTCGCCTTGGTCTTCGCCTTCGTCTTGGTCTTCGCCTTCGGTTTGGTCCTCGTCGTCGCCTTCGCCCCGAAGCGCCGATGCGCCCCGCTTCCGGACGAGCCGGCAAGGAGCACGTTTTCCGAGGGCGCGCCGCATCCTCGGCGACATGTCGACGCGGCGCGTCTGCTGCGCCGTTCGCGCCTTGCGGGCGCGCTTGTGGAACTCGTCGCCATCGACATGATCGACGCGATCCGGCGCGGCGATCGCCACCTGGCGGCCCTTCGACGTCCGCCCACTGCCGCAGGCCTCGCCTCCGCCTGCCCGGACGCGCTGCCGGCCTCTTCGCGATCCAACCTGGCGCGGGACCCGGCGCCTCGTCGGCGGGATGCTCGTGGCCGGCGGGCAGATGCCCGACGAACCGGAGTGCAGCAGTTGGTCGATCGCGTCGAGCACGAGCCCGTTCATCGGAAGGTCGCCATGCACGCCGCGGCGCACCCAGTGCATCGGCACGCCGTCGAGCCGTCCCAGCCCATGGGGCACGCGGCCATCGCCGTCGCGCGTCGACTCGTACGCGAAGACGCCGGCGCGGCGGACGCGCACGCGCGACGGCGTCTCGACGTCGAAGCCGGCGACGTAGATCATCCGCGCCGGATCGACGGCGGCGCGCAGCTCGTCGTGGAAGCGCTCGGCGCGCGCGAGCAGGTCGGCCTCGACCGGATGCGGTCCCCACGCGACCCAGTCGTAGAGCGCCCGACGGTCGTCGTCGAAGTCCAGCAGCGGCGAGGGCAGCATCTGGTAGCAGCCGGCGAACCGGCACACGATGCGCTGGATGTCGGCGAGCGAGTGGTCGAGGTCGACGAAGGCGAGCCGCTTCAACTGCTCCTCGGCTCCCGAGAGCGCCAGCGACGCCGCGAACGAGCCGTGGTTGGGCGTGCCCAGCATGATCAGCCGCCCGCCTCGCCCCGCGCCCGTGGTGTCGTCCATGCTCCGCCACAGATCCGGGAAGAGCCGAAGCATGCGTTCGCGCGACGAGTCCGCCCATCGAATGGGCGACGATGTGCGCGGGCTGGCTGTCCGCGAAGGTGGCGGACGTCCGCTGCTGCTCGCGGCGGAGCGGTCGATGTCGAGCCGCCAGTCGAAGCCGAAGGCGAGCACGTCCCAACTCCCCCCGATTGGGCGACGAGCGGCAGGTACGAGCTGTGCAGGCCGTCGACCTCGACGCGCACGGCGGGATCGGCCGGACCGCCCGAGAGGTCGAGCGCCAGGTCGCCGAATCGGCCGCCGACGGTTTCGAGGAGGTCGACCCAGATCCGCCCGCGCGCCGCGCGCGGTGCGCGCCACCTTCAGGTTGGGCGCCCATGATGCCGTTGATCACCACGACGCGGCCGCGTGGCTCCGCGCCCTCTCCGCGCGACCCCGCGCCCGCCGCGAGCGACGCGCCGCGCACCGCCGCGTCCGCGGCGCGGATGGTCCGGTCCGCCGCCTCCCTTCCGATCAGCACCGCGAGGCGCCGGCGCTGGGCGTCGTCCAGCGACTGCACGGCGCGCACGACCCGTTCGCCGTGCGGCGACCGGAGTTCCGGCGGGAGCGTGGCGACGGAAGGCGACGACGGATCGACGACGCGCCTGCGTCGACGCCCCTGCTTCACCTGACGCCCCTTTCCTGGCCGACGCATGGCGACCTCCGATCGATGGCGATGGCGCGCGCCGCCCGCGCGCCGGCTATGGCCGACCGTTCCCCGCCAGCTCGCGCGAGAGCCACGCCCGGGCCATCGTCCAGTCGAGCTCGGCGGTGCGCTTCGACACGTCCAGCGTCTCCGCCACCTCCTCCATGCCCAGCCCACCGAAGAAGCGCAGCTCGACGACCCGGGCCTGCCGCGGATCGATCGCGGCGAGCCGCCGCAGCGCCTCGTCGAGCGCCAGCACGTCGAGCGCGGTCGCGGGCGCCGCGCGCCCGTCGGCCAGCGTCGAGCCCTTGGCGGCCGGTTCGAACGACGTGCCGATGGCGACCCGCTCCACCTTGCCGCCGCGCTTCTCGGCGCCGCGCCGCCGGGCATGGTCGATGAGGATCTGCCGCATCGCGGTCGCCGCCACGGCGAAGAAGTGGGCGCGATCGCGAAGCTCGAGCGAGGACTGGTCGGCCATCCGCATCCACACCTCGTGGACGAGCGCCGTGGGCTGCAAGGTGTGGTCGCCCGGCTGGTTTCGGAAGAACGAACCGGCCAGCGCCCGAAGCTGTCCATAGACCAGCTCGAGCAGGTGCTGCGACGCACCGGCATCGCCTTGGCGCATTCCAACCAGGAGCCGGGTCGTGTCCCGCGCAAGTTCGGCTGAGACGGGCATGGGTGCGAAGTCTACTGTGCGACCGCCGCGATCGTTCGCGCCGAACCCGGCGCGCGAGGGCGCCGTTGCGGAGCGCTACCAGCGTGTCGCATCGTCGTCGTCGGCGGGTCCGGTCTCGCGCTCGGCGCCGTTCGCGCGGAGCGGCCGCGGGCCGGACTCGGCGCCGTCCATCTCCGCCAGCTCGCGGACGAATCCGCCCGAGAGGATCGGGAAGCGACACCAACTCCGCGGATCGAGGTTCTTGTCGTCGACGTGGAAGGAAGGCGCCAGGCGCTCGCGCTTCCACTGGTTGCGCGCCCAGAGCGTGTAGAAGCGGCGCACCCAGGTGCGAAGATCCTCGACGGCGTAGGCCGGAACGTCCGTCGTCGACGGCCCGCCATGCGGCGCCCGCTGCGGCGCCGCGCCCTGGCCGGTCCGCTGCGGTCGCGGCGGGAACTCGCCGCGCAAGGTGCGCAGCGCTTCCGCCGGCGAGCGCCCCTGCCCGATCGCCGCGTCCTCGATCGCCTCGAGGACCTCGTACGGCATGAGGTCGCCCTCGTCGGTCTGGTGCGAGCCGGGCGGACGGAGCTCGGCGGTCGGCGCCTGCACGTTGACGCTGCGAAGCGCCGGAATGGCGCCGCCTCCCGACGAGAGGCCGACCGGGCCGTCGCACTCGAGCCAGCGCAGCCAGCGCCTGAGGAACGCCTTGTCGATGCCGCCGATGGGCGCCAGTCCGCCGGAGGTGTCGCCGTCCATCGTGGCGTAGCCGACCGCGGCCTCGGAGCGATTGCTGGTGGTGAGCAACAGGGCGCCGCGCAGGTTGGCGACGAACCATGCGCTCGGCGAGCGCACCCGCGCCTGGATGTTCTGGAGGGCGAGGTCGTCGCGCTGCCAGTCGAGCGCCCGGCCTTCGGCCTGCTCGGCGAGCGCGCAGTAGCGGTCGACGATCTCCCCGACGTCGAACTCGTGATGGCGCGCCCCGATCGCCTCGGCCACGACCCGCGCCGCGTCGCGCGTCGTCCCGGAGCTGTTCCGGGTGGACTGGTAGATCGTCGTGAGCAGGGCGCGCGTGAGCGCCCGGGTCTCGTCGTTCGTGGGCGCGCCGCGCGGGGCGCCGGCCGTGTCGCGGGCGTCCGTCCCGTCGGTGGCGCCGATGGCGCCCAGCGCCGGGACGTGCGCAAAGGCGCCGCGGAAGCCGGCGATGCCGAGGTCGTCGACGGCCAGCCGGGTCATGAGCGCCACCAGGCACGCGCACGCGGAGGAATCGGCGCCGCCGCTGAGGGAGACTACGAAGCCGGCGCTTCGGCTCTTGCGGGCGTAGTCGAAGAGGCCCAGCGCGACGGCGCGGGCGAACTCCTCGAACTCCAGCGACGGGGAGCGCTCCCACGCCTCCCGCGCCGGCAGTCCGGCGCCCGGGCCGTTCACGCGGTATCGATGCGTCACGACGACGCAGAGCGGATCCTGGTCGACCGATGGCACGTAGCTCGACGTGCGCGACTGCGTGGTGCGCGTCGCCTCGACGTCCACGACGGCGTCGACCACCTCGAAGGGACGGAAGGAGAAGCGCCGGCCGCGCGCGACGAGCCGGCCGCCGGTGGCGATCATCGCGTCGCCGTCGTAGATGGCGCGGCCCGCCTCGTTGCCGAGCAGGTTGCTGTAGACGTAGGTGAGGCCGAACGCCCGCGATCCTTCGAGCACGAGCCGCTCGCGCACCGCGTGCTTGCCCAGCGCGAAGTGGCTCGCGCTCGGATTCAGGATCACGTCGACGCCGCGCGCCGCGAGGCCCGCGCCGGGTCGCGCCGCGACCCACGCGTCCTCGCAGATCTCGAATCCGATGCGCACATCGCCCGCCTCGATGTGCAGGTCGCCGATGGGGATTCCCGGCGCTCCCCGCGCCGGGCCATCCGGCGCATCGTCCGATGCGCCGGCGCGCGGCGCGGCTCCGACCGGCTCGCCCAGCTCGTGGTCGACCATCGCGCGGGCGCCCTCGGGCCACGCCTTGAACCAGCGCGGCTCGTAGTGCAGGCCGTCTCCGGCGAGGTGGCGCTTCGCGACGAGCGCCACGAGGCGACCGTCGACCGCGACCGCAGCGCAGTTGAAGAGCGCGTTGCGGTGCATGACGGGCACGCCCAGCGAGACGATCATGCCGCGCGTGTCGGGCAGGATCTCGCGCAGCACCCGCCACGCCATCCGCCGCAGCGCGGGCGAGAAGAAGGCGTCCTCGCAGCCGTATCCGCTGACGCACAGCTCCGGGAGGCAGAGGATGTCGACGTTGCGCCGCTGCGCCTCGGCGATGGCGCCGCGGATGTTCGCGGCGTTGCGATCCCAGTCCATCGGCGTCTGGTTGAGGACGGCGGCGGCGACGCGGATCAGTTTCAAGGTGCGGCTCGCTGCGGACCCGGCGCTCGAACCCTCTCCGGCGTCGTGCCGGAATCGCGCCGGGCGTGCGGGGATCGTGATGGCGCCGGCCGGTCCGGTCAAGCTCGGCCGTCTACCGTTGGCGACTTCGCGCCATCCGGCGGCGCAGCCCGACCCAACTGCATGCTTGAACAGCTCATCCAGAACTACGGGTACCTGGCCTTGTTCCTCGGCGCGTTCCTCGAGGGAGAGACGGTCCTCGTGCTGGCCGGCTTCGCAGCGCATCGCGGATACCTGGACATCCGCCTGGTCATCCTCGTCGCCTTCCTCGGCTCGCTCGCGGGCGACCAGACCTGGTTCTTCATCGGGCGCTTCCGGGGCATGCCGTTCGTCGAGCGACGCCCGGCCTGGAAGGCCCGCGCCGCCAAGATCCTCGACCTGCTCCATCGCTACCACGCGCCGCTGCTCATCGGCTTCCGCTTCCTCTACGGGCTGCGCAATCCGATTCCCTTCGTCGTCGGCGCGAGCGGCTTCTCGCCGTGGCGCTTCCTCGTCTACAACGCGATCGGCGCCTTCGTGTGGGCGACGGTCGTCGGCTTCGCCGGCTTCGTCTTCGGCGAGGCCATGCAGCTCTTCCTCGCCGACGTGCGGCGCTACGAGCGATGGGGACTTGCGTTCCTGGCGCTGGTCGGACTGGTCTCGTGGCTGATCTTCATGCGGCGCCGTCGCGCCATCGCCGCGGCGCAGGTCGCCGCGGACCGCGCGGCGGCGGAGCGGGCCGCCGAGGCGAAGGCCGCCACGGGCGACGTCGCCGAAACGGCGGCGCCGAGGCCAATCGCCGCGCGACCGGTCGTGGCGGAACGAACCGTCGCGGATCCGACCATCCCGCCCGCCGCCTGATGCGAGCTGGACGGCGCGGCGGCCCTGACAGCCCGTGGCGAAAGTCATTCGGGCTGTTGAGGGAATCGAGCGCGGCGCCGCCGCGCGACCGATCCGGCGGGCGACGATCGATCGTTACACACGTGTGACCGACGCGAGGCCTCGGCGCGCGTCTCCTTTCGTGGCTGCCGCGCATCGTGGCGGCCACGGAGACCGCCATGACCGCCATGACCGCCATGCCCGAGATTCTCAGGACGTCCGACAACTCCCGCATCGCGCCGGCCGATCGCCGGTTGGATGCCGAGCATCGCGTTCGAGCCGCGCCGCGCGAGATCCTCCGTCACGCGTCGAGCCTCGTCGCCGGCGCGCTGGCCGGCGCACTGGCCGGCGCGCCGACCTTCGCGGTCGGCGGCTGGCCGGGGCTCGCGCAGGCGGTCGCGCTGGCGTGCACCGTGGTCGCGTCGAGCCCGGCGATCGCCCAGACGATCGTTCCGGCCGGTGCGCCGGGCTCGGTCGGCGCGGACGATCCATTCGCCCACGCCACCCACATCGTGATCCCGACCGCGCAGTCGTGGGAATGGCGCCCGGCGGGGCCGGGCCATCCGCTTCCGCCCCGACCGCCGCACCTTCCACCGGGAGTTCCTCCCCCGCCGTCGACACCGGTGACGCCGCCGATCGCCATCGAGGCCGTCGACGTGCGGGTGAGCGTGCGCGACGCGGCCGCCACGACCACGATGGAGCTCACGCTGCGCAACCTCGGCGGCCAGCGCGCCGAGGCGGTGCTGCTGCTGCCGCTGCCCTACGAGGCGGTGGTGGGTTCGTTCCAGGCGGACGGCGTTGGATCGTCCGAGGGCGTGGCCCGACTCCTGCCGCGCGACGAGGCGCGACGCATCTACGACGCCATCGTGGCGCAGGTGCGCGATCCGGCGCTCCTGGAGTTCGCCGGATGGAACCTGGTGCGCTCGAACGTCTTTCCGATCGATCCGGGCAGGACGCAGCGCGTCCGGCTCGTGTACGACCACATCCTCGAGGCCGACGGCGATCGTCTCGACCTCGTGCTGCCGCGCAGCGAGACGATGAAGGCGACGGTGCCGTGGACGATCGCGGTCGACATCGAGGGTCCGCGCGGACTGGTCGACGCCTACTCGCCGACGCACGAGATCCGCGTGCAGCGACCGCTGGGCAACCGCATGCTCGTGGATCTCGGTCCGGCGCCGCGTCCGGTGCCGGGCCCCTTCCGGCTGAGCATCCTGCGGGCGCCAGCCGCCGGCTCCAACGCGGACGCGCCGAGGCCGATCCCGGGACTCGCCGGTCCGCTCGCCACGAGCGTGATGCTGACCCCGGATCCGTCGATCGGCGGAGGCTACTTCCTGCTGCTTGCGACACTGCCCGTCCCGGGCGAGGCCGTCGCGGCGCCGCCGCGCGAGATCACGCTCGTGCTCGACCGCTCCGGCAGCATGGCCGGCGAGAAGATCCGCCAGGCGCGCGAGTCGGCGCTCTGGCTCGTGGACAAGCTGCGCCCGATCGACTTCCTCAACATCATCGACTACTCCACGACCGTCGCCTCGCTCTTCGACGCGCCGCAGCCGATGACGCCCGAGCACCGCGCCGCGGCGCAGCGCTACCTCCAGCAGCTCGCCGCGGCGGGCGGAACGAACATCCACGACGCCCTCGTCGAGGCGATGCGGCAGGCTCCGGCGGCCGGCGCCGCGACGCGGACCATCGTCTTCCTCACCGACGGCCTGCCCACCGTCGGACGCACCGTCGAGGCGGAGATCCGCACCGCGGTCGAGAAGGGCAACGCGCACGCGCGGCGCATCCACGCCCTTGGCGTCGGCAACGACGTCAACGTCCCGCTGCTCGACCGCATCGGCGACCTGTCGCGCGGCAGCACGCAATACGTGACGCCCGGCGCATCGATCGCCGATCCGGTGCAGCGGCTCGCCCGCAAGCTGGACGGACCGGCCCTGGTCAACCTGGCGCTCGGCGAGGCGGTTGCCGGCGCGGCCGGCGCCCACACGCTCGCCGACGTGCTGCCGGCATCGCTCCCGGACCTTCACGCGGGCGAGCAGCTCGTCGTGCTCGGGCGCTACCGCGACGACGGCGCTCCGATGGCGCTCCGGCTGACCGCCATGCGCGGCGCCGATCCCGTCGTCGCCGTCGCCACGCTCGATCCATCCAAGGCGACGACCCGCAACGCCTTCGTCGGGCGACTCTGGGCCGGCCGCCAGATCAACATCCTCGCCGACGAGGTCCGCCAGCTCACCGCGCCCGGCGCCTCGGTGCGTCCCGACGATCCGCGCCTGCGCGAGCTCACCGAGCAGATCCTCGCGCTCAGCGCCCGCTGGGGAATCCTCACCGAGTACACGTCCTTCCTCGCCACCGACGGCACGAACCTCGCCGCGGCGGAGGGACTCGTCCAACAGTGCGGCGACAACCTCTGGAGCATGGCCGGCCAGACGCGCAGCGGCGCCGCCGCCGTCGCCCAGGGCATCAACTACAACGACCGCAAGGCGCAGCAGACGCTCAACCTCGACAATCGCTTCAAGGACGCGACGCTCAACGACGTCTCCTTCGGCGAGGTCTGCCAGGTCGCCGATCGCGGCTTCTTCCAGCGCGGCAACCGATGGATCGACGGTCGACTCGTCTCGAAGGCGAACGCCATCGAGTCCGCTCGCACCGTCGCCTTCGGAACGCCCGAGTACCAGGCGCTGCTCGATCGCCTCTGCCGCGAGAACCGGCAGGCGGTCATGGCCCTGCGCGGCGAGGTGCTCGTCGAGGTCGACGGCGAGGCCGTCCTGATCGTGCCCGGCTGCTGAGCTGCGCCGCCCCGATCCTCCGGCGCCACGCCGCCCGTCGGCACATCCGCGACATCCCCGTTCCATCGCTTCATCGCTTCATCACTTCATCTCATCGCTTCATCGCTCAATCCCTCGGAGACCGTCATGTTCACCGTGCTCGCACCGCTCGCGCTCGCGTCGCTCCTCGCCTGCCCGCCAACCGACCCGTCCGGAACGCCGCAGGAGCGCTCCGGCGAGGTGCTCCTGGGCGCCGTCGCCGACGGCGCCGCGCCGGCGCCGGCCGCGAAGCGCGGCGGGCGGCCGATCGACCTCTGCATCTGCCTCGACACCTCGGGCAGCATGAACGGGCTCATCGACGCGGCCCGCTCGCGACTCTGGGACATCGTCAACGACCTCGCCCTCGCGAAGCCGACGCCGCGGCTGCGCGTCGCGCTGCTCTCCTATGGCAACACCGGACATCCGGCCGAGAAGGGCTGGGTGAAGGTGGAGACGGACTTCACCGACGACCTCGACCTGGTCTCGAAGGCGCTCTTCGCGCTCACCACCAACGGCGGCGAGGAGTACGTCGGCCGGGTGCTGGACACCGCGGCGAAGGAGCTCACGTGGACGCCGTCCGCCACGGGCGGCGCGACGAACGAACAACCGCTCCAGATCGTGATGGTCGCCGGCAACGAGTCGGCCGACCAGGACCGGACGGTCTCGTTCCGCGACGCGTGCCGCGCACTCATCGCGCGGGGCATCGTGGTCAACCCGATCTACTGCGGTCCGCCCGACGACGATGTCGCCCCCGGCTGGCGCGAGGTGGCGACGCTCAGCGACGGGCACTTCGCGGCGATCGACCAGTCGGTCGGCGCGCTCGCCATCTCGACCCCCTTCGACGACGATCTCGCCCGGCTCAGCGCCGCGATCAACACGACGTACCTGCCCTACGGCGACCACGGCGCGTGGGCGGCCGAGAACCAGACGCTCCAGGATTCCAACGCGGCGATGCTCAACAGCGCCACCGCGGCCCAGCGCTGCGTCAGCAAGGGCGGCGAGCTCTATTCGAACGAGCGATGGGACCTCGTCGACGCGTGCAAGCAGGCCGACTTCAAGCTCGAGTCCGTCAAGGCGGAGGATCTCCCCGAGTCGATGCGCATCATGACGCCCGAGCAGTGCAAGGCGCACGTCGCCGCCATGGGCGCCAAGCGCGACGAGCTCAAGCGCCAGATCGCCGATCTCGGCCAGAAGCGACAGGCGTTCGCCGACGCGGAGAGCAGCAAGAGCGCCGAAGCCGGACGGAAGACCTTCGGCGCCGCCATGCGCGAGGCGCTGCGCGCGCAGGCCGCGGCCAGGGGCTTTGGATGGTGAGCGCCCGATGGTCGTCCGATCGTCGACCCGTGCTTCGTCCTCGGTTCTGTCTCACAACCCAATAGACTCGACCGATGTCCAGCTCCACCGTCCTCGTCGTCGAAGACGACGCGCCGATCCGGCGCGGGGTGGTGGACGCCCTCGCCTACGCCGGCTTCCGGACGGTCGAGGCGGCGGACGGTCCGGCGGCGCTCCATGTCATGGACGCGACACCGGTGGACCTGGTGCTGCTCGACGTGATGCTCCCACGAGGCGTGAGCGGGTTCGACCTGCTGCGGACGATCCGGGCCCGCTCGAGCACGCTGCCGGTGATCATGCTCACGGCGCGCGGCGGCGAGGGCGACCGCGTCGAGGGACTGACCAGCGGCGCCGACGACTACGTCGTCAAGCCGTTCAGCGCCCGCGAGCTCCTGGCGCGGGTCGATGCGGTGCTGCGGCGCAGCCCGCAGCGCCAGGTCGCGGCGGCGGGCCTGCGCTGCGGCGGGCTCGAGATCCGCTTCGCGCGGCGCGAGGCCCGCGCCGGAACGGACGGCGCCATCGAGCTCACGGCGCGCGAGGCGTCGATCCTGTCGCACCTCGCCGAACATCACGGCCGGGCCATCCATCGCGACGAGCTGCTGCGCGTCGCGTGGGGGCTCGATCCGCGCGGGCTCGAGACGCGGACGGTGGACATGCAGATGGTCCGGCTGCGCGAGAAGCTCGCGCCGCACGAGGTGATCGGCACCGTGCGCGGGCTCGGCTACAAGCTCGCCGACGGCGTCGAGGTGGTGGCCCGATGAGCCGCGTCGGCGGTCGTCGCACCCTCGGCTGGGCAGTCTTCGGCATCGCCTCGATCGCGGCGCTCGCCGCCCTGGCGTGGGTCAGCGTCTCGGTCATCTCGCTCGAGCGCCGCGAGGCGCTTGCCCGCGCCGAGGCTGCGCACCAGCAGACCGTGCGGCTGGCGCTCTGGCGGATGGACTCCTGGATGACGCCACGGCTCGCCGCCGAGGCGTCGCGCCCCTACTTCCACTACCTCGCGTTCTATCCGCCGCGCCGCGCCTACGACCAGTACCTCTCGAAGATCGCCGAGGGCGAGGTGCTCACGCCGTCGCCGCTGCTGGGCTTCAGCGACGACGTCCTCCGGCTGCATCTGCAAGTCGACAACCAGCACCGCGTCACGTCGCCGCAGGCGCCGGAGGCGAACCAGCGCGACCTCGTCGAAGGCGCGATGATGCTCTCGCCCGAGCGCGTCCAGGCGAACGTCGCCCTGCTCGACCACGTGCGCCGCGAGCTCGAGGGCGTGCCGCTCGTGGCGCGCGTCGCGCAGGTCGAGGCATGCCAGACCGCGGTCATCGGCAACGAGGCGAACCCGATCGAGTGGCTCCCGCGGGCGGGCGAGGGACTCTCCTGGCAATTCACATCGAGGCTCGCCGACGCCGACACGTCGACGACGGTGGTCGAATCGTCGGCGATGCTCGATGGTGCGCTTGCCGCGGAACGGGACCGGGCGATCGCGACGGACGACCGCGCCGTCGATCCGAAGGTCGCCACGAAGGGCGATGCGAGGTCGGAGCCACCGTTCAAGTCCGCCACGTTCGACAAGACCGATCTCCCGCGCGCCTCCGCCAAGGACGCGAAGCCCGACGAGGCGTCCAAGCTCGATGGTGCGTTCGTCCAGCGCGTCGATCCGAAGGACGTTGCGGCCAAGGTCGAGGCGACGGCGTCCCCGCCGAACCGCCGCGCCCAGGCGCCCGACAACGACTACGCGCGGCGATTGGCGACGAGCAACGTCGCGCAGTCGGGCCAGCAGAAGACGCAGCGCGCCGGCGCCATCGAGGCGCGCGTCGACATCGGCCCGTTCGTTCCGCTCTGGGTGGCGCACGGCGACGGGGCGCCGTCGCTCTACTACTTCCGGCGGGTCGAGACGTCCGACGCGACGATGGTCCAGGGCTTCCTCGTCGACTGGCCGAAGCTCTGCGATTCGCTGCGGGCCGAGGTCGCCGACCTGCTGCCGAACGCCCGCCTCGAGCCCGTCTCCACGAGCGCCGACGATCCCGCCCCCGACGCGGACGACACGCGGCTCGCGTCGATCCCGGCGCAGCTCGTCGCCGGGGCGCCCGCCGCCGATCCGCCCGGGTCGGCCTCGCCAGCCACCGGCGCGCCTGCGCTGGCCCTGGCCCTCACGCCCGCCCGGTCGATCCTCGCCGTGGCGTGGCTCGCCCTGGTCGCGGCGATCGCGGCCGCCGGGCTCTCGCTTCGCGCGGTCCAGTTGGACGCGACCCGGCGCGCCCGCTTCGCCGGCACGGTCACGCACGAGCTGCGCACGCCGCTGACGACGTTTCAGCTCTACACCGACCTGCTCGCCGACGACATGATCCCGCCCGAGCGGCGCGGCGAGTACCTGGCCACGCTGCGCAGCGAGTCGCACCGGCTCGGACATCTCGTCGAGAACGTCCTCTCCTACGCCCGCATCGAACAGGGACGGCATGTGCCCACCCCCAGCGACGTGACGACGACGGAGCTGCTCGCGCGCGTGGAGCCGGCGCTGCGCCGCCGCGCCGAGGAGGCGGGCATGCGGCTCGTCCTCCAGGACGCCACGCGATGCGGAGGTGGCGACGGCGCACCCGGCGACGACCACGCCGGGAAGCGCTGGCACATCGACGTCGACTCGACCGAGCGCATCCTCTTCAACCTCGTCGACAACGCGACGAAGTACGCCGCCGACGACTCGCCCGACCCGGTCATCCGCGCCGAGATGGTCGACGATCGGCTCCATCTGCTGGTCGTCGATCGCGGTCCGGGCCTTCCGCGCGACAGCGAGCGCCGCCTCTTCAAGCCCTTCGAGCGCGGCGCCGACGATCGCACCCACGGCAGGGCGCGGCATCGGACTCGGCCTCGCCCTCTCGCGCGAGCTGGCCCGCGCGCTCGGCGGCGACCTGACGCACGAGGCGACGCCAGGTGGTGGTGCGACGTTCCGCGTGGCGCTGTAGCACACCCCGCGGGCGCGCCGTCCGCTACACTCGCCGCCCCGTGGAGGTCATTCGCGGCATCCCCGTCTCCCCAGGCGTCGTCATCGGCCGGGCGTTCACGCTCGGCGAGGCCGACGAGCATGTGCCGTTGCGCCACGTCCCGCCCGCCGACATGCCCCGCCAGCTCGAGCGGCTCGACCGGGCGATCGCCGACTCGCTCGCCGACCTGGACCAGCTCCGCGATCGGACGGCGCGCGAACTCGGCGCCGAACCGGCCAAGATCTTCGAGTTCCACATCGGACTGCTCAGGGATCGATCCCTGCTCGATCCGATCCGCCGCCACATCGAGACGGATGCGGTGATCGCCGAGTACGCCGTCTCGGCGAAGTTCAAGGCGCTCGCGGCGCAGTTCAAGGGCATGGGCAGCGAGGTCTTCCGGCAGAAGGCCAACGACGTGCTCGACCTCGATCGGCGCGTGCTCGGCAAGCTCATGGGACTGAGCGCGACGCGGGTGGCGCGGCTCGACCGGCCCGTGATCCTCATCGGCCACGAGCTGACGCCGTCGCAGTGCGCGTCGCTCGACCCGACGAAGGTCATCGGCTTCGCCACCGATGGCGGCGGACGGACGAGCCACACCTCGATCGTCGCGCGGGCCCTCGACATCCCCGCGGTCGTCGGCTGCCAGCGCCTCACGCACGTGTGCGAGGACGGCGACGAGCTGATCGTCGACGGCGACACCGGCGTGGTCGTCGTGCAGCCCGACGCGGCGACGATCGCCCGGTACGGCCAGCAGGCCGCGCTCATCCAGAGCTACCGGCAGTCGCTCCAGGAGATCGCGCTGCTGCCCGCCGAGACGCGCGACGGCGCGCGCATCACGTTGCTGGGAAACATCGAGTTCCCGCGCGAGGTCGACTCGGTGCTCGCCAACGGCGGCGACGGCGTCGGGCTCTATCGCACGGAGTATCTCTACCTGGCCAGCGAGACGGAGCCGACCGAGGAGGATCACTTCGAGGCGTACGCCGACGCGATCCGCCGGCTCGACGGCCGGCCGCTGACCATCCGCACGCTCGACCTCGGCGCGGACAAGTACACGCAGCTTCGCGCCGAGGAACCCGAGCGCAATCCGTTCCTCGGACTGCGCAGCATCCGCTACTGCCTCCAGAACCTGGGCATGTTCCGCACCCAGCTTCGGGCGCTGCTGCGGGCCAGCGCGCTGGGGCCGATGAAGATCATGTTCCCGCTCGTCTCCACGATGACCGAGCTTCGCCAGGCGCGGCTGATCCTCAACGACGTCATGGAGGAGCTCGACGAGGCGGGCGTCCCCTTCGACCGCAAGCTCGCCGTGGGCATCATGATCGAGGTGCCCAGCGCCGCGCTCATGGCCCACGTGCTGGCCCGCGAGGTCTCGTTCTTCTCGCTGGGCACCAACGATCTCATCCAGTACACGCTCGCGGTCGACCGCGGCAACGAGCGCGTCGCGAACCTCTACACGGGAGCGAGCCCGGCGGTGCTCCAGCTCATGAAGACGGTCGTCCGCGCGGCCCGCAAGGCGAAGATCGAGCTGAGCATCTGCGGCGAGATGGCCGGCGAGGCGATCTACACCATGTTGCTGATCGGCATGGGTCTGCGTACACTGTCGCTCGTTCCCGCTCAGATCCCGCACATCAAGCGCGTGATCCGGTCGGTGGACATCCCCCAATGCGAGCGGCTCGCCCGAAAGGTCGGCTCGTTCGATTCCGAACGGCAGGTCCTCAACACCCTGCGCGATGAAGTTCGGAAAATCGTTCCCGAGTCGTCAGGCGGCTGGTCCGCGGAATGACGACAACGGATTCTGCCCGTGCCCGCCACCGAACGTGACGGATCCACGGGCGACCATGCACTTGGGCCGCCGAGTCGGCCGTGTGACGTGGTTCCCGCCGCGATCGGCGGTTCGAGCCGTTGGCGTCGTTCAACCACGCCACCGACCGGACTGCGCAAGGCCTCGCGCGTGCTGCGGACCGTTCCGCCGCCGCGACCGGCTTCGCTCTCCTCGCGGCTTGGCGGACCTCACGCGATGCCTCGACGGCCTGCCCGACGAGCCTCGCGTTGATCGCTGCCATTCGTTTCCGCCACGACGTCCCGCGCACGCCTGCATCGTCAGGCGAGTCGCGATGCGTCGGTCCATGGCGAGAGGACGTCGGTTGCGCCGCGGATGCTCGTCGTGCCTCCACGGAGAGCCCGAGACGTGACCCCCGCCCGCAAGAAGGCCCGTAGCCGCACCACCAAGCCGGCTGGAGCCGAACGAGCCGCCGACAAGCTCGCTCCGCCGCACGCGAAGCCAGTCCCTCGACCGAAACCAGGCAAGCCGGGCAAACCCGCACGCGCCGGCGCTTCGGACCGCGCCGTCGGCGATGCCGCGAAGCGCCGTGGCCGGCGCGGTGGCGATCGCCGAGGCGGCGCCGCGGTCGCCGATGCCGGCCACGCCTCGCCGGTCGACCATCCAATCGACGGCACCGTCGACGTGCATGCCCGCACGAGCGAATCCGCGACCGAACACCTCGATGGCGGCGCGCCCAGCACCACGTCGCTCGCCGCCGACGGCGTCCTCGAATCCAGCGACGCCGCCGGCTGGTCGGAGCGGAGCGGCGCCCCGTTCGTCGACGAGGCGTTCATCGATGCGCTGCCCGCCGACGAGGCGTCGGTCGATTCGCCGATCGACGACGACCGATCGGAGCCGACGGACGGAAGCGAGCCGCACACGGCGCATGGCGAGCGCCGCGAAGGCGAGGCGAGCGACGGACGGACCGACGCCGAGGAACTTCCCGATGCAGGCGGGAACGGACGACCGCACGGGCGAGGCGCGCCGGAGCGCGCCATTGCCGACGGCGCCGACGACGAATCGGAGTCGGCGGCGCAGGGCGGCTCCTTCTCGTTCACGCCGATTGCGCCGCCCGGAAGCCAGGTGATGATCGTCAACGACACGCCCGGCGAGGAGTGCCGCATCGCCATCCTCCAGAAGACCGACCAGGGCGATCGACTCGAGGCCCTCTTCATGGAGCGCGCGACGACCGCGACACAGGTCGGCAACATCTACAAGGGGCGCGTCACCAACGTCGAGCCGGCGATCCAGGCCGCGTTCGTCGACTTCGGCGCGCCGCAGGCGGGGTTCCTGCACATCTCCGACCTGCACCCGCGGTACTTCCCGACCGGGGACAAGACCGAGCGGGTCGGCAAGAAGATCCCGCGCCGCGAGCGACCGATGATGCAGGAGGCGCTTCGCCGCGGCGACGAGGTGCTCGTCCAGGTGCTCAAGCAGGGCATCGGCACGAAGGGCCCGACGCTCACGAGCTACCTCAGCATCCCCGGACGCCTGCTGGTGATGATGCCGTGGATGGACAAGAGCGGCGTGAGCCGCAAGGTCGAGGACGAGGACCAGCGGCGCGAGATGCGGCGCATCCTCGACTCGCTGAACCTGCCGGATGGCTTCGGCTTCATCCTGCGCACCGCCGGGTTCGACCGGACCAAGGTCGAGCTGCAACGCGACGCGCAGTACCTGCTGCGGCTCTGGAAGGTGATGGAGAAGCGCATGCACGCGGTGGGTGCGCCGTGCGAGCTCTACACCGAGAGCGACCTGCTCATCCGCACGATCCGCGACGTCGTGGACAGCTCCATCGACTCGATCGTGGTGGACAGCGGCTCGGCCTTCACCCGCGCCAAGGGATTCCTCGAGGTCGTCGCGCCGCGCTCGGCGCCGCGCGTCCTCTTCTACGACCGGCAGATGCCGATCTTCCACGCCTTCGACATCGAGCGCCAGATCGAGCTCACCCACTCGCGCATCGTGCCGCTCCCGAGCGGCGGTGCGCTGGTCGTCGACCAGACCGAGGCCCTGGTGGCCATCGACGTCAACAGCGGCCGCAGCCGCGCCGCCCGCGACAGCGAGACCAACGCGTACCACACCAACTGCGAGGCGGTGGAGGAGATCGCCCGCCAGCTTCGCCTGCGCGACCTCGGCGGCGTGATCGTCAACGACCTCATCGACATGCGCTCGGCGAAGCACCGGCGCGACATCGAGGAGCGCTTCCACCAGGCGCTGAAGAAGGACCGGGCCCGCACGACGATCGCGCCGATCAGCGAGTTCGGCATCCTTGAGATGACCCGCCAGCGCATGCGGCCGTCGCTGCGCAAGACGCACTACAGCGACTGCCCGCACTGCGCCGGACACGGCGAGGTCAAGATGCCCGACGCCGTCGCGGGCGACGCGATCCGCTCGATCGCCAACCTCCTGCACTTCGACCGCGTGAAGCGCGTCGAGATGGCCTGCTCGACGCGCGTGGCGTCGTTGATCCTCTCGTCGCGCCGCCGCGCGATCGACGAGCTCGAGGACCGCAGCGGCAAGAAGGTCGAGATCCGCATCAGCGAGGCGCTGGCGCTCGACCGCGTGGACCTCTACGCGTACGACGACCGCGGCGCCGACATCGACATCACCAAGCTGCCCAGCCCGCGCGCCCCGAGGATGAGCGAGCTCGCGAACGAGCTGCCGGCGCCACCGGACGAGCGCGCGGCGCCGGCGGCGCCCAGTGGCGACGAGGGCGGCGAGCGCGGCGGACGCCGCCGTCGGCGTCGCGGCAGTCCCGGACCGGCCGATGCCACCGCGATCGCGATGCTGGGCGGGTTCGACGACCTTCCGCTCGAGGACGAGCCAGCGCTGCATCCGAACTCGAGAAACGGCCGCGACGCCGCGCGGCGGCGCCACCGGGCGCACCGCGCCCTTCGCCGGCGCCACGTTCCGCAACGCGGGCGGCGACGCCCAGAGCGGACGGCGGCACGCCGGCGCGCCGGTGGCGGCGCCCCGCGGCGGCAAGCACCCGCGCTATCGCGCCACAGGCCCTGGAGTTTCCCCGGGCGTCGGGCGCCGCCGGAGCGGCGCGCGACGCCGAGGATGGTGGCGGCCGACGTCGACGTCGGCGCCGGCGCCGGCGCGGCGGGCGTGGTGCCGGCGCGGACATGCCCCCGGTCGGCGGTCCGTTCAGCGGCGCCAACGGTGTCGGAGGGATCCCCGACGGCGGCGGAAGCCGCGACGGCGACGGCGCCCGGACGCATCCCGCGCTCCGGGCGACGTGCGGCGACGATCGACTCGGATCGGGCGCCAAGCGCCCGGGCGCAACCGGCCAGGGCGACGCCTCCGAGCCGACTCCGGCGTCGATCGCGTCCGACGCAGCGCCGCGGCGGGCGCGGTCGCTGCGCCGATCGTCGACGACAAGCCGCGTCGGGTCTTCGACCTGGCGAAGGATCTTGGCGTGGCGTCGAAGGAGATCCTCGCCCGATGCAAGGAGGCGGGCGACATCGACGTGAAGAACCACATGTCGAGCCTCGCGCCGGACGATGCGCTCGTGTTCGCAGCCTGGTTCGCGCCGCCGGCGCCCGCGCCGGCGGCTGGACGAGGCGTCGCGCGCGCCGATGACCGTCGGTCCGACATCGACGGTGGCGCGGGGTCTCCGGACGCCTCCGACGGTCGCGACGGCGACGATGCGCGCGATCGGCGTCATCAAGATGGCCGGAACGATCTCGGCGAAGAGCGCGCCGAGGGCGATCATGCCGAAGCGCTCCCGGCAGCGAAGGTGGCGGTCGTCGCCGTCGCCGCCGACGCCGACGCGGCGGACGTGGCGGCGGCGGCCAGCCCGGCAATGGCGCCCCCGGCGGCGCCGAAGGCGGCGCGAGCGGAACGGCGCGTGCCGGGCCATGGCCGAGGCGCCGAGCGGAGCCCCACGACGCGTACCTCGTGACACCTTCCGCGATCGCGGCCAGCCGGAGAAGATGCATCAGCACGCGCCGCCCGGACGCAACGAGGGCCGACCGCACGGTGCACCGCAGCGAGGAGGTCACGTGTCCGGCCAGAGACCATCATCCTTCGGAACGACGACCGCAGACGCGGCCGCCGCACGAGACGCAGACGGGGCATCCCGAGCGCGCCGTGCACGCCCCCGGCATGCCGACATCGGGCGCGCATCCGGCCGGCCCCGACGCGCACGGCGCATCGTCCGGAAGCGGGCGCGGGCGAGCGCCCCGCCCGGATTCCGTCCGCTGTATGGGCGCGGGCCGCAGCCGGAAGATGTCCTCGGCGGCTCGCAGGCTCAAGCGCAGAAGCGGGACGGTGGATGAGCCGCGTGCGATGAGCGTCCGTCGGCTCATTCTCCTCGGCTCGACCGGCTCGATCGGCCAGAGCACGCTTGCGGTCGTCGAGCACCTGCGCACGCTCGGGGTGCGCTTCGAGGTGGCGGGACTCGCCGCCGGCAGCCGCGCCGACGAGGTCTTCGCCCAGGCCGACCGCTTCGACGTGAGGCACCTGGCGATCGCCGGCGGCGACGATGCGCCGCGCGCCGACGAGCGCCGCGCCGGCGGGCGCACGGTCCATCGCGGGCCCGACGCGGCGCTGCGCCTCGTCGAGTCGATCGCCCGGCCGGGCGACCTCGTCGTCGGCGCGATGGTCGGCGCCGCGGGCCTCTCGCCGACGATCGCGGCGATCGAACGAGGCTGCGACATCGCCCTTGCGAACAAGGAGACGCTCGTCGCCGCCGGAGCCCTGGTCATGCCGCTGGCCCGCCGGCATGGCGTGAGGATCCTGCCGGTCGACAGCGAGCACAGCGCCATCTTCCAGTGCCTGCGCGGCGGTGGCGACCGCGAGGTGCGGCGGCTCGTCATCACCGCCTCCGGCGGCCCGTTCCGGACGTGGGACGCGGCGCGGATGCACGCCGCGACGGTCGCCGAGGCGCTCAACCACCCGACCTGGCGCATGGGCCCGAAGGTCACCATCGACAGCGCGTCGATGATGAACAAGGCGCTCGAGATGATCGAGGCGTCCTGGCTCTTCGACGTCGACGAGCCGCGCATCGAGCCGCTCATCCATCCGCAATCGATCGTCCACTCGTTCGTCGAGTTCGTCGACGGCAGCGTCATCGCGCAGCTCTCCCCGCCGGACATGAAGCTGCCGATCCAGTACGCGCTCACCTTCCCGGCCCGCGTCGACGGATGCTCGCCGATGGTCGACTGGACGACCCTTCGCTCGCTCGAGTTCGAGCGCGTCGACGTCGCCAAGTTCCCCGCGGTGCGCCTCGCCCGGCGGGCGCTCCGCGCCGGCGGGACGTCCGGCGCGATCCTGAACGCCGCCAACGAGGTCGCCGTCGAGGCGTTCCTGGATGGACGCATCCGCTTCGGCCGGATCCCCGAGCTCGTCGAGCAGGCGATGGACGCCGTCCCTCCCGCGGACGTGCACACCCTCGCCGATGTGCGCACCGCCGACGCGGACGCGCGCGAGGCGGCCCGTGGGGCGATCGCCGTCACCGTCCCGTAGCCGTCCGCCACCGCCCCGCGACCATCCCGCCCCGCCGTGAGCACTCCCGTTTCCCCGGCCGATCGACACCATCGCGTGAAGGAGATCCTCGCGACGGTCATGGACCTGCCGGCGTCGCGGCGGGCCGCGCTGCTCGCCGAGGCGTGCGGCGACGACCACGAGCTGCGCCGCGAGGTCGAGTCGCTGCTGAGCCACGTCGACGCGCCCGTGGTGGACCTCGCCGCCGCGGCCGCTGGCGTGCGCGCCGCGATCGCCGAGGCGGTGGCCGACGCGGTCTCGGAGGAGCAGGAGCGCACGGCCGAGGCCGACGCGCTGACGAGCATGCCGGAGCGGCTCGCGGACTACCGGCTCCTGCGCGTGCTCGGCGAAGGGGGCATGGGCGTGGTCTATCTCGCCGAGCAGGACGCGCCGCGCCGCATCGTCGCGCTCAAGGTGATGCGCCCCGGCTTCGCCGGACGACAGCTCCTGCGCCGCTTCCGGCGCGAGGCCGAGCTGCTCGGCCGCCTTCAGCATCCGAACATCGCGCAGATCCACGCGGCCGGGAGCGCCACGCTGGAAGGTCCGCGCGGTCCGCGCTTGGTGCCCTACTTCGCGATGGAATACGTGCGCGGGCGCACGATCTCCGACCACTGCCGCGAGCTCGGACTCGGCGTGGCGGACCGCGTCCGCCTCTTCGTCGGCGTGTGCGACGCGGTCGACTACGCCCACGCGCAGGGAATCGTCCACCGCGATCTCAAGCCGGCCAACATCCTCGTCGAGGACCGCACCGGCACCGGCGTCGGGCCGCCCGCGCGGACCGACGCGATCTCCGGAACCCTGGCGCCGCCGACGGGCATCCCGAAGATCCTCGACTTCGGCATCGCGCGCCGCGCGGACCACGGGCCCGCCGATCGCGCCCACACCACCACGGTGCAGACCGAGCTTGGCCAGGTCGTCGGCACGCTTCCCTACATGAGCCCCGAGCAGGTCTCCGGCGCGCCGGGCGCGGTCGATCGGCGCAGCGACGTCTACGCGCTCGGTGTGATCCTCTACCAGCTCCTCGCCGGCCGTCTTCCCCTGGAGCTGGGCGACCGGACGATCGCCGAAGCGGTGCGCATGGTGAGCGAGGACGATCCGCCGGGACTCGCCACGCTCGACCGCGGGTTGCGCGGCGACCTCGACACGATCGCCGCGAAGTGCCTCGAGAAGGACCCGGCGCGGCGCTATCAGAGCGCCGCGGCGCTCGCCGACGACCTGCGACGGTTCCTCGACGATCGCCCCATCGAGGCGCGCCGCCCGAGCACGATCTACCAGCTTGCGAAGTTCGCCCGGCGCCACCGTGGGCTGGTCGCCGGGCTCGTCGTGGCCGTCGCGGTGCTTGTCGCCTCCACCATCGTCGCGGCCGTGCTCGCGTTCCGCGCCACCAAGGCGGAACACGAGGCGCTCAGGATGCTCGCCGAGGCGGGCGTGCAGAACGAACGCTCGGCGCAGTCGTACGCGGTCCTCGAGGCACTCTTCACGCAGATCGATCCGGCGGTCTCGAAGGGCCGCGAGCTCACGCTGCGCGAGGTCGTCGACCGCGCCCGGGACCAGCTCATGGTCGACGAGGTCCGGCAGCCCGAGGTCGTCGCCATGCTGCTGCGATCGCTCGGCAGCGCGTACCTGCGGTTCGGCGACCTGGACTCGGCGGAGCGGACGTTGGCGCGCAGCGTGGAGATCTTCAGGCAGGTCAACGAAGGCGACCCGGGCGGCCGGCACGACATGGCCAGGGTGCCGCACATGCTCATGCTCTCGCTGTCGAACTACGGCAACGTGCTGCGCGAGCGCGGCAAGTACCCGCAGGCCGCCGAGGCGCTCTCGGAGGCGGTGCGGCTGCGGCTCGCCGCGACCGACACGCCCGATGTCGTCACCGCCGCGGCGTACAACGATCTCGGCCTGCTGCACTGGGAGATCGGGGACTTTCCAGCCGCCGAACGCGAGCTCGGCGAGTCGATCCGCATCGAGCGAGCCGTGCACCCCTCGGGATCGATCGCGCTGGCCACGACGCTGGTGAACCTTGGAAGCCTGCATCTCTTCCGCGGCGAACCCGTGGAGGCGGAGCGCCTGCTGCGCGACGCGATCGAGATGCACACCGGCATGCTCGGTCCGGACGATCCCCAGACGCTCGTCGACTGGAACAACCTCAGCGTCGCGCTCCGCGCCCAGGCGCGGTACGCCGAGGCCGTGACCATCTCGCGCGACGTCATCGAACGACGCGATCGAATCCTGCCACCCGATCATCCCGATCGGCTCACCGCGCGGCTGAACCTGGCCGTCCTCGCCCACCTCGCCGGCCACCCGCGCGAGGCCGAGCCGGAGCTGCGAAGCGTGCTCGAGAAGCGCCGCGCCATCCATGGCGAGGACCATCCCGACACGGCCCGCGCCGCGGCCCTCCTCGCGTGCTCCCTCGGCGCGCTCGGACAGCTCGACGAGGCCTCCTCACTCCTCGAGGACGCGCTGCGCCGGCACCTCGCGAAGCTTGGCGATGCGCACGTCCGCGTCGCGGAGGAGAGCGCCGACCTCGCGACGCTCCGGCTGGCGCAGGGCCGGCCGGAGGAGGCGCTGGAGGCGGCGCGACGATCGCTCGCCGTCCTGTCGAGGGCCTCCGTCGCCGGCTCGCATCCGGCGCGGGCCCGCGCGCTGCGCGAGGAGGGGCGCGCGCTGGCCGCGCTGCTCCAGCCCGCGGTCGCAGAGGCGCGCGGGCGCGCCGCGATCGCGGAGGCGCTGGCATCCCTCGTGCCGCTGCACCCGGACCTCGCCGACGCGCAGTTGGCGCTCGCCTCGACCCTGCTGATCGACCCGCAGGCCACGCGCGCCACCGAGGCGCTCGCGCTCGCGGACGAGGCAAGGTCGATCCTCGCGACAGCCCTCCCCGAAGCGCCGTGGCGATGGGCCGAGGCCGACGTGATCCGGGCGATCGCGCTTCGCCACCTCGGCCGCCACGACCAGGCGACGTCGCTCCTCGCCGCAGCCACGAAGACCATCGAAGCGGCGCTCGGCCCCGACGCCCCCGCGACCCGAGCCGCGCGGGCGGCTGCCGGGCGGTGACAAGTTACTGGTTACTGGTTGCTGGTTGCTGGTTGCTGGTTGCTGGTTGCTGGTTGCTGGTTGCTGGTTACTGGTTATTGGTTACTAGTTACTGGTTACCAGTGACTAATAACTAATAACTAATAACCAATAACCAATAACCAATAACCAGCCCCCCCGCCCCCCATCACCACGCCCTCTCCTCCACCCCCGACGCACTCACCTCGTGTGGCGCCCACGCGAGCACCACGACTCGCACGGCGATGTCCGTCTTCTTCGGCTTGAGCGAGATGCTCTCGAGCTCCTCGGCGCCGGGATCGAGCTTGGACGCGGCGGCGTCGACATCCGCCTTGAACTGCGCCTCCATCTCGGCGAGCTGCTGCCGAAGCGCCTCGACGGTCTCCTCGGCGCGCGACACGTCGCCCGATTCCTTCATGGTCCGCCCCACGCCACGCATGCCCGTCGCGGCCCGGCCGACGGAAGACGCGCTCACCGCCTTGCGACCGAGGAACGCCGAGAGGAGTGCCGTGCCGAACGAGACCGCGGTCTGCATCTTGGCGGCGGACGCCTGCTGCTGCTGCGACTGCACCTGCTGCTCGGCCTTGCGGATGCGCTCCTGGAGCGCGGCGGCCTTCGGCGCGAACTTCTGGCGGAGCTTCTCGGCGAGCGCGTCGCGCTCCTCGCGCACAGCCTGCTGGAGACGGGCCTTGAAGTCGCGCTCGCTCTCGCCAGGCTTCGAGACCATCTTGAGCGCCTCGCTGTGGAAGAGCTCGAGGCGGCGCTGGCGGAAGAGCGCATCGGCAAGCGCCTTCTTCCAGGCGTCGTACGACTTCGGCCTTGTCGCGTCGGCCGGCACGCTGTCGAAGGCGACACCCTCGGCGGCCTCGTGCTCGAGCTCGCCCTCGTCCAGCTCGACTTCCTCGGCCTGCGCCCAGTCGAGCGGGACCGGCCCCGGCACGAGCTGGCCGAGCAGCGCGACCGACTGTTCCGACTCGATTCCCTTCTTCGCATCGGCGAAGTAGACCTTGGCGATGCCCAGGAGCATCGGTCGATAGACGAGCGACGCGCTGGTTCCCGCGCTGCGCAGCGGCAGGAAGTACTCCGGAACGCCCGGCGGAAGGACGGGGCGCGCAGCCGACAGCGCGCTGGAGGCCGCGGCCGGCGCCGCATCGGTCGTTGCGCCGCTGCGCCGGCGCGCGGCCGCGCCGGACTTCGCCTCGGCGGGCGCCTCGCGTGGCGCGTCGCGCGGTGCATCGATCGAAGGTTCACCAGACGCCGTGTCGACCTCGGGACGCTTCGCCTTCGACGCGGCGGGAGTCGCGGGCGACGGCAACGGCGACGGCGACGACACCGAGGCGCCACCGCGCTTGGCGTCCATCAGCGCCTTGATCTGGGCGCGGGTGAGCGGTCCGCGCAGGTACGAGAGCGCCCATCGCGTCTGGAAGATGGCGGGTTCGTCCTCGTGCACGTTGTTCATCAGGAAGACGCGGCTGCCAAGCTGCGAGAGCATGCCGTCGACCGCCTTGCGGTCGAACCTGGCCGAGGCGTTGGCCGACGCCCCCTCGAGCCCGTCGAGGACGCGGTCCTTGTCGCGCTGCGTCTGGAGCCGCCCGATGAACCACGTGCCGGCGTTCGCGAGTCCCTTGTAGTCCAGGTCGACTGGATTCTGCGTCGCCACGACGACGCCGACGCCAAAGGCCCGCGCCTGCTTCATGAGCGTGAGCAGCGGCTGCTTCGAAGGCGGGTTCGCGGTCGGCGGAAAGTAGCCGGCGATCTCGTCCATGTACACGAGCGCCCGCAGGCTCGACGTGCCCGACTGGGTGCGCACCCAGCCCAGCGTCTGGTTGAGCAGCAGCGAGACGAAGAACATGCGCTCCGCATCGCCCAAGTGGGCAATGGAGAAGATCGAGACGCGCGGCTTGCCCTGCGGCGTGTGGAGCATGGCGCCGATGTCGAGCGGCTCGCCTTCCATCCACGACTCGAATCCGGGAGAGGCGACGAGGTTGTTGAGCGCCATCGCCAGGCCGAATCGTTCCTTCGAGGGATAGATGCTCTCGAGCTCCATCACGCCGAGCCGCTGGAACGGCGGCTTCTGGATCTGCTGGATGAGCGTCGGCAGGTCGAGGTTCCGTTGCTTCGACCACGCGGCGCCGAGGAGGCTCGAGAGCAGGATGTGCTCGCGGCTCTGGATCGGATCGGCGTCGATGCCAAGCAGCCCGAGCAGGCTCGTCGCGGTGGTCGCGATGCGCTCGCGCATGAGCTCGGCCTCCTCGGCGATCTCCGGCGGCGGCGCATCGAAGGACCGGAGCACCGAGACGTTGATCCCCGCGTTGCTGCCCGGCGTGTAGATCGTGAAGTCCGCGGCGTCGCGAAGCCGCTGGATCCGCGCGCCGTCCTGCCCCCAGTCGGCCAGCCCCTTTCGCCACATCTCGGCCTGTTGCGCCGCGAACTGGTCGGGCTCGACGCCTTGCTTGCGCGCATCCTCCTCGTTCACCCAGGGCCGGAAGTCCTCGGCCCGAAGCTGCGGGAAGGTGAGCAGCAGGTTCGAGAGGTCGCCCTTCGGATCGATCACGATCGAGGGGATCGCATCGATCGCGGCCTCCTCGAGCAGCGAGAGGCACAGCCCGGTCTTGCCGCTCCCCGTCATGCCGACGCACACCGCGTGCGTCACCAGGTCCTTGGAGTCGTAGAGCACCAGATCGTCGGTGCGCTTCTTGGCGGCGAGGTCGAAGCTTCGACCGAGATAGAAGCTGCCGAGCTTCTCGAAGTCGGTGGGCGATGGAGGCATGGGGGGAATGATCGTACAGCGGTCGGCAGGTGCGCGAGACGGGGCCAAGGCGGGCGTCGCCTCGTGCGATACGCGTCCCAGTTGATTCTCGCGCCCCACCCAACCCAATTCCGCCGTCAGGCGCCGCTGTGGGCAGGGGGTCGAACGCATGGAGGTCTGCTGGAATCCGCATGAGGCCCGGCGATGAGGGATCGGGGATCTCGGTTCTGTCTCAGAAGCTCGTCCAGCGGCGGAGACCAACAAAGGTGTCAGGATGATTTCTTGCTTCGCGCCGGCGCTCTTCGCGGGCGGCCACGCGGACGCAATGTCTGCTCGAGACCGAGGCGCTCGGCGGTCCGCGCCGACCACGGCGCCGCGCCGAAGGGGCTTCCTCGGGCGACGCAGCGGCGCACGGCGTCCGTCTCCGCCGGCGTCGGCGATTGGTTCACGCGACGCACCCAGTCCCGCGGGCGCGCGACGGGCCAGTCGGAGAGGATCGCGCGCATCTCGTCGGGCCCGGCCCGGCGCACGCCGAGCGATCCCCATCGCCACGCCTCCGCCCCCGCGCGAGCGCTGACGAGACCGGCGCGGCGCGGATTGGCCTCCACGTATCGCGCGACGGTCAGGAAGTGCCCGTCCGCCTGGACCGGAAACGACCTGAAACGCCCCTGGTAGAGCGGCCCGGCGCCGGCAGAACGGCGATGGGCGTGCCAGCGATGCGTGTGCGTCACCGTGAGCCACTGCATCCACCGCGAGAGATCGCCGCTCGCACGGGGCCGCACCAGCAGATGCCAGTGGTTGGGCATGAGGCAATAGGCGAAGAGCTGCGGCGCCATCGCGCGCTCCATGGCCTCGCCGAGCACGCGCTCGAACGCCTCGTAGTCGCCGCGATCCTCGAAGAGTGGCAGGCGCATCACGCGCCGGTTGAGCACATGGAACACCACGCCACCGGGGGTCTGTCGGATGGATCGACTCATGGCGGGCATCGTCGGATTGCATACGGCGGCGGTCAAGGGAATGAATCCCGACACCTTTTCCGGGTCCGTGCGGCGCAGTGATGGGCGACGCGACGTCGGCGCCGCACGGCGAGTCACCCGGCGGAGCAAGTCCCCCGGTGAGGCGAGGCACGCTCTGGGTCGCCGTTTGCCAGCAAGCCTCGGCGACTTGTCACGCTGTCTTCGGCGGCAAGCGCTCTGCGAGGTGGGTCGCCTGGGCGACCAGTGCGCGCTTCTCCGCGTCGTCGAGCGACTCGAAGGTGCGGCCAGCGTTGTGCAGGAAGACCTGCGCCACGAAGGCGACCCGCTCCTGCGGGCTCATCGTTGCGAGGTCGAGGTTGTTCCCGGCGGCGATGGCGCGGAGGGCGTCGAGCAGTTGATCGATGCTCGGTTCGGCCGCCGCGGCGATGGGCGGGCCGGGATCGGCGGGCAGGTCGGGATCGGCGGACCGGCGGGGATCGGCGCGCAGGCCGGGATCGGCGGGCATCTCGGGCGCTGCCGGAGATCCTGCGACGTCGCCGCGCTCGAGTCGCTCCAGGAGGAGCAGGATCTCCGCGGCGTCGTTGTAGTGCAGATCCGGCGATCGCCAGAGGGAATCGTCGCGCACACCGTCGAGCAGGCGCACGAGCTGGGCGACGAGGGCCTTCAGGTGCGGAGGTGTATCGCCACTGGCCGCGAGGGCCACAAACTGGGCTTGGGTCTGCGCGGTGTGCTGTGGTGTTTGGGCAAGCACCTGGAAGGCCATGTCGCACAACGGCGCGCCGGCACCCTGCGTGATCTGCCAGCCCTGCCGCCGCGCGTCCGCATAGGCGCGGAGGGCCCGCTCCCTGGCCCGTCGGGCCGCCTCGGCATCGCCGACAGCCGTCTCCAGGTTCGCGAGGATCATCCATGTCTTCCACGGCTCGGCGCTCGGACCGAGCCGGGACTGGCATTCGATGGCGCGCGTGATCTCGGGACGCGCCGCGTCATGACGACCCAGGCGGATCAACGTGCTGGCGAGGTTGTTCCTCGACTTGCCCTCACCTGCCAGATCCTCGATCTGCACGTACAAATCCGACGCGTGTTGGAAGAAAACCGCGGCATCCTCGAGCCGCCCGGGCATCCTGGAGTACAGGCTGCCCAGTTGAAGGCGTGACCCAGCCTCCCCGGCGGTGGTCCTCGTCTGAACGTTGATGGCGAGGGAGCGCAGGTAGTGCTGTTCCGCGGCGTCGGGATCGCCGTTCCCCTGATGGGCAATGCCAATCTGGTGCAGGCAAGTCGCCACCGACTTCAATTCATCGAGGTCCTTGAAGAGCTCCATCGCCTCGCCATACAGCCGGAGCGCCTCGATGTAGTTGCGCTGTCGAAGTCGGACAGCGCCGAGTTGGCCCGTGCCGACGGCGACAGACCGCCGGCGGCCGCCATCTCGGGCGCGACGAATCGCCTCCTCATAGAGCCCGGCCGCCGCATCGAGCTTCCCCGCGTCGAGCAGGCAGTCCGCCGATTCCGCAAGACAGACCGAAGCCATCCTTGCCGCCTCGTCACCCCCGGCGCGCGCGAGGCGATCGAACTGCTCCCGAGCCGTCGCAAGGATTTCAAGCGCCTCCGCGGTCTGGCCGGACATCTCGAGTGATCGCCCGAGTGTGAGGCGCGCGAGTGCGATGTCGTAGTCCGCCTCCGGAAACGCCTGCGGTCCGGCGGCGACGGAACGGTCGAGCAGATCGCGCGACAGCTCGACGGCGCGACTGGATTGCCCGGCGGCCCAGAGCGCCTCGATTGCCTGGTGCTGGGCAACGAACGCCGCATGGGACCACGGCGCATCGACGAGGGTCGCCGCAGCCGATGCGCGGAGGCGCGCGACTTCGCGCTGGGCGGCCGGGCGATGGAGGAATCGGGTGAGGGACTCGAGCGATGTCGCCACTTCGATCACGTCGTGCGGACTCGCCGACTGATCGGCTGCAAGGCGACGCAGCGCTCCCAGGAGGTTCGGAAGTTCGAGCGCCGTCAGGCGGACCGCGAGATGGATTTCGGTGCTGCGCTGCCGGTAGAGGAAGGACGTGAGGGCGTGATACGCCTGCATCCATCGGTTCCGCGCCGCGACCTCGCCGCCGGGATCGCGCCGCAGTTCGCGCAGGAGCGCCGGCGCAAGGGCAGGATCGAGCCGGAGGTAGACGTCGGAGGGCCGTCTGGGGTCGGGGACCACCGCCACAATCTCCGCGAGGCCAACGGAGTGCAGGGTCTGGCAGAGCCTCCAGCACTCCTCCGCATCGACCTCGAGGATGCCCCTAACCGCCAGGATGCATCCACCGCCCTCGACGACGCCCAGCGGGAGGATCCGCTCGCGGACGCCGGGCGGGAGACGGCGCAAGCCCAGTTCCACGCTGGCGAAGAGCGAGCTCTCGCGGCCCGCACCGGCGCGGGCGTCCATCGTCGCCATGATCTCGACGAGCTCGTCCGTGGTGGCGTTCAGCCCCTTGTCCGCCAGCTCCGGCGTCAACAGGACCAGGGCCCGGGCGTGGCCGTGGACCAGTTCGACCAGGCGACCGATCTCCTCCTCGCGCTGCGCCTCCAGGGCCTTCGGATCGACCGAGGCGCCGCCGGCCTGCCGCGCGGCCAGGACGCGGGCGACGAGCTCGATCCCCTCGCGCCGGCCGAGACGACCGATCTCGAGCACCTGCTCGCGCGCATGGAAGCCCGAATCAACCGGCGGCACCTCGCGCGAGGTGAGGACCAGCCGGCTCCCCGGCGAGCGCTCAAGCAGCGCGCGGCAGCGGGCGAAGAGCGCGCGCTGGAACTCCTCCTCGTAGGCGCGTGCGCCCGCAGCGGCGCTCTCCGCAGGCGGTGGCAGGATCGATTCGACGTTGTCGAGGATCAAGATGCCGGCCGGTCGTCGAGGCAGCGGACCAGCAGGCTCGAAGGCGGCGTTCTCGTCCTTGGCTCGCCTCGGCGAACTGGTTCGGCAGGAGCTGCTCGCCCATTCGCAGAGCACGCGCGGAGGTCGTCGGCGAACTCCACCGACGCGAACGCGCGCGGTTCATGCGACGGGTCGTCACGAGCCATCGGGCCGTTTTCTCGGCGGCGATCGTCGTCTTGCCCTCGCCGCCCTCGCCGCGGAAGAGGATCCACGGCAGGCCGCGCTCGAGCAGCAGGCGCTCGGCGGCGAGTGCTCGCGGCTGCGACCCACGAAGGCGTGCGCGGGCGCGGGCGGGACCCGGCCGCAGAGGAGCCGCGCTCCACGGCCAGCTCCTGCTGCACGCGCGCCGGCGGCGCCGGGGTGGTCAGGACGGGCGGGTCGTCGCGATGCTGGTAGAGGATTGGCACGAACCAGTCGTCCAGCTCGAGCGGGAGCCGTCGCAGCGGCTTCTCCCGGTCGGCATCGGGCTCCCAGCGATAGCCGCGCCGCTTGTCGCGGGCGAGGGTGCGCTGGCCTTCGAGCATCGCCGTGCCGACGCGACGGCCGCGGACCAGCGCCGGATAGAAGACGCCGGTGAACTGCCGCGCGGTCTCGACCAGCACCGAGTGGCTCATCGCCACGACCGACGGCACGCCCGCCTGGAGCAGCCGGCCCGCCACCGAGGCGTTCGGCGCCTGCTCGCTCTTCGCGCTCTGGCACGCCTCCAGGAAGAAGAGCTGCACGCCCTGGTTGGCGATGTTCGCACCGAGCGCGTGCGCATCGACGAGATGCTTGCCGCGACTCGTGGCGGCGAGGTCCTGCTCGGCCTCGAAGACCAGTTGGCCGAGGCCGCCGTGGGGGTCGTACACGCCGTGACCGTCGAAGTGGACGATGTGGTACGGAGCGCCGCGCGCGAGGGCGCGCTGGAGCGTCGCCTGGAGGTTCGCGACGGTCGCCGGCGCCAGGAAGTCGAAGACGGCCAGCTCCGCCGAGCGAGCGAATCGCCTCGACGAGCGGCCGCACCGAGACGCGGTGGTCGATGTACGAGACGCCTTCGGTCTCGGGACGCGTACAGACGATCAGGACGCGCAGCGGCGGGCGCAGGAATTCCGGCGGCGTCCGCCGGCGGCCGTCGCACGCCGGGCAGGAAGCGTCGCACGCGGGCACCGCTTCCGTCATTGAAGAGGTACGCCGTCCGTCGTGCAGCAGCTTCGTGGCAGCCTGAGGATCTCGGTGATCGCGGGATGGTTCTGCGGGTTGTCGGCGACGGTTGGATCGCGCGCCGCGGGCCTGCACCGTGAATCGCCGCGCCGGCGATGGTGTGCGTTCCACGCGTCGAGGATCGGCGATGCGCGGGATCGTCCGGGCGCAGCGCCGCGTAGAGATCGAGTCCCCAGCGCGGGAAGCGCGCCTCGATGGCCTCCTTGCGCTTCGTGAAGACGCCGAAGGGGGTGATGAGGTACCGCTCCAGGTAGAAGCGGATGTCGTCGGCCTCGATCTTCCCCAGCGGCGCGGTGAACGGGAATGGATCCGAGCAGAGCGTCGGCTTCCCGACTTCCGGCGCGGCAGTTCCCGGCGCGCCGGCGCCTGGCGCCGCGGTCCCCGACGCGTAATACGCCAGCCTCGCGGTTGCCGTCGGGCGCCCCTGCTCGTTGCGGCCGGGCGCGTCGAGCATCAGGACCAAATCGGCCGGCGATGCGTCTACGACCTGCGGATCGAACGGGTCGCCGCCGGGATGTGCGCGCCCTTCGAGGCGGTCGACGAGCTGACCGATCACATCCCCGACCCGCGACGGCTTGCCCGGCACGCACAGCGCGAGCCGCTCGGCCGGATAGTCCTGGAGCGACGTGCTCGGATCGACGTCCGCATCCTGCCCGAAGACCGTCCGCAGATGCGCGGCGGTTGCGCCGTCGAGCAGCAGCGGCACGATGTGCAGCTCGGGAACGATCGCCTGGCGCTCCGCCGCGTATCGGATCTCGCGGGCGACCCAGGTGGACCTCGCCGCGGACTCGCTGACGACGACGACAACCCGGTCGGACCTGTCGATGAGCTCCTTGATCTGCGTCGGGAGCGGCTGGTTCGGATCGGAGACCGTGCCGTCCTCGAAGACGCGGTGCCCCCGCGTCTCCAGCCCTTGACGAAGCGTCCGCACGAACGCGTCGTCGGCGGAGTTGTGCGAGATGAAGATCGTGTGCTCCGCCATGCCGCCCCCCGGAAGAAGGCCCCGAACACGATGCGCCTCGCGCGGACGGACGCCCGGGATCACCCGTGCCCGGCCCGTCCGCCGCCGATCCGGCAGGCGATGCTATCGCACCCGAGGCGCGACGCGGCGCTGCCACTCGACTCCACGGCGAGCGAGCAGGCCACGCTGACCGAACCGATGCAGTACGTCTGGGTCCAGCCGTCGTCGATCGGGGCCGTCAGCGCGCTCGGTTCGATCGCTCCCGGCGACGAGACCGACGCGGGCCGCGACCAACCCCGTCTCGAGCCCGGTCGCGGATCCCGTCACGAGCCCGCGCGCGGCGGGGTGACCACATCCGGCACGGGCGGGTCGGCGAGGGGCGGTCGGATCTTGGTGGCGTAGTGACTCATCGCCCACCGCGTCTTCGCCTGTTGGTCGACATCGCGCTCCGCGCCGACCTCCGCCAGAAACGCCATGAAGCCACCGATCGCCGCAGCCGCCTGCTGGACGGGCGTCTTGATCGACAGCTCCATGAGCATCTCCCCGTCCTCGCGCTCCCAGAGCTCCACCGTGAGCGGCCAAGGGCATGCGGGGTCCTCGAAGGTCCAGCGATGTGCGCTCAGCGGACCCAGGATCGTGACGCGCGAGAAGTCGATCTCGTGCTTGGCCATCTCGCGGAGGAACGCGCGCTGCTCCTCCGTGAAGAGCTCGGCGATCGGCAGCTCGCCCGCGGCGATGCGCTTGATCCGCCCCTTCTTCACGGGCATGGAGAAGGAACCGGATGTCACGACGCCCTTCTCGCTCGCATCGGCCTCGATCTTGAAGCCCGGATACTTCCGCCACTGCGTCGAGATTCGCACCGGCTCGACCGGCCGGAACTTGATCGTGCTGTCGTGCTCGCCACCGACGACGCGCCGCGCGCGGGCGATGATCCCCGCCTTCATGAGATCGAGGTCCGGCGTGTCGAAGAAGTAGATGTAGCGCGACTCGCCTGGATCGATCACCAGCCCGTAGCGCGCCATGGCGGCCTGAATCTGCGCGCGGGGGACGGTCGCCTTGATCTCGATCCCCTCGGCGCCGGCCACCATCCGCGCCACCTTGCCACCCGTTGTCTCGCCGGGAACCATCTTCTTCTCCACCAGAAAGGTGCGGTTGCGCCCTTTGGCGATTCACGGCTGCGACCGGGCGCGCCATGTCGCCTCATCCTCGGGCAGCGACGCGACGCCGCGCGCGTGCCCATCGGCGATCTCGCTTGCGATCATGCGCGCCAGCCGCGCGTCGCCGGCGACCAAGGCGACATCGTACGCGCCGAGGGCGACCGCCCAGCCGTGCGGAAGGTTGGCGCGGCGCGCCGCGGCCGTCGCATCGAAGGCATCGATCGCAAGGTGCGCCGCCTCCTCGTTGCGACCGAGGTCCGCGAGGATCTTGGCCAGCGTCACCTGCACGAGCACCGCCGCGTCGCCCATCGACGATGTGCCGCGCGCCGCGAGCCGCATCCACACGTCGCGGGCGATCGGCTCGGCCTCGGCCTGGCGCCCCAGGGCACGGAGGGCCCTCGCAAGATGGCGGCGCGGCTCGAGGGCGAGGTCGTCGTCGGGTCCAGCGACGATCGCAGCGCGGTCGGCGGTCGCCTGAAGGGTCGAAACCGCGGCTGCGGGATCGCCAGCGCCGATCTGCGCGACGCCGAGCGAGCATCCCAGCGCGAGCGACTCGGGGTCGTCGACGAGGTGGCGCGCCGTGCGCGCCTCGAGCACGTGCTCGAGCAGATCGACCGCCTCGGCCGATCGCCCCTGGCGGATGCGCAGCTCGCCGAGCAGCCGAAGCGACTGCTCGGTCGTGGGATGGGCATCGCCAAGCCGCTCGCGTCGGATCGAGAGCGCCTCCTCGAGCAGCGCCGACGCCTCGTCGAGCCGGCCAACGGTCATCAGCGCCGAACCGAGGTTGCTCAGGGCCAGCGCGGTGCGCGCCCGCCGTTCGCCGCGAATCGTGCGGACGCCCTGCACGACCCGCTCGTAGAGCGGGACCGCCTCCTCGTGGCGCCCGGCGTGGGTGAGGGCGCCGGCCAGGTTCTCCAGCGTGTTCATGGTCGCCAGGCCGTCGGGCGATGCGGCGCTCCGCGCATCGAGCACGGAGCGGAACTCGGCGATCGCGTCGTCGACGCGCCCGGCACCGAGCAGCGCGCGCCCCCGCTCCTCGCGGAGCTCCAGGCCGGCCTCGCCGCCCGCAACGGATGCGCCGGCGTCGGCGATCGCCCGGTCGAGCGACGCGAGCGCCTCGGCGGCGCGCCCTTGGGCGAGCCGCAGCCGGGCAAGCTCCGCGACGGCACGGCGCCGTTCGGAGTCGCTCGCGGGAGCGTTCGCCGTGAGGAGCTCGACGGCGCGCACCAGCATCGGCTCGGCGCGTTCGAACGCCCCGAGCTCGCGATAGGTGGCGCCGAGCGTGCGTCGGGCGAACGCGTCGACGATCGGATCCTCGAACCGCCCGTCGAGTCGTGCCGCGGCCTCGTCGACGACATCGATCACCCTCGCCTCGCGACCCTCTCCGCGGATCGGATCGGCGGTCGCGAGCAGCTCGCCGATGAAGAACCGCGTCGTGTCGTCGGCGATCCGCGCCTGGCGGAACGCCTCGCGCGACTCGATGGCGAGCACGATGGACGCGATCGCCGCCATCGCCACGAGCAGGCCCGCGGCGATCGCCGGACCGCGATGGCGCCGGAGCAGCTTGCGAAGCACGTAGATCGTGCTGTCGGCACGGGCCGCGATCGGCTCGCCCGCAAGCCGCCGCCGCAGGTCGATCGCCAGGTCGCCGGCGCTCTGGTAGCGGCGCTCCGGCTGCTTCCGCAGGCACGTCGAGACGATGACTTCGACGTCGCGATCGATCCCCCGCCGCCAGTGGCGCAGCGGCGCCGGCTCCGATCCAGTGATGTGGCCGAGCGTCTCGCGCAGCGTCCCGTCCACCGGATACGGAAACGCGCCGGTCAGCGCGTGGTGCAACATGACCCCGAGCGCATAGACGTCGGTCCGCAGGTCGACCAGCCGGCTTTGACCCTCGGCCTGCTCGGGACTGGCCCACGCGAGCGAGCCGACGAAGCGGCCGGACTCGGTCAGCGTGGCATCGCGCGGCGTCGAGCCGCCGGAACGTTCGAGCCGCTTGGCCAGCCCGAAGTCGACGATGTGCGGTCGGCCATCGTCGTCCACCAGCACGTTGCCCGGCTTCAGGTCGCGGTGGATCACGCCGTGCAGGTGCGCCGCATGCACGGCGTCGGCGACATCGGCCATCAGAGCCAGCACCGCCTCGACGCCCAGCCCGCGCTGCCGCACGAACTCGTCGAGGGGCCGTCCATCGACGAAGTCCATCACGTGCCAGACGCCCGTCCCCGTCGCGACCTGGTCGCGCACGGGGACGATCGCCGGATGCTCGATGCGACTCAGGAGGGCCGGCTCGCGCATGAACCGCGCGAGCTCCTCGGGATCATCCGGGCGGTGCAGGAGCTTGATCGCGACGCGGCGTCCGGTGGCGAGATGCACGCCCTCGTAGACGACGCCCTGTCCGCCGCGGCGCACGACGCGCACGATCCTGTAACCGGGAAGCGCCTCGTCGCCCGGCAGTGCACCAAGAGGCGATCCCTTCGCGAACCCCGCGAGACCCCGACCATCGATCACGCCGGCGCGCACGATCGCCTCGTTGCGCCCATCCGGGTCGCCGCCGGCTCCAGCGATCTCGTCGCCCGTGGATCGCATCGCATGCGCGTCCCAGTTGATTCCCGCGCACCAACTACGCCAGTTCCGCCGTGAGACGCCGCTGTTGGCCATGGGGGCCGAACGCATGAAGGTCCACTGGAATCCGTATCAGTCCGTCCCCGGTCCTCCGCGGCCCGGACGCCTCTTCCTCAGCTTCCGCTGAGGTATGCGCCACCGGACCCCATCGCCGCCGCCAGGACGCGATGCGCACGCGCCCGCAGCATGAAGGTGGCGCCGACGCTGCGGCCAAGCTCGCGCGCGACCGATGCGATGTCAAGGCCCGACAAGTCATACGCCTCGACGACCCGTCGATACGGCTGCGGGAGGCCGGCGATCGCCGCCTCGAGCGCCGCCCGCGCCTCGCTTCGCGCGACCGCCCTGCTGGGCGTGCTCAGGTCGGGCGCGATCGTGTCGATGAGCGCGTCGCGCGATTCGTCCGGCGACGTGACGCGCCGGGCGCGCCCGCCGCGCTTGTCGGCCTCCAGCATGCGGATCGTGTTCAGCAGGTTGTGCCGCGCCAGCGTGCCCAGCCAGGCGCCGAACGACCCCTCGCCACGATGGGTGAACGTGCCAATCGCCAGGAGCGCGTCGGCGCACGCCTGCTGGATGACGTCGTCCTCGCCGACGAGCGCCCGCCAGCGCGCCGGGATCGCCTCGCCCACCCATCGACGCATCGCCGGCACCGCGGCCGCGGCGAGGGCGGTGAACGCCTCGGCATCCCCCGACGCCGCCCGTTGGGAGAGGATCGCCTCGTCGATTCTCACGCGACGCGATTGTAACGGAGCACAGCGCGCGCGAAAATCCTGCATTGGCGCGTGAGCGACGACTCCGCAGGGTGTTGAAGAGTCAGCGGCCGCTGGAGGAGATCGTGCTCCGCCAGGATCGGGCAACGCCAGGATCGGGCCACGCGTCGTCGTCGCTTCCAGCCATCACTTCCAGGGAGGTCGCCATGACCAATTCGAATCTCCGCTTCCGCGGCTCGTGTCGGATCGCCGCGATCATCGTCTCGTCCGCAACGTGCTGCGCATCGAGCGCGCTCGCTGCGGCGGGATGCGTTCCGCAGGACCTCAACGACGACCTGGTCGTCGACGGCGCCGACCTCGGACTGCTGCTTGGAGCGTGGGGATCCGCGGGCCCCGGCGACTTCGACGGCAACGGGGTGGTCGACGGCGGCGATCTCGGGCTGCTCCTGGGAGCGTGGGGCATCGCCGACACGCCGCCGGTCCAGGCGTTCTCGATCGAGCCGACCGGCGGCGGCGCCGAGACGGTCGTCACGATCACCGGCGTCTTCCCCGACACCGATCCCGACAACTACTGCGTGGTGCTGATGGGCGGCGGCTTCTTCGTGCCGTTGCAGGTGGCGAGCGTCACGAACGGAACGGTCGTCGGGAAGGTCGGCTCGGTGCCGACGACGATGCCGAAGACCGCGAAGCTCATGATCGGCGTTGGCAAGGGCGACACCGGGCCCAACGGCTGGACGTGGGAATCCAACTGCGGTGGCGTCGTCACCGATGTCGAGTTCGATCCGATCCCCGATCCGCCGCAGGATGGACAGTACTTCGGACAGATCGATGGGATCTCGCTCTGCCTCACGCTCACCAGCGGGTTCAACCCTGGCGACCGGCTGCGGATCACGCCGCGCGTCCATCACTTCTCGTCGGGACCGGGCGATCCCTACGTGGGCTACGACGCCCAGATCGGCTGCTACACGATGCTCGGAGGCGGCGGACCCGTGCAGTCGGCGGTGCAGATCTGCGACGCCATCAAGGCGCTCTACCTGGCGCACAACCCGCCGATCGTCCTCAACTGTTCGGTGACGCCCGTCGCGGGCGGTGCCAAGATGTGCCTGTCGCTGCCCAACAACACGGTCTCGTGGGGTGTCTTCACGATCTCGCTGCTCGGTCACGGACTGATCTGCGGGTGCGATCTCGATCACGACGGCGTTCCCGACTGCGCGGACAACTGTCCATTCCAGGCGAACCCCGACCAGGCCGACGCGGATGGCGACGGAACGGGGGACGTTTGCAGCGCCTGCAATCCCATCTGTCCGACCGATCTCACGTTCGACGGCGTCACGAATGCCGACGACGTCGCGGTGCTGGTCCTCCAGCTCGGCACGTTCGGCGGATGCGCCGACCTCGATGGAGACGGATTCGTGACCGGCGCGGACCTGGCACAGGTGCTTGCCCACTTCGGGACGTGCCCGTGCCAGGACAACTGTCCGCCCGGCGCCGTCGACGAGGGCGAGCCGTGCGGAGCGCACCTCAACGACGGCTGCAACACGGCACCATCGGGAGGCAGCGACTGCTGCATGGGCCACGACGGTGTCGGCTGCGACGACGCCGCGTGCCAGGCCGCGCTCTGCGGCTTCGATCCCTTCTGTTGCGAGGTGCAGTGGGACGACATCTGCGCCAACGAGGCCGTCACGCTTTGCCCGTCGATCTGCGCTGCCGATCCGCAGTTCGGCTCGATCGAGTGCGGAGAGACGATCTGCGGGACGGCGTGGGCGTTCAACGGACTGCGCGACACCGACTGGTACCAGATCGAGATCGCGTCCCGGATCGAGATCACGCTGAGCTGCGAGAGCCAACTTCCCATGGTCTTCGGCGTGATCGACACGAACGGAGTCCCCGAGTGCCCTGCGACCTCGGTCAACCCGTTCGGAAGCACGCGGCTCTGCGGGAGCGCGTCGATCACGGTCTGCCTTGCGCCGGGAACATGGTGGATCTTCGCGGCGCCGGATGAATTCGACGGGTTTCCATGCGGGATCGGGGCCAACCGCTATCGCATCTCCCTGTCGTGCGGGTCGACGTGCGTTCCCCCCA
>JAXMAF010000007.1:0-262173 GCA_046350555.1 Phycisphaerales bacterium
TCCTCGTCCAGCGCTCGCTGGCGAGGTCGTCGAGGCGCCAGAGGCGGCGAAGCTCCTCGGCGAGCTCCGCCTGCTCCCACGCCAGTGCGGGAAGCGACGTTCCCAGCCCTGCCAGGCGCGCATCGGTGAGTCCGTCGCCTTCACCGGAAGCGAACGGTCCCTCCGCGGGAGCCTCGGCGGCGGGCGCGTCGTCGGCGAGATTCGCCGTCACCTCGCGGGGGATGGAGGTGGTCATGCCGCCGCCACCCTCGCCACGAGCCCGCGCGGGATCGCGGGCGCGACGCGGCCGATCCATCCGAGCATCGCGGGCCGCGCCACGATCGCCGCGACGAAGCGGCAGCGGCGCTGGGCGGCACCGATTCGCGCGTGCCACGACCGTGCGTATCGCTCGGCGCGATGGGCGTCGAAGTCGGCCACGGCGAGCCGTGTTCCGTCCGAGCGACGCCGCCACGGATGGCGATGCGCTTCGTCGACCGACTCGCCCAACACCGTGTCCGAGAGCATCGCGGCGCTCTCGATCGCCCACGCCATGCCTTCGCCGGTGAACGGCTCGGCGTAGCCGGCGGCGTCGCCGACCAGGGCCGCGCCGGCGGCCGCGATGCGCACCGGTCGCCATGGCATCGGACCCGCCGCCCGCCACGGCTCGCGCGGCTCGACGTCGACCAATCCGGCCATCGATTCGATCCGCGCGGCGAGGGCGCGCATGAACGCCGCGGGCGCGCGCGGGCCCGCGCCGGCGCGCACCAGCGCCCCCAGGTGGACATGGCCGTCGTCGCGCCGCACCGCACCGAGGTATCCGTCGGTGGTCACGCACATCGCGATCGTCTGCGGCGCCAGCCCCGGCAGCGCCGAGACGGCGACATCGCCGGAGAATCCGAAGGCACGACCCGGATTCGGATCGGCCCAGCCCAGCGCGCGGGCCACGCCGCTTCCCAGGCCGTCGGCGCCGACGATCAGATCCGCCTCGACCTCGCCCGCTGGCCGCGGCGACCCGCCGGCGCGCAGCTCGATGGTCCAAGGCGGCCCTTCGGCGCTGCGCAGCCGCGCCGACGCACGGACGATCTCGACGCCGGCGGTCGCGGCCATCTCGAGCAGGAGCGCATCGAATGCGCGCCGGTCGACGACCACGCCGGCGGCCGACCCCGGCGCCGATGCGCCAGCCGAGCCGCGTGGTGGCGCGTGCGTCGATCCGCCCGCCGCTGCATCGGGCGCGCCGCCCGGTCCGCGCACCAAGGGCGCCGCGAACGCGCCGCCGGTGCACGTCTCGACGCGCAGGAACCGCGTCCGGCCGACCGTCGCCTCGCTCAACGCGCCCTCGAGCCCAAGCTTCCGCACGAGCGGCATGATCCGCAGGTTCAGGCAGTGTCCACACGCCTTGTCGCGACCTCGCGGCAACCGCTCGACGAGCAGCGCGCGCCGGCCCGCCCGAGCCAGGCGAAGCGCCACGATGGCTCCCGCCGGGCCGCCACCCACCACGACGGCGTCGAAGCGCGGAGCCATGCGTCAAGGGTAGCGAGCGTGCGCACCGGCACGGTCGGGGTCGCAATGGCTCGTCGGCCACGCACGGCTTGGTCGGGTCCGCTGGACGCTCGCCGCGGTCGGCGGCGTATCGCCGCGACGGCGCGTCAGCCCGCGGCGGCGACTGGCGTCGGCGCGTCGAGACCCATCTTGGTCGTCTCGCCGACATACGCGCGGCGCACGCCCGGACCGAGGCGGCAAAGCATGTCGTGCGGAATCGTCCCTGCGGCCGCGGCGACTCGCGGCAGATGGTTCGGCGCGCCCGCGTCGGGGCTGACCAGCTCGACGCGCGATCCGACCCCGATCTCGTTGGCCGAGGCGATGCCGTCGCCGACGCTGCCGCCGCCGACGACATCGGTGAGATCGATCGAGATCTGATCCATGTTCACCGCGCCGACCACCGGAACGTACGCGCGTCGCTGGCATCCCGCGCCGGCGATGACGTGTCCGCCGACGCTTCGGCGCAGCGCATCCGGCGGACCCGCGCCGTCGAGCAGCACCGCGACCATCGCCGGACCGTTGCCACGGATCCGCGCCAGCGGATAGCCGTCGGCGTACCCGACCGGAACGAGCCCGATCACGCTGCGGCGCTGCGCCGTCCAGAGCGAGCCATAGCCGACGCTTCGCCCCGCGTCGATCGTCTTCGTCTGCACGATCCGGCTCGCCCACGTGATCGCCGGCTCCAGGCGCTGCCCGTCGGTGATCACCTCGCCGCCTTCGAGGTCGTCGAGGCCATAGCCGGCCCATGCGAGGCCGAAGCGGACCATCGAACGATGGAAGCGCGGGTGGCGCAGCAGCGAGTAGGTGCTCGCCACGTGCCGCACGCAGTCGGCGGGAACCGCCGCGCCGGCGCGGGCGATCAGCGCATCGAACGTCGCCAGTTGCGCGGCCGTGCGCTCGGGATCGCTGCGGGCGTTGCTGAAGTGCGTGAAGATCCCGGCGAGGCGCAGCCAGCGCGTCGCCGCGACGCGGCGCAGCAGCTCGAGCGCCTCGGATGGAGAGGCGCCGCCGCGGCTGAGGCCGGTGTCGATCTCCAGGTGCAGCGGGACCACCGCCCCGAACCGCTCCGCGATCCGCACGAGCGAGTCGAGGTGGTCCTCGTCGTGTAGCGTCAGGTGAAGCTGGCCGGAGACGAGCGCGCGGTAGAGATCGTCGGTGCGGCTGATGTCGTGCACCGGCATGAGCACGAGGATCGGCGCCGCGACGGCCGAACGGGCGAGCGCCGCGGCCTGCTCCGGCGAGTAGACGGCGAGGAGGTCCGCTCCCGACGCGGCAAGCCGGCGGGCGATGCGGGCGGCGCCGAGTCCGTATGCGTCGGCCTTCACGATCGGACAGAGGCCGCACGTCGGACCGACGATGTCGCGCAGCACGCGCAGGTTGCGGTCGATCGCGGACAGGTTGACTTCGACGACGCTGGTTTCGCGCATCCCTGCGATCCCCAAGGCGATGCTCTTTGTATCGGCCGCCGGTCAACCATACCATCAGTCGTGTCGACGCTCGCGAAACTCTTCGCGACGACGGCCGCACGAGGCGATCCGATCGTAGCGCATGGACGACATTTTTCAGACGAAACAGACGTTCGCCGACCTCGGACTCCGGGACGATCTCCTGCGCGGGCTGCACGACCTCGGCTTCAAGCATCCGACCCACATCCAGGCGGAGTTGATCCCGGTGGCGCTCGCGGGACGGGACGTGCTTGGCCAGGCCAAGACCGGAACCGGCAAGACCGCGGCCTTCGGCCTGCCCCTCCTTCAGTTGATCGAGCCCGGCGAGGCCCTCGCGGCCATGGTGCTCGTGCCGACGCGCGAGCTCGCGGTCCAGGTGACCGCCGAGCTTCACGAGCTCGGACGACACCGGCGGATCGGGGCGGTGACGATCTACGGCGGCCAGGCGATCAAGTCGCAGGTCCAGGCGCTGCGCTCGGGCCCCGGGATCATCGTCGGCACGCCCGGCCGCGTCATGGACATGCACAAGCGCGGCCACCTGCCGTACGACCGCACGCGGATCGCCGTGCTCGACGAGGTCGATCGGATGCTCGACATCGGCTTCCGCGACGACATCCGCGCCATCCTCGGCGGCCTCCCGGGCAAGCCGCAGACGATCTTCGTCAGCGCGACGATCTCGCCCGACATCGAACGGCTGGCCCGTTCCTACATGCGCGATCCGGCGAAGATCGCCACCACCGCGAAGTCGCTCACCGTCTCGCAGGTCAAGCAGAGCTACCTGGCGGTCGAACCGTGGGACAAGACGCGCCTGCTCGTGCACCTGCTCACGCACGAGAGTCCGGCGCTGACCGTCGTCTTCTGCCGAACGAAGCGCACCGTCGACAACGTCGCGAAGGCGCTCCAGAAGGCCGGCATCGACGCCCACGCGATCCATGGCGACATGTACCAGCGGAAGCGCAACCAGGTGATGGAGAAGCTCCGCAGCGGCGACCTCTCGGTGCTCGTGGCGTCCGACCTCGCCTCGCGCGGGCTCGACATCGACGACATCACCCACGTGATCAACTTCGACCTGCCGGAGGATCCCGAGCTCTACGTCCACCGCATCGGCCGCACCGCGCGGGCGGGACGCGAAGGCATCGCCTGGGCGTTCGTCTCGCCCGACCAGGGCGAGCTGCTGACCAACATCGAGGTCCTCATCAACTTCGAGATCCCGCGGATGAGCTATCCCGACTTCAAGCCGGGACCGCTGCCAAGCGACGTGCAGGCGCGGCGCGAGGCCGCCCAGCGGCGGGCCGAGGCCCCCAGCATCAACCGCGGCGCCAAGCCCGTCGCCCCGGCGCCGGCGGTGATGGCCGCGAATCCGACGGCGGCGGCCGAACGCTTCCCCGGCGGCCTGGTGCCGAGCGCGTCGCACACGCGCACGCTCGGCGGGCGCGTCGCGTCGCGGCGTCGTCGATGAGCGCGACATGACCGATCACGTCGTTGTCGCCAACGAGGTGCTTCGCGCGCTGCGTGCCGGAACGCCGATCGTGGCGCTCGAGACGGCGGTCGTCACGCACGGACTCCCGCGCGCAACGATGGATGACCTGCGTCGTGCGCCCACGGGCGACCCGACTTCGCGCGCGACGGCGCTTCCTCGCTCGTTCGGCGACGACGACGCATGGAACCAGGCGTCGCCGATCAACCTCGAGCTGGCCCGGCTGCTCGAGCGCGTCGTGCGCGCCGGCGGCGCCACGCCGGCGACGATGGCCGTGATCGACGGCCAGCTCCGGATCGGGCTCGACGAGGCGGCACTCGCGCGGCTTGCCTGCGACGAGCGCGCCGTCAAGGCCTCGGCGCGGGATCTCGCCGCGGCGATGGTGCACCGCCGGAGCGCAGGGCTCACCGTCGCAGGCGCGCTCCGGGCATGCGACGCCGTCGCCGCGATCGAGGGGGACGGCGCGCGGGGCGATCGCGGCGCCGCGGTCCCCGCGCCGTCCATCCGGGTCCTCGCCACCGGCGGCATCGGCGGCGCGCATCGCGGCTGGAACCACGGCGCCGACATCTCCGCGGACCTCTTCGCGCTGGCGCGATCCCCCGTCTGCGTCGTCTGCTCGGGCGCGAAGTCGATCCTCGACCTGCCGGCGACGCTGGAGATGCTCGATTCGCTCGGTGTCGCGGTGATCGGCTTCCGGACCTCGGCGCTTCCTCGCTTCACCAGCCGCTCCGGCGACGGGCCGCGACTGCCGCAGCGGCTCGATGACGCCGCCGAGATCGCCCGGCTGTGCGACCTGCATTGGCGCGTGGCCCGCAACCCGGGCGCCGTGGTGGTGATGCAGGAGCCACCCGAGGCGCACGCGATCGATCCCGGCGCCGCCGAGCGCGCCACGATCGAGGCCGAGCGCCGCGCCGCCGAGCGGGGCGTCCGCGGCGCCGAGCTGACGCCCTTCCTGCTCGGCGAGATCGCCGCGCTCACCAACGGACGATCGCTCTCGGCGAACATCGCGCTGCTCGAGGCGAACGCGCGCCTCGCCGCCTGGATCGCCTCGTGCGCGCCGCGCGCGAGCGCGGACACGACTCGCGTTCACCGGGCCTGAGCGGCTGTCGTGGGGAAATCGCGAAGACCGGACCCGTCGCCCTGTTGGAGGTTCGACGGAGGCAATGCGCTTGACATTCGCGGCCCCGACCGCTCTACTCGTGTGCGGGGAGCACGTTCATGGATCGAATTCCCCGCTCCGACTTCGTCGGCCGCCTTCGGCAACCTGGTCATTCCGCACCGCGGACGAATTGTGGCCGTTGACGCCGCGTCGGGGGTTCGGTTCATCCGCCGCCCGGGCCGCGCGGCCGACCGCGTGCCGGTTCGAATCGCGCCTCGCGCCGGGCTCGAATCGACGCCAGGCGCGGTGCGGCCTCTGGTTCGGACCCGCGCGGTTCGAGCCCTCGAAGTTCCATTCAGCCAGGCAGCAATCGAGCACCGAGCATGACCACCTTGACGGGCATCTTCGAAATGCCCAACGGGTCCGAGGGCCGCATCCGCCAGTTCAACGACGGACTGGTGGAGCAGCAGGACGATCCGTTCGTTCCAATCCAGCTTGCCCAGCAGCTTGCGCTGCGCCCCGGTCAGCGGGTGACCGTCGAGGTCGTCAGCCGCAAGCCGCGCCGGCGCCGTTCCGGCGCGAAGCTGCGCCTCTTCGTCGAGCGCGTGATCGACGTCGAGGGCCTTCCCGTCGAGCAGTACACGAAGCGCAAGGCGTTCGCCGAGCTCACCGCGATCGACCCGCAACCGCGGCTCTCGCTGGAGTACCCGGGCTGCCCGCCGGCGTGCCGCCTGATCGACCTCTTCTGCCCGCTCGGCTACGGCACGCGCGGGCTCATCGTCTCCCCGCCCAAGGCCGGCAAGACGATCCTCCTCCAGAACATCGCCTTCGGCATCAAGCGCAACCATCCCGAGGTCGAGTTGATCGCGCTGCTCATCGACGAACGTCCCGAGGAAGTCACCGACTTCAAGCGGAACGTGCCAGCGCAGGTGCTGGCGTCGTCGAACGACCAGGACGTCGACCGCCACTGCGCGCTGGGCATGCTGGCCATCGAGCGCGCCAAGCGCATGCTCGAGACCGGCCGCGACGTCGTCGTCCTGCTCGACTCGCTGACCCGCCTCGGCCGGGCGTTCAACAACTCGCGACGCCATGGCGGAAGCGGACGGACCATGTCCGGCGGGCTCGACTCGCGCGCGCTCGAGGTGCCCAAGCAGCTCTTCGGCGCGGCCCGCAAGGTGGAGGAGGGCGGCTCGCTCACGATCATCGCGAGCTGCCTGGTCGACACCGGCTCGCGGGCCGACCAGATCATCTTCGAGGAGTTCAAGGGCACCGGCAACATGGAGCTCATCCTCGACCGCTCCATCGCGGAGAAGCGTCTCTTTCCGGCGATCAACCTCGCCGCCAGCGGCACGCGCAAGGAGCACCTGCTCCTGACGGAGCGCGAGCTGAAGACCGTGACGGCGCTGCGCCGCCGGCTGATCTCGCTCCCGCCGGCCGTGCAGATCGAGCAGCTCCTGGCGGCCCTGAAGCGCTACGACACGAACGAGAAGCTCGTCGGCGGCGGTTGACGGCCGTCACGGCGCCGTCGTGGCCGCAGGCGCCGTCTCGGGCGTCGCCTCCGGCGCGACCTCCGGGAACTCGCTCTCGCCGACCTTGAGCCGCTTCACCGGAACCATGTACTGGTTGGTGATCGACCAGATTCCCTCCGTCGGCGTGAGGGGACGCTCGCAACATCCGGGCGGACATCCGTCGCGCACGACGAGGATCAGGTCGGACATCGCGCTTGGATGCGAGAAGACGTAGTTGTGGCTCGTCGAGAAGCCCGAGACCGTGCAATCGATGAGCTCCATCCGCGGAAGCTGCGCGAGCCGCTCGCGCTCGTCGGGCGTGATGTCGGTGACCAGCAGTTGCCCGAGGCGGCGGACGCTGTCGAAGAGCCATCGGGCCCACCAGATCGCCTCGTCGTCCGGCGAGAAGTAGACCACGGTGCGGTCGGTCGCGTTGCAGACCATCTCCGCGCCGAAGCGCTGGCTGAAGACCTCGGTGTCGATGTCGGGGGCGGCAAGCACGAGCGTGCCGATCTTGAGCGTCTTCGAGGGATCCTCGCCGGCGGCCTTGGCCTCGATGTACAGCTCGCGGACCGCCGTCGCCGTGACGTCGGTGCCCCGGCTGTGGGAGATGAGGTGGATGCGCTCCAGTCCGGGCGTCGACGCCAGCGCGCGGAGGAACTGCTTGAGGTGGTTGATCGTGTACTCGCCCGATTCGCGGTCGTACGTGTAGCCGCGGATGCCGCCGCGCGCCGCCGGCCACGTGTAGGCGATCGGCACGCCCTGGCGACCCATGAAGTGCCAGATCTCGGCGATGCGGAACATCGCGTGGTCGAAGGTGTTGTTGAAGCCGTGGATGAAGACGTAGGCATCCTTGCGCGTCGTGTGGTCGAGCCACTCGCGGACCGCGTCGTGGAAGCGATCCACCTCGGCGGCGATCTCCGGCTCGGATTCGGCTGGAACGGCCATCTTCCCGTCCTCGATGTCGATCCAGCGGTTGATGCTCGAGAGGCGGCCGAGGGGCTTCACCTCCGCGATGTTCATCACGTAGTCCTGCTTCCGCGTCGTGGTCGTGCTCTCCTCGACGAGTTGGTTCCAGTCGAGCTCCGGCGAGACGCGCACCACGGCCTCTCCATAGCGCAGCCCCTTCGCGCGCCGGTAGGTGAAGACCGTCTCGCCGTCCTCGTTGGTCGTCGTGGCGCGATCGGTCACGTACATGACCGGGAAGTCGGGCGTGCGCCACACGTCGGGCGTCTTGTCGTAGAGCGCCTTCCCCTCGGTCGCCGTGACGTATGGCGTCACGATCAGCGTGCGGGGCGTGTGGCAGCCGGCGCCGAGCGCGGCGGCGACGACGACCAGCGCGACCGCGGGCGTCGACGCGAAGACGGAGCGTTGGCTGTGCTGCATGGGTGGATCGAAGGTTCCCGCCGCCGCGACGGCGGAGCCGCCAGGAGGGCCCGCCACGGCCGCCCGGCGCGATCCGGGCCGACGCGCGTCACTCCGGCTCGATCGTGACCTTGAGGCGCTTGCTCATGAACTGCTCGTGCAGCAGCTCGGCCCGTTCGCGGTGGGTCACGACGAGCAGCGCGCACCCGCGCGTGTGGGCCTCGAGCATCCGGAGCATCGCCACGCGGCGATCGGCCACGCGCAGCTCCACGATCGTGGCGACGACGTAGGGCATGTCGTTCACGTCGTCGTTGTGCAGCAGGACCCGCCAGGGAGGCAGACGATCGACCTTTGGCGGGGCCGGAGCGACCTGCACATCGCGCTTCGGCTCGGTGGACGACGGAGCGATGGGAGTGGCGGGAGGTGTGGACATGGCGGCAGTCCTGTCGAGACGGATCGCTGGAACGCGGCAAAGTTATAGGCGCGCGTCGATGCGTCGCCGGCGCCTATCTCCAGTCCACGACGATCTTGCCGAACTGCTCGCCGGCCTCGAGGCGCGCATACGCCCGGGCGGCGTCGGCGGGCTTGAAGACCGCGTCCACGACGGGCCTCAGCAGTCCGCGCCGGAAGAGCGCGACGACCTCGCGGAACTCCTGCATGTCGCCCATCGTCGAGCCGATCACGGTGAGCTGGTTCCAGAAGATCCGCGCCAGGTCGGTCGTCGCGTCGGATCCGCTCGTGCAGCCGCAGGTGACGAGGACGCCGCGCCTGGCCAGCGACTTGATGCACGCCAGGTGGATCGCCTTGCCCACGGAGTCGGCGACGACGTCGACGCCGCGCTTGCCCGTCAGCGAGCGCACCTCGCGCGACCAGTCCTGCCCCGTGTCGAGCACGCCGTGATCGGCGCCAAGCGCCTTCGCCCGCTCGAGCTTCGCGGCGCTGCGGCTGGTCACGATCGTCCGGCATCCCAGGTGCCTCGCGATGGCCAGCGCCGCGAGCGCCACCCCGCCGCCGATTCCGGTGACGAGGACGCTCTGCCCCGCGCGCAGCCGCGCCTGCACGACGAGCATGCGCCACGCGGTCAGGTGCGTGAGCCCGAACGCGACCGCGAGCAGCGGATCGGCGTCGCCGATGTCGACCACGTTCGTGGCCGGCGCGACGAAGCGCTGCGCGAGGCATCCATCGACGTGCTCGCCGATCATGACGATGTCCGCCGGCGCCGGATCGCGTCCGGGCGCCACGGGCTCGGGAACGGGGCACGCCGCGTTGAGCAGCACGCGCCGGCCGATCCACGCGCCGTCGACCCCTTCGCCGACCTCCTCGACGATGCCCGCCATCCGCCGCCGATGCGCGGATACACGAGGTCGAAGCCGGAAGGCCCTTCCCACCCAGAGGTCGAGATGGCCGAGCCGCCGCGGCCTTCGGTCCGGACGGTACACCCTCGCCGGGACGCGGTTCGCGATGGTCGTCCACGAGCCGGATCGCCCGCTGTGCCACGGCAACCCCTCGCGGACGATGACGATGGCGTGCATAGCCAGAGGAATAGGGCGCGCGGGCACACCGAACCTACGTTCCTGAAGAGCGGCCGCGCCGCGCGTGTTCTCCTCCTGCGGCCTCGCCGTCCACCCCATGACTCCCCATCGCATCCTCGGCCGTCGTCGCGCTTGCCGCCTCCCTCGTCGCGCCCGCGGTCTGCGCTCAACAGCCACCGTCGACCGGCCCCGGCGCCGGGTACGCCTGCACAGCCCGCGGGGGCGGGGCGCCCAGCTGATCGGGCGCCATGAAGATCCCCGCGACCCGGAAGGGCGCCTCGGGTCCGGTGCGCGTCGGACCGGTGATGCTGGACCCCAAGGACGTCGATTTCGGCATCGTCGAGCCCAACACCGTCGTGAAGACCGAGGTCAAGATCACGAACATGACCGACAAGCCGCTCAGGATCGTGCGGTCGGTGCCGAGCTGCCAATGCACGACCGTCGAGATGGCGGGAACGGTCATTGCGCCGGGCGCCACGGTGCCGATGCCGATGTCGATGAAGACATCGAAGTCCACGGGAATCAAGGCCGCGGGCGTGACCCTCGTCTTCGAGGGCTACCAGCAGCCGGTGGAACTGAGCATCCGCTCGGAGGTGGCGTATGCGGTGCGCGCGGTGCCGCCCTTCATCGACGTGCAGCAGGCGCCGCACGATCCGCAGAACAAGCCGCTTCCGCCGCAGCCGCTGAAGGGAACGTTCACGCTCGAGAGCATCGACGGCAAGCCGTTCCGGGTGACCGGCGTCCACGGCAAGCCGCCCGTCTTCGTCGACTTCGATCCGGCCCGGGACCAGCCTCGCCCGAAGTACCTGGTCGCGTACGACTTCACGTCGACGCCGCCCGCGCAGGTTCCCTGCTACCTGATCGTCGAGACCGACCGCCCCGACTGCCCGGTGATGGACATCCGCGTGCGCCACGAGAACACGCGCATCGTGCCGACGTTCAAGATCGCCGAGTTCCGAAGCTCGTTCGGCCGCGTCGAGGCGGGCGCCAAGGGCGAGTTCGACCTCGAGGTGAAGGACCTCGACGAGGTGCGCATCGCGTCGGTGCAGTCCAGGGACCCGGCCCAGGCGGAGGTGCGCCTGACGAGCCAGAAGCCCGATGGCAAGAACGTCCTCTGCACCTTCGAGCTGACCCCGGCGCCGGGACGGACGGGGATGCTCTACTTCCCGGTGACCCTGACCACGACCGACGGACGCAAGACCGACCTGCTCGTCTTCGGGCGCGTCGGATGACGCGGGCGATCCGCCGCCTCCGCGGCCTTCGCGCGGCCCGTTGAATACGATCCCGCGTGCTGATCCGCAACGCGCGAATCCTCACGCTCGCGCCGGCGCGGGAGTACGAGGGCGCACGGCGCGGCCGGGCCCTTCGCGACCTGGGCGTCATCGATCGCGGAAGCGTGCGCGTCGACGGCGACCGCATCGTCGACGTGCGAGCCGGCGACCTGGCGGCGCTGCCCGGCGAATCGGTCTTCGAGGCCGAGGGGCGCGTGCTCATGCCCGCGTTCGTCGACTGCCACACGCACGCCTGCTGGGCGGGGCACCGGCTGGACGAATTCGAGATGCGCCTCGCCGGCGCGTCGTACCTCCAGATCCTGAAGGCGGGCGGTGGCATCATGTCGACCGTGCGCGCCGTGCGCGCCGCGAGCGAGGAGACGCTCACCGCGCTGCTCGCCGAGCGGCTCGAGCGGATGGCCCGGCTCGGCACGGGAACGGTCGAGGTCAAGTCCGGCTACGGGCTGACGCCGCCGGACGAGCTCAAGATGCTCCGCGCCATCCGCGCCGCCGCGGCCGAGACGCCGCAGATCATCACGCCGACCTTCCTCGGCGCGCACGCGATCGATCCCGACCAGCCCCACTTCGTCGAGACGACGATCAACGAGACGCTTCCCGCGGTGGCCCAGGAGTTCCCGGGAATCGCCTGCGACGCCTTCTGCGAGGACGGCGCGTGGTCGCTCGCCGACACGCGCCGCCTCTTCGAGAACGCCGTCGACCTTGGCTGCCGCATCCGCGTGCACGCCGACCAGTTCAACTCGCTCGGCATGACCCGCCTCGCGGTGGAGATGGGCGCCCTGAGCGTGGACCATCTCGAGGCCCTGACGCCGACCGACCTGCAACACCTGGCCCGCAGCGAGACGATCGGCGTGCTGCTGCCGTGCGCCGGGTTCAACCTCGACGACCGCTACGCGCCGGCCCGCGACCTCGTCGACGCCGGTGGCGCCGTCGCCCTGGCGACGAACTGGAACCCCGGATCCGCGCCATCGCCGGCGATGCCGTTCACGATCGCCCTCGCGGCGCGCAAGCTTCGCCTGTCGCCCGCCGAGGCGATCACCGCCGCGACGTGGAACGCCGCATGCGTGCTCGGCCTGCACGACGAGATCGGGTCGATCGAACCGGGGAAGCGCGCCGATCTCCAGCTCCTCGACATCCGCGACGAGCGCGAGCTGGCGTTCGAGATCGCCGGTCCGGGTCCGGTCATCGTGCTGATCGGCGGGTGCATCCCGACGGGCGGCGAATGGCGCATCGAGTAGCGGGCGGCCGCGGGCGACGATTCGGCCACGGTGCCCACGTCCGTCGCCCCCTCGACCGTACACTCCCGCCCGCCATGCTCCTCACCGCGCAGCGCGACATCGAACTGGCCGAGGCGGCCGCGGCATGCGTCGTCGAGACGCATCGGCGGCTCGTCGGCCACCTTCGCGCCGGACTCACCCTTCCCGAGGTCGACGGATTCGTCGCCCGGACGCTGGACGACCTCGGCTGCACGAGCGCGTTCCTGCACTATCGGGTGCGCGGAACGCCTCCGTATCCGAGTCACGCCTGCCTCTCGCTCAACGACTGCGTGGTGCACGGCACGCACACCATGACGCGCAAGCCGCTCGCGCGGGGCGACCTCCTCAAGATCGACATCGGCGTGAAGCGCCAGGGATTCATCGGCGACGCGGCGTGGACCTACGCCATCGGTCACGCCGACGACGTGATGAAGGCGCTCATGGCGTGCGGACGCGAGTCGCTCCGCCGCGGCATCGCCGCGATGCAGCCGGGACGGCCGCTCAACGACTGGGCCCGCGCGGTGCAGGGCTTCGTCGAGCGCGAGAAGCGGTTCTGTCTCGTCCGCGGCCTCGGCGGACACGGCTACGGCAGGACGCTGCACGCCCCGCCGTTCATCTCCAACGTCGAGCCGAGCTATCCCGGCGAGTGGCCCGACGCGACCAGGCGCTTCGCGCCGGGCATGCTGCTCGCGGTCGAGCCCATGATCGCGCTCTCGTCGAGCGAGATCCGCGGCGAGCGCGGGCGGTGGCCGATCTTCACGGCGGACGGCTCGCTGAGCGTCCACTACGAGGCCGACGTGCTCATCACGCCGGACGGCCCGCGCAACCTGACCGCGGCGCTCGACGAGCTTCCCGAGGTGGTCGGATGAACGCGCCCCATGCGATCCTGCTGGAAAACGTGCACCCCGCGGCGGAGGAGGTCCTCGTGCCGCTGGAGCGGCACCTGGTCGAGCGCTACAAGCACGCGATGTCGCGCGACGACCCCGCGCCGCCGTGCGGCGCGCCGACCTGCTGGGCATCCGCTCGAAGAGCCGGCTCGACCGCGGACTGCTGGAGGAGACCGACCGCCTGCTGGCGATCGGCTGCTTCTGCATCGGCACCGACCAGGTCGACCTTCCCGCGGCGCGGTCGCGCGGGATTGCGGTCTTCAACGCGCCCTTCTCGAACACGCGCAGCGTCGCCGAGCTGACCATCGCCGAGATCGTGGCGCTCTCGCGGCGGCTCGGCGACAAGAGCGCCGCCCTGCACGCCGGCCGCTGGGACAAGTCGGCGACCGGGGCGCACGAGGTGCGCGGCCGCACGCTGGGGATCGTGGGCTACGGCCACATCGGCTCGCAGGTCTCGGTCCTCGCCGAGTCGATGGGCCTGCGCGTGATCTACTTCGACACCGCGTCGAAGCTGCCGATGGGCAACGCCCAGCCGGTGCCGACGCTCGACGCGCTCCTCGAGCGAAGCGACGTCGTCTCGCTGCACGTGCCGGCGACGCCTTCGACCGAGCGGATGATCGGTGCGGCGCAGCTCGCCCGGATGAAGCCCGGCGCGATGCTCATCAACAACGCCCGCGGAAGCGTGGTCGACGTGCCGGCGCTCGCGGATGCGCTGCGGCGCGGCGCCGTCGGCGGCGCGGCCGTCGACGTCTTCCCGTCGGAGCCCGAGGAGTCGACCGGCGCCTTCGCCTGCGAGCTGGTGGGTCTTCCCAACGTGATCCTGACGCCGCACATCGGCGGCAGCACCGAGGAGGCGCAGGAGAACATCGCCCGCGACGTGAGCGCGAAGCTTGCGCGCTTCGTGCGCAACGGCTCGACGACCTCGTCGGTCAACGTGCCCGAGGTGGACCTGCCGTCGCCGCGCGAGAACCAGCACCGCATCCTCCACTTCCACCACAACGTGCCCGGCGTGCTGGGCCGCATGCACACGATGCTGGCGGAGCTGGGGGTGAACATCAACGCCGAGTACCTGCAAAGCAGCGGCGAGCTGAGCTACGTGATCCTCGACATCGACCCGATGGCCGACGAGGCGGTGAAGGAAGGGATGCGTCGCGTGCCCGAGACGATCCGCGTGCGGACGCTGTGGTGAGGCGGGAGCGCCGATCAGCCGATCAGCCGATCAGCCGATCATGGGTCGGGGGTCGGGGGTCGGGGGTCGGGCCCCGGGGGGCATCGGTCCCCGGGGATCGGGGACTCGGTCTCGACGTCCGGGATCCAGCGCGCCATGCATGCCCGCGCGGTTCGGCAGCGGAATCCACCGGCGAACCTCGGCCCCGCGGATCGGTACGCAATGGACGGCGACGACACCCATCCGTAGGCTTCCGCCACGCCTGACCGGCCGGCCTCGCACCGCAGCCTCGAACGACCACCTTCCCATGCTTCCACTGCTTCTCGCCGCCACGCTCGCCCTCGCCTCGACCGCCGCCGGCCCGCCTCCCACCGAGGCGGACCCGGTCACCGAGACGATCCACGGCGAGACGATCGTCGATCCCTTCCGCTGGCTCGAGTCGCTCGAGAAGGACTCCGAGAAGGTCAAGGCGTGGACCACCGCGCAGCTCGACTACACGCGCTCGGTGCTCGACGGGCTGCCGTGCCGGAAGCAGGTCGAGGCGCAGTTGGCGAAGCTCATGACCGTGGGATCGGTCGGCGCACCGATCACGCGCGGCAACCGCTACTTCTACACGAAGCGCGAGGGCACGCAGAACCAGCCCGTGCTCTACCTGCGCGAGGGCTTCGACGGGGACGCCAACGTGCTGCTCGACGTGAACGCCCTCGACGACAAGGGTCTCTACGCGCTGGACTGGTGGACGCCCAGCGAGGACGGTTCGCTCGTCGCCTTCGGATTGAGCTACGCGGGCAGCGAGATGACGACGCTGCACGTCATGCGCGTCGACGGCGGCCGGTGGCTCTCCGACGAGATTCCCGGCAAGTGCACCTTCGGCGGCTGGCTTCCCGACGCCTCCGGATTCCTCTATTCGCAGCTCGAGGATCCGGCCAACGCCTACTCGCGCCGCGTGCGCTTCCACAGGCTCGGCGAGCACCATCGGCAGGATCCGGTCATCCTGACGCAGCAGGCGCCGAGCCGCGTGCCGTTCGGATCGCTCTCGCGCGACGGACGCTGGATGTTCCTCGGCATCAGCGACGGCTGGAGCCGCAACGACCTCTACGTCGTCGACGTGCCCGCGTGGCGCCGCACCGGCGAGATCGTCAAGGTGGCGATCGCCGAGGGACTCGACGGACGGTTCGAGCCCGGCGCCGTGGTGGGCAACACCGCGTACGTGCTCACGACCTTCGAGGCGCCCAACGCCAAGGCGATCGCGGTCGACCTGGCGGCGCCCGCCGCCAGCGTCGCCGGCGCCGCCGGGAAGGCCGAGCCGAAGCTGGGCCGGGACACCTGGCGCGACTTCATCAAGGAGCGCAAGGACGCCGTCCTCCAGTCGGTCGAGCATGCCCGCGGCTTCATCGTCGCGACGTACGAGAAGGACGCCTGCTCGCGGATCGAGAAGTTCCGCCTCGACGGCGCGCCGGCGGGCGACATCAAGCTGCCCGGGCTGGGCACCGCGTCGATCGCGACCGACGACGACCGCACCGAGGCGTTCGTCTCGTACACGAGCTTCAACGAGCCGGCGAGCATCTACCGCGTCGACGTCGCGACGGGCGAGCGCAACCTCTGGGCGCGGCCGGACGTCCCGGTCGACCCGAGCAGCGTCGAGGTCGAGCAGGCGTGGTGCACGTCGCGCGACGGAACCAAGGTGCCGATGTTCATCGTGCACAAGAAGGGGCTCCAGCGCAACGGCGACAATCCCACGCTCGTCTACGGCTACGGCGGCTTCAACCAGTCGATGACGCCCAATTTCCGCGCCGAGCGGTTCGTCTGGTTCGACGCCGGCGGCGTGTACGTCCAGGTCAACCTGCGCGGTGGCGGCGAGTACGGCGAGCAGTGGCACCAGGCCGGGATGCTCGACCGCAAGCAGAACGTCTTCGACGACCTCTATGCGGCGACCGAGCAGCTCGTGAAGGACGGCTGGACGAAGCCCGAGCGGCTCGCGGTCCTCGGCGGAAGCAACGGCGGACTGCTCACCGGCGCGGCCGCGACGCAGCGGCCCGATCTTTACGCCGCGGTGGTCTGCGCGGTCCCGCTGCTGGACATGCTCCGCTACCAGCAATTCCTGATGGCCAAGTTCTGGGTGCCCGAGTACGGATCCGCCGAGAACGCCGAGCAGTTCAAGTGGCTGCGCGCGTACTCGCCCTACCACAACGTGAAGAAGGGCCAGCGGTATCCGGCCATCCTCTTCACCGCGGGCGAGAACGACAGCCGCGTCCATCCGCTGCACGCGCGGAAGATGACCGCCCTGATGCAGGCGAGCGCCGCCAACGACTTCGCCCAGCATCCGATCCTGCTCTGGGTCGATCGCGAGGGCGGACACGGGCAGGGCAAGCCGCTCGCGCTCCGCGTGCGCGACGCGGCCGACCAATACTGCTTCCTGATGTGGCAGACGGGCTGCTGCAAGCCGTGAGTCGCTCGTGGCCCCGCGGCGAACATCCTCGAGACGTCTGCTCGCCGCGGCGTGCCACGTCGTCGCCGCGCTGGTGCTGCTGGCGCCGATCGCCGTGGCGATCCTCGTCGAGGACAAGACGCACGCCGCGATCGCCGCGGTGATCGCGGTGCTGAGCTTCCGGTTCCTCGCGGGCGAGCTCGCGCCCTGGCTCGACGGCGAGGGGTGATGCCGGCTTGAGCGCTGCCGCGGGCGCGCGCTCGCTGCGGGACGACGGGACCGCTGCACGGTCGTCGAGCGCGGCGAGCACGCCGGACCGGCCTGGATCCGCATGATCGGCATGATCCGCATGGATCCGCCGCGGCGCCGGTCCGGGGCCGCGCGGCGATGAACGACCGCCCCTACGAGATGCGCACGAGCCCGGCGTACTCCAGCACCAGTGTCTTGACGCCCGCGTCGTTGAAGGCGACGCGCGCCGTCGAGCTCGGGCCGCGCGGCATCAGCGCCTCGATGCGGCCCAGCCCGAAGCGCGGATGGCGCACGAGGCAGCCCACGGCGAGGCCGCGCAGGGTCTCGGCGGCCCGCCCGCCCGCCCGCGCGCCCGCCCCCGGGCGCGAACCTTCGGCGCGAGGTGCGAACTCATCCCACGCGCCGAAGTCGTCGATGGCGTCGAAGCCGCGCGCGCATCGCCGGTACGGCCCAGCATCGCTCCTTCAGCCGGGTTCCTGCGTTCGATGCCCCCGTGCGGCAACCCTGCAGGAACTGGCTCGATCAGTGGCTCCATCGCCCCCGCACGGTGCGGTACGGCGGCGCGGTCATGACCAGGCGACGACAAGCGGGTCATGCCGACGAAGCAGAGCGCCGCCGTTCCTCCTCGAGCCGGCGTCGCCCGCGGCGCGGGCGTGCGGCAGGAGTCCCTGCTCGAGACCGACACCGACGCCGTCAACCTCAAGGCCCTGGCGGCATGGAGCGTCATCAGCGTGACCGCGTTGGCGGGATCGATCGTCGGCGTCGCTCACCAGCACGACCCGAGCCACGCGGCGAGGAGATCGAGGACTCGATCGGCCGCAGCGAGCTCCGGCGGAACGAACCGCCGCGCGCCGATGAGCCAGTCGAGGTTGGCCACGCGGTCCTCGCCCTCGGCGTGGTCGAGCCCGCGTCGGCCTCGCGATGGAACTCGACCGTGCCGCTCTCCAGCAGCACGAGGGCGCACGAGATCGGCCGCGGCATCCGGTCCCGTGGCGTGCGCCGACGCGGCGTCGCGCGACCATCGCTCGACCATCGTCGCGAAGGCGAGCCCGGTGGCCTTCGCCCGCGTCGAGAGCCCGTTCACCTCCGCCGAGCCGCCGCAGCGCCTCGAGGACCGGCACGCGATGCGCGGCCGCCCACGCCTCGATCCGCTCGAGCGACGTGTCGCCCAGCCCGCCGGGACGTTCACGATGCGCCAGCGAGACCGCGTCGGCCGGGTTGCCCAGCAGCGCAGGTACGAAGGCATCGCGCACCTCCTTGCGGTCGAAGAACGCCGTGCCCCGGGCGATCACGTAGGGCACGCGGCGGTGCGGAGGGCGTCCTCGAGCACGCGGCTGGCCGCGTTCATCCGATGAGCACGGCTTACCGCGCCACGGACGCCCGCGTCGGACCATCGGCGCAGCCGCTCGAGCACCGCCTCCGCCTCGTGCCGCTCGTCGCGCAGCAGGAGAGCAGTTCGACCGGATGGCCGTCGTCGAGCGAGGTGAAGAGCCTTGGCCTTGCGCCGGCGGTTGTGGCCGATGAGGCCAGCGCCGCCGCCGCGATGATGTGGCGGGGTCGAGCGGAAGTTCTCGCCCAGCGGCACGATCGCCGCGTCGGGGAAGTGCGCCTCGAACTCGAGTATGTTGCGCAGGTCGGCGCCGCGCCAGCCGTAGATCGACTGGTCCGGGTCGCCGACGACGCAGATGTTCCAGGCCGCGGCGATGGCGGAGGCGATGACGAACTGGGCCTTGTTCGTGTCCTGGTACTCGTCGACGAGGATGTAGCGGAAGCCGCTCCTGCACCTCGCGGCGGACCGCGTCGTTCGACTGGAGGAGCTTCGCCGTCCGCAGCAGCAGGTCGTCGAAGTCGAGCGCGCCGCTGCGGGCCATCACCTGCTCGTACGCCGAGAAGATCCGGGCGATGTTGCGCTCGCGGGTCGCGCGCGGAGCGGGTGCGGCTCGGCGGCGTCGACAAGATCGTTCTTGGCCTTGCCGATCGCCGAGTGCATGGGCGCCCGGTTCCACGCCGCCGCGTCGAGATCGACCTCCTTGATCATGCGGTCTTCACCGCTCCTCGCGCTGGTCGCCGGTGTCGTAGATGACGAAGTTCGGCGGCAGGCCGGCGGGGTCGGCGTACCGGCGCAACAGCGCACGCACAGGCTGTGGAAGGTGCAGACGGCGAGTCCGCGCCGACCGGGGACGTCGGGCGGAACCAGCGCCTCGATGCGCTCGCGCATCTCGCCAGCGGCCTTGTTGGTGAAGGTCACGGCGAGGATCTGCCACGCCGGAATGCCGTTGGCGACCAGGTGGGCCACGCGGCGGGTGATGACGCGTCTTGCCCGAACCGGGCCCCGCAAGCACGAGCAGGGGCGCCGTCGAGGTGCATGACGGCGGGCGCGCTGCGCTTCGGTCAGGTCGGCGAGCAGCGACTCCGGCGCGGGCATGGTTCGATGCTACGCCCCCGCGCAGCGGCCGCCACCGCACCGGTGATCGTCATCGATCGGCGCCCGCGCGGTGGTTCATCCCGGGGCCATCGAGGCATCGGCTTCCGTGGCCGATGCGCAGGAAGAAGACGGCCCACGCGTACTCGTCGGCCTGGTAGACGACCGGCACCCACGTCGTGGTGTTCACGCCCCACGGATCCCATGTGGTGTCGCCGATGGCTGGATTCCAGACCGGTCCGCCGGAGCCGATCGTCGTGACCGGCTCGCTGACGATTCGATCGGCCTTGCCCGTAGTCGTACGACCAGATCACGCGGATTGGGCGCCGATCCCGCCTGCGAACCTGCCGAGATCCCCGTCGTCGGCGCGCAGGCGATCGGTCGTCCGGAAAGCCGCGACGAACCGATGATCCGCACCCGTTCGATGGAAGCGCGCCCACCTGAAGTCCGCTCAGGAGCTTCCGCCTTGGCCTGTTCCTTTCGGTCCAACGGCCAGTCCTGCGCGCGACGTGCTGCCCGCGGGCGCGCGCGCTCGAGCCCGTGAGCGTGGCGGAGAGGGCGCGCCCAGGGCACTTCGCGCAGTTCGACTACCGGGCGCCACGGCTTCCGTGTCGGAAGCGGTTTGCCCCGGAACGACTCCTCCCAGATCGTCGTGCATCCGCACGGACGACAGCGGCGGCCGAGAGCCGCCAGCACGGTCCGCGCCGGGGAGTGCGGGCCCCGTGAAGCGATCGAATGGTTGTGCGAAGAGCATGGGCTCCAAAGGTAGTCGCCGACCAGCCCGACGGTGCCGCCGTCCCTCGGGCCTGGCGCAAGATCTTGCGGTTCCGTCACGATCTCGCACAGCTTGTCCACACGATTCATGGTGGGCTTGCGGCTGCTGAATGACACGGTAATCTGCTCCGTTGGGCCGGAGATCGAACCGGATTACGAAGGCCCCATATTCAGCGGTTTTCATGGTTGCATCTACCATGGCTTGGGGTACGATGGGTTCCAGTCGCCCCACTGCTCGATCCAGGCCGCCTGATGCGGCTTGTGTGGTCCGGACCGCCCGGGTGAACCGTTCGATGCGGGCCGGACCCGAGCAGGGCGACGATGGCCGGCCGCAGCAGTCGGCACGAAGGTGGGTACCAAATGGGCGTTCTTTGCGACTCTCAAATCCGCGAGCTGGTCGGCATCGAGCCGTTCGAGGAGGGCCAGAAACGGCACGGCGTGATCTCCTACGGCGTCTCGAGCTACGGCTACGACGTGCGCGTCGGCACGCGGTTCAAGATCTTCACCAACGCCACGACCGGCGGCGCGGCGTGCATCGATCCGAAGTCATTCAACGCCGAGCTGTTCATCAGCGTCGACACGCGGGCGACGGGCCGCGACCACATCATCATTCCGCCGAACTCGTTTGCGCTGGCCGAGACGGTCGAGGAGTTCCGCATTCCGCGCGACGTGCTGGCGATCTGCGTCGGCAAGTCGACCTACGCACGCTGCGGAATCATCGTGAACGTCACGCCGCTCGAACCGGAATGGCGCGGACGCGTGACCATCGAGATCAGCAACACGACGCCCCTGCCCGCGAAGATCTACGCCAACGAAGGGATCGCACAGATGGTCTTCATCAAGGCCGATCGCATCTGCCATCGCAGTTATGCCGACAAGGGCGGCAAGTACCAGGACCAGACGGGATTGACGCTTCCGACCGTGGATTAGTTTGAGCGCTCCGTTCGGCCCTTTGGGCCGACACTCGCTTTCGCGGGATGGGCGCAGTCGTTCAGCCGTTCGACCCTCCGGGCCGACACTCGCTTTCGCAGTATGGGCGCAGTCGTTCAGCCCGTCGACCCATGTGGGCCGACACTCGCTTTCGCGGGATGCGGGATGCGGGATGGGCGCAGAAGTCCGTGTGAGCGAACACGATCGACATCGATCCACTCGGTTCCGGCATCCAACCCCGGTCCTCGACTCCAATTTCCGAATTCCCGATTTCCCTCGCTGAAGCCCGCTCGCGCAAGGACGCCTCATGAAGATCGCCCGCAAGTTCACGACGGCCGGACAGGACGTCTACGAAGCCGTCAAGTGGGAGCGTCGGAGCTCGAAGATCAGCGGCGCCGACGGTAAGACCGTCTTCGAGATGAAGGACGCCGAGGTCCCCGCAGGCTGGAGCCAGCTCGCGACGGACATCGTGGTGAGCAAGTACTTCCGCAAGGCCGGCGTGCCGCAGACCGACGCCGCAGGCAAGGCGACGACCGGGCCGGAGCGGTCGGTGCGGCAGGTCGTCCATCGGCTCGTGGCCTGCTGGAAGCAATGGGGACAGAAGCACGGCTACTTCGACTCGAGGAAGGATGCCGACGCGTTCTACGACGAGCTCGCCTGGATGCTCCTCAACCAGGTCGCGGCGCCCAACAGCCCGCAATGGTTCAACACCGGGCTCAACACCGCGTACGGCATCACCGGGCCGGCGCAGGGCCATTGGATCGCCGATCCGAAGACGGGCGAATCCTCGCTCGCAGACGACGCCTACACGCATCCGCAGCCACACGCGTGCTTCATCCAGCCGGTGCGCGACGACCTGGTCAATCCCGGCGGGATCATGGACCTCTGGGTGCGCGAGGCGAGGCTCTTCAAGTACGGCTCGGGCACCGGCACCAACTTCTCCTCGCTGCGCGGCGAGAACGAGCCCCTCTCCGGCGGCGGCCGCTCGAGCGGGCTGATGAGCTTCCTGAGGATCGGCGACCGCGCCGCCTCCGCGATCAAGTCGGGTGGAACGACGCGACGGGCCGCGAAGATGGTCTGCCTGGACGTCGACCATCCGGACATCCGCGAGTTCGTCCGCTGGAAGGTGCGCGAGGAGGTCAAGGTCGCGTCGATGGTCGAGGGCATGCGCCACCTGCCGAAGGAGCAGCGCGAGATCGCCGAGCGCATGGGCCTCTCGCTGGACTACGACTTCAATGGCGAGGCGTACTCGACGGTCAGCGGCCAGAACTCCAACAACTCCGTGCGCCTCACGGACGAGTACCTCCAGGCGGTCGAGCGCGGCGTTTCGTGGAACCTCGTCGGTCGCATCGACGGCAAGGTCGTCCGCACGATCCCGGCGCGCGAGCTGTGGGACGAGATCTGCTTCGCCGCGTGGCGCTGCGCCGATCCCGGCGTGCAGTTCGACACCACGATCAACCAGTGGCACACGTGCCCGCAGAGCGGCCGGATCAACGCCAGCAATCCGTGTTCCGAGTACATGTTCCTCGACAACACGGCGTGCAACCTGGCGTCGCTGAACCTGCTGAAGTTCTACGACGCGCAGCGCCGCACCTTCGACGTCGAGGCGTATGCGCACGCCATCCGTCTCTGGACGATCGTGCTGGAGATCTCCGTGCTCATGGCGGCCTTTCCGTCGTGCGAGATCGCCGAGCTCTCCTGGAAGTTCCGCACGCTCGGACTGGGCTACGCCAACCTCGGTGCACTGCTCATGCAGGCGGGCATCCCCTACGACAGCGACGAGGGACGCGCCCTTTGCGGAGCGATCACCGCGATTCTCACGGGCCGCGCCTATGCCGCGAGCGCCGAGATGGCGAAGGAGCTCGGGCCCTTCGACGGCTACAAGCGCAACCGCGAGGAGATGCTTCGCGTCATCCGCAACCATCGCCGTGCGGCGCGCGGCGTGTCGCGCAACGGCGCCGAGGGACGGACCCCGGGCGCCGGCGAGGCCGGAGCCACGGCGTGGGAGGGGCTCAACATCGCTCCCGTCTCGATCGATCACACGCTCTTCGGGGCTGGAGCCCGGTCCGACAAGAACGGCGCGACGCCGCGCGTGCGGATCGCCAACGCCCGCGAGCTGCTCGACTCGGCGGTGGCGTCGTGGGACGACGCGCTGCGCCTTGGCGAGAAGCACGGCTACCGCAACGCCCAGGTCACGGTGATCGCCCCGACCGGCACCATCGGCCTGCTCATGGACTGCGACACGACCGGCGTCGAGCCCGACTTCGCCCTCACCAAGTTCAAGAAGCTCGCCGGCGGCGGCCACTTCAAGATTGTCAACCAGTCGCTTCCCCCGGCGCTGCGGGCGCTCGGCCACTCGCAGGAGCAGATCGACGACATCCAGCGCTACGTCATGGGCACGCTCTCGCTCGACGCGCCGATGCCCGACGCGGCCGGGGCGTTCCCGGGTCCGTCCAGCGACGCGGCGCCGCGCCGGACCTTCCGCCAGTTCCTGGAGTCAAAGGGATACTCGGGCGAGGATCTCGTCGCGCTCGAGAACGAGCTTCCGAAGGTCTTCGAGCTTCGATTCGCCTTCTCCGCGTGGTCGATGCCCGACCGCGTCCTCGCCGCGCTCGGCCTGGACCGCGCCGCCGCAAACGCCAAGCCGGGCTTCAACGGCCTGCGGGCGCTCGGTCTCACGAAGCGCCAGATCGACTCGCTCAACCGCCTCGTGTGCGGAACGCAGACCGTCGAAGGCGCGCCGCACCTCAGGCCGGAGCATCTGCCGGTCTTCGATTGCGCCAACACCTGCGGCCCGCTCAGCACCCGCTTCATCGCGCCCGAAGGCCACATTCGCATGATGGCCGCGGCGCAACCATTCATCTCCGGCGCCATCAGCAAGACGATCAACCTGCCCAACGACGCGACGATCGAGGAGATCGCCGACGCGTACACGCTGAGCTGGCGGCTTGGGCTCAAGGCGACCGCGCTCTATCGCGACGGCTGCAAGCTGAGCCAGCCCCTCAACACGAGCGCCGACGCCGAAATCGGGGACGACGACGAACCGGACGCCGCCTTCGAGGCCGAGCAGGTCTCGGCCGCGGGAGCGACGCCGGCGGAGGCGACGCTCGCGGAGACGAGCATGGGGGAGCTCTCCCCCTCGGCGGCGCCTGCGGCCCCGGCGACGACGGAGGCGCCTGTGGGCTCGGCGAAGGAGACGTCGACCTTCGCGACATCCTCCGAGGAATGCCGGCTCGACGAAACCGGCGACGGTCGGCTCGAGGTTCGCGACGAGACCGGGACCGCGGCGACGAACCGGGAGCCGCGGGCGGCGGATGAGCTTGTCTATCGCCCGATGCGGCGCCGGCTGCCCGACACGCGCCACAGCCTCACCCACCGCTTCAACGTCGCCGGCCACGAGGGCTACCTGACGGTCGGCCTCTACGACGACGGCGCGCCGGGCGAGCTCTTCATCACGATGGCCAAGGAAGGCTCGACGATCGGCGGGCTGATGGACTGCATCGGCACCGCGACGAGCGTGTCGCTCCAGTACGGCGTTCCCCTGAAGAGCCTCGTCAACAAGTTCGCCCACCAGCGCTTCGAGCCGCAGGGCATCACCACGAACCGCGACATCCCCTTCGCGAAGTCGCTCGTGGACTACATCTTCCGCTGGCTGGGCATGGAGTTCATCGACGGGTATCGCGAGGAGAACGCGCCGGCGCGCGAAGGTCGCGACGACGGCCGGCGCGCCACGGCGCTGGGCGCAGAGGACGCGCCCGCCAGCAGCCCGGCCGCAGGAACGTTCGGCGCCGATCGGATGATCGGCATCCCGGTCGACGGACAAGAGGCGCATGCGATCAAGGAGGATCCAGCGTGGCCGTTTCGAAGAGAACACACGGATGTGAACCAACGACTCGACCCGCCACCGACCCACGGCTCGCCGCCGCGCATGGCATCGCCGGCAACGGGTGCGACGGGGCGAACCGCTTCGCCCACGGCGCGGTTCGACACGGGCGTTCGACCGCACGCGGCGCCGAGTCCAGAGGCGCCGAAGACCGTGCGAACGGACCGCGCCTCGCCATCGGCCCACGACGGCCGGGCGAGGATCGGCGGGGCGGCGGGCGCGAGGAGCTTCCCCTCCGCGCCGGACGCTCCCGCCATGGGCGTTCGAACGACCGTGATCGACCAGGAGCGGACGATCGCCTCGACGGGATCGATGGAGCGCGTCGGTCACCGCTCGCCGGCTTCCGGCGCGTCGGCTGAGGAGACGCGGGCGAAGGAGATCTTGGCTCAGGACGCCAGGCTCGGACGGACCGCGCCCGGATTCAACGACGCTTCGACGCAGGCGATGGGCCTTCGTGTTCACGAGCACACGCACGCCGTCATCGTCGAGTCGATCGCGGCGGCGCGACACGCGGCGATCAACCAGGCGCACGCGTCGATGCAGGCCGACGCGCCGGCGTGCAGCAACTGCGGGCACATCACCGTGCGCGCAGGCGTGTGCTACAAGTGCGTCAACTGCGGTTCGCAGAACGGATGCTCGTGAACGCAGGCCTCCTCCAAGGCAACTCGACTGGCCGGGCGGCCAGCTCCGACGGCCGCCCGGCCATCTCCAACGTGTTCGTCGTCGTCATCACACACATGAAAGGGCCATGCACCGAACTCGATTCGACGTGAAGCACGTGAAGCACATGGACGTGAAGCGCATGGACTTGGTTCTCGGCTGAGCTTCGGCGATGGGGGGCGGAGTCGATTGGAGGAAAAGACGGTCAGCGAGTGGATGGACCCTCTTTGCATGGTTCGGTCCGCAGGGATTGGCGAACCGACCCCCCGCGTGCCCTCACGGGGTGGCCGCTCCACGCTCCGCTCCCCTCAGCCATCGGTCGTCGGCGTCGCTCGCCGGCGCCCGATCACGCAGTGCAAGTCGACCGCTTGGCAGTTCCGTCTTCAGCAGATCGCTCTTGTGGCAGGCGCCGCACGGATCGCGGCCTTCGCCCCGTTTGCGCGATCCTCTGCTGGGGCCGTCGTCCGGCGACCCACCGGCGACGAGCCCGCGAGGCGCCGCCTTCATGGTGGCGTCTCCTCCCTCCGCCCCGGCGCGGCGCCCACCTCCGCGCTGGGGTTTTTCGTCCCCGCGGCGCCGTGATCGGGCTCGCAGCCCGCGATGAACGTCATTCAGGCTGCGAGGTCGCACCCGTCGATTCTGGTATGGTCCGGGCATCGGTGCCCGTCGCGTCGCGTGCATCGATCGCATCTGTCGCATCGCGCGCTTCGAGCGACTCGATCGCTTCGCGCGAATCAAATGAATCATGGACGCCGGGCGCCGCGGGCGCCAGATGATCGACAACGCGCAACGAACCGGACGGTGCGATGCTGCCTCCACGATCGCTCATCGGAATGATCCACCTCGGCGCGCTTCCCGGTGCGCCGCGGCAGCGGGAGCCGCTCGACGCGGTGATCGCCCGCGCCGTGACGGAGGCGACGACGCTGGTCGGCGCGGGCTTCGACGCGCTGATCATCGAGAACATGCACGACGTTCCGTACCTGCTGCGCGACGTCGGGCCCGAGGTGGTCGCGTCGATGACCGCGGCGGCGGTCGCCGTGCGGCGCGCGGTGCGCGTCCCGCTCGGCGTGCAGGTCCTCGCCGGCGCCAACCGCGCGGCCCTGGCCGTCGCGCTCGCCGCCGACTGCCAGTTCGTCCGCGTCGAGGGATTCGTCTTCGCGGCGGTGGCCGACGAAGGGCTGCTCGCCGAGGCCGATGCCGGCCCGCTGCTCCGCTATCGCCGCGCGATCGGCGCCGGCCACGTGAGGATCTTCGCCGACATCAAGAAGAAGCACAGCGCCCACGCCATCACCGCCGACGTCGGCATCGCCGAGACGACGGCGGCGGCCGAATTCGTCGGCGCCGACGGCGTTGTCCTGACCGGAACGGCGACGGGCGAACCGACGTCGATCGCCGACCTCGCGGTGGCCCGCCGGGTCACGCGCCTGCCCCTGCTCGTCGGTTCGGGCGCCACCCCCGATTCGCTCGCGGCGCTCCTCGCCCACGCCGACGGCGTCATCGTCGGTTCGTGGATCAAGCGCGGAGGACGCTGGGACGAGGCCGTCGACGCCGAGCGCGCGGCGGCGATGGCGATGGCGCGGGATCGCGCGTGACCGGAAGCCGGCATCGGTCGTCGGCGCGCGGCCTTCCGGATGGATTCGGCGCCGCACCCCCGTCCTGCGCCGGCTCGCCGCGAATCGCCTTCCCCTACACTCCGTCCATGCTCGTCTGGATCAACGGCCGCATCGTTCCCGCGGAGAGCGCGACGGTCTCCATTCTCGATCGCGGCTTCCTCTTCGGCGATGGCGTCTACGAGCTGGTGCGCTACTTCAACGGCGTCGGCGTCCAGGTCACCGATCACATCGCCCGGCTCGAGCGCAGCCTGCGCGAGAGCGCCATCGTCGGCTTCCAGGGAGCGCAGCTCGCGACGATCGGCGACGAGCTGATGCGGGCCAGCGGCTTCCGGGACGGCAGCGTCTACCTCCAGGTCACCCGCGGCACGGCCGCGACGCGCCAGCACATCCCTCCCGCGAAGATGACCCCCACCGTCGTCGCCTTCGCCACGGCGCTGCCTTCGCTGCGCGACTTCGATCGACCCGAGCCCGTGCGCGCCGCGCTCGTCGCGGATCCGCGCTGGCGGCGCTGCGACATCAAGACGATCTCGCTGATGGGCAACATCCTCGCGCTGCTCGCCGCGCAGTCGTCGAGCGGCCCGCCCGCGGACGAAGCGATCCTGCACCGCGACGGCGTGGTCGGCGAGGGCACGTCGACCAACGTCTTCGCCGTCGTGCGCGGCGCCGACGGCGGCGAGGCGCTCGTGACGCCGCCGCTCGATAGCGATCCGCCGATCCTCCATGGCGTGACGCGCCTGCTCGCGTTCGCCGCATCCGACGATCTTGGACTGCGCGTCGAGCAGCGGCGCCTGGCGGTCGACGAGCTGCTCGGGGCCCGGGAGGTCATGGTCACCAGCAGCCGGAGAATCGTGGCGCCGGTGACCCACATCGATCACCGTCCGGTCGGCGACGGCGGACCGGGCCGGACCTGCCTGGCGCTCTTCGCCGCGGCGCGGAGGCGCCTGGCCCGCGAGTGCGGCGTCGCCCTCTCCGACGGATCGACCGGCGAGGAATCGAGCGATCGAGCGGTCCGCCACGCCAACCCTCGCGCGGGGGGCGACACTCCGACCGCCGGCTCGCGCGTCGCCGCGGCGCCGGCCGCCGGCGCCGCGGGAGCGTCTCGGCCATGAGCGGTCTCGGCTTCGTCGCCGTGAGCGTCGGCAATTCGCGCACCGCCATCGGCCGCTTCCGTGCGAACGAGCTCGAGGGCAGCGAGCGCATCGGCAACGACGACCTTCCCGCCGTGGTGGAGGCGATCGCCCGCGCCTGGCGCGCGATCGAGCGCGACGCCGGTGCCGCGATCGTGCTCGCTTCGGTGAACGATCCCGTCGCCGAGAGGCTCGCGGCGCTGGTGACCGGCGAGGTTGCGCCGGAGGTGCTGCGCGTCGGCGAGGAGATCGCGATTCCCATCGGCACGCAGCTCGATCCGGAGACGATCACCGGCGCCGATCGTCTGCTCAACGCCGCCGCGGCGTGGGAACGGCTGAAGGGCGCCTGCGTGATCGTCGACGCCGGCACCGCCGTGACGGTGGATTTCGTCGATGGCGTCGGCGTCTTCCAGGGCGGGGCGATCGCCCCGGGCGCGAGGATGCAGCTCGACGCGCTGCACGCGCACACCGCGGCCCTGCCACAGGTCGGCTTCGTCGAGCCCGACGACGAGGCGTTCGGCAAGAACACGCGCCAGGCGATGCTCCAAGGCGTCTTCCATGGAATCCGCGGGCTCGTCTGGCGGCTCACGGAGCGGTACGCGGAGCGCTACGGCGCCTTCCCGCCGGTGATCGCGACGGGTGGCGACGCCGCGTCGCTCTTCGCCCGCGACGAGCTCGTGAACCACATCGTGCCCGATCTCACGTTGCTGGGGATCGCCGCCGCGGTGCGCGCCGCGGCCGCAGACGCCTAGACGCTGCGCACGGCGCCCGCGTGGCGCCCCAGGCGCGCCGCGCTCGACCTTCGATCCACGGCCGCGAACGCCACCATGCCCGCCGGCACATGCGCAACGCTCGCCACGCCGCACGCGCCCGGCGCGATCGCGGTGATCCAGCTCCACGCCGCCCCACCGTCGGATGTCTTCGAGCCGATCGCCCTGCTCACCGGTCGCGACGACTGGGCGCCGGGACGCTGCCGCCTCGCGGCGATCCTCGATCGCGACGCCATCGGCGCCATCGACGACGCCGTCGTCGTGCTCCTCGACCGGTCGAGGGCCACGATCATGCCCCATGGCGGCCCGCGCATCGTGCAGCGGATCCTCGAGCGCCTCGCACAGCTCGGCGTGACCATCGTCGCGTCCGATGCGATCGATCCCTGCGCCGCCTTTCCCGAGGCGGTCGACCGCTTCGAGGCGCTGATGCTCGCCACCCTCGCGCGCGCGGAGAGCCCGCTCGCGATCGACCTCCTGCTCGACCAGCCCCGCCGCTGGCGCGCGGCGCTGGCGTCCGCGCGGTCGCGCGGCGCGCCATGGATCGTGTCCGACGACGACCGCGCTCGTTCCCTGCGGCTGTCCCGGCTGATCGTTCCGCCGAGCGTCGTGCTCGTCGGCGCACCGAACATCGGCAAGAGCACGCTCGTCAACACGCTCGCGGGCCGACCGGTCGCCCTCGCCTCGGATCGACCCGGAACGACGCGCGACCATGTCGGCGTCGCCCTCGAGCTCGAGGGTCTCGCGGTGCACTGGCACGACACGCCGGGACTTCGCGAGACGGACGACGCCATCGAGCGCGAGGCGCACCGCCTCGCGCTGCGCACGATGGAGTCGGCGGACCTGCTCGTCGTCGCGGCCGACGCCACGACGGGCTGGCCGGCGACACCGCGCGCGCCGGACCTGCGCGTCGGCCTGCGGAGCGATCTCGGAGGGCGCGAAGACGTCGACGTTCGCGTGAGCGCCCGGACGGGGGAAGGCATCCGCGCCCTGGTGCGCGCGGTGCGCGACGCCCTCGTGCCGCCGGCCGACCTCGCCGATCGGGGGCCATGGCTCTTCGACGACCGACTCCTCGCGGCGAGCGCGACGCGGTGACGACCGGGAGACCTTCGGACGCGCTGTGGTGTCATGCGCATCCCCGCTGACTCTCGCGCCCCACCCAACCCAATTCCGCCGTGAGATACCGCTGTGGGCAAGGGGTTCAACGCATGGAGGTCTACTGGAATCCGTATTACAACCCCATCGCCGAATACCCCGCGTCCACGTAGATCGTCTGCCCCGTGACGCCGCTGCCGAGGTCGCTCAGCAACCACACGGCGGTATCGCCGACCTCGGCGCCCGTGATGTTGCGGCGCAGCGGCGCCTTTTTCTCGACCCAACCGAGGATCTCGCTGAAGCCGCCGACGGCCATCGCGCTCATGGTGCGCAACGGCCCCCCGCTGATCACGTTGACCCGGATCCTCCGCGGCCCCAGCTCCATCGCGAGATAGCGGCCGGCCGCCTCAAGGGCCGCCTTCGCGACGCCCATGACGTTGTAGCCGGGAACCGCCTTCTCGGCGCCGTAGTAGCTCATCGCGACCATCGATCCGCCGTCGGTCATGAGCTCGGCGGCGCGATTCGCCATCGCCATGTACGTGTACGCCGAGATGTCCATCGCCTGCGCGAAGACCTGGCGGGGCGTGCCCGCGAACCTGCCTTCCTGGAGCCAGTCCTTGTCGGCGAAGGCGATCGAGTGCACGAGGAAGTCGATCGTGCCGAACTCCTTCCCGATGCGCGCGAAGACCGCATCGAGATCGGCGTCGCTGCCGGCGTCGAGCGGCGCGAGCCAGGGATCCTTCACGCCGAGCTCGTCGACGGCGCTGCGCACGCGGCGCTCCATCTTCTCGCCGGGCAGGTGCGTGAAGAGGCATGTCGCGCCATGGGCCAGGAGCCGCTGGGCGATGAAGCTCGCGTACGAGCGATCGTTGGCGATGCCCACGACGAGCCCGCGCTTGCCGTGCATGAGCGAAGCTGACGCGATGGACGTCGACGGCGACGTGGAAGTCATCGAACAGGGTCTCCGGAGGCGACGGCGGGCGGCATGCGAGGGACGGGCGTACGGTAGCACCGGGTAGACTTGCCCGTCGGCACGCGTAGCTCAACGGATAGAGCATCGGTCTTCGGAACCGAGGGTTGCAGGTTCGAATCCTGCCGCGTGCGTTGGTCGTTCCGGCGCGGGTCACGGCGGCGTCGAGCCGGGGGGGCGAGGGCTCGGCGAAACGTCCACGGCGATCTCCGCCCCGCACTCCGGACAGCGCCCCGTCGCGATCGATTGCAGGTCGTACCCGCACGCGCCACACCACGGACCCTTGCCCTGGGGAACGCGACGGCGCTGGGCAATCGCGGTCGCAAGCATCGTCGCGCCGAGCGCCGCCTGCCAGCCATCTCCCGGTTCGAGATTCCCCGGCACGACCCATCCGGTCGCCATGTTCCAGATGCTCCAGACGGAGAGGCACACGACGAGCGCGCCGACGACGAGCGCCACGATGCCGACGAGGATCGAACGGAGCGCCCACCAGAGCAGCGCCGCCGAGGCGACCACGACGAGCACGTCGGCGAACCAGTTGTAGACCAGGCCGGCGCCGGTGAGATCCGCCCAGGCGATCATCGGCCGGACGATCGAGGTCCGCAGCAGCCAGCACATCTGCGCAAGGATGGGCGCAGCGACCCACAAGGAAGCCATCCGCCACCACGGAAACGGCCGCGGCTGGATCCACATCGCGACCGTCGCGACCAACGCGGTGATGAACGTGACCTGCGAGGAGAAGAGTGTGAACCGCGGGTAGATGACGGCGAAGACGACGAACCGGGTCACCGACTCGCCACCGAAGAGCCACGCCCACCCGCGCAGCACCTGCATGTATGGATCCCATCCGAACGCGAGCGCCGCCAGCATCGCGATCAGCACGGCCACCGCGATCCAACCCGCGCGACCGAAGCCGAGGACCGGCCGGACGATCGGAGCGCAACGGAGCGGTTGTCGGGGCGACGAAGCGATGTGATGCGCGTCCCTGTTGATTCTCAGTTGACTTTCAGCCGCGCCAGCAATCCGATCGCTGTCCGCGATGCTGCTGCCAACCAAGCCACGAACTCGCGGAGGTCCGCTCGAATCCGCGTGAGATCGTCGGTTGTCCGAAGCCGCCGGTCAAGGACTCGCGGGCCCACGGCGACCTCGACGGCGCTCGTACCGTTGAGACCTCGTTCACCACGGGAGACAGGCATGGCTTGCGCGCGAACTGCGCTGATCTTCAAGCGTGCGGGGTGGCCCGCGGTCGTCGCCCTCGGCGGCTGCTTTTCGATGAGCCCGGCCCCGCCCGATCCAGCGCTGCCGCCCGTCGACGCGCCCGGCGAGATGGTCATCGCGCAGTTCGACGGCGCCGCGTCGCCCGAGCTCGAGACCCACTGGGGCGCCGATGCGACCTTCGTCCTGGTGCATCCAACGCTCGACCAGCGGGACGTCGGCTGGTTCATCTTCGACACCGGGGCGTCGGCATGGACGATCTCCGACACCGGCGCGGCGCGGGCCCGGCTCGACGCCATCGGCCGCGCGCGGATCGGAGGGAAGGACCCGACGACCGTCTACGCGTGCGGTCGTCTGGACCTTGGACCGCTGGGGCTCGAGAACGTCCGCATGGCCGGGCTCAACATGGGCCACGCGTCGTCGGCCTTCGGTCGCGACGTGGTGGGCATCTGCGGAAGCGACGTTCCGCGCGCGACGATCGTCGAGCTCGATGGTCGCGCCCGCCGGCTGGCGCTTCACGACCCGTCCTGGAGCGCTCCTGCGGAGACGGAGTGGCATCCACTGGTGATGTGCGGCAACCTGCCGCTGGTGCGCTGCCGCTACGGCGCGGGCGCGGAGGGACTCTTCCTCATCGACACCGGCAGCAACGGATCGATCCATCTCTTCGCGCGGGCGACCGAGTCCCTCCGAGCGCGCGGCGAGCTCGCGCCCTTCACGGATTCAAGGACGCAGATCGTCTACGGCGGTCCGCACACGGTCGATGTCGGATGGCTGGCGGACTTCCGCGTCGACGATCGGTCGATCGGTCCGGTCGAGGCCACCTTCGGGCGCGCCGACGAGCCGATCTCCGCGCTGCCGGCCGAAGCCGACGGCATCATCGGCATGCGCGTGCTGCGCGACCACGTGGTCCTGATCGACGAGCCGGCCGGGCGCGTGGCGTTCATCGGGCCGCGCCGATGAACGACGGCGGAGTTTCTCCCTACTCTTCCCACCCATGTCCGAGCCGTCGCCTCATCCCGATGCTCCAGTCACGCCGCTCGCCGACCTCGTCGCGGCGCGGCGCGAGAAGCTGCGGCGCTATCGCGAGGAGCTGGGCATCGAGCCCTTCGGCGAGCGCGTCGACGGGATCGAGGCGATCGTCGAGGCGCGGGCGAAGTTCGACGAAGGTGCGCACCTCGCGCATGCGGCGCACGAGGCCGCCCAGAAGGCGACGAAGGCGGCCGGCGACCCCGCGGGCACGTCGACCGCCGCGCCCGCCTCGCCCGTCTCGTCGACCGCCGCCGTGTCGACGACCACCGACCCCCGCGCCCGCGCCCGCGTGGCCGGCCGCGTCGTCCAGCATCGCGATCTTGGCAAGCTCGTCTTCCTCTGGCTGCGCGACCACACCGGCGACCTCCAGGTCAGCGTCTCGAAGTCGGGCGTGCCCACCGCGGCGTTCGAGCTGGCCAAGAACCTCGACTACGGCGACATCGTGGTCGCCGAGGGACCGGTCGGGCGCACGCAGCGCGGCGAGGTCTGCGTCTGGGCCGATCGCGTCGAGGTCCACGGCAAGTCGCTCGTCCCGCCACCGGAGAAGTGGCACGGCCTGACCGACCCCGAGCTGCGCTATCGCCACCGCTACGTCGACATGTTCGCCAACCCGGCGACGATCCGCACCGCGCAGCTTCGCAGCGCGATGGTCTCCTTCATGCGCCGCTGGATGGACGGTCGCGGCTTCCTCGAGGTCGAGACGCCGATGATGCAGCCGATCGCCGGCGGCGCCGCGGCGCGGCCTTTCGTCACGCATCACAACGCCCTCGACATCGACCTCTTCCTGCGCATCGCGCCGGAGCTCTACCTGAAGCGCCTGCTCGTCGGCGGCCTGCGGCGCGTCTACGAGATCAACCGCAACTTCCGCAACGAGGGCATCGACCGCTCGCACAACCCCGAGTTCACCATGATGGAGGTATACGAGGCGTTCGGCGACTGCTTCACGATGATGGAGCTCACCGAGTCGCTCGTGCACGACGTGGCGATCTTCATGGCGTCGGAGCGGGCGCGGCATGGCATGGCGGTCGACGACGCCGCCCGGGCTGCCGGGACGACCGCGCCGCCGGGCCACGATCGCGGCCCGCACGTGCGGCGCGGCGGACCGGTGCTTCCCTTCGGCGCGTTGCAGGTCGACTACTCCAGGCCCTTCGAGCGCGTCGCGTACGGCGATCTCTTCGAGCGTGCGCTGGGCTTCCCGATGACCGACTTCGCCAAGGTGCGCGACGCGGCGCGGCGGCGCCACATCGAGGAGCAGAAGCTCGACGACTGGTTCGTCGTCAACGAGCTCTTCGAGGCGGTCGCGGAGCCGACGCTCGACCACGCCCGTCCGACGTTCATCCTCGAGTACCCCAGCGCCATCTCGCCGCTGACGCGCCCCAACCGCGCGCGCCCCGAGCTCGCCGACCGATGGGACCTCTTCATCGCCGGCATGGAGATCGGGCCCGCCTACTCGGAACTCAACGACCCCGACATCCAGCTCGCGAAGTTCACCGAGCAGCTCCGCACCGGCGACGAGGAGGAGCGCACCTTCCGCTCGCTCGACGAGGACTTCCTGCATGCCCTGCGCGTGGGCATGCCCCCCGCCGGCGGCCTCGGGCTCGGCGTCGATCGGCTGGCGATGCTCATGACCGATTCGCCGACCATCCGCGACGTGGTGCTCTTCCCGCTCATGCGCCCATGACGCTCGCGGCGCCGGTGGATGGTCGACCGCCCACCGCGCCCATGACTTGATCGACCCAACGTGGAGAGGAACCCAGGATGCGGAGCCATGCACCGGCCGTGATCGCCGCTCGAATCGATGGCGCGCCCGATGCACCCAGCGGCGTCGGTTCGCCCGGTTCACCCGTCTCGCCGCGGGCGCTCGGCTCGCCCCGGTCGCGACGCCCGCATCCGGTCGCTGCCCTCGCCTTCCTCGTCGCGTGGATCCTCTGTGGATCGGTCGCCGTCGCGCGCGACGCCGCGACGCAGGTCGGCGAGAAGAGCCCGAAGCGCGACCTCTGGTACACGCTGAGCCTCGGTGGCACGCACTGCGGCTGGATCCATCAGCTCGTCGACGAGCGGGACGGGGGCGTTCGATCGGTCGCCGACACGGTGATGAAGCTCGACCGCGGCGGACAGACGGTGATGATCGAGATGTCGACCGAGTTCCTCGAGACGCCCGACGGCAGGCCTCTGCGCATGCGCACCCGTTCCGTGACCGGACCGACGCCGCTCGAGACGCAGTACACCTTTCCGGCGCCGCAGCCGGGCGCAGCGACGGCCGCGACCGTCGATGTGCTGAGCCGGCAGGGCGGGAGCGAGCGACGCTCCACCGAGCCGAATCCGCCCGCGGGATGGCTTCCGCCGGTCGCCGCCGACCGCTTCTTCAACGAGCGCGCCACGGCCGGCGCCGCGGAGATCGTCTACGAGACGATCGACGGGCAGTCGGGGCTGAACGTCGCGAAGATGACCGCGCACCGCGAGGGCAGCGCCGAGTTCAAGCTCGAGCGTCGCACGATCCCGGTGACGGTCTGGCGCGTCGCCAGCTCGCTGCTGCCCATCGAGACGATCAACCACATCAGCACCGACGGCGAGATCGTCTACTCGTCGAGCATGCTCGGCAGCCAGAAGCTCGAGACGCGGCTGAGCACCCGCGAGGTGGCGATGCGCGTCCGCCGCGGCGCCTCGCCCGATGTGCTCTCGTCGACGATGGTGCAGCTTCCTCGCCCCATCCCCGACTCCCTGCGCAGCAGCAGCGCCACGTACCGGCTCTCGGCGACCGAGGGCGACCTTCCCGACCTCCCGTCCGCCGGCGCGCAGCGCTTCGAGCGCGTCGACGCCGGGCACGCGATCGTGCGCGAGTTGAAGAACGAGCCGCTCCCGGCGAGCGCCGCGGAGATCGCCGACAGCGCCTTCCGGGCGCCGTCGCCGATGATCGACTTCGACGATGACCGCGTGAAGGCGATCCTGGCCGACGCGCTCAAGGGCCACGAAGCCGCCTTCGCGGCCGAGACGGCGGAGCGGCTTCGCGCCTATGTCAACCGCTTCATCCGGACGAAGGGTCTCGCGACGGCCTTCGCGACGGCCGGCGAGACGGCGCGGTCGCGCGAAGGCGACTGCTCCGAGCACGCGGTCCTGCTCTGCGCCCTGCTTCGCGGCGCGGGAGTCCCGGCGCGGGTCGCCGTGGGCCTCGTCTACGCGGACGACTTCGCGGGCAAGCGGAACGTCTTCGCCTGGCACATGTGGACGCAGGCGCTCATCCCGGAGCAGACCGAATCGCCCGCACAGGGCGCTCCTCCGGCGCCGCGGAGCTTCTGGGTCGACTTCGACGCCACGCTCCCCGGCGCCACGCGCTTCCACGCCGCGCACATCCTGACCGGCGCGACGGCCCTCGCCGAAGGCGCGATGGATCCGCAGCTTGCCGCGATCGTCCCGCTGCTCGGCAAGCTGAGGATCGAAGTCGTCGAGGTGAAGTGATGCGGATCGTCCGTGGCCGCCGCGCGGCTCGCGTCCGACGGGGGCGCGCAAGACGAGCCACGCGGACCCATCGGTTCGCGGCGTTGGAGTCGGCGACCGGCGCAACGCGCGGCCGTGTCTACGGATCCACATCCACCAGTCCGACGTCGATGTACTGCCCGCCGCGAGTCTGGCGGCAGTGCACGGCGATCGTGTTGCGGCCCGGTTGCAGGAGCCGGGCCGCGGCGCCGTCGAGCGGAACGAGGTCGTAGTCGGTCGTGTAGCCCTTGAGCGTCGCGGCCAGCACGCCGTTGATGAAGAGCTCCGCGTCCTCGTCGTGATGGATCGACCAATGCAGGTTCGCGGGAAGTTGCTCGGGAAGGAGCATCGTCCCGCGAAGCCAGATGTCGGAGGATTTCCATTCCGTCCCGATGATGGCGCCCGGCGTGCCGGCCGCGCCGAAGCCCGCGGCACCGCCACGCCAGGCGCTGTCGTCGAACCCCGCGCGATTCCAGCCGTCGGCGGGTTTCTCCGTCGTGTAGCGCCAGGTCGCCGGCGTGCCGTCGCCCGCGTTGGGCACGACGACGCGCAGGGTCGGCGGCGGGCCCGCGAGGGCGCGAGCCGCCGCGGCGGCGGCGACGGGATCGATCTTCCAGACCGCGCGGTCGTAGGTCATCCAGCCGTTCACCTCGATCTCGACGTCGGTCGTCTGCGTGTAGACCGCCGCGGAGAGCCCGCGGGCGATCCGCGCCGGAAGGGCCCGCACGAGCGCCACGTACGCCTCGGTCAGCGCCTCCGACGATGGATAGCTCACGTATCCCCAGTTGTCCTTCGCGATCCAGGTGTGGCCCTCGACCGGCAGGCCGAGCCCGCCGAACTCGCCCAGCACGCTCGCGCGCGGCTCGCGCGGCGGCGCCATCGCGGGCCCCGGATAGGCGTGCACGTCGATCACGTCGCCCGCGCCCGCGTCCGTCCATCCGCTCGCGTTGTTCACCAGCCGCGTGGGATCCCACGACTTCACGAGCTCGGCGATGCGCTTCGCGTCGTGCTCTCCCCAGCCCTCGTTGAACGGCACCCACATGACGATCGACGGATGGTTGGCGTGGTCCTCGACGAGCTCGCGCAGCTCGAGCTCGAACTGGGCGCGATCGGCGTCGGTGCTGTTGTCGCCGCTGGGCATGTCCTGCCAGACGAGCACGCCGAGCCGGTCGCACAGCTCATAGAAGAGCTCCGGTTCGACCTTCACGTGCTTGCGAAGCATGTTCCCGCCCATGCGCTTCACGGCCTCGATGTCGAACCGCATCGCCGCGACGCTCGGCGCGGTGTAGAGGCCGTCGGGCCAGAAGCCCTGATCGAGCGGACCGAACTGGAAGAGCGGCGCGCCGTTGAGCAGGATGCGCGGGATGCGCGTGGCGCTCGTCGCCGCGGCGGGAACGGCGGCCGCCGCGCCACGCTCGCCGACCGCCGGCGCCGCCGCAGCGCGCTGCGCCGGCTCGAGCCCGATCCGCACGTCGCGAAGTCCGGCGTAGGACGCCACGGAGTCGATCGCGCCGGACGCGCCGCGCAGCTCCACGCGAAGCTCGTAGAGAAACGGGTCGTCGGGCGACCAGAGCCGCGGCTGCGCGACCTCGAGCGCCACCGGCAGCCCCGCGCGAGCCTGCCCCTCGGCGACGGTCGCGCCGCCATCGAGCAGCCGCACGCGCACCTCGGTCGCCGTCGGCTGGCCGGTCGCTCCGCCACTGGGTGGCGGCGCCGCTGGCACCTCTCCGCGCGTCGCGACGCTCACGCTCAATCGTTTCGCCCGCGGATCCCAGCTCGTGCGCAGTCGATCGATCGAGAGCGCCGGAACGGGCTCGATCCAGACGGTCTGCCAGATTCCGCTCGATCGCGTGTACCAGATGCCTTCCGGCTTGCGCACCTGCTTGCCGCGCGGCTGGCCGCCCGCATCGCTTGGATCGCGCACCGCGACCACGAGCGCGTGCGTGGCGCCAGCGCCGCCTGCGGCCGCGCGGGAGGCGCCGCCCGGCGCCGCCAACGCCTCGGTGATGTCGAACGTGAACGGGTCGTATCCCCCGCGATGCGTTCCGACCGAGCGACCGTCCACGAAGACCTCGGCCTGCCAGTCCACCGCGCCGAAATGGAGCAGGACGCGCGACCCGCCCCATTCCGATGGGATCGCGAAGGTGCGCCGATACCAGAGCCCCTGATCGGGCGCGAGCGCCTTGCCGACGCCCGAGAGCGCCGACTCGATCGGAAACGGCACGAGGATGCGGCCGTCGAAGGTGGTGGGAACGATCGTGTCGTCGCCTGGCGCGATCGCATACTCCCAGAGACCGTTCAGGTTGAGCCATTGCGACCGCACCATGGTCGGTCGTGGATACTCGGGCCACGCATGCTCGGGCGAGACATCGCCCGCCCAACGCGTCATGATCCGGCCGGGCACGGGCGCCCACGCGGGAGGCGGTGCAGGCGACGGACGCGAGGCGGGCGCGGCGGGATCGGCGCGGGCGATCGAGGCGCCGGTGGCTCCAAGCAGCACCGCCAGCATGAGCGATTGGATGCGCATCGCACCATTGTGCCGCGCGACGGGACGCAGCGCCGGGCGATCGGCGCGACATCGGGCGCGGCTGCCCGGGTCGGACCCATCGAGGGCCGATGGCCGCCGCCGCGCGGGTATCGTCCTCCATGCTCACCGTCCGACCCGCCGCCGAGCGCGGCCTCACCGAGATTGGCTGGCTTCACAGCCGCCACAGCTTCTCCTTCGGCGAATACCACGACCCGCGGCACATGGGGTTCCGCTCGCTGCGCGTCATCAACGATGACCTGATTGCGCCCGCCGCGGGCTTCGGAACGCACGGCCACCGCGACATGGAGATCATCTCCGTCGTGCTCGAAGGAGCGCTCGAGCACAAGGATTCGCTCGGCCACGGCGAAGTCCTCCGGCCCGGCGAGGTCCAGGTCATGACCGCAGGTCGCGGAATCCGCCACAGCGAGTTCAATCCCTCGAAGACCGATCGCACGCACCTGCTCCAGGTCTGGATCATGCCCGAGCGCTCCGGGCTTCCGCCGGCCTACGCGCAGAAGGCCTTCGCCCGCGAAGAATGGACCAACCGGCTGCGCCGCGTCGCCGGGCGCGACGGCGTCGACCGCGACGGCGCGCTCGCGATCAACCAGGACGCCGACCTGTTCCTCGCCGAGCTGGCGCCGAACGCGACGGTCGAGCACGCGCTGCGCCCCGGCCGCGGGGCGTGGGTGCACATCGCCACCGGATCGGCGACCGTCGAAGGCGCAGCGCTCTCCGCCGGCGACGCCGCCGCGATCGAGCAGGCGCCGAAGGTGACCATCACCACCGGCGCCGCGCCGGCGTTCGTCCTCTTCTTCGATCTCGCATGACCGATCGCGTCAGCGCGATCGATCGACCGTCGCGCCGCGCAGCAGCAGGAGCTCGGCGACGTTCTCGCCGGTGACCAGGCCGACGAGCCGACCGCCGCGCGTCACCGGAACCAGCGAGCAGGCGGAGTCGTGCATGCGCGCGACGACCTCCTCGAGCGACGCGTCTTCCGGGACCGGCTCCCCGCCATGGCGCATCGCGTCGCCGACGCGCGCCGCGAGCCCGTGCGAGGCGAGCGCCCGGACCAGATCGGCGCGGGTCAGCAGACCCACGAGCGGATCCTCCGCGCGCCCCCCGCGCGTGACGGGGAAGTCCTGCTGGGCGCCGGCCAGCAGTTCCTCCGCGGCCGCCTGGAGCGTGTCGTCGACGCCAAGCACCTGGAAGCGACGGATCATCCCCGCCGAGACGGGCAGCCCGTGCAGGAGCGACGTCTCCTCGACCGACTGCGCCTCGGCGCCCGCGCCCAGCCAGACGAAGAGGGCGACGAGGATCAGCATCGGCATCCCGAAGAGCCCGACGAACGCCATCGCGACCGCGATCGCCTGACCGATGACCGCCGCCAGCCGCGTCGCGCGCGGCCGCCCGAGTCCGGTCGCGAGCAGCGCCCGGAGGATGCGGCCTCCATCCATCGGAAAGGCCGGAATCAGGTTGAAGATCACCATCCAGACGTTCACCGCGAGGAGACTCCCGAGGAATCGCTCGGCGTGGCGTCCCTGCGCGCCGAGCGTGAGCATGGCATCGAGACCGTCGCGCCAGACGAGCAGGGGCAGGATGGCCAGCGCGATCACCACGTTCACGAGCGGCCCGGCGATCGCCACCACGAGTTCCTCCCACGGCTTCTCGGGCATCCGCTCGAGCGCCGCGACGCCGCCGATGGGCAGCAGCGTGATGTCCCGCGTGCGCACGCCGAAGGCCCGCGCCGCGAAGGCGTGGCCGAACTCGTGCAGGACCACGCAGACGAAGACCGCGATCACGAAGAGCGTCGAGTTGATCGCGGCGGCGATGGTCCCGGTCCTGGCGACGGCGCTTCCGACCACCCAGGCGAGGAGGATCAGGAACGTCCAGTGGATCCGGACCGGAATGCCGGCGAAGCGGAGGATCGTGAGGGAACCGCGTAACATCATGTGTTGAGGTTTCTCGCACCGTGGTGCGGGTCGGCGACGAAGGAGCCGTGTGGTGTCGCGATCGATCCGGAACCGCTTCGGCGATCCGGGCGGAGATGATCTGTAGGTTTGCAGCCGCGGTTCTTGCAGCGATCCGCCGATCCGGCGCGAAGCCATGTGGAGGTCAGGTGTCGGCCCATCGGAGGCCGTGTCGAGGTCGGACCTCGACGACCGGACCGTTTCAAGGAGACGCAGGGAAGAGAGATGGCCGCACGACGGACCAAGGCGCCGGGGAACGGTCATGGTGAAAACCATGCCGGCGGTGGCGTTACCGGTCCGGATCTGCCGACTCCGCGAGGCCAGGCCGAGGAGTCGGGCAGCGCCGCCGCTCCCCCTTCGGGCCGCCGAGCGAGCGGCGGGCGCGAAGCGCGGCGCGCCGCGAGGTCGGGTGGCCGAAGTGGCGACGGAACCGCGCGCGGCGCGCCATCCGTCACCGAGAGCGCTCGACTGCGGCGCCTCGAGAACCTGCTCGACCTTGCCCAGAACTACCGCCGCTGGTCCTTGCGACGGCTGGCGGAGGAGCTCGATCGCGACCCGCACAACCTGCTCGCGCCCGCCGGCAACCCCCGCATGGACTTCGTCGTCCGGCTCGCGGGCGTGCTGGACTGGGCCGTGCAGGACGTCTGCGACGACCTCTGGGGCACGGCCCCGATCGAGCTCGAGCGCCCGCGCGAAGGCGAGGATTGGCGCTCGCTCGATCGCATGGCCTTCGAGGCCCACGCGGCGGGACGCTACGAGGAACTCGTCCGCGTCGCCCGTCGCGAGTACAGCGCCGCCCGCGACGACAACGAACGGGCGATCGCGTGCAACCGCGAATCGGTCGGGCACGACGGCCTCGGTCGCTACAAGGCGTCGCTCGAGGCGCTGCGGCGCGGCTTGCGCGAGACCGAGCGCGGCGACGAGGTGACGGTCGCGCTCAAGCTCAACCTGGCCTTCTGCCACCACGTGCTCGGCGACCTCGAGGAAGGCGCCGGCATCGCCAACTCGCTCGTCGAGGATCTCGAGTGCGGCGACTACGAGATGCCCAACCGCGACGGCGCGCTCGGCTACGCGCTCTATGTCCGCGGACTCTGCGGCCGCGCCATCGTCGGCGCCGAACGGCGCCGTCGCGCTCGCCTGGCCCGGCGCACGATCGACGACCTGGCCCGCGCCGCGACGCTGCTCGACGCGGCCAGCGCCGAATACCGGCAGCCGATGCTCGCGGCCGCCGCCAACACGGCCCGCGGCGCGAAGCTGGAGATCGAGGCGCTCCTGGGCGTGCGCGATCCGGAGGAGGCCCTTGCGGCGCTCCTGGCGGCGCTCGACGCGACCGAGTCGCTGGAAGGCATCGACGGCCCGCGGCTCGAATCGCTCGGGTGGTGGTGCATCTTCGGCTGCAGCGTCGCGACCCGACACGTGACCGACGAGGATCGTCTCGAACAACTGATGGCGGTCTTCACGAACAAGGCCGACGAGGTCGCCGAGCGACTCGGCAACTGGGCGCTGCGGGAGCGCGTCTGGACGCTGGAGCTCGACCGTCGGCGCCGGCTCGAGCGGCGCGGCCGCGTCGAGCCGTGGATCCTTGACCGCGACGATGCGCGCGTGCTGGCCGGCACGATGGCGCGCTTCCCCGTCTTCCGCGAAACCGGCTGGCACGTGTTGCGCGCGGCTGAAATCATCGAGGAACAGTGACGATGGCACGCATGAACGACATCTCCGCAGGTTCGAGCCGGCGCGCCCATGCAGCGGGGGCAGGCGACGCCGAAGCCGGCGACGCCGGGCGCGAAGCGACGACGCGTCGCCCACGGTCGCGCTGGCGCACGGCGCTCGCGGCGCTGCTCGCCGCCACCACGCTCGGTGTCGCCGCCGCGGGAGCCGGCAACGGAACCGGCACCAAGCCGAGCACTTCGGGCAACCACTCGACCGCGGCGCACGGCCGATCCAACGGCGGAACCGGCCTCGGTGGCAACGGCACCGGCAACGGCGCGACGGGCGGCAACGATTCCAGGACCGGCTCCGGCGCTGGCTCGGGCTACGAGAGCCTCTCCGGCAACAGCACGTCGAACCACGCGCCGACGCGCGGCACCTCCGGCGAGGGTCATGGCGATCGCGGATACCGCGCAGGACACGCCGGCCGCGGCGCGCCCAACGAACCACCGCCATCGTGGGCGAGCGGATTTCCCACGTGCCCGCCGCCCGTCGCGTCGCCGGCGATGTGGCACCGGTTCTTCGTGCTCTACGACGATTACAACCAGACGCTGACCGCACACGGGCTCCCGTTCCCGTTGTGGCTCACCAAGAAGGGCATCACCGAGCGCAACTCGGCGGCGCTGCTGGTCGAGATGTATGTCTGGTACGTTCAGTACGGCGAAGAGCGTCATTGGTAATCGAAGGTCCCATCATGCGATCAGAATCTGCGCTCACCACCTGCATCGTCGCGGGCGCGACGATGCTCTTGGCCATTCCCGCCCCCGCCGGCGTGCTCGCCAGCGTGCAGGTCAACGTCGACGCCGCCGGCGCCGACATCGCGGGCGATGCGGCGAACGAGCCCTCGATCGGCGTCGATCCCACCGCGCCGAACCGCATCGCGATCGGTTGGCGGCAGTTCGACTCGATCGGCAGCAGCTTCCGGACGGCGGGCTATGCGTGGAGCGACGACGGTGGCCGATCGTGGACGTTTCCCGGCGCGCTCGAGCCGGGCGTCTTCCGCAGCGATCCGGTCCTCGCGGTCTCGCCCGAGGGACAGTTCCTCTATTACAGCCTCAAGAACAACTTCACCTGCGACCTCTTCCGATCGAACGATGGCGGACAGACGTGGCCGCTCAAGACGGTCGCCTTCGGAGGCGACAAGGCGTGGATGACCGTCGACCTCACCGACGGCGTCGGACACGGCAACATCTACGCGACCTGGAGTACGGCTGCCGGACCCTACACGTCGGCGACGTTCATCCGCAGCGTCGACGGCGGCGCAACGTTCCAGTCGCCGGTCGCGTATCCGATGCCGCCCCGATTCGGCACGATGGCCGTCGGCCGCGACGGCGAGGTCCTCGTGAGCGGCGTGCAATCGGCCCCCTTCGACTCGACGGTCTTCCTCTGCGTGCGCTCGGTGACGGCGCAGGATCCCATGCTGCCGGTCGCGTTCGATCAGACCTCGGTGGTCGATCTCGGCGGGCGACTCTCCGGCAGCACCGGCCCGAATCCCGCCGGGTTGCTCGGCCAGGTGAACGTCGACGTGAATCGCTCGAACAGCCCGTACGGCGGCGAGATCTACATGCTCTGCTCGGTCGATCCGCCGGCGACGCCAGATGGCAACGATCCGCTCGACGTCATGTTCGCCCGCAGCATCGACGGCGGCGCGACCTGGTCCGCGCCGGTGCGCGTCAACGACGACGTCCAGCTTCCGGGCGCACCGCGGCCGTACCAGTGGTTCGGGACGATGTCGACGGCGCCCAACGGTCGCATCGACGTGGTCTGGAACGACACGCGAAACGCGGCGAACCAGGCGACTCCCCAGACTTCGGAGCTCTACTACAGCCACAGCGAGGACGGCGGCCGGACGTGGGCGCCCAACCAGGCGATCAGTCCGCCGTTCAACCATTTCCTCGGCTATCCGCAGCAGAACAAGCTCGGCGACTACTACCACATGGTCTCCGACGACGTCGGCGCCCACCTTGCTTGGGCCGCGACCTTCACCGGCGGCCAGGACGTCTACTACCTGCGCATCGGCGACTACGACTGCAACGGCAACGGCGTCGGCGACACGATCGACATCGCCAACGGCGCCGGCGACTGCAACGGCAATGGCATTCCCGACACGTGCGAGATCGCGGCGGGCGTGCTTGCCGACAGCGACGGCGACGGCATCCCGGACATCTGCGACAACCCCGCCGATCTCAACAACGACGGCGTGGTCGACGGCGCCGACCTCGGCCTGCTGCTTGCGGCGTGGGGAACGACCGGCCCGGGCGACCTGAACGGGGATGGTGTGGTGGACGGGGCGGACTTGGGGGAGTTGTTGGCGTGGTGGATGTGAGGGGGGGGGGCGTAGGTACTGGTTGTTGGTTACTGGTTATTGGTTATTAGTTATTAGTTATTGGTTATTGGTTGGGGGGATCGGGGCTTATGAAGGGGCGTCGAGGCTACTTGGCTTCTGTGACCAGCGGGTGGCTCGGAGGAAGCCGATCTCGTGGCGCGTCGAGTTGCGCTCGAGCAGGTCGGCGAGCACTTCGCCGATGACCGGGGCGAACTTGAATCCGTGACCGGAGCATGGCGACGCCACGATCACCGGCGCATGCTCGGGGTGCCGGTCGATGGCGAAGTGGCCGTCGGGGGTGTTCGTGTACAGGCAGACCTTCATCGCCAACAGCGGGCCATCCGCGTCCGGCAGCGTCGAGCGCAGGAAGTCGCGAACGGTCGCCTCGTCGTCGCCGCGCAGCGAGCGATCGACGCGATCCGCATGCGTCTCGTCGGCTGGCTGGTGCAGGCCGAGCTTGAGGCCAAGCCCGGTCTCGCCGTGACGGGCCATGGGGAAGCCGTAGTGCAGCCCGCCACCCGGATGCTGCACGGCCCAGCAGGGAAAGGCATGGGGCCGCGGCGCGCGGCGGGGCGAAGCCGGGGACAACCCCGGCGCCGAACCGGGCATCGAGCCAGCTTGCTCGTTCCCGCCCAGGGACGGCGCGCCCGACGCCTCGGTGAAGAGCTCCGGCCGCTTCGGCCACACCCATGCGACGACCTGGCGCGTCACGCGCAGCGGCCAGCCGAGCCTCGGCGCCAGCTCGGCCGTCCACGCGCCCGCGGTGATCAGGAGCCTCGACGCGAGGTGGGTTCCGCGCGGCGTCTCCACGCGCACGCCGGCGCCATCCATCGACCAGCGCAGCACGGGTTCCTGCCCGCGCAGGTCGGCGCCGCAGCGAAGGGCGAGCTCCGCATGCGCCATGATCGCCGGCTCGCAGAGCAGATAGCCCATGGCGGGCTCGAAGAGCGCGACGTGATCCTCGGGAACGCGGAACTGCGGCCAGCGGCTGGCCAATTCGGCCCGATCGAGCACCTCGTGCGCCAGCGCATGCGCCTGCGCCGCCGCGAGCGAACCCGCGACGAGCTCGCCGTCGGGTCGCCCGACATAGACGCCGCCGGTCTCGAAGAGGAGGCGGCGCGAGCTCTCGACCTCGATCTCGCGCCACAGCTCATACGCGCGCCGAAGCAGCGGCACGTAGTCGGGATGCTCGAAGTAGCAGAGTCGGATCAGCCGCGTGATGCCGTGCGAAGAGCCCATCGACGTGGGAATGTCGAATCGATCGAGCCCCAGCACGCGCAGCCCGCGTCGCGCCAGGTGCATCGCCGCCGCCGAGCCCGCGGCGCCGAGGCCCACCACGATCACGTCATGGCATCGGTGGTTCATGGGTTCCCATCGCGCGTCGGCCGGTCGTCGCGACCCGAGGGCAGCTCGCGGAGTCGAGCAGATCGTCTCGGGCGGATTGCTGCACATGCCAGAATACCCAGCGTCCGGCGATCCCCGTGGATCGGCGCCGCGCCGCCGCCTGTCCGGAGATCGCGTTGGGTGGGGCGCGAGAGTCAACTGGGACGCGTATCACCGCCCGATCGCGGTGCCGCGCGGCGCCGTCGTGTACGATCTCACGCGGATTCCAGCGGACCTTCATGCGTTCGATCCCTTGCCCACAGCGGCGTCTCGATGGGGATTTGGTCGAGTGGGGCGCGAGAATCAAATGGGCACACATATGAGCCGGCCTGCCGGTCCCCGAACCAAACCACGCACCACGAGGACAATCGCATGAAGATGACCGCCATCGCACTTCTCCCGACCGCACTCCTGGCGGCGGCGCTCACTGGCTGCTCCACCCCGAAGGACGCAACGGCGCCTGCCGCTGCGCCGCAGGCCAACGCGGCATCGAGCATGAATCCGCCGCTGACGACCACGGAGTCCGCCGAGTTCACCGTGACGGCGACCGTGCAGGCCATCAACCTCGCGACGCGCGAGGTGACCCTCAAGGACACCTCCGGCCACGAGGTCACCTTTGTCGTGGACAACGCGGTGAGACGGCTGGACGAGGTGAAGGTCGGCGACCAGGTGACGGCCGACTTCTTCGTCTCGGTTGTCGGCGAGCTGCGTCCTCCGACGCCGGAGGAGGCGGCGAATCCGCTCATGGCGGTCGCTGTCGCGGGGCGGGCGGCCCAAGGCACGGATCCGGGGGCGGCTGCGGCGCGCGGGGTCAGGGTGGTCACCACGGTCCAGGCCGTGGACTTGCCGAACATGACCGTCACGCTCCAGGGCCCGATGGGGGATCACGCGACCATCCGCGCCAAGAGTCTCGAGAACCTGAAGAAGCTGCACGTGGGCGACACGATCGTGGTCACCTACACCGAGGCGATGGCGGTGTCGTTGGAGAAGGTGGCGCCGCGGATGTAGTCATTCATACGACTTGTCATACGGATGACAGGAGACCTGCATGCGTTCGACCCCTTGCCCACAGCGGCGTCTCAAGGCAGCGTTGATGGGTGAGGTGCGGGAATCAACTGGGGCGCGCATGGCGCGGCGACCGCTGCGCGCGAAGTCGATCCCGTTTGGTCGAGCGCGCGGCAGCGCGGCGTGCGCGTTCGCCCTTGTGTGGGTTCTCGCGGGGTGCGCCGACCGGCAGCTCATGCCGACGCCAAACCTCTACGTCGACGCCGCGGAGAATCCGTTCGCCAACGTTCCCGACGCCTTGAGGACCAACACGGTGGATGTGCTCTATGCCACCGATCGGGAACCGCTGCCGACCAAGGACGGCATGCTCGCCTACGGCAGCAAGCGCTCGAAGTCGTTGTGCTTCGGATCCTCCGTGGTCGAGATCGGCCGGGACGTTTCGTGGGACGCCCTCGTCGAGGACAGCACCTCGCATCACCGGGCCAACTCGCTGCCGCTTCGCGTCACCGAGATGAACCCGCTCGGTTGCTTTCCGGCAACACCCGTATCGGTGGTGCGGGACGAGACCGGCCTGCACGTCGAGCCCGGCGCCCAGGCGGAGCAGGACGCCGCCGTCGCCACGCTGCACGCCGAGCTCGCCCGCCGCCTTGCCGTCACGCCGCGCAAGGATGTCGTGCTCTTCGTCCACGGCTACAACAACACCCTGGAGGACGGCGTCTTCCGCATTGCGGAGCTCTCGCACTTCCTCGGCCGCGAGTTCGTGCCGATCCTCTACTCATGGCCGGCCGGCGCAGGCGGAGGCTTGCTCCGCGGCTACACGCGCGACACCGAATCCGCCGACTTTACGGTCTTTCACCTGAAGGAATTCCTGCGCGCCATTGCGTCGTGCCCCCAGGTCGAGCGCATCAACATCGTCGCCCACAGCCGGGGAAACGCGGTCATCATCGCCGCCATCCGCGAACTCTTCGTCGAGTCGCGCGGAGCACATGCCGACTTCAGGCGGCAATACAAGATCCACAACGCCGTGTTGGCCGCCGCCGACGTCGACGTGGATGTGATGGAGCAGCGGGTGATGGCCGAGCGGATGGGGGCCGGCGTCGATCGCATCACCGTCTACATCTCCGACACCGACAAGGCGCTCGGCATCTCCGGATGGCTGTTTGGAAGCATCGAACGGGTCGGCCGCCTTCGGTCAAACGACGTCGAGGAGATGAGGAACAAGCTCCCGAACCTGCGCGGGATCGCGTTCGTCGACGCACGGGTCAACACGGGCTTCATCGGTCACGGCTACTTCCAGGACGATCCGGCCGTGAGCTCGGACCTCGTCCTCGTGCTTCGCTACGACCGCGATCCAGGAGAGGCCAACGGGAGGCCCCTGAAGCAGATTGCGCCCAACTTCTGGCAGATCGACGAGAGCTATCCAAACAGTCGGGTTCCGCGACCGGACGAGGATCTCGTGGGCGTCGCGGTCGACTCTCACGCGGATTCCAATTGACCTCCGTGCGTTCAACCTTTCGCACGACAGCGCCCCTCCCCTCCCGCCGATCGCCAACCGTGACCACCACCTCGCGTTGCCGTTGACTTCGTTGGATACCCGTTCGCCGATCGGCATGGAGCCTCCGATGAGGAACCCGCACTCCCGTCCAGCAGCCCTGCGCGCCCGCCTCGCGATCGTCGTCGGCAGCGCGATCGCGTGTGGCCTCGCGATCACCGGTGGCGCCCCGCTCCATGGCTCGGCCCTCGCCATGGCTTCGCCACACGCAGACGACGCTCGAGGCGATGGCGCGGCATGGCCCGTGCCGTTGCGGCTCGGCTTCGAGGACGAGCCGATCGGCGACGGGCGCCACACCTGGTTCGTTCCCACCGATGGCTGGGCGGCGGAGCTCGTCGAGGGCGCAGCGCCCTCCGGCGCGAAGTTCCTGAAGCTCCATGTGCCCACGGCGTCGACGGCGCCCATGGGCAACGTCATGACACGCTTCGATGCGACCCCATACCGCGGGTTGCGCGTGGCGCTCCGCTCGAAGATGCGCGTCGAGGGTCGAGGCCGCGGGCAGATGTGGCTGCGCGTCGACCGGCCGAACGGCCAGATGGGCGGCTTCGACAACATGGGTGATCGGCCGATCATCGGCACCATCGCGGACGCGAACGCGGGCGGCGTCGCAGCGCAGTGGCAGTCCGCGGCGATCGAGCTCGATGTCGACGACGATGCCACATGGCTCAACGTCGGCTGGATGTCCCTCGGCGGCAGCGCCGCGGTGCTGGTCGACGATGCCGAGCTGGTCGTGATCGGCGAGAGCTTCCCGCACCAGGCGCCATCGCCGCCCAGGGCGCTGGATTCCCGCGGACTCGAGAACCTGCGCGCCGCGACGAAGCTCCTCGGGTATGTCCGCTTCTTCCACCCCAGCGACCAGGCGGTCGCCGTGAAGGACTGGAACCGCTTCGCGGTGTCGCTCGTCGAGCAGGCCGAGCCGGCGCCCGATGCCGCCGACCTGGCACGGCGACTGGCGGAGGCGTTTGCGCCGCTCGCACCCGCGGTCCAGGTGTGGGCCGGCGGCGCGAACGACGCGCCCCCACTGCCCGCGCCGCCCGACGCAGCGCGAGAGATCGTCTCGTGGCGCCATCTCGGCATCGGTGGCCTCCCCGGCGCGATCCCCGGAAACGCCTACAAGAGCACCATCGAGCACACCGCCCTGACGGCGCCGATCGACACCGCGCTCTTCGACGGGTCGTTCGTCGTGAAGCCCCTTGGCGGCGGCGTGAGCTGCCGCATCCCCATCCGCCTCTTCGCCGACGAACGAGGCACGCTGCCACATCGGTCGCCCCAGGGTGCCGCGCCCGATGCGGCGCCCGGCCCGGCGCCGATCCTCACGTCGCTGAACCGCTCGACGCGCCTCGCGGACGTGGCGATTGCGTGGACCATCCTCCAGCACTTCTATCCGTACTTCGACGTTGTCGGGACGGACTGGGACGCGGCGCTCTCGACGGCGCTGACGCACGCCGCGGAAGACGCCGACGAGTCTGCCTTCGGTCGCACGCTGTCGGTGCTCGTTGCGCAGCTTCGCGACGGCCACGGGAGCGTCCGTGGCCTGGGCGGCCCGCGATCGGCGCCGCTTCCGCTGCAATTCGTGTGGGCCGGCGCGGACCTCGTGGTGATCGGGCGCTCGCTCGACGGTCCCGCGGAGATCGCCATCGGCGACGCGCTGGTCGCGGTCGACGACCAATCGCTCGCCTCGTGCCTGGCCGAGCTCTCGACGCGCGTGAGCGCCGCCACCGATGGCTGGCGGCGCTACAAGCTGGCGGGCATGTTGGCCTACGAGCTCCCGGCGGGCGATCCGGCCTCGCTGCGCCTTCGGCGACCCGATGGCACCGAGTACACCGTGCAGGTGGCGCGCCGCGTCGTCCACGAGGTGGTCGACGCCATGGCCAAGCGTCCGCCGAACGGAGCCGAGGTCGCGCCGGGAATCGTCTACTTCGACCTCAACGGGACCGACGGGCCGGCGCTGGTCGAGGCGATGCCGAAGCTCGAATCGGCGCGAGGCATGGTCTTCGACATGCGCGGGTATCCGAGCCAGGCGGCGTACGCGCTCATCGGCCATCTGATCGACGAGACGGCGACCAGCGCCCGCTGGAACATCGCCTTGACGACGCGTCCGGATCGCGAGGGCGTCACGTGGGTGGAGTCGGGGCGCTGGATCATGCCGCCCGAGGCGCCGCGCCTGCGGCAACCGATCGCGTTCCTCACCGATGGTCGGGCGATCTCCTATGCGGAATCGATCATGGGCATCGTCGAGGCGTACCGGCTTGGCGAGATCGTCGGGTCGACGACGGCCGGAACGAATGGCAACGTGAATCCCTTCGACCTCGCCGGCGGCTATCGCGTCTGGTGGACCGGGATGAAGGTCCTCAAGCACGACGGCACGCAGCATCACGGCGTCGGCATTGCGCCCACGGTGCCCGTCGAGCCGACGGCGCGGGGAATCGCCGATGGACGCGACGAGGTGCTGGAACGGGGCATCGAGGTGGTGCGCGCGAAGATCGCCGCGGCGGGCGGCCTCTAGTGTCCCGAGTCAGAGATTCGCGTCATATGTCCGGCCCTGATTTCGCCTGGCGGCGTCCCGGGCCGCGGCGCCCGCAATCGCCCGCGGTCCACCGGAGTCCCCATCAGTCGAAGATCAGGAAGTCGCTCAGCCACTTCGGCACGAGCGGCGGCTTCACGTCGAGCACGAAGTCCGCCACGATGATCTCTTCGCCGCGCTTGAACTGGCCCCACACCTTGTACCGTCCGGGACGCGGGAAGACGGTGTGGAACGCGACGTCGGGACCGCCACGCTCGTCCGGAAGCGGCGCCGCGGTCAACTGCTCGGGATGGCTGTGCAGGTACGTCTGCGTGTCCTCGCTGATGATCACGCAGTGTCCCATCGCGCCGATGTACGGCTCGAGGTCCAGGACGGGTCGGCCGTCGAGTTCCAGCCGGAATGCGATGTGGCAATCGCGCCCGCTGACGAGCTCGCGCGGCTGCGTGAAGAGCTCGACGTGGTACTTGCCGATCTCGCGCGAAGGCGCCACCTCGGGCACGAGCGTCACGGATGCGCTCGCCACGCCGGCGGCCGCGCCGACCACGACCGGCAGGCGGAAGACCTGGGAGCGGTCGCCGCGCGGCGCGATGTCGGCGAAGAGGAGGTACGTGCCCGCCCTGGGAAACGCGTAGTCGATCGTCAACGACCCGTCGTCCTGCGGCAGGGGATGGATGTGATCGAAGAAGACGAGATCGTCGCCGACGATGATCAGGTGCAGCGGATGCTCGTGGACGATCTGGAGGTCCCGGATCGTCTCCCCCGTCGCCGCTCGCTTCGGCACGAAGCGGAGCTGGACCACCTGCCCGGGATCGATCGGCGTCGCCGACGGCACGAGATCCATCGCGTACGCGTCGTCGTGCAGCGTGGTGCGGATCCCGCCGAGGATCGGCACGAGCGACATGCCGCAGAGCGGGCAGTCCGCCGGCTCGTTGGCGCGCGCGCCTTCGTGCATCGGACAGTGGAACTTCGCGACCTCGTTGGGCGGGATGCCCGTGACCGCAGGCACGACCCACGGGTCGAACGATCCCCTGCGCATGCGGCCGTCCAGCGGCAGGTCGACCTGGGCATCGAAATAGAGCGCCCGCTTCAGGAACTGGGCGTCGCCACTGAAGTGCGAGGCGCCGCCATCCGATCCGTCGACCGCGGTCAACGGCACGTTGGTTCGTCGATAGCCCACGGAGATGATCGCGTCGAGGCGTTCCGCGGGCACGCGCGCGGCGTGTCCTCGAAGCGATCCAGCACGAACAGGTTCATCCGGCCGGCCTCGGTGTCGAAGGTGAGCTCCGCGCGCACGTCGCCGTATGGGGCGACGGTTCCGCCGTTCGGACCCCAGCGGTTGTAGTGCCCGTGGCCGATGAACCACGGCAGGCCCTCGGTGTACGTGATGAGCAGGAAGGCCTGGACGGCGAGCAGCACCGGGAACGCAAGGGCGCGAACGCGCGCCCTGCGAAGGGCGCGGTGCGACTCCGCCGCCGGCGCGGACTCGGCGCGCGCGGCGGCGGCATCGTCCGCCAGCTTGACCCCGCCGATCAGCAGGGCCACGACGCCCATCGCCACGTGGTTCACGTAGACGCCCGCGGCCACGTTCGCGTACGGCGCGACGGTATGGACATGCGTGAACAGGAGACCGCCACCGATCAGCGCGATCACCGCGATGAGCCGGTTCTGGAGCCGCGCCGTCGCGACGCCGGCCTCGGCGACCGGCGCCGGCTGCCTGGGCGGGCGCCAGAGCGCGCGCAGCCCGAACGCGACGAGCAGGATCGAGATGAGCTTGTGGGCCTGCACCTCGCGGTCGTACCACTGCCGCGGGTCGCCGAGCGCGTACAGGTCGAGATCGGCGGTGAAGAAGAGCAGGAAACCGCCGATGACGAAGAGCGCCGGCGGGACCCGCCGCACCTTCGCCGCATGCCGCGGCCAGATCTCGCGCACGAGGATGGCCAGCGCGAGCACCAGCACGAACCAGCCCGCGGCATGGTGCATGAGGTCCGAGTACTCGAGGTTGCGATCCGTCTGCCGCTGGGCCAGCGTGTTCAGGTCGTGCAACGAGAGCACGCTCAGCGCGCGGGCGCCGTCGACCGATGCGCCATAGTCGGTGACGAGCTTGCCGCCCAGGTACCCGGTCACGGCCAAGAGCCCGTAGAGCGCGAATCCGCACAGGAGATAGAGGAGGCCCGTCGCGCTCCGGCCTTCGCCGATGAAGAGCCGCCACGCGCACAGCGCGATGAACCCCCACGCGGCGGCGGTGGCCGCGAGCTCGTGCCACTTGATCTCGTGATGCGGCACGCCGCTGCGCCCCGCCCAGATCTCGGCGCAGATGCCGCACAGGAACGCCGCCAGGAGCGCCACCGTCCCGGCGACGGTCAGGAATCTCCCCGCCCACGACGCGGAACGGTTCCCCCGCAGCCATCCGAACGCATCCAAGCCGAGCCCCGCCAGCAGCAGCACAATCGGGAACGGAACCAACCTTGGATGCAGGTCGGCGAAGAGTCGGGAGAGTTCCAAGGCGGGGCTCCAGGGGATGCGACGCACGATACGCGGCGCTTCGCACCCCCCGCGGCGCTCGCCGTTCAGGCCGGGGAAGCAGGGCGCGGCATGGAAGGCGGGCCGGGGTGGGTTCCCGGAACCGCGCCGGATCCCGTCGCCTCGTCCACGCCCGTCTTCTCGCTCGGCGGCGCGAAGAGGTCGAGCAGCACCGACGTCTCGATCGCCTCCGCCGAGTGTGGCACGTTCGGGGGCAGGTGCAGCACTTCGCCCGCGACGAGCTCGAGCGTGCGGCGCTCAGGCGAACCCTCGGCGCCGATTCCGAAGCGCATGCGGCCGCTCAGCACCACCGCGAACTGCTCGTTGGGATGATGGTGCGTCGCGATCGCGAACCCGCGCTCGAGCACCACGCGCGAGATCATCATCTGGGAGCCGATGACGCGCTGCCGCTCGATGCGAGCCATCGGACGGTCGATGGGGAGATCGGCCCAGCGATGCATCGCGGCGGGCAAGCCGACCGGGCGCTCGGGAATCGGGGTGGCCATGCGACGACTGTACAACCGGCGCGAGCGGCGGCCCCACCCCGATTCCAAGAAGCCGACGCACGCTCCGATTGAACCGCTTTCGATTCAACCTCTCTCCGATTGAACGACTTTCCAATTGAACCAGCGGCAGGTCGCCAGTAGGGTGCGTGGATCGACCGGGTTTCCCGCCCATTCCGCGGGACCGCTGGAGCCCACAGGCCACGCGTCGATCACTGGGAGAGCATGACACCATGAACCGTTCCTTCGCCGCGTTCGTCGCGCTGTCGATCGCGCTGCCTGCACCGTCGATCCATGCCGCGTTCGTCACCACGAGCTACACCGGTGCGAGCGGAGGGGCGTGGAGCAATGCCCTCAACTGGTCCAACGGCATTCCCGACGACGGACTGGGCGGCAACACGTACCACGCGGTCATCGGCCCGGGACTGGCCGTGAACATGCTCTCGACCATCGACGTCACCCAGATCACGCTCGGCTTGGGCGCCGCCATCATCGTCGCCAACGACGTCGACCCGACACTCAACGGCGGCACGATCACCAACGACGGCGTCATCCTGATGGCGTCGACCGGGAACAGCACGGTGCTCGGGCTCAACGCGCCGAACGTCGTCCTCTCGGGCTCCGGGTCGCTCGAGGGCTTCAACCAGAACGCGCTGATCCTCAGCGTGAACGCCGTCCGCCGGCTGACCAACTCCGCGGGCCACACGATCCGCGGCTCGATCTCCATCGGCTTCGACAACACCCTGCTGACCAACGACGGCGTGATCGAGGCGACCGATCCGGACGGGATCTCCATCGACCTTGGCGGGAGCGAGTCGAGCAACTTCAGCGCCGGCATCCTGCGCGGGACCAACGGGGCGACGCTGACGATCGTGGGGAGCGGGATCGACGCCACCGGTGGCACGATCCGCGCCGACGGCGGCAACGTCGACATCAACTCGTCGACCATCGTCGGCGGCACGTACATGGACGCCAACGGCGGCCTGTTGCGGCTCGTCGGCGGATCGTCCTCGCTCGTCAACCCGACCATCGACACCGGCTCGACGCTTCACGCGGTGAACGACAACGACCCGGTCGTGCTGGGAACCGTGACCAACAACGGCACGTTCCGCCTGGAGTCGACCGGCAACACGACAGCGCTCGGGCTCAACTCGACCGAGGTGGTCTTCACCGGAATCGGCCAGCTCGAGGGGCTCAACCAGAACGCCGTGATCCTGAGCATCAACGCGGTGCGGCGCCTCACCAACTCGGTGGGGCACACGATCCTCGGCTCGATGTCGATCGGCAACAACAACACGCTGCTCACCAACAACGGCGTGATCGAGGCGACCGATCCCGACGGCATCACGATCGACCTCGGCGGAAGCGAGGGATCGAACTTCAACACGGGCGTCCTCGGCGCCATGCCCGGCGCCACGCTCACGATCGCGAGCACCGGCCTCGACAACACCGGCGGCACGATCATCGCCGACGGCGGCACGGTGGACGTCAACTCGTCGACCATCGTCAACGGCTTCTTCACGCAGGCCAACGGCGGCCTCCTGCGGACGGTCGGCGGCGCGTCGACCCTCATCAACCCCGAGATCGCCACCGGCGCGACCCTCCATGTGGTCAACGACAACGACCCCGTCCTGATCGGCACGGTGACGAACAACGGCACGATCTCGATCGAGTCCGCAGGGAACGCCACGGCGATCGGACTCAACTCGCCCGACGTCTTCCTCGAGGGCGACGGCACGGTCGAGGGACTGGACCAGAACGCGATCTTCGTCAGCGTCGGCGCCGTGCGGCGGTTGACCAACGCGGCGACGCACACCATGCGCGGCTCGATGTCGATCGGCTCCAACAACACGCTGCTCACCAACAACGGCCTGATCGAGGCGACCGACCCTGACGGCATCACGATCGACCTCGGCGGAAGCGAAGGATCGAACTTCAACACGGGCACGCTGCGCGCGGGTCCCGGCGCCACGCTCACGATCGCGGGCACCGGCCTCGACAACACCGGCGGCACGATCGTCGGTGACGGCGGCACGGTCGACATCACCTCGTCGACGATCGTGAACGGCGTGCTCGACTCGACGGGCGCGGGTCAGCTTCGGCTGGTCGGCGGCTCATCGACGCTCGGCAACGTGACGATCGACGCCGGCGCCACGCTGCACATCGTCAACGACAACGATCCCGTCTTCATCAACACGATCACCAACAACGGCTTGATCGCCTCGGATGCGGCCGGAAACTCGACGGTCATCCAGCTCAACACGCCGGTGGTGACGCTTGCGGGCGACGGCGTGCTCCAGGGTTCGAACACACAGAACAACGTGATCCAGAGCACCGGCGCCGTCCGCAGGCTCGTGAACGGGCTGGGACACGCCATCCGCGGAAGCTGGGCGCTTGGGACCAACAACACCAACCTGACCAACCAGGGCGCGATCCTCGCCGACACGGATGGCGGGCTGACCATCGACGTCCTGAGCGACTTCCAGAACGAAGGCCTGCTCGCCGTCACGCTCGCGGGCTCGCTCGCGATCCAGCCGGGTCTCTTCGTGCAGTCGGGGACGTTCCAGGTCGACAGCGGCCTCGCGGCGACACGCAACGGCGGACCGATCGACCAGACCGCCGGCGTCACGTCGGTGAACGGCGCGCTGACGGTCACCGGCGGCTCCAACTTCAATCTCGCGGACGGCATCCTGACCGGCGGCGGCACGGTGACTGCGGCGCTGGTGAACAACACGGGCGGCACGATCGCGCCGGGATCGGGGCCCGGCCAGATGACGATCATCGGCTCGACCACCTTCGGCGCCAACGCGACCTTCGCGACCGAGATCGGCGGGCCCCAGGGCGTCGGTCCCAACGACCTGCTCTTCACGACCGGGGTCGCGACGCTCGCCGGCACGATCAACGTGACCCGCGCCGGCGGCTACGCGCCGCTGTCGACCGAGGAATTCACGGTGCTCGTCGCAGGCTCGCGCGTGGGAACGTTCACGTCGGTCGTGAGCTGCGACCCGGTCGAGGTCACGTACACGGCCAACAGCGTGAAGGTGCGCTTCCCGACATCGACGGGAATCGTCGGCGACCTCAACGGCGACGGCATCGTGAACGGCCTCGACCTCGGCATCCTGCTCGGGTTCTGGGGACCTTGCCCCGGCACGTGCTGCCCCGGCGACCTCAACGGCGATGGACTGGTGGATGGCGCTGACTTCGGCGTGCTGCTCGCGAACTGGACATGACCGCCCGCATGCGGGAGCGCCTCCGGACAAGGGCAGCAGCCTCAATGCCGCGGGGATCAACGACTCGACCATCCTCGACCATCATGGCGGCCGGCGTGCTGAAGAGATTGAAGGAGCTGGAGGGGCTGAGCCAGCCGGCGCGACGATGACCGCGGGCCCGCGCGAGGCGGCGAGCTCGCGAAAAGGTGTCAGGATGCTTTTCGACCGAATTCCATCCTGACACCTTTGCAGTCCGGATACCGTTGCAATCCCGACACCCTTGGAGTTCCCAGGCCGCGGTGGTGCATGCCGGACTCGCCCCTCCATCCATGGATCGCGAAGGCCGTGATCCTCGTCGCCAGCGTGGTGATGATCGCCATCCGGGCGCCGCACGGCCGAAGAAGCCGCTCCGTCAAGATCGCCGCGAGCCACCGCGGCGCGCTGGAGACGGTCCTCCTGGTGCTCGCGATGGCGGGCTACTTCGTTCCGTTGATCTGGGTGGCGTCGCCCGCCTTCTCGTTCGCGGAGTACCCGCTTCACCTCGGCCCGCTCGTGGCTGGCATCGTGTGCTTCGTCGTCGGCCTCTCGCTCTTCCACAGGTCGCACGCCGACCTCGGCACGAACTGGTCCGTCACGCTTCAGGTGCGGGAGGGACATCGACTCGTCACGGATGGCGTCTACCGCCGCATCCGCCATCCGATGTACGCGGCGCTCTTCCTCTACTCCATCGGCCAGGCGCTGGTGATCCCCAACTGGGTGGCCGGCCCGTCATACCTGGTGACGTTCGGCATCCTCTTCGCGCTGCGCGTCCGCGCCGAGGAACGGATGATGCTTGATCGGTTCGGCGGCGAGTACGCGGCGTACACGGCCCGCACGAAGCGGTTGGTTCCCGGGGTCTGGTGATCGACCGGGTCGCGCTGGTTGCGTGGCGGAGCATGAACAACGGACGGACCTGCTCCCGCGTCGGCGCGTCGGCCCCTCGCCCCTCGCAGCCCGTGGCGAAAGTCATTCGAGCTGCGGACGAGCAGGATTCCGCATCTCTGCGTCGCCGCCGCTTGCCGTAGATTCTGTGGAATACGGCTGCGCGGCGGCTCCTTGATCTGCGAAATCCTGCTCGCCCTCGCCATCGAAGCACTTTCGCCACGGGCTGCGAGCGGCGTCTCATGGCGGAATTGGGTCGGGTGGGGCACGGGAATCAACTGGGACGCGCATCACGTCAGCTCGCCGATTCGCGCGCGGGCCGCGCGGACCGTTCGCAGCAACGGCCACAACATGAAGACCGTCATGCCGATCGCCAGGTAGACCACGGAGCCCATCTGGACCCACGCGGCCCCTTGGCCCAGGTCGTTCCCGAAGGTCCTCGAGACCACCATCGACGTGACCGCGACGCCGAGCGTGCCGATCACGAAGAGGCAGACCGTGATCAGGGCCCTGAAGATCCCGAGCGCCTCCGAGTGAAGCGCCGAAAGCGCCTTGGCCGGCGCCGTCGCGACGATCTGGCTGCCGTAGTGCTTGCGGACGAGATACGCGCCGACCACGATCCCCCACAGGGCCACGTCGCCCGCCGCGGTGAAGAGGCTGCGGCCCGTGGCCTGGGACGTCAGCTCGCAGGCGAGGGCGACTCCGATCACGGTGCCGATGCGGGGCCATCGTCGAATCGCGCCGACACCGACGAGGGCGACCATCGGCACCAGCGCGCCAAGCCAGAGCGCCGTCCACGGCTTGACCTGCCAATCCGGGAACGCCGTGATTTGGTTCCAATCGACGAGCAGGAACCGGCACACATGCAGCGTGTGGACGAGCCACAGTCCCAACGCGAGGTATCCGGCGGTCCACCAGCCGATGATCGGTTGGTGTGGTTCGTGCGGTTGGTGCGGTTGGTGCGGTTCGTTCGGTTCGTGCGGCTGGTGCAATTGGTGCGGGGCGTGCATCTGCACAGGCGCATTCTCCACGCTCGGATCGCCTGGCTTCCTGGGCTCGTCGTCGATGCACACGCACGGGATGGTAATGGCCGAGGTCGAATGTCGGGGGCAACGCGGACGCGGCGCGCGGATGGCTGGGCGTCCATGCGCCCCCGCGAACCCTCGCGCACGCCGGGCACTAGCATCCTCGCGCCATGCCCAGACGCCCGACTCCGCCGCGGCTCACGATCATCCTGCCACCCGATCGACCACCGAAGGGGCGGCCGCGTGTCGTCGACCTGCTCGTGCGGAAACTGGCCGAACCCGGCGACGCGATCCGCGTCCGCGTGATCGACCGCAGGAGCCGCAAGCCCGTGGCCGGTGTTCCCATCGAGATGCAGTCGATGCGCGGACAGCCGCTGGCGACGACATCGACCGACGGCACCGGCGAGGCGTTGTTCGTCGCGCCGCGCGTCGAGCATCCCGCCGATCTTCTCTTCCAGCTCCCGGATCCGCGCTTCACCAACTACCTCTTCCCCTCCGATCGACGGGCCCGCGCGCTCGAGCTGACCTTTGGATGCCATCAGCTCGCCTTCACGACGGTGCTGCCCCCCTTGCAGCTCGCCACGCTGCCGGCACGCGCCGCGGTGCGCTTCGAGATCGCGCAAGGCGTCGGCTGGTGGGACGGCGAGTCGTTTCCCGCGCTCATCGAGAAGGCCAAGCGCAAGGGCTGGATCGCCGACGATTCGTGGTGGACCACGAAGGGCGGCATGGAGGAGCAGTTCCAGCACAAGGGCCCGGCCGACATGTGGACCTTCTTCGGCCACAGCTACCGCGACCCGGAGACGGACCGGACCGGCGGCATCCGCGCATGGCGTCCCTTCGGGGCGATCATCAAGGGCACGATGGTGACCGTGAAGGATCTCTGCGCCGCCGCGAAGAGGGGCCAGGGACCGCCGGGCATCGTGGTGCTCGGCGGCTGCGCGACCGCCGATCTCCTCCAGGAGCTGGTCGATTGCTGCGTCAAGCTCGCCGTCGGGGTGACGGCCAAGATCTCGCCGCCGCTCATGCAACGAGCGCTGTGCCTTTTCTGGGAGGCGCTGCTCGATGGCAAGACACTCCGCGAGGCGCTCGCGGATGCCAACACCTACCTCGGTGGCAACGCCTGGAACAGCACCGGTGCACAGCTCACCTATCGGTGCAAGCCGCACCTCGCGGGCGTCGAGGAGAAGACGCTCGACGAGATCCGCGCCGCATCGCGCGAACCGTGAGGTCGCGGAGCCCGGCAACGGTGCGCACGCGCGCCGACCGGGCGAGTGCGCTCGCTCACCCCGGCGGTCGGCGCGGTTCGAGCAACGGCAGCCAGGGATTCTCGGTCGCCGACTCCGCGAGCTGCCCAGGCCCCGGATGCAGCAGCTCGGCGACGGCCGGCGTGACGGCAACGATCGTGCGCGTCAGCGTGCAGTGCACCGGAACGCCCCATTGCTCCGCCGGGCCGAAGCGCAGCTCGATCGGCTTGCCGCGATCCATGAAGAGCGTCACGCGGACCGCTGGATTCGTCATGAACTGCGGATCGAGCGAGCGCGGATCCACGAGCCCGCTCAGCGGCGCGCGGGTCAGGGCCCGGGCATAGCTCTCCGCCAGCGCCGGCTGGCAGCTCAGCGGCGCGCCGTTCCCGTCGCGCAGGCTCCACGTCCACGGCAGGGCGCCCGCGGCCTTCTCCTCCGACGTGATCGCCCGATCGGTGCGCTCGAGCTCGAGGGCTTGGCCGTCGGCGCGCTGGATCGCGATCCGCCGCGGAGGCGAGGCAAGGTCGGGTCGCACGGGCGGCAGGACGCGCGCGTCCACCAGCGGCGGAAGCGCCGAGCCCGGTTCGACCGCGATCGTCTCGAGCACGTCCGACTCGAGGGCCCAGATCTCCGGTTCGCCGTCGACTCGCGCAAAGCACTGCTTCTCGTCGGGGATGCGCAGCCCGATCTCGATGGTGAACAGCGGATCGGGTTCGGGACCTTCGGTCGGTGGGCCCTGCGGTTGCGCCGGAAGCAGCGCGATGCGGATCGTGTCGTCGCGCCCGAGGCCATACGCCTCGGCTCGCGCCGGATCGCGATCGCGCACGGTTCCTTCGGCGGAGACCAGCGCCGTCACGAGGCGCTCCATCGCCTCGATGTCGGCGACCGCGCCGAAGGCGTTCTCGCAGCGCCAGATTCCATCCCGACGGTTCGAGAAGAAGAGCGACTCCTTGCCTCGCGAGAGCCGGATCGCCCCCGGCCGCAGCGTCGAGGGATCGATGGATGCCAGCATCCTGCTGACCGGACTCGCGACCGTGTCGCGGGCGCTGCGCTCATCGCGGGTCGAGAGCCACGCGTCCCCCGCCACGAGCGCCGCGAGGACGATGGCCAGCAGCAGGATGGTTCGCCATGCGCTCATGTCGTGGCCGTGGTGCGCCCTGGAGCGGGTTGGCGATCGCCACGCGCCGCCGGCGCCCGACGCCGTCGCACGATCCCCCACGCCAGGCCGAAGAGGCAGAGCGCCGCGGGAAAGGCCGCGACGACCACCGCGCGCCAGCGCAGGCGTTGCGTTGTCTCGATGTAGTCCAATCCGCGCGCCGACGCGTGACGGCCGGCGACGGCGCCGAGCTCGTCGCCCAGCGCGAGCGTGGCGACGGCGTTCAGCAGGAATTGATCGGACGGAAAGAGCGGATCGCGCAATCGGCCGTCCTTGAAGAGCTCCGATCCGCCGATGACCAGCAAGGCACCGGCCTTCGGGGCCGCGCTCTCGAGGTCGAGCGGCTCCGAAGGCGTCGCCACGGGCGGCGCGGCAGGCGGCTCCGAAGTGGCCGGCCTCCTGTACGGTGCGCGCGGCAGGGGAAACGGCCCTTCGAACAGGACCGCGAGCGGCACGCGGCCGAGATACTCGACGGCGCCCGATGCGTCGGCGACAGGTCCCTCGAGCACTTCGGCGGGCAGCATGCCTCCCGGCCAATCGTACGCCCATGCCCGCGGCGAGGTGGTGATGAGCGGTCGCGCGCCGATGCCAAGCTGCCCGAGGCGCGCAGCGTTCCACTCGATGGAGCTGCCCCAGACGAAGAGCTGGTCGTCGAGATCCCTCGTGATGGGCGAGGACTGGTCGAAGTTGGCGCCCGCGGCGCGGATGACGAACGGAAGCGCCGAGGGTTGCGCCGAGAAGCGCCGTTCCGTGCCGCGCAGAAGCTGCGACTCCGTGACCGCCTCCGCGCTGAGCCGGTCGAAGAGGACGCGGCGCATCACGCGGATGCCCAGATCCTTGAGGTAGAAGAGGTCGGTGTCGGGCGCCTGTGGCTGCGGCCAGTAGACCATCGCGTTGTCGCGCCCGGCGGCCTGGCGACCCTGGATGTTGAAGTGCTGCACGGCCACGATGGCGCGTCCGCCGCGATGCAGGAACTGCGAGAGCGCGTCGTACATCGCGTCGGCGGGGCGGCGCGGCTGGAGCCAAAGCAGCAGGTCGACGTCGTCGGGCACAACCGGTGCGGCGGGATTCACGTGCGTCACGCGGAAGTCGTTGTCGGCGACGAGCTGTTGCGCCAGGCTGTAGACATCGGTCCCCGACGGCGCCGAGAGCCCCTGCTTCTGGAAGAACTCGTACGCCTCGGCCGCCGAAAGCCGTGGCGTGTCGGAGGCGATCGCCACGTGCGGACTGCGTCCGGTGGCGACGCGCCAGAACGCGAACGCCAGCCGGAACTCGGCGCTCTTGAAGGCGGCGACATCCGAGAAGGCGAGCACCTCGTCGCGGTCCGCGCCGCGCACGCGCACGGCACTGAAGATGGAGCGCACGGAGGTCGTCTCCTCGTCTCGATCGGTCACCTCGATCGGCGCCACGCCGACGGCGGCAAGCTCGGCCAGCGCCTCCCGATCGAGGGACTCGGGATGGATGACGTGGACGTCGATGGGCGCGCCGTCCCGGCGCAGATCGTCGACGAGCTGCTCGATCCGCTTGACCGCCGGACGGAAGCGCGGAGGCAGGCGATCGCGCGGCGAGAAGACGAGGTCGATGCGCACGGGCTGCGCCGCGGCGGCGGCCAAGGTCGTCGACGAAGGTCGGTTGATGGTGTCGGCGGTGAGGTCGAGCCGTCCCGGCAGGCGCATCGCGAGCGCCGTGGTCGCGCCGCAGACGAGGAAGGCGATCACCGTCGCCAGCGCAAACCGCAAGGGCGCGGCTCGATGGCCGCCATCGCCGGACCGAACGCGGACCCACGGCACGCCGCGCGCCAGCGCAACGACGAGGAGCGCGAGCGGAAGCGCAAGGAGCGCCGCCGCGCGCCATGCCAGACGCGCCGCCGGCGCAAGCTCGGGCAGCGGCATCGGCGCACCAGCCAGCGCACCGCTGGCGACGCGGCGCTCCGGCGTCGCGAGGCTCTGCACCAGCGCCTCCACCAGCTTCCAGTGCACGGTCGCCTCGTGATGGAGGTTCGCGTCCTCGAAGGGCGTCGCCGCGGCGCAGAGCACGATCGAGCCCTTCCATGGATCGATCGGCGCCAGCAGCGTGATGAGCGGCTGCTTGGCGGCCGGCTCGCCGTTCGTCACGTTGGCCTCGAGCTGCTCGATGGGCCTGGATCCCTCGCCGATGGGAAGGATCCGCGTCTCGGCCGACGTCGTCGCAAGCACGTGCGCCGTCCAGCCGCGCCGTTCGAGCGCGTCGCCGGCGGCGACCAATGGCGTCGGCGCCGAGAAGAGCAGGTTGCCCGATGGTGCGCTCCGCAGCACGTGGAAGTCCTGGTTCGGCGCGATGCTCCGGATGAACCATGGCGCCTTCACCGATGCTCCTCCGAGCTCGACCGACTCGCAGAAGCGGTCCACCACGAGGCCGTCCACGGGCCGCATGCCGAGATCGGCCAGCAGCGGCGCGACGCCGAAGGACGCGGGCTCGAACGAGACGACCGGTGCGCCATCGACGATCGACGGCCGGGCGCGAATGCGGCTGTCCGCGATCACCGCGCTGCCACCGCGGGCGATGAATCCCTCGAAGTCGCGCAGCCGCTCCGGGCCGACCACCGTCGGTCTCATCCAGAAGAGCAGATCGGCGGCGGCGGGAATCGCGGCGCCGTCCGGGGAATCGAGATCGACATCGACGACATCGGCCACCTTCTCGAGCTCGGTCCGAAGGGCGGAGAAGTCGGGCGGCGCCGCCAGCGCGACCACCGGGCGCCGGGGCCGTTGCATCTGCTCGAGGTGGCCCAGCAGCAACGCCTGGAGATGCGGCAGTTGCGCCGGACCGATCCCGTTGACGACCTCGACCGGCCGTGGGCCACAGGCGATCGTGATCGTCGACCAGACGGTCCGCTCGCTGCGCGAGTCGTAGGTGACGCTGCTGGCGCGGAAGGGCGCCGCCCGGTGCCGCGCCGCCTGCTTCACCATCTCCGGTTCGGCGTCGGGATCGACGACGCGGCAGTCGAGGCGGCCGTCGCTGGCGCGGGCGAGCGCCTCGACGACGTCGATCACCTCCGGGCCGACCCGGCGCATGTCCGACGGCATCCGGCTCGATTCGCTCACGTAGTACGTCAGCGTCGCGTGATCGGGCAGCGTGCGCAGCCGCTCTCGCGTCGCGTCGTCGACGCTGACGATCTTCCGCGCCGCCAGCTCGAGCCGTGCCGCGTGGGCGTGCGAGGCCACGCGCACGGACATCGCCGCCACGCCCAGGGCCAGCGCGGCGGCGACCGCGAACTCGATCCAGCGGCGCGGCGTCATGTGCGGATCCAGCGCAGGACGAGCGTGTTCAACCAGAGGAAGCACGCGGTGAAGAGCATGAAGTAGAGCACCGACGCAAGCCGGACGATCCCGCGCACGAAGGCGCCGAAGTGCGGGGCGATCGAGAGCGAGTCGCGCAGAAGCGTGCCGCACGCGAGGCGCGGCGCGAGGCCGTCGAGCACCGTGACGACGCGGTCGTCGCCGCTGAGCACGAACGCGAACCCCAGGACGGTCGCCAGCACGAACGCGATGACCTGGTCGCCCGAGAGCGCCGAGAGGCACGAGCCCATCGCCAGGAACATCGCGCCCAGCAGCACCAGACCGGCATAGCCCGCGACGATGAGGCCCGGGTCGGGCTTCCCGAGCACCAGCACCATGATCACGATCGGAAGCGAGCCGCAGAGCAGCACGAGATGGAGCGAGAGCGCCGCGAGGTACTTCCCAACGACCGCCTGCGACGGCACGATCGGCATCGTGAGCAGCAGCTCGATCGTGCGGTGGCGCCGTTCCTCGGCCCAGAGGCGCATCGTGATGGCGGGCAGGAAGAAGGCGAGCAGGAGCGGCATCAGCTCGAAGAAGCCGGTCATCTCGGCGCGCCCGGCGAGGAAGAAGTCGTTCATGAAGATCGAGTTCGAGAGGACCACGAACGCGATCGTGAAGACGTACGCGATGGGTGAATCGAAGGATGACGCGAGCTCGCGCGCGGCGATCAAGCGGACGCCGCGCAGCCAGCGAATGGGCGTGATGGCCCCTGCATCGACGTCGGCGGCGGTCGTGGTGGCGGCACTCATGGCGCCGCCCTCCCCGGGCCGACGATCTCAAGCACGGCCTCCTCGAGACCCGCGTTCCGTTCCCGGCCCTTCGCCGTGAGCGCCGCGACGGACGTGTCGGCGAGCAGGCGACCGCGGTTGATGACGAGCAGGCGCTCGGAGATCGACGCCACCTCCGCGAGGATGTGGCTCGAGAAGAGGATCGCCCGGCCGGTGCGCAGTCCGCGGATGAACTCGCGGAAGGCGACGACCTGAAGTGGATCGAGGCCATGCGTCGGCTCGTCGAGGACGATCACCGGCGGGTCGTGGATCAGCGCCGCGGCCACGCCGATGCGCTGGCGATAGCCCTTCGAGCACTGGTGCACGCGCTTGCCCATCACCGCCGAAAGGTCGCAGCGCCCGACGACCCAGTCGAGCCGCTCGCGCAGCCGCGCACCGGCGAGCCCGCGCAGGCGGCCGACGAAGGTCAACAGACGGTCGACGCGCATCGAGTCGTAGAGCGCGTTGTGCTCCGGCAGGTAGCCGAGCGAACGCCGGACGCCAAGCGACTGGCGCTGCACGTCGAAGCCGGCGACCTCGACCGTTCCAGAGGTCGGCGGAAGCCAGGTCGAGATGATCTTCAGGAGCGTGCTCTTGCCGGCGCCATTGGGGCCGAGAAAGCCGACGATCTCGCCGCGGGCGATCTCGAAGGAGACGCCATCGACGGCGAGCGTGCTGCCGTAGCGACGGCTGACGTTGGTGACCTTCAGCATTGGGGACGGGCTTCGACGGTGGCTGGATTGATGGCGACGCGCGCGATGATGGGAACCGGGTCGCGCCCCGCGCGGCGCGCAGCACATGTCGGTGCCGATCCTCGCACGCGCCGGGCACCGACGCCCGCCGCCAACGCCGGTGGCATGCGAGTCGCGTGGGTTGGACGCACCAACGTCGCGCCGGTGCCCGCGGCAAGGAAAGTGACTTGCGGCAAACCCGCTGCAAGCGCGGCGACGGAAACATTGCGGCCGAGATCGCACGCATGGCGGTTGGTTCCGCTGCGGGGCGCATTCCCGGTCCATGCAGCGCGCAAAGCGACGATCTGTGCGACGCGCCGGGTGACCGAACACCCACTGAACTGGACGCTGCGCGATGCCGCCGACGACCTTGGCATCCTTGCAAGCGCGTGGTGCCCTGGCCCCGATACGCGTCCCAGTTGACTCTCGCGCCCCACCCAACCCAATTCCGCCGTGGGACACCGCTGTGCGCAGGAGGTCGAACGCATGGAGGTCTACTGGAATCCGTATGAGCCGTCACCAGCCACGAGCGCTCACCGGCTCCGCGAACGCGCCGAATGACCTGTGGTTCTTCACAACGCTCGCGCCCTCACCCCCGCTTCCGCCACCCGCACTCGGAGCAGCCGGCCTTGAGGTCCCACTTCAGGTCGTGCCCACATTCGGGACACCGTCCGGTCCTCAACCGCCAGCCCTCGCGCCACCAGCCCGGACGGTGCACCGGCAGCGAGAGCAACGCAAACCACGCCGTCGCGAAGGCGACCGTGTCGACGGCGAACCCGATGGCGATCGGCCGCAAGGGGATCAAGACCGGCCCCTCGGGCCTGTCGGTCAGGTGCCAGTTCCATCGGAACTCGAGTGGTCCGCTGCTTGGCACCCACGCCTCGGAGGCCATCGCCCGCATCGGCCATCCGCAGAGCGCCGTGTCCACGCGCGCGTAGATCGCCGGGTCGCCATCGACGCGCACCGCGTGAGGCGGTCGTGGCGCCGACGGTTGCGCGCATGCGCGTCGATAGGCGCCGGGAGAGACCTCATACAGGTCGACGAAGGGCCGATGCCTGACCGAGATCGCACCGAACGGCGTCTGCGGCGTCACACCCGGAACCGAGCCATTCGTCCACGCCGAATGGAACGCGCGGTACCACGCATGCGGCACGATGCACGCCACGACAAGCGTCGTCAACGCACCCACGCACGCCGCCGATGCCGCGCGTCCCCAGGGAATCGTGCGCTCGCCCGCCTTCCTCGGCATCGGCGCAGCATATGAGCGAACGTTCCAAATCACCGGGCGTCATTGAACGAGCGCGGCATCGAGCGTGATGGCGGCCTTGAACACCTTCGATGCCGGACACCCGGCGTTCGCCTTCGTCGCAGGCGCTTGAAACACCGCGGGATCCGTTCCTGCAACGATGGCGCACATGGTGCGGCTGTCCGTGCCGCGTGCCTCTTCACCCACAGGTGGTGAACAGCGCGTACGCTCCGCGCCGACGCCGGTGCGATGTGCGACGCCCGGCAACCAATCGGCACCGATCTCGCCATGCGCCATTCGCCATCCCGTTCCACCGCCGTCGCCCTGATCGGCGCGCCGACCGACATCGGCGCCGGTGTGCGTGGCGCAAGCATGGGTCCCGAAGCGCTCCGCGTCGCTCGCATCGAATCGGCGCTCGCGTCGCACGCCCTCGAGGTCACGGACGTCGGCAACCTGGTCGGACCCTCGAACCCGTGGCAGCCGCCCGTCGACGGCCATCGCCACCTCGACGAGACGATCGCGTGGTGCCGTCTCGTCCACGATGCAGTCCATCGGCAGCTTGTGGCGCACCGCCTGCCGATCCTTCTCGGCGGCGACCACAGCATGGCGATGGGCAGCATCAGCGCCGCGGCCCGCCATTGCCGAGCCCGCGGCGCGCCGCTGCGCATCCTCTGGCTCGACTCGCACGCCGATTTCAACACCAATCGCCTCACTCCGACCGGCAACCTTCATGGCATGCCCGTCGCTTGCCTGTGCGGGCTGGGACCGCGCCCGCTGATCGAACTCGGCGGCGCAACACCCGCCATCGTCCCGGGCGAAATCCGCCAGATCGGCGTCCGTTGCGTCGACCAGGGCGAGAAGCGCCTCGTCCACGAGGCGGGGCTCGAGGTCTTCGACATGCGCTTCATCGACGAGTTCGGGATGAAGCGCACCATGGAAATCGCCCTGGGGGGCATGGCTCCCGACACGCACCTGCACGTCAGTTTCGACATGGACTTCGTCGATCCCGAGATTGCACCCGGCGTGGGCACGCCCGTGCCGGGAGGACCAACCTATCGCGAAGCCCAGCTCTGCATGGAGATGATCGCCGACACCGGACGACTCGGCTCGCTCGACGTGGTCGAGGTCAATCCAGCGCTCGATCATCGCAACAGGACGGCCGAGCTTGCCGTCGACCTCGTCGAAAGCCTCTTCGGCAAGAGCACGTTGATGCGCGCGCCGAACCGCTGACCGAGAGACGCCGAGCGTCGCCCGAGACGCGACGCGACAGCCACCAAGCCGAACACGACCGGCCACGAACAAGGCCCCGCTGCCGTGGCGGGGCCTTGCGCATGGGCGATACTGGACTCGAACCAGTGACCTCACGGGTGTGATCCGTGCGTTCTAGCCAGCTGAACTAATCGCCCGATTGATGGCGGGATTCGCCGCCGCGATCGGTCGCGAACGACCGATGTCGGCGACGACGCTGAGTATACCCGATGCGTGCGCGGGGCGTTCGTCGTGCGGCGCGGCTCGCGGCTCGCGGCTCTCGGCTCGCGGCTATCGGCTCGCGGCTATCGGCTCGCGGCTATCGGCTATCGGCTATCGGCTATCGGCCTCTTGGCGCCGCGTCGCTGGTTCAGCGGCCCTGGGACGACGACGCGTCGGTCCCATCGAACGCGCGTTCGATGACGTGGGCGACGCGGTCGATCGTTGCCTCGCGGCTCGCGGGGTTGAGCGCGAAGACGTCGAGCGGTCCGCCTCCGGCGGCGACTTCGGCGCGCACGATCGCCATCGCGGCGTCGACCGCCGCTCGATCGGCGCGGGACGCCCGCTCGCGACGACCTCCGACGTCGCGACGACCTGCACGGTAGGCGCTGTCCGAGCCGCCGATGGTGGCGCCGGTGCGGCCTGCGTGACTGGCGTCATCGGCGCGATCGGCGCGATCGGCGCGACTGGCGCCATCGGCGCGATCGGCGCGATCGGCGCGATCGCCGCCCCGTCCTACACGTCGATCGGGAGCAGTGCCTGCTCCGGAGGCGCCCGGATCGCCCGGAGAACCCGAGGCGCCGCGGGCGGCGGCAGCGCCGAGGGCGTCCAGGTCGTCGACGGCACGCGACGTCCACGTCGCCGCGGCAGCCCGGTCGTCACGGCGCCCCGGGGCGGGCGCCGACGCGCCGACGCGCACCGGCGCGACGCTGGCGTGGCCGCGGCGCAGGAGCGCGCGGACCAGCTCGATCTGGCGCTGCGCGAGCAGGCGCAGCGTGGGGTCGCCGGCACGCAACTCGTTCCCTCCGCGGGCGCGGCGCACGAGCTTGCGGCTCGATCCGCCGAGGCCGCCGATCGCGGCGCCGATGAGTGCTCCCAGTCCGGCCGCGGCGCCGAGCGTCATCCCGCCGACGGCGAGGTCGATGCCGGCCCCGACCGCCGCGCCCGCCGCGGCCCCGCCGCCGGCATGCAGCCCGTGGCGCCTGAGCGCGGCCGGCGAGAAGAGATCGAGCCCCCATTCGCCGGCGACGAGCGGGAGTTCGGCCGCGTCGCAATCCTCGCGACGGAAGCCGAAGAGCGCCAGCAGGTCGCCCACGCAACGGCGCTCGAGATCGCGCACCCGCACGCGAAGGCGCTCCTCCGCCGCGGAACTCTCCGCGCGATCGGCGCTCTCCACCGACTCCACCGTCGACGCCGCTTCCACGAGCAGCTGCGCCACCAACGACGACGCGCCGCGACGAAGCCGATGCGCCCGGCGCCGACGATCCTCGATCAGCAGCTCCAGCGGAGCGCGGAACCGGTCGAGCAGCGTCTGGAGCTTCTCGAAGAGGCGGATCTCGCCTTCCTGGTCGAAGACCACGGTGTCGAACTCGACGACCGCGTGCAGGTTCACGCGGGCCAACATGTCGCGCCACGCCGCGACACGCGCTGTCGGGTCGTCGGCCGGCCCCTGCGGAGCGACGAAGTTGAGCAGCGGCACGATCGGCCTCCCGCAACGGGCGAGGATCTCCAGCTCGTCGCGATGCTTCGGAAGCACCCGATCCCGCGCGTCGATCACGTAGACGGCGGCGTCGCACTCGAGCACGGCGCGGATCGCCAGCGCCTCCGGCGCAAAGCGCCCGGTGGCGTCGGGAGCCGCAAGGAAGGCGTCGATCTGGGCCGGGCCGTCGAGCCGCCGATCGCCGCGCAGCGCATCGAGGCGCTCGAGCAATCCGATCGAATCCTCGAGTCCGGGAGTGTCCAGGAAGTGGGCGACCTCCTCGCCCGCGGCGAGCAGCGCGATGCCGGAGACGTGGCGCGTCGTCGACGGACGGTCCGACACGTCGCCGAAGGCCGCATCGCGCGCGATCGTGCGCAGCAGCGAGGTCTTGCCGGTGTTGGTGTGGCCGACGACCGCGATCCGGAGGATGTCGCTGCGCGGCCCGGTCATGCGCCGGGCTCCGGCGCTCGCGCCGAGTCGAGGCGCGCCGGCCCCTGAGCGCGCGTCGCGGACGACTGACGAAGAAGCGCCAGGTCGATGCGATGACGGACACCGGCGAGCCATTGGCGAGCGCTGGCCGCGCTCGGCGGGGATGGATCCGGCTCGGGAAACGCCCCTTCGAGGATGCGCGCGATGCGCGCCTCGCCGCCTCCCTGGAACTCGAGCACGACCGCCACGAGCGCGGCGGCGCGCACCGCGGTGGCGATGTCGGTCGCGGCGTCGCCCTCGCCGACGTCGGGATCGTCCGGCGCACCACGGCGGTCGTTGGCGTGCGACGCCGAGCGCGCGAGGGCGAGGGCGCCGCCGATGGCCGCCCCAACCGCCGACCACATGGGCAGCGCGGCGATGGCCACCGGCGCCGCGACGGTCGCCGCGGCCACGCAACCCAGTGCTCCGGCGATGGCGCCGGCGGCCAGCCAGCGCGGGCTGCGGCGGAGGGCGTCGGGAAGGAGCGCGGTCATCCGCTCCGAGGCGGTGCGCAGGCCGTCAACGATGTCGCCGCCAAGATGTCCGGTCACGTCGGAGGCGAGGTTCGCGCCGAGCTGGCGCGGATCGAGCCCCGCGAGCCGTTCCGCGGCTCCACCGAGCGCGGCGCGCATGCGCGACAAGCCGCCCGGCGCGCCGCCGCCCGCTCCGTCGGCGTTGGAATCGAGAGCGCTCGCGTAGAGCTGCGCGATGCGCCGATGCAGCTCGGCCTGGGCGGCGAGCGACGGCTCGCCGGCCCAGCTCGATGCCGCGTCGCCGATGATCGCGAAGGCCCGCTCGAGCTGTCGCGCCGACACCCCGGCGGTTGCGCGGTCGGACTCGCCCGCTTCGCGCTGCTCGGCGAGCATGCGTGCGCCGGCCGCGTCGCGCGCGCCATCCGCGGCGCTCGTCGAGGCGCCCCTTGCCTCGCGCTCGCGCGGGCCCTCCGGCTCGACCAGCCCGCGGAGCCGTGCGCGCTTGCGGCCGTGAGCAGGTCGAGATCGATCTCGACGACCTGTTCGTCGGCGATCCCGGCGCGCCGCGAGCTGCGCCAGTCGGCGGCGCAAGCGCCACCGACGTCGCATCGCCGCGCCGGGCGCATCGACTCTCCCGCGGTGAGAACCAGCCGCACCGCGCTCGCGCACATCGACCCGATCTCGTCGATGAGGTGGCCGAGGCCCCGATCGGGCGTGCTCGCGAGGGATGCGACGACGATGGTGCAGGCGGCGACGGCCTCGCCGCGCAGCGGCGCAGGCGAGCGAGGACCGCGCGGCGATCCTCGCGGCTCTCGATGCGACCGAAGTCGTCGACGGCGCCGGCGAGCGCCGCTGGCGGCCATCCGCTCGTCGGCACCGCCAGCTCGAGTCCGATCAGCACCGCCGGGCCGCCGGCGCTCGGCGTTCCGTTGGCGCCGGGTGCGTCGGCGCTCGCCGGGGACCCGGCGCCGCGCGATGCGCCGGCTCGCGGCGGCTCGTCGCGCCACGACTCGGACGTCGACGACGCCGAGGAAGGCGCGACGCGCCGTCCGCGTCGGCGAGAGCCGCGCGGCGGCCGCCGCGAGCAGCGGTCCGTCGGATCCAGGCGAAACGCGGCCCGCGCCCGGCGCCGAAGCCCGAGGCACAGGCCCAGCAGCAGCAGCCGCGGCGACAGGCCATAGGTCACGACGCTTCCGACAAGAAGTCCGGACCACGCGGCGCGGGCCGCGTCGTCCTGGGCGGGAAACTGGCTCGGCAGGGTCGGATCGAAGCGCGCCGCCGCGATCTTCGCCGAGTCGGGAGTCGCGAATCCAAGATGCTGTGGAAGCCACGCGATCGCGCGCGTGAAGCGCTCGTATCCGGCGGACGACAGGAGCGTGGATTCCCAGCAGAAGGTGTGCTGCTCGAGCGTGAGCACCAGGATCACGCCCAAGAGGCAGCCGACGTTGAACGACGTCCAGAGCGCGTTGGTGGCGACGCCGATGGTCCAGCGCGCCAGCGCCCCGCGCCCGAACGCGAGGGCCATCGCCGCCCCGGCGGCCGCGGACGTCGGCTCGCGGCCGAGCCTGCGGGCGACCAGCCGCGCGAAGAGCGCCCGCAGCGCGCCACCCGCGGAGAGCGCCGCGGTCGCGGCGGAACCGAAGAGGTTCAGCGCCATCCACGCCAGGAGGATGATCGTCTGCGGAAGGAGCACGCCGCCGAGCAGCCAGTAGATGTTCGTCGGCCGGCTGCGATCGAATCCCAGCGCGGTGTGCGCCGCGCCCCACCCGAGCAGCGCGACGACGACCACCGCGGCGATGAACACCACGCGGGATGCGCCGCGCAGGCGATCGAGCCACGCGCCGACTCCCTCCGAAACGTCGAGACCGCGGGCGCGCGCGACGAGTCGACGCTCGATCGTGGCGATGCCGGCGGGACCAGCGCCGGGCGCAGCATCCGGCGCCGACGCGATCGCGGCGGCGTTGGCGGCGCGGTCGTCGATCGGCGTGGCCGCCGCATGCTCGAAGGAGGCGACGCCGAGCACGAGCAGTCGGTCGTCGAACGCGACAGTCGTCGAAGCGCGCCGCGAGGGCGACGAAGCCGTGCGCGCACCAACCGATTGCGCTTCCGACGTGGCGTCGACCGGCCGATCGGTTTCGCGGGATGGCTTCGACATCGGGCCGTTGGGAACGCCGGGGACGTCGGGGCCGCATCGGGCCGCGTCGGGACGCATCAGGTTCGCACGGAAGCGCGTTCGAGCCGATCATCAGGAGCGATGCGGCGCGGGCAAGCCACCGCGTCTGCGCTGCTTCACGTGGCGGGACGGTCGCCCGCGCCGGAGCTGGCGTTGCTCGGCTCCGTCTCGCGGACGCGCGGCGCGGGCGGCGCCGGACGGTCGGCGAGCCGCGCCGTGGACGCGGTGCTCTCCGCTTCGATGTCGTCCTCGATGCCCTTGATGCCCTTCTTGAACTCCACGATGCTCTTGCCGAGCGAGCGCCCGACCTCGGGAAGCCGACGGCCGAAGATCAGCAGCCCGATGAGCAGGATGACAATCCACTCGGTCGGACCGGGCATTCCGAAGGCGAGAATCGGCGAACTGTGGAGGAGATCGAACATCGTGCGATGATAGGCGGAGGTGACGGCGCGAGCGTCGAAACCCTCGATCGTTCCCGCGCGCGGAGCGCCCGCCACCGCTCGTCTCCCGCCCTTTCTCCAGCCCGACGGTCGTCCGGGCCGATCGTACACTCCATCCCATGTCGCCCGCACCGACCGCCGTCCGCCCGACCCGTCATACGGATTCCAGTACGCCATGCGCTCCACCGCCGGCCCACGGTGGCATCTCGGAGCGGGCCTGGGTTGGCTGGGGCGCGCGAATCAAGCGGGACGCGTCGTGCAGCCCGGCCGCCCGTTCAATCGTCGCGCCGCGCGAGGTCGGGTTCGAGTTCCCGGTCCCTGCGTCGAGGACGGCGGCGCCCGTTGACCGCGCGCGCCATCGACGCCCCGTTGCGGCGGTCGGACGCGTGGCGCTCCTCGCGGCGATCGCCGCAAGCGCGGCGCTCTCGGGATGCAAGAACGAGCCTGCGGTCGAACCACCACCACCGGACTACACGCGGCAGCTCGGGCCCGGCGAGTCGGCGCTGCGCAAACTCGGTCCGAACGACCCGCTGCCCGACCTCGGCATCGCCTTCGGCGAGCGCGATCCGTTCCTGCTCCAGGCCCTCGACCAGAGCGGACGATGGTTCGAGGCGCCCTCCAGCAAGCAGTTCTTCCCCTTCGAGGACAAGTGCACGCACGAGCAGGCGAAGGCCTCGGTCGCCGCGTTCCGCGAGCTGGTCGTGACCAAGACGGACCGCGCCTCGTTTGAGCGCGAGCTGCTGCGGCTCTTCGACATCTACCAGACCGTCGGCTACAACGGCAAGGGTGTCGTGCTCTTCACCGGCTACTACTCGCCGGAGTTCAAGGCGAGCCGCTTCAAGGCGCCGGGATTCGAGTCTCCGCTCTATCGACGGCCCGCGGACCTGGTGACCGATCCCGTCACCGGAGTGCCGGAGGGCCGACGCATGCCCGACGGCACGCTGCGCCAGTACCCCACGCGCGCCGAGATCGAGGACTCGCGCCTGCTCGAAGGAACCGAGATCGCCTGGGTCGAGAGCGACCTTGACGCGTACATCATCCAGGTGAACGGCTCGGCGAAGCTGCGCCTGCCCGACAACACGATCCTGTACCTGGGCTACAACGGCAAGACCGACCGCGACTATGTCGGGCTCGGCAAGTCGATGGTGGAGGCCGGACTGATCGACAAGAACAAGCTCTCGCTGCCGGCGATCCGCGAGTACTACAAGAAGGATCCGGCGAAGGTCCGCGAGCTGATGCGCAAGAACGAGAGCTACGTCTTCTTCGCCGAATACGACGGAGCAAACTGGCCGGCCGGGTCGCTCGGGGTGAAGGTGACCGAGAAGTCGACGCTCGCCACCGACAAGAAGATCTACCCGCGCGGCGGCGTCGTGATGGTCGACACCAAGGCGGCCAGCTTCGGCCCCGACCAGAAGGACTTCAAGCGATTCATGCTCGACCAGGACACCGGCGGCGCGATCAAGGCGCCCGGACGGGCCGACATCTACATGGGCGTCGGTCCGGCGGCCGAGCTTCTTGCTGGACGGCAGTACAACGAAGGCACGCTCTACTACTTCATCCTGAAGCCGGAGTATGTCGCGGAGTATGCGGGCAAGGGTGTCGCGGCGCCGACCGCCGCGCCCGCGAAGGGCGCGCCGAAGACGGCTGGCTCGCCGCCTGCCAATCCCGCGGCGCCGCCAAGGAATACGGCGCTGACGCCGAAGAAGCCGTAGCGTCGCCGCCCGTGCGCATCGCGACGCGACGATCGACGGTGCGCCCTCCGTGCATCGCCGCGCCGAACCGCGCGATGCGACCGCACGGCGCAGGCCCCGTGCGCGTCCGGTGATGGACGCGCCTGTACACTGAGCCGATGATCCCGTCCCTCGTCGTGGCGCTGGTCGCCGTTTCACAGGGCTCCGCAGCGCCCACCGCGGCGCCGCCCGCATCGCGACCGATCGCGCCACCCGTCGCCGCGCCGGCGGCGAGAGCCTCCAACGCACCCGCCGTCGCAGGTCCGGCCGGCGCGCCGAACGTCGACGAGGCGATCGCCCGCAGCGTCGAGGAACTGCTCACGATGCAGGAGGTCGGGGCGACACGGATCGGCGCGACCGATGGGCCCGCGGAGTGGCCGTACGAGGGCGTCTATCGCGTTGCCGGACAGATCCCCATCGGCTACCGCGTTGGCGGAACGTCGATCGTCGCGATGGCGCTCATGACCGCGCCCGGCTACGAGAAGGACGCGAGGCGACAGGCCGCCGTCGCGAACGCATGCAGGTTCGTCTGCGCCGCCGCGGACGACCCGCTCATGAACCCCGACTACGACGGCGGCTACGACGTGCGCGGCTGGGGCCATTCGTACGGCCTCCAGTTTCTCCTGCGCCTTGCGGCGACCAACGCCATTCCCGAGGGCCAGGCCGACGAGGTCGGCAAGCGGACGAAGCAGTACCTCGCGGCGCTCCAGCAGGTCGAGATCCCGCAGGTCGGCGGATGGAACTACGCCCGCGCACCGCAGCGCCAGCCGTCGCCGGCCTCGCCGTTCATGACCGCGCCGGCGCTGCAGACGCTCTTCGAGGCGAAGCGGCAGGGCCTTCCCGTGGACGACGCCGTCGTCGAGCGCGGGCTCGCCGCCCTCGAGCGCTGCCGCACGCAGAGCGGCGCGTTCGCCTACAGCGCCAAGGCCGACGCGACCAACGCGAAGGATGGCACGCCCGGGGCGGTGGGGCGCATGCTCGTGAGCGAGACGACGCTGCTGCTCGCCGGGCGCAGCGACATCGCCAAGGTCCGCGGGGCGCTCGACGCGTTCATCGCCCACTGGGATCGACTCGAGGAGCGGCGCGCGAAGGACGGCACGCACAAGCCGCCCTTCAACGTCGCGCCGTACTACTTCTACTACGCGCACCTCGCCGCCGCGCAGGCGATCGAGCTGCTTCCCCCACACGAACGGCCGGAATACCGGAGGAAGTTCCTCGAGCTTCTCTTCCGCACGCGCGGCGACGATGGCCGCTGGAACGATCGGGTCTTTCCCCGGACCGCCAACTACGGCACGTCGTGCGCGGTGATGTCGCTCTGCGCCCCGCAGGCGACCCCGCCGACGAAGTGGACCGGAGGCGGCGCTATCGGCGCCGCCGAGGGCCCGGGCGGACGCGATGCCGAAGCCGCGACGCAGGGGAAGCAGGCCCGTCCATGAACGTCTGCGTGATCATTCCCGCCGCCGGCGCAAGCCGTCGCTATGGATCCGACAAGCTGGCGCAGGACCTCGGCGGGCGATCGCTGCTGCTTCGCACGGTGGAGCTCTTCACGAAGCGCGAGGAGGTCAAGTCGATCGTCGTCGCCGCGCCGCCCGATGCGATGGACGAGTTCCGCGACCGCTACGGCGCACAGCTTGGCTTCCACGGCGTGCTCGTCGTCGCGGGCGGGCGCGTGGAGCGATGGGAGACCGTGCGCAACGCGCTCGCCGCGGTGCCCGGTGAAGCCACGCACGTCGCCATCCACGACGCGGCGCGCCCGGCGACACCGACCACGCTGATCGACCGCGTCTTCGAGGCGGCGCGCAAGTTTCGCGCGGTGATTCCCGGCCTGGCGGTGCACGCCACGGTCAAGCGCGTCGGCGAGCAAGGCGAGTCCGCCGTCGAGGAGGACCCGATCGCCGACATGATCCTCGGCATCGGTGCGGGCGGCGAGGCCGCCGCGTCCGAGGTCGCCAGCCGGATCCCGCAGGCCCATCGGGTCGTGGAGACGATCGATCGCCGCCACCTGGTCACGATCGAGACGCCTCAGGTCTTCGAGGCGGCGCTCCTCCGCCGCGCATACGCGGCCGCGGCGCTCGATGGCGCGACCGACGACGCGCAGGTGCTGGAACGCTTCGGCGAGCCGGTCTGGGTCGTCGACGGCGATCCGCGCAACGTGAAGGTCACGACCCCGGCCGACTTGGAGCTCGTTCGCGCGATCCTGCGCGTCCCGCCGCCGGCCGAACGACCGGTGCACAAGCGGTTTTGACGACGACGGACGGCACCGCCGCGCGGCCAAGGATCGGTGTTCTGACTCCCGGCACGTGCGCGCCAACGTCGACCCTGTTCGCCGACTCCCCGCCCCACTCACCTCAACCGCTTCCCCCCCACGGTCAACTGTGTCTTGCCCGATTTGCGCGCCGCGGCGCCGCTGGCGCAGTTTCCGCACGGTCGATCGGCCGCGCCGCGCCGTGGCAGCAGCGGACGCAGGACGAGCCACGCGCCGCCGGCCGCGACGGCGGTGACGATCCAGAATTGCCAGTCGCGCCACGGCATCGGGTCAGCTCCAGCCCTGCACCAGGAGGTGCGCCGCCGCCGCGATCCGTGCGAGTCCGGTCATCCACAGGAATTGCAAGCTGCGGCCCACTTCCACGACCCTGCCCGCGCGCGTGACCGCGAGCGGCCGCAGCACTGCATCGCGAGGACGTAGAAGACTGCGGGATCGACGCGTTGGTCGCATGGTCGAAGAGGATGCTGTCGTCGCCCTCGTGCTGCGCATCGCGTCCATGACGCCCTCGGTGCTGGTGCCGTCGCCCGCAAGCCGGTGAGCATCGACATCGTGGAGACGAAGACCTTCGCGGGCGAGGAAGCTGGCCGATCGCCACGGTGAGCCTGCCGATCTCGCGCCGAGCGGGCGCGAAGATCGGCTGCACCGCCGAGCCGATCTTCCCCGCGAAGCTGTTGAGCTGCTGGTGGCGACAGTTCGATGGCCTCGGCGCGGACGATGAGCCATGCCGGCGTCCGAGTGCTGTGCGTCCGGTGCGATCGGCCCGGCGGACGCAACCGGGCGCGCCTGGCGGGATCGAGCTGTCCTGGTGGTGGCGCCGGCGTGGCCGGGCGCCGGGTGATCCATCTGCCGCCATGCTGATCCACCTGGCGCGCCGGAAGGCCTTCCGCCGACGATCGCTCGATCTGCCGCCTGCGCGCGGAGCCGCCGCGGCCTCGGCGGGATCGAGGCCCTTGGGTACGCTCATCCACCACATCACGACGCAGATCGCCATGATGACCGTGCCGGCGTTGCGGAGGAAGACGACCGCGGTCGAGCGTGAGCCGCGCGCCGGGCCCTGCACCGACGGCCACTTGTACGTGGTTTCGAGGACCATCGGCCTCGACGGATTCCTTCAGGATCGTGCGCCGTGCGAGCAGCGCCCAACATCGCCGCGGCCGCGCCCAACAGGTAGCACGACGCGAACGCGACGCCGGCCAGGAGCGGGGATCCGGCGAAGAGGAGCCCGGTGAGGCACGTAGACCGGAAGCCGGGCCGTGCTTCATGAACGGCGCCACCGGATCGCTTGAGCCGTCGGTTGCGATCCGGGATGAGCCGCGTCGACATGATGCCCGGAGCGCGCACGCGTGGTTCGAGAGCAGCGGCACGAAGGCCTGCCCCGGCAGCCCGAACCGCCGCATGAGGCGATCCATCACAACGCCGCGCGCGAGATAGCCGGTGTCCTCCAGCAGCGAGAGCAGGAAGAAGAGCAGGCAGATCTGCGGCAGGAAGACGAAGCGTTCCCGCGACGCCCCCGATGACGCCGTTGACCAGCAGGTCCGAGACGTCGCCGTCGGGGGACGAGCCGCGGACGCATGCCGAGCTTCTCGGAAGAGGATCTCGACGAGGCTCATCGGCACGCTCGTAAGCCAGAAGATCGAGGAGGCCCGCCATCACCGCGACGAAGACGGCCAGCTCCGAGCACGGGATGGGTGAAGGCCTCGTCGAGTCGGTCGGTGATCGAGTCGGCGTCGGGCGCCGACCGCGTGCGCGCCGCCGACGCTGTCGCGGACGGCGCCGCATCGGCCCACGCCGCTGGCCTCGGGACCGGGAACGGGCAGGCTGGCCGTCGCGGTCCGCGCGCGTCGAGCGAGGCGACGAGTTCCTCGACTCCGAGGCCCGACCCGCGCGCTCACCGCGACGACCGGGATCGCCGAGCCGTTCCTCGAGCCGCGGCCGCGTCGACGCTCAGGCCGCCGGGCCGCGAGATCCACCATGTTGGCTGCGATGACCGCCGGATTGCCGCGACGCAGGACGTTGGCGGCGAACTGGAGGCGCGCTTGTTCAATGCGTCGAGGACGACGACCAGCACGGCGTCGGGCGCGCATGCGGCGGAGTCGTCCGTCGAGGCAGTCGCGGCAGAGTGCGATTCGGGCAGGTCCAGCTTCCAGGCGCCGAATACGTGCCGGGGAGATCGACGATCTCGTGTCGTCGTCCGGCGAGCACGCACGCGCCGACCCTGGCATCGACGGTGCTGCCCGGGAAGTTCGCGGTCTTCGACCGAACGCCGCAGAGTCGGTTGAAGAGCGTCAGTCTTACCGGTGTTGATTCCCGACCGCGCCGCGATGCGTGTCGACCGCCGATGTAGCGCCTGATGCGCGGGTTCGATGGGCTGGCAAGGCTCGACATGACTGGGCGGGGCTCGGCGTGCGCCGGAGACCGGCAGGACTTCGCTTCGCGACGCGGACGGCGTTCCGGCTCGCGGTGCCGGTCACGGAGTGCGGGTTGCGGTCCGGGTTCCATCCGGCGCGCGCGGGCTCGCCGCCCGGTCCGACGATCGTGGGACGCATCACGCGGTCGGGCCGTCGGCCTGGGCATCGCCCGAGACGTGCGCGACCAGGACGCGCGCGCAAGTTTTCGCCGAGATGCCCAGCCGCGTCTCGTTCACTTGGACGATGCACGGCTCGCCGACCTTGCAGACGCGGATCTCGCATTGCTCGGTCAGCCCCATCGCATTGAGCAGGTCGCACTGGTCGCAAGCGCAGTCCGTCCGGCGTGCAGCACGCGCGGCGGTCGCCCGGCCTGGTTTCGCCGAGGGGAATCGGCACGAAGGCGCGCCCGGCGGATGAGCCGACTTCGGCGAAGGAGGATGAGGCGGTTGCTCGGCACAGGAACGCGAGGCAAGGGCGAGCGAGTGTGTGCTTCCAGCGTACCAAGGATCGGGCTTGACTGAACGGACGGAGGACGAACGCGTGCACCGTTGTGGTGGCGGGGCAAGCTCACGGCCCGTCGCTGCGAATCGTGATTCCGCCGTATTGAGACTGTGTCTCAATTATATCCGAATGGGGGCTGTGAGCGAAGCGGGGGTGGGTTTCTGGTTTCTGGTTGCTGGTTTCTGGTTACTGGTTTCTGGCCAATACCGTTACCGGTTACCGGGGAAGAGGTGGCCATCGAAGGCGGCAACTGGCCGTATCCGCATCGGCGCGCGGGTCGCTCCCTACCCTCAGCTCATGTCCTCGATGTCCGCCGCTCCGTCGGCCGCACCGGCCACCGCTTCGTCGTCGAACGCGCGCTGTCGACCCCGCCGCGAACCCGCGTCGCCCGCTCGCCCTCTACGGCGGAACGCCGGTCTCCCGCGAGACGATCCCGATCGTCGCGGGCAGTTCTTCACCATGAGGAGATCGACGGCGTGGTCGACGTGCAAGCGCGCTCCGGCAAGCTCGCGCAGGGGCGGCGTCGTCGGGCGAAGTTCGAGGCCGAGTTCGCCGTCGCGACGGGCGCCAGGCACGCGATCGCGTGCTCGAACGGAACCACGGCGCTGCAACTGGTCTACCAGATCCTGCTCCAACCGGGCGAGTCGGCCATCACGCCCGGATGGACCTTCATCGCGGACGGCGATGGTGCGGGGCGCGGCCGGCGATTCCGATCTTCGCCGACGTGCTCGAGCAGACGTACAACCCTCGACGTGCGAGCTGCCGACGGCGGAGGCGGGCCGACACCAAGGTCATCGTTCCGGTGCACCTCTACGGCAATCCCGCCGACATCGAATGCATCGACGCGTTCGCGGGCGCAGCGGGGACTCAAGGTCGTCTACGACGCGGCCCAGTCGCATCTGGCGACGTACCGGGGCAGGTCAAGCAGCGCCTCCTCTCGGTGCCGCGGTCACGTACTCGTTCTACCCGACGAAGAACATGACCACGGGCGAGGGCGGCAAGGATCGTCACCAACGACGATGGACTCGGCGGACGTGCTGCGCGCTGTGCGCGACCACGGCATGGCAGTACGTCTGCACGAGACGCTTGGCTTCAACTACCGGATGACCGACATCTTCGCGGCGATCGCCTCGGCCAGCCCATCGCCTCGCCGACGCCACCGGGCGGCGCCGCCAAACGCCGCGCGCCGACGCCAGCGCCTGCGGCATCGATGGGCTGCACGTCTTCGTCGTCTCGCCGGGGCGCCACGCACTCGTATCACCTGTACACGCGCATGGACCTCGAGCGGTTCGCCTGCGACCGCGACACGTCGCCGCGCGCTCAACGCCGAGGGCGTCGGCACCGCGATCCACTATCCGCGGCCGCTCAACCAGCAGCCGGTCTTCATGAACGATCCCGAGGTCGACTGCTCGCCGCTGCCCGTGAGCGATCGCCTGGCGAAGAGCGTCTTCTGCATCCCGGTCCACCCGCACGTCACCGACCCGCAGCTTCGGCAGGTTGGCGAGGCCGTGGCCAAGGTGGCCAGCGCGATGCGCGCGTGAGCGCGGCGGCGATGTGCGCAGCGGTAGCGCGCGTGCCGCGCCGACGCGCCGCGCGGCGATGACGGTGCCGCCGGTGCATGAACGGCCACCGCCCCGTCGCGACGTGGATCGTCCTTCGATCCACGCGGCGCCGGAGCGGCGGCGTTCATGGCCTCGTGCGGCTGCGGCGCCAGCCGCCAATCGGTCACGCCGTCACGGGCAGTCCTGCGCGATGCTCAGGACGAAATTGCCCTTGGCGCCGTTGTAGCCGCTCACCTGGATGTAGTACTGCGTTCCGGCGTCGGAGTAGAAGCTCACGCGGCTCTTCGATCCCGCACCGGGCAGATCGCAGGCGGGCGTGTTGGTGTCGTCGTCGCACTCGACCAAGAGCCCGGTGCAGCCGCCGTCGAAGGTGTAGCGGTAGACCGCAAGCACCGTGTCGAAGTCGGTGTCGGGGCCGCACGTCTTCATGACGATGCCGGCGGTGCATGGGCGTGTCCAGACGAACCACTCCGACGCAGGTCGCCGAACAGCACGGCGGCGCGCGAGCCGTTGTCAATCGTCGTGCCGGTGGCGGTCACGTTGCCGGTGAGGAAGATGGCATCCGGCGCAGGTGTTGCCGACGCTCTTGAACGTCGCCGTCAGCGTGCTCGTCCCGGACGCGCCACCGAAGCCGCCGACGCGGACCTTGTAGACGTAGCCGGCCGAGACGTTGATCTCGACGCGCGAGGTGTTGCCGGCGCATCCGGCGGTGTCGTCGTCGCACGCGATCAGCGATGCGAGCCCGAACCCGCCGTCGGTCGGCGGGCAGGCGCCGACGCCTTGGATGACCGAGACGTAGACCGCGATGATCGTGTCGAAGTCGGCGGCCCCGCAGGTCGAGAGAACGACCGAGCCGTCACCTGCCGGCACGAACTGGAACCAGACGTCATGGAAGGCGTTCGATGCGTTGTCGCAGTCTCCGAGCGTGAAGGCGGGGCCGTCGGTGTTGGCGCCGGTGGTGCAGAAGTCGACCGAGACCGGCGAGGGACCGAGGACGATCGGCTGCGCATTGGCACAGAGGTCGTTGACGGGCGAGGCGCACGGGCCCCACGCGGCGAGCAGGACTCCGAGATCGGCGCCATTCGTGGTGCCGTCGCCGGTCAGGTCGGTGCCGGGCTGGCCCCAGCCGGAGAGCAGCACGCCGAGGTCGGCGCCATCGATGACACCGTTGCCGTCGAAGTCGCCGGGGCACGTGCAGACGACCCCGGCGTGGACCGCGCCGGCGGCGGCAAGGGAGCAGGAAAGGCCGAGAACGAGATGAAACGGATGCATTCAAACTCCTCTGAGGGGTTCGGTCGAGTGTGGATGTCGGCCCGGCGTCCGGGCCCGCCCAACATACGCAAACGGCGGGCGAAGAGCGCAAGCCCCGATGCAAGAAACGTCGACTCGAGCCTCGAGGCGTCGATGGACGGCATCCGTGGACTTCCGCTTCGGCCCGGCTGTTTGCACTCCTGTGTCCGCGCAATCCGTCCGTATCCTGTGCGCGGCGAGTGCGTCGCCAGGGGGACCCAATGAAGCGTGAAGCACGACATCGGATCTGGACCGCCGTGTGTGGCCTGCTGGTCGGCACCGCGGGCTGCGGGAAGTCGCCAGGTGCGCCGCCGGCCGCGCCCGGTGCCGCAGCCGGGACCCAAGGCGCGGCCGCGATCTACGCGAGCGTGCATGCGACGCTGGGCAAGCCGCTCCTCGACGCGGTCGGCGAGGGCACGCAGTCCGATCCGATGCTCGTCCAGCATGCGGCGTCCATCGACGAGCTCGTCGAGGCGTCGAGGCAAGCGACGTGCGACTTCGGGGTCGACTTCTCGGCCGGTCCTGCGACGCTGCTTCCGCATCTGGCGGACCAGCGCCAGCTCGCCCGCGTGCTGAAGGCCGATGCGGCTCGTCTGCTCGCCGCGGGAGACAGGGATGGCGCGGCCAAGCGAACGGCGGCGATCTTCCGCATGGCTTCGCAGATCGGCGGATCGGCGCAGACGGGCATCGAGCTTCTCGTGGCGATGGCCATCGCGGAACTGGGCTCGCGATTCGTCCAGGACAACCCGGGCCTGGCGCAGGCGGCGTGGAAGACCGACATCCAGCAGGCCATGGTCGACGTTCAACACAACGTCCTCGACCGGGGAAGCGACGTGGTGAAGCGCGAGGGCGAGATGGACGCCGCATGGCTCCGCTCGGCGTCCGACGCCAACATCGCCGCCGCCAAGGAGTTGGTCCGGCCACGCAACCGCGCCGAGCGGGAGGCCGCGGCGACGAAGCTGGCCGCCTTCACCACCGATGCGGCGCGCCTCTGGAACGAGCCGCAGGCGAAATCGAAGCTGGCTGCGCTCGAGGCCCGCGCCGACGCCGAAGGAATCGCCGACCTTTGCGCGAAGCTCGACACGCTGCGCGAGGCGGCCGACCGCTCACAGGCGTCGATCGAGAAGGCGAGGATCGCGCTGGCGAAATGAGCGGACGTCGAGCCACGGACCCACGAGCACGCAAGGGCGCTCCGCGCCGACACACACGTCGGCGCGAAGCGCCACCCCCCAACCACCCCACGGGTCCCCGATACCTAGTTCCTAGTTCCTAGTTCCTGATTCCTGATTCCTGCCTCCTGATCCCACTTCCCGACTCCCGATCCCCACGCTACGGCGTGCAGATCTTCACCCAGAACGTGAACGGCTTCGCCGGATCGAACTCCTCGAAGCCGGGAGCGCCGATCTTGAGGACGATCGTCGCGCCGACCACCTGCGAGGTGCACGACCAGATCTGGCCCGTGGCCATGTTGAGGATCTGCTGCGCCGCGGCGCACAGGGCATCGGCGCACTGGCCAAGCGTCGCGTTCTGGATCGCCTGGATCGTCCCCGACTTGTCGATCGAGAAGGGCGCGCCCGAGAGGGTCGTCGCGTCGAACTGGAACATGATCGTGGTCCCGATCGGGCAGGCGGTCGCACCGCCGGTGATGGTGACCGCGGCCTTGCCGTCGCCGGGATCGATCGCGCCGAAGAACTGCTGGCAGGCGATGGCGGCTGCCGGCGAGGCCGTCACGAACTCGGCCGACGACGCCATCGGTCCGCCGTTCGATTGCCACACCCAGCCTCCCGGCGACACCCACTTGAACTTGGGATGCGGGTTCGAAGGCATGAACTGCTGACCGTTGCCCTGGGCGATCATCACCTGTCCGACCACGCCACCGGGCACGACGCCGTTGACGACCGCCGTGAGTTGGCTGGGGTCGGCGGCGAGCACGCGGAGACCAACCGTCGGCGGGGTCTGACCGGGTTCCTCGGGCTGGCCGACGATCAGGGCGCACAGGTCCAGCGGATCGCTGGGGAAGCCGAAGCCCGTGATCACCAGCGTGTCGCCCTGCGAGACGAACGACGGGCTGACGTCGGCGATGAACATCGCCGGCGGCGAGCCGCCGCAGATCGTGCACAGGTCGGCGGCCTCGCCGGCGCAGATCGAGTCCCACGTTGTCTTGCAGCAGAACGGATCGATGGCGCAGATCACGCCCTGGCACGCGGGGTCGTCGCAGCCGACGCCACCGTTGGCGAAGCAGCAGTTGCTCGCGCCGCAGATCGCCTTGGCCTCGTCGACGCAGATGCCGTCCCACGCCACGTCGCAGCAGAACGGATCGACGGCGCAGACCTGCGTGCAGCACCCGGCGCCGGAGCAGAACGGATCGGCCGACGCGGTGAAGCAGTCGTTGTCGACGTTGCCGCACGCCGCCGGCGTGCATGGACCGCTGCAATCGAACGTCAGCCAGTAGGCGTTGTCGCCACGTCCGCATGGGAAGCCATCGAAGCCGTCCGGAGCGGCGAAGAGCCACCACGTGCCGGCCGGGAGGCAGGACTCGAAGTCCGCGCAGCCGCAGAACTCGGTGGTGCCGAAGGGGTCGACCGACGACGCGAGCGTGCAGTCGAGGACGCCACCCGTGTCGACGATGCCGAAGACCATCGGAAGCTGGCTGCACATCGCGACCTTGACGACCGTCGGTTCGCCGAGCGTGAACTGGAACCAGTCGGTGTCGCGCGTGCCGCCCACGGCCCAAGCGTTGCCGATGATGGTCTGGCCACATGCGACCGAGCCGAAGACCGGCGGAGCGCCGTTGCAACCGCCGTTCGTGTCGCCGCCGCACGGCTCGCCTTCGGGGGTGCCACCGCACGAGCCCCACGCCGCGAGCACCATGCCGAGGTCGCCGCCGTCCACCGCGCCGATGCCGTCGAGGTTCGAGCAGGTGCCGGCCTGATTCCAGTCGGCGAGCAGGATTCCCAGGTCGCCGCCATCGACCTGGCCATCGAAGTTCAGGTCGGCCGGGCAGGCGAGGTTGCAGCACGGCGGTGCGGCGCAGGCGGCGAGCGCCTCGTTCACGCAGATGCCGTCCCATGCGGTCTGGCAGCAGAACGAGTCCTGCGCGCAGACGGCCTCGCAGCATGCGATGTCGGTGCAGCCGGGGCCGCCCGCCTCGAAACAGCCATGGTCCGCGGCGGGGCAGCCACCGGCGCTGGCGCACAGCTCGATGCAGAACTGCGTCGCGGCCTCGTCGCCGCAGATCGAATCCCATTGCGTCTGGCAGCAGAACGAATCGACCGAGCAGACCGCCGACGCGCACACCGGATCGTCGCAGCCGAGCCCGCCGTTGGGACCGCAACAGTTGCTCAGGGCGAGGAGCTGGATCTTCTTCGCGCCGCCGCCCGTGGCCTGCTGCGCATCCTGGCCGTCCATCTTCTTGAACCAGTAGTACATGCCCGTGCCGTTGATCGCGGCCGTCTTCGTGCCGTTGGGCGCGATGCAGATCTTGAACGTCACGACGTTGGTGGTGTTGTCCGCCCGCGAGAAGCAGAGCACCCACTTGTTGTCGTACATGACCACGTCGACGGACCAGCCATTCGGCCCGGCTCCGTTCCAGCCGACCTTGCCCTTCATCGGGTGATCGTCCGCGTCGATGTCGCCGTCGCCATCGGCGTCCTTGGTGGCCGGGTTGATCTCAACATAGAGCTTCGAGAACGGGTTGTTCGCGTCGACCCCGTCGCTCTTGATGTCGAAGTACTTGGTGTTCGGCGGCGGGGCCGCCGGAGGCGTGCCGTCCGTGACCGTGGGCTTGACGTAGCCGAAGACGGGCCCCGCGAGCGCGGCGGCGAGCGCCGCGCCGGACCATGGCGCCCGCCGTGCGCGAGACGGAACTCGTCGCGCGGGACGCGACGGGGACGATCCATCGAAGCCGACCAGTTCAGGCTGCATGTCGAACCTCCTTGGAGTGGATGCGCGCGAAGGTCGTGTCGGCGCCGTCGCCGCCGAGGAGGCGGACGAGGCCCGGCGACTCGGCGCCGGCTTCGAGCTGCGGTCAAGCCGAGCGCGGGATGCCAAGGTGGACATGCGGCCGCCGTCGCGACGCGTCCACGGCGCCCCGGGGGGAACGACGCCCGCGCGTGGAAGTGGAGCCGTGCCGCGCCTCAATGGGCCACGATGGGCTCGGCCCCTCCAGACCCGTGAGCGAGCTCGATGGCGGAAACCGCCGCCGGCAGCCAGCCGCCGCCGACGACTGCTCGTGACCCTGTACGGCGAGTTGCGCCGGCTGGCGGCGATCCGGCTGCGCGATGGCCGCGACAGACGTTGCAGGCGACGGCCCTGGTGCACGAGGCGTACCTGCGCCTGCTGGGCAAGTCCGAGCGCCACGCCGCGTGGGCCAACCGAGCCCACTTCTTCTTCGCCGCGGCACGGGCGATGCGCGACATCCTGGTCGAGCGAGCCCGCCGTCGTGCGTCGCGCGGCCGCGCCGAGAGCGCTCACGCCGACGAGCTTCGACGCCGACGTCGAGCTTGGCACCGGCGAGGTCGCCGGAGCCGAGCCTGCTGCTGCTCGATGCGGCGCTCAGCCGGCTGGCGTCGACCGACGACCGCAAGCATTCGGTGGTGATGCTGCGCCACTTCGCCGGACTCACGCTCGAGCAGACCGCGGAACTGCTCGGGGTCGACGAGCGCACGGTGCGTCGCGACTGGCGCTTCGCACGCGCGTGGCTCGCCGAACGGATGGCCGAGCAGGGCCGCGACGCCTCCGGCGGCCTCAGTTGAGCGTGAGCGTGGCAATCCCGGTGCCGGAGCCGGCGAACGCGCCGATGCGGATGACGTGGCTCGAGCCCTGCGCGACCGGAAGCGAGAGCTGCGACTGGAGCGAGCAGAAGTCGTCGTTGCACGCCTCGATCGAGAGACCGCCGCATGGACCGGAGTAGACGGCGATGCGCGTGTCGTAGCTCGATCCGCAGAGCGAGACCGTCAGGACGCCGCTCGACGGGGCGACGAACTCGTACCAGATGTCGTTCACGAACGAGAGGCTGCCGCCTCGCTCGCACGAGGGCGGCAAGGCCGGCATGCTGGTGGTGGCGCCGATGGTGGTGAACGGCGTCGAACCGAGGAGGATCGGCAGGCGATCGATGCACTCGTCGTTCTGGATCGGTGGCGCGCCGCAGAAGTCCGCCGCCTCCTGCACACAGGTGCCGTCCCACGCCACGTCGCAGCAGAAGGAATCGAGCCCGCAGACCAGCTCGCAGCAGGCGATGTCGTCGCAGAACGGGCCACCGGTGGTGAGGCAGTCGTGACCGGCGCTGCCGCAGGCCGGCGGTTCGCACGAACCGAGGCACTGGAGTCGGAGCCAGTATGCGTTCTTCCCGCTCGTGCACGGGAAGTCGTCGAACGTGTTCGGCGCGGCGAAGAGCCACCACGTGCCGGCAGGAAGGCAGAACTCGAACTGCGCCTGGCCACAGAAGTCCGTGGCGTCGAACGGGCTCAGCGACGACGCGAGGCCGCAGTCGGGGACGCCGCCGGTGTCGACAACGCCGAAGACCATCGGAAGCTGGCTCGCGCACTCGAGGACGATCCGCTCCGGCCGGTCGATCGTGATCTGGTACCAATCCGTGTCGCGCGTTCCGCCGGAAGCCCACGCCGTGCCGCAGATCGTCTCGCCGCAGGCGATCGAGCCGAAGTTGAAGCGCTGCTGGCAGATGCCCGGGCAGAGCGCGAACGCCTCGCCGGCGCAGATGCCATCCCACGCCACGTCGCAACAGAAGGGGTCGGCGCCGCAGACCGCGACGGCGCAGCTTGGATCGTCGCAGCCGAACCCGCCGTTGGCGATGCAGCAGTTGCTGCTGCCCGACGGAGGCGTGTTGCATCCGCCGTCGGTGTCGGCGCCGCACGGCTCGCCCTCGGGGATCGATCCAGCCGGGCAGTCGAAGACGCACATCGACTGACTGCAGAGCGCGAACGCCTCGTTCACGCAGATGTCGTCCCACGCGACCTCGCAGCAGAATGGATCGGCGCCGCAGACGATCTCGCAGCAGGCCGTGTCGTCGGGATCGACGCAGCCGGGACCGCCCGTCATGAAGCAGCCATGATCCGCCTGCTGGCACAGTCCGAACGGACAGCCGAGTTGGGCCAGCGCATCCTCGAGCAGCCCCTTCGCCGTGGCGAGCTGGTCGAAGAACGACGCCTTGATCGCGTCGTACGCCTCCGCAGGCAGCCCGGGCTGCGCGAGCTGGTCGAGCTTGGCCTCGCAGCGGTTGAGGATGGAGTTGGCGAGATCGAGCTTGAAGATGGCGCGGTCGGCGACGGCCAGCGTCGGACAACCCGTGCCCTTGCTCCTGAGCTCCTGCAACTCGGCGAGCGCCTGGTCGGCGTGGTCTTCGGCCTGCTGGAGCGCCGCTCCGATGGCGGCCTGGGTCTGCGCCGTGATCGGCGCCGGATCGGCGAGGAAGAGCGCACCGGCGAGCTCGATGACGTTGCCGACGTCCACCGCGGCGATGCTGGCTTCCTGAAGCGGATCGGCGCACGGCACGTCGGGACACGGCCCCCACGCGGCGAGGAGGATTCCCAGATCGCCGCCATCCACGACACCGCTGCCATCCAGATCGGCGCACCCGGGCGCGCCCCACGCGGCCAACAGCAGCCCGAGATCGCCGCCGTCGACGACGCCGTCGAAGTTGAGATCGGCGGGGCAGCACTCGTTGCAGACGTTGCCCGCGCCGCACGCGGCGCACACCAGCGCCGCCTCGTCGGCGCACACGCCGTCCCACAGCGTGTCGCAACAGAATGGATCGATCGCGCACACGATCGCCTGGCACGGTGGATCGTCGCATCCGACGCCCGCGTGGCCGACGCAGCAGTCGCTGAGGACGATCGCCATCGCGTGTGGTGCGAAGAGGGCCAGGAAGCCGGCGACGGCGCCACACACGAGACCTCGGCGCGCCCGGGCGCGCGTCAGGTGCATGATGCGCACCATGCGACGATCGGCGCTGCGGCGCCCGTCATGAGTCGACATTGGATTCCTTCCTGGTCGGCCTGCCCTGGAACAGACGTGGCCTCGTCGACCGCCGGCAAAAGGTGGGTCCGGCGCACGATCGCGCGCCGCATTTTGGTCAGGTCGCCCGTGATGAAATGGAACGGACGCCGTTTCTGTCGTGGATTCTCACCTCCGACGGAGGAGAATGCCAGCGGCGATGTCCTGCATCCTCGACTGAAGGCGGAACGTTCCTTCCGTCTGTCCTGACCCGGGGGAGGCGCCATGCTTCGACCGGCCGGCCGCGCTTCGACGACGCCCAGCGCCTCGCTCACGACGCTGGAGCGGGTGTTCCATCTCGTCGCCGATCTTCCGCCCGACGAGCGCGCGACGATCCTGCGCGACGCTTGCGGCGAGGACCAGTCGCTTCGGCGCGACGTGGAGGCGCTGCTGGGCCAGGACGGCACCGTGACGCCCAACGTCCTCGATTGCGCGCCGACGCCGGTTGGCGCCGGGCCCATCCGGATCGACGCGCCGCCCGATGTCGCTCCCGCCACCATCGGACACTTCCGTCTCGTTCGGCTCATCGGCGGCGGCGGCATGGCCGACGTGTACGAAGCGGAGCAGGATTTCCCGCGCCGCCGCGTGGCGATCAAGATCCTTCGTCGCGCGATGGAGTCGCCCGAGATGGTGCTGCGCTTCCAGCGGGAGGCCGACGTCCTCGGGACATTGCGTCATCCAGGCATCGCCCACGTGTACGAGGCCGGAATGGCCCGCATCGGCGATTCGCAGACGGCGCCGGATGATCCGGGCGATGCGGGCGATCCAGATCGCTTGGCCCGCGCGCCGCGCAACGTGCCGTACATCGCGATGGAGCTCGTGCGCGGCGAACCGCTCGATCTCCACGCCGCGCGCGCCCGGCTCGAGAGCCGGGCGCGCATCGAGCTCGTCGCCCGCACGTGCGACGCCGTCGAGCACGCCCATCGACACGGTGTCGTTCATCGCGACCTCAAGCCGGCGAACATCCTGGTGGATGACCATGGTCAGCCAAAGGTCCTCGACTTCGGGATCGCCCGGCTCGTCTCCGTGCATGAAACCCGTGAGCAGGGCGTTGCCGCCGAACGGATCGCCGCCGTGACCGGCGCCGGCGAACTCCTCGGCACGCTGCCGTACATGAGTCCGGAGCAGCTTTCGGGGCGGGCCGATGCCGTCGACGCGCGCACCGACGTCTACGCCCTCGGCGTGATCCTCTTCGAACTGCTGACCGGGCGGCATCCGCACGACCTGCACGGCCGATCGATTCCCGAGGCGATCCAGTTTCTTCGCGAGCGCGATGGCGCGCCGCCGATCGCGGATGTCGGCGCTGGTTCCGTCGCCGGACCGAGGGCATTCCGTGCCGACCTCACGTCGATCGTCTCCAAGGCGCTGGCGCGCGAGCCCGAGCGGCGCTATGCATCGGCCGCGGCGCTGGCCGCCGACCTTCGTCGACATCTCCGCGACGAGCCGGTTGTCGCTCGCGGTCCGGGGGTGATCTATCGACTGCGCAAGCTGGCTCGACGCCGCCGCGGCGTCTTCCTGGCCGCGACGGTGGTGCTGGCCGCGCTGGCCGTCGCCGCGGCGGGAATCGCGAGCTACGCCCGTGCGGCGCGCGACGCGAACGTCGCCGCGGATCGGGCCGACGAACGCGCCCAGGTGCATCGCGAGCTGGCCGACATGCGCGGAACGATCAGCAGCGGCATCCTCGAGTCGGTCGCCCGCGGCGCTCGTCCCCCGGACGACTCGACCCGCGGCCGCGTGAGCCGGGCCGCGAAGCTCCTGGCGACCGACCCCGCGCAGGCCCGTGACCTCCTGCTCTCGGTACCCGAGGCCGAGCCGCGACGAGCACTGGTGGTCGATCTGGCCGCTGGCCGGAGCCGCGAGCCGGGCGGGGTGGATCGGGTCGATCCCGACCTGCGATTTCCGTCGTCGCCGCGAGGTGGATGAAAGTGCACGTTGGACACGGGTGCACCTCGGAGACGCGGTGCACCTTGGACGCGCAGGTCGCGGCCGCGGCGCGCATGCATGGCGGTGCCGCTGCGCGCACGCATGGCAGTGCCGCTGCGCGGCGAGGCCGTGGCAACGCAGGGTCGCAAGTTTCCCGGGCCGGCATCGACACGCCGTTCCGCGTTCCGTTCGCTCGGGAGAATCGTTGACGCCCCGTCGACGGCGCTGTAACGTCCCGTCGGCAGGGAGTCCGCCCGACCGCGACCGTCGCGGCCGGCGGGCAGGGTGGATCCAAGCGGGAGACGACGTCGCCGAAGGGCCTGAGGGCCCGAACGCACGCGTGCTTGGAGATGGCCAAGGGACGCAGCGAAGATCGCAGGCGCGACGACGACGGACGCTTCGGCGAACCGTGCAAGGCCCGGCTGTCGGAGCTCATCGCCTTCGCCCAGGTCTATCGCAATTGGTCGATGGGCGAGCTTGCGGCGTTTCTCGGCCGCGACGTGCACAACCTCATCCCCGGCAGCGGCGTGCCGAAGGCCGACCTGATCTATCGGCTCGCGCGAGCGCTCGACTGGCCCCCGCCGGCGGTCTTCAGCCAGGTGTGCGGCGACAGCGCCGCGCCGATCGAACACGAACGCGGCGGCGTGGACGACTACCGCGAGCTGAACCGCGCCGCGTTCGCCGCGTTCACCGAGGGCCGGTACGAGGAGATGATCTCGCTGGCCCTCCGCATGCAAGGGGTCGCCAGGACCCCCGAGCAGCGAGCGGAAGCCGCGCTGCGCGAGTGCGGCGGCTGGGAGGGGTTGGGGAGGTATGAGCAGGCGCTGGAGGCGATTCAGAGAGGGCTGCGAGAAGCTCACGCCCCGCTGGGCGTGCGCATGAGGTTGCGCTTCGACCTGGCTCGCGTGTACCTCGTGCTTGGTCGATGGCTGGACGCCGAGGGAATCGCGTCCCTCGTGCTCTCTCAGGTGACGGACGAGGCCGCTCGCATGGCCGAGATCGTCGGGTCAACGGCGATGGCGTTCGACGTGCGCGGGCAAGCAAGGCGCTGGCGCGCGATGGCCGAACCGGACGAGCAATTGGCGCTGGCCGCCGGAGCGCGTCAGGACCTGACGATGGCACAAACCGCTTGGAGTCAGTATGCGGAACAGACCGGCGTTTCAACATATGCAGCGGCGGCTCATACGTGCCGTGGCGCCGCCATGTCGAACGAGGTCGTGCTGGGCTCCCTTCCACCTGAGCGGTGCATCGAGCAGATCATGGAGGAGCTTGATGCTGCGATCGATGTCGCCGTGCTGCCCGCTGGAGCGTGGAGAGAGAGCTATGGCTGGTGGTGTGTGTTCGGCTGCGAGGTCGCCGTTTGGAGCAACCTTACCGTCCGTGACGCCGAACGTGTCGTCGGCGTGCTGTCGGCGAAGGGGCTGGAGCTTGCGGATGCCGCTCGAAACTGGGCGATCCGAGAACGGCTGCTTACCATCGAGTACCTGAGGCGTTCGAACACGTCAGGGCTTCACACCGACGCCGGACAGCACACGTTGGATACGGAGGACGTCCAGCTTATCGCCGGTGTGATGGCAAGATTCCCGGCGTTCCGACCGTTCGGCTGGGAGTTGATGCGAAGGGCCCCAAGGGTCGACTGATGCGCGAAGCGACACGACAACCTCGGGCCGGCGGCCTGCGCTGTCTTCTCGTGGCCACCGCCAGCGCAGTGATCGCTGCCGCTGCTTCAGGCATTGGCGGCTCCGGATGGCACCTGTGGCATTCACCGCAAGGTGGATTGTGGCTGACCTACACCGATCAAGGCCCTCCCCCCCCGATCACGCCACAGACTTGGCGTCTCTTCGTCACGCTTGCCTCCACGTACGAGAAGATCGGTTCGAACATCCCAGTCTCCTTCGCCGAGTGGATCGTGATGAACGGAATCACCGATCCGCGCGAGCAGTGGTGTCTCATGTGGCTCTGGTGGAACCTCATGCACCAAGAGGCCGTTGACTGAACCCGCCACTGGCCGGCGAAGACCAAACGTGGCCTGCCGGCCCCGAAGCGGCCGCAGATGAACGACCGGGATCGTACTGTGCGAACTGAGACGATCCGCAAACTTGGGTGAAAGCGCCCAGCCTGCATCGCGGCTCCGCGTGGCGCCGCTTGGACACGCAGGTCGCGACCGCTGCGCGCATGCATGGCCGTGCCGCTGCGGCATCTCTTCCAACAAGGGGCACGAGATCGCCCAGGTGTGCGGGAACTGGGCGCTGCGCGGGTAGTGTCCGTCAAGTTGCGCACATTCGTCGAGCATCCCTCCTCGGGAAGGTCCTGCCGCCGGTGAAGCGGAGGCCGGAAGCCCGAGGACCGAAGGTCCGAGGGCTGGAGGCCGGAGCTTCACCGGCGGCTCGCGCCGCGGCTACGCCGCCGACGACGCCATCTCCTCACGTCGCGCCGCCTCCAGCTCGCGCAGCCGCGACATGTCCATGTAGCGCCGCAGGCCCCAGCGCGTCCCGGCAACGTGCCGCAGCCGCGCCGCCACCAGCATCAGCGCCGACTGCCCGTCGGGGAACGCGCCCACCACGCGCGTCCGCCGACGGATCTCGCGGTTCAGCCGCTCCATCGGGTTGTTCGTCCGCAGGCAACGCCAGTGCTCGCGCGGCAACGACATGTACGCCAGGGTCTCCGCGAGTCCCTCGCGCACGATCGCAGCCGCCTTGCCCAGCCTCATCGCCTCGAGCTTCTCCGCCACCGCCAGGGCCTTCTGCCCGGCGCTGTCGCGGTCCTCCTGGGCGTGGACCGCCTTGAGCATCGCCGCCACCTCGCGCATCTTTCCCGACGGCGTCACCGTCATCACGTTGCGGTAGAAGTGCACCACACAACGCTGCCACGAAGCCTCGGGGAAGAACTCGCCCAGCGACTCCACCAGCCCGAGGCACTTGTCGCTCACGAACAGCCGCACGCCGTGAAGCCCGCGCTGCTTCAGGTGCCGAAGGAAGCCGCGCCAACTCTCCGCGTCCTCCTTGGCGCCCTCGCACACGCCCAACACCTCGCGGTAGCCGTCCTGGCCCACGCCGATGGCGATCAGCACGGCCACGTTCCTCACCTCGCCTCCCCAGCTCCGCTTCATCCAGATCCCGTCCAGGTACACGTACGCGTGCTCGCCCTCGATCGGCCGGTTCCGCCACGACTCGATCTGGCCGTACACCTTCTGCGCCAGCCCGCTCACCGTGCTCGCGCTCACCCGCGTGCCCCACAGCGCCTCGGTGATGTCCTCCACCCGACGCATGCTCACGCCGGCGAGGTACATCTCCACCAGCCGCCTCCTCCACCGGAGCTCTCCGCCTGCGGTATCGCTCGATGATCGCCGTCTCGAACGGCAGCCGACGAAGCCGAGGCACCGTCAGCGTCACCTCGCCCGCCTTGGTCTCCAGCTTCCGGTCGTAGCTGCCCGCGCGGGTGTCCGCGCGATCCGCCGAACGCTCGTACCGGCCGGCCTGGCAGATCCGGTCCGCCTCCGCGTCCAGCATCGAGTTGAGCGTCTGCTCCACCGTGCTCCTCACCACCTCGTCCACGTGGGACCTCACCTTGTCCGTGTCGATCAGCACCGCCGACCTCAGGACGTCCGCCTCAGTCCCCGCGCCTTGCTGCGCCATGCCCTGTACGCTGTCCATGCAGCTCTCCTTCGGGTAAGGGGTAACTCACATCACCACCTTCCCGCGGGAGGGCTGCTTCTTCAAATGTGCGCAACGTTCAGGACCTTATCGCTGCGCGCCCGGATGCTCGCGATCGACTACCTGCGTTACTCGCACGGCGCCGGACTTCATGCGCAGCCATCGACGGTGACGCTTGACCGCGACGACATGGTTGCGCTGGCCGGAGTGATGGCGAGGTTCCCTCGCTTCCGACCCCTCGGCTGGGAGTTGGTCCGACACGCACCTAAGATCGATTGATCCGATGCGCTTGGGTTGCTTCAACCTCGGTAGGCGGACTGCGCTGACCGCTGCGTGCATTGCCGCATGGATGATGCAGATAGCCGCCGCCGATTCGCACGGCGGAGGCTGGCATCTCTGGCTGCCGGCGGCAGGATCAGGCTATTGGATCGGTACTGAGCAAGGCCCTCCCCCCCCGATCACGCCACAGACCTGGCGTCTCTTCGTCACGCTCGTCTCCACGTACGAGAAGATCGGTTCGAACATCCCAGTCTCCTTCGCCGAGTGGATCGTGATGAACGGAATCACCGATCCGCGCGAGCAGTGGTGCCTCATGTGGCTCTGGTGGAACCTCATGCACCAAGAGGCCGTTGACTGACACGGATTCCAGGAGACCTCCATGCGTTCGACCCCTTGCCCACAGCGACGTCTGACGGCTGAATTGGGTTGGGTGGGGCGCGAGAATCAACTGGGACGCTTATGAATCCGCCACTGGCCGGCCAGGACCCAACGTGACCTGCCGGCCCGAAGCGGCCGCAGACGAACGACTGGGATCGTACTGTGCGAACTGAGACGATCCGCAAACTTGGGTGAAAGCGCCCAGCCTGCATCGCGGCTCCGCGTGGCGCCGCTTGGACACGCAGGGCGCGGCCGCGGCGCGCATGCATGGCGGTGCCGCTGCGCGCACGCATGGCCGTGCCCCTGCGCGGCGAGGCCATGGCACGAAGGGTCCCAAGGCTCGCTCCCCGGGGCGCCGCCCGTCATCGCGCGGGCAACGGTGCCGGCGCCGCCGACGTCTTCACAACCACCTCGGCGCTGAACACGCTGCGCGGGTCGCCGCGCTCCTCGAGCGTTCGCTCCATCGTCGCGCGCGTGCGCGGAACGATGCCGCGGAAGAGCTCGCGTTCGCGAACCTGCGCGGCCGGGCCGCCGCGTGGCTTCGTCGGCTCGCTCCCGGACACATCCGCGGGATCGTCCTGCTTCGCTCCCGCACGCTTGCCTTCGTCCGCCTTCCCCGTCTCGCCTTCGTTCGCGTGCTCTCCACCGCGCTGCACCTGGACCACGACGACCTCGGCATCGAGATCGACCATCTCGTCGTCGAGCCGGATCCGCAGGAGCGTTGACGGCGGCGCCTCCAGCACACGGATGGTCTGTCCTTCGCGCTCGACGACGATCCGGGCTCCGCGGACGGGCGCGTCGACCGACAGCCACGCCGATCGCCGATGCGTCACGCCGTCCTGCACCCAGACGATCTTCGTGGGCCGTGGATTCCGAGTGAAGCGGGCCATCCACGGGAGCGCCTCGGCGTCCTCGCGGTCCATCCAGTGACCCTTGCCCGGATGCAGCTTCGCCTCGTGGCGATAGCCGTCGGGGTCGCGGCGCTCGAGGTCGGCAAGGGCCTCCTGCCAGCGCTTCGCTTCGGCGTTGCGGTTGTAGGCGGCATCGAGCTCGCCGGTGTGCAGCGCAAAGCCGATGTTTCGCAGGCCGTCGGGCCTCGCGTCGCCCGGATGCCCGGCCATCGCCGCCGCCGCCGCCCATCGATCGGCCATGCGCGGCGCGAGCCGGTAGACGCCGTCGCCGCCGGCGCTGTAGCCGAAGATGTACACGCGATCGGGATCGACGTCCTCGATGGCCACGAGGTCCTCGATGAGCCGGTCGAGAAGCGCATCCATCGGTTGCTGGTGCCACATGTTCCACGCGTCGGTCGGCGCGCGCGGCGCGAGATAGACCCCCTCCGCCGGCCGGTAGAGCCGCTTCTGGTTCTCCCACTGGCTGTCGTTCACCTGCGCCGGTGCGCCGCCGCCGCCGTGCAGCGAGATCCAGAGACTCCGCCCATTCGCCGGCTTCTCGCCGACGATCGTGTACCAGAACGGCATGCGCGCGCCGGCCACCTCGATGACCCGGGCCTCGACCTCGGCGCGGCGCTCGCCGCGGAGCCGCGCGAGGCGCGCCGCGCAGAGCTCGCGCGCCGCCGCGCTCGCCTCGTCGCGAGTCAGATGCAGTGCGTCCGCGGCCGCCGCCGCGCCACGTCCGTCGCCGGTGGGGGTCGGCGCAGCAGGCGCTGGCGTTGATGCGGCTGGCGGCGGCGAACCTGGCCCCGGTGCAGCCGGCGGCACCGCCGCCGTTGCAATGCCGATGGCCAACAGGATCGTGCTCCCGCACGAATGGCCGAACGCCGCCTCGATCTTCCCATGCAGGTTCCAGCAGACCGCCATGCGTTCGACCCCTTGCCCACCGTGGCATCTCGGAGCGGGACTGGGCCCCGGGTGGGGCGCGAGAACCAACCTGGACGCGTCTCAACCACCCCAGGCCGCGAGCAGCGCACCCAGGTCGCCGCCGCCCACCTTGCCGTCGCCATCGAGATCGGCCGGGCATCCGGAACACGGGCCCCACGCGCCGAGAATCAGGCCGAGGTCGGAGCCGTCGACGGCGCCGTCGTGGTTGAGGTCGGCGGGCGCGAAGGTCTTGAGCGAGGCGAGGTTCGCCTGCACGATGCCATAGCCGCGGATGAAGAGCGGATCGGCCGATCCGGCGAAGAGGAAGTCGGTCGAGGTGGTGAAGAGCGCCGTGCGCAGCGCCGTCACATCGAACTCGGGACGCGCCTCGAGAATGCACGCGATGGCCCCGGCGACCAGGGGCGTCGAGAGTGACGTGCCGCTGACGGTGGTGTAGCCCGTGTCGGTCGTGGAACGGATCGTCGCCGTCTGCACGCCCCACGCGAGCACCTCGGGCTTGATGCGACCGTCGGCGCTCGGCCCGTCCGACGAGAAGCCCGCGATCGTTCCGTCGCCGGCGACGGCACCGCACGTGACGACCTGGAAGGCGTCGGCCGGCGCACCGAGATGGTTCGTCGCCGGATCGTTGTCGTGTCCGCCGTTGCCGGCCGCGGTGACACAGGCGAGGCCGTTCGCCGTGGCCATGTTCACCGCGATCGTGGTCACGGCCGTCAGGCCATCGAAGTCGTCCGGCGTGTACCAGTCGAAGTAGCCGAGCGACGACGTCGCGACATCGGCGCCGTTGGCCTCGATGAACTCGAGGCCGGCGACGTAGTAGTCCTCCTCGATCGGCGTCTCGCTCGTGGTGTCCTCCGTCTTCGCGAGCACGAACGAGGCGTCGTACGCGGCGCCGAGGAACTGGCCCGGCTGGTACGCGCCCATCGTGCCGAGGATCCACGTGCCGTGCTTGTGCTGTCCCGCCGGATCGCCATCCTCGATGTCCGTGTTGGGATCGTCGTTGATGAAGTCGTACTCCGCGAGGACCACCAGCGGATGCGACGGATCGTTGAACGCGACGTGCTTGCGGTGAAAGCCCGAGTCGAGCACGCCGATGACCATGCCTTGGCCGGTGAAGCCCCGCGCATGCAGCGAGACCAGGTCCATCTGGTCCAGTTGCGGCTTGGCTGCGCCGTACGGCTCGAGTGACGCGATGCCGCCCTCGTCGCCGGCGCCATCGCCCCGACGATCGTTCCCGCGGCGCCCCGCCTCGGTCAAACGACCGGCGGGACGATCGATCGAATCGCCGGACGAAGCCTCCTCCGGTCGATCGACCCTCGCTGCGCGGACCGGCTGCGTCGCGCGAACGCAGGCAAGCGCGCGCAGCGACGCCACCTGCGCGGGCGACGCCTCGACGCTGATGGCATTGAGCCAGCGGCTCGTCGTGCGGACGCGGGCACCGGTGGCGCGCACCGCCGCGATGGCCGCTTCGTCCACCGCGAGATCGTGCTCGTCGACGAGCCGGCCGTCGGCGCGGCGCATCGCGCGGCGCGCCAGGGCCCGGTCGGTCAGGAGCGTGTCGCGCGGATCGATCTCCGCGGCGCGTGCATCGTGCGGTCGGTCGGCGAGGAAGACCCAGAGCGGGCGCGGCGCCTCCGCCGGGGCGACGGCGAGCATGGCGGTGAGGATGACGGAAAGCGGCATGTGATCAGACCTCGCGGGACGTGGACGTGCACTTCATGGTCGCGATTCAGGGCGTTTCAGGCAAGCGCGGTGCGGGCGCGGCCTCATGAGCGGCGCGGAGCGCGCGAGGTGACGCGGAAGCCGAGGGAGCGAAACCGGCGGCCCGGGTCGGCACACGAGCCAAGGGTGCGACGAGGCATGATCCGCCGCCGATCTGCTCCAATTGCCAATCAGCTCCAATTGCCGATCAAGAGTCCGAGATCCGCGCCGTCGACCGTGCACGAACCGTCGAGGTCGGCGGCGCACGGCGCCGTGTCGCAGGCGGGACACGGTCCCCACGCCCCGAGCAGGAGTCCCATGTCGGCGCCGTCGACGACGCCGTCTTCGTTGAGATCGCCCGGGACGATCGACGCCAGCAGCGCGGCGACGGCCGACGCGGCGTTGACCCGTCCGTGGCCGGTGAGGTTGTCGAAGCCCGGCGTCGCGATGTCGTCGCAGGTGGTCTCGATCAGCGCACGGATCTGATCGGCGGTGAGCGTCGGCTTGATCGACCAGAGCAGCGCCGCGATGCCCGAGACGTGCGGCGTCGCCATCGAGGTTCCCGTCTTGTACGCATAGCTGTCCGAGCCGTTGAGCGAGTAGACCTGCCAGCCGGGTGCCGCCACATCGATCTCCGGACCGAAGTTGGAACTCGCCCAGCGCTTGTCCTGATTGTCGGTGGCGGCGACGGCGATGCACTCGGGCCACTTCGCCGGGTAGGCGACGCCGGAGTTGTTGTTGCCCGCCGCCGCGACGAGCACCATGCCCGCGGCCGCGGCGTACTGCACGGCGGCGTGCAGGTATTCGGTGCCCGCGCTGTACTGAAGCGACATGTTCGCGATGTCGGCGCCGTGATCGGCGGCCCAGGTGAGCCCGTCGGCGACGTAGGACTCCAGGCCGGTGCACGGATTCACGACCACGATGGGCAGCAACTGCGCGTTCCAGCAGACGCCGGCGACGCCGATGCCGTTGTTCCCCGTGGCCGCGGCGATGCCCGCGACGTGCGTGCCGTGGCTCGAGCAGCCGTCCGCCGTGTTGCCGTTCTGCTGCGGAATGTTGGTTCCGACGAGGATGCGCCCGGTGATCTCGGGATGGTCGTTGAGCCCGCTGTCGAGCAGCGCGATCACGATCGACGCCGAACCGGTGGTCGAGTCCCAGGCGTTGGTCGCGTCGATGTCGGCGTCGACGACACCGGTCTGGCCGGCGACCACCTGGCCCGTGTTGCGCATGCCGTACTGGAGATTGAAGTTCGCGTCGTTGGGGATCGTCTCCGCGAGCCCGCCCACACCGTCGCACTCGACGATCTCGAAAGGCCCGTCCGCGCCCCCGAAGTCCCGCATCAGCGCCGCCGCCATCGCCGGTGTGTCGGTTCCCGCAGGCACTTCGATCCGGACGAAGCGATCGAGTCCGATCGCCGCGGCTCGCGCCCGGTCGGCCGGCGCAACGCGCGGCGCCGCCTCGATCGAGGTCACGCCGAGCGCCGCCGCGGAGGTCGTGAATCCATCCGAGAGCGCGCCGCTGGCGAGACGAAGCGTGGGGCGGCCCAACGCGTCATGGGCCACGCGAACGCCCGGCCGCACGCGGGCGAGCAGATGCGTGGACGCGACGCCGCCGAGCTCGTCCAGCAATGGAGCCGCCGGCGGGGCTTGCGGCCTTGTCGGCGGAGGGGCACCCGGCGAGGCTTGGAGCGGGTCTGCGCCATGGGCAGTCGCGACGATCGCGCTGCTGGTCGCGATGGCCACCGGAACCGTCCAGTCGCACACGCCAGCCATGAGCGCCGCCAAGGCGCCCGTTCGCATGACGTTCAAACGTCTCATCGTTACTCTCCGAAGGGGTTGGGCTGGCCGCTTCCGTGCCGGGCGACGCCGCCACGGGCGCCATCGGGAACGAACTGAATGAATCGGCCGGTCCGACGGCCGGATCGAGCCGCCACGCGGCCCGACGGTCCGCCGCGCGACATGGACGCCCCCAATCCCCCGTCGCCACGTTTTCAGTCGATCAGGCTACCGAGAGGCGGGTTTCGTCGCTATACTCGCCCCCGCGTCAGGCATTCATCCGTTCGTCCGGATGAACGAATGAATGAACGCATGAGTGAGTGAACGGTCTCGCTCGGTCCGACCACCCATGCCTCGGTCGGAGCGCCGCTCCGACCGTCCTCGAGCCTCCTCCATCGGTCCTGTCGACCCGTCCGCACGTCGCGTCCGCACCACTCGCTTCCGCAACCGACCCCACTCCCCAGGTTCCGCCATGAACAACCGCACGTACCTCTTCACGTCCGAATCCGTGTCGATGGGCCATCCCGACAAGCTTGCCGACCAGATTTCGGACGCCGTCCTCGACGCAATGCTGAAGGTCGATCCGAAGAGCCGCGTCGCCTGCGAGACGATGGTGACGACCGGCGTGACGATCGTCGCCGGCGAGGTCACCTGTGCCGGATACGTCGACATCCCCTCGCTCGTTCGCGAGACCGTCCTCAAGGCCGGCTACGACGACGCCGCGAAGGGCTTCGACGGACACTCGTGCGCGGTCATGGTGGCCATCGGCCGCCAGAGCCCGGACATCGCCATGGGCGTCGACAACGAAGGCGCCGGCGACCAGGGCATGATGTTCGGCTTCGCGTGCCGCGAGACCGACTCGCTCATGCCGCTGCCGATCGATCTCGCCCATCGACTCGTGCAGAAGCAGGCCGAGGTTCGCGTCGCCGGCACGGTCAAGGGGCTGCGTCCCGACGCCAAAAGCCAGGTGACGGTCGAGTACGAGGGACTGCGTCCCGTGCGGGTGGACACGGTTGTGCTCTCCACCCAGCACGGACCGGAGTGGAACAAGGACCAGGCGGGACTCAAGAAGGCCGTCATCGAGCAGATCGTCAGGCCGGTGCTCGGTTCGTGGTGGAACGACAAGGTGAAGGTCCACGTCAATCCCACCGGACGCTTCGAGATCGGCGGTCCGCACGGCGATTGTGGCCTCACCGGACGCAAGATCATCGTCGACACGTACGGCGGCCGAGGCCGCCACGGCGGCGGCGCCTTCTCCGGCAAGGATCCGACGAAGGTCGATCGCTCGGCGGCGTACATGTGCCGCTACATCGCGAAGAACATCGTCGCCGCGAACCTCGCCGACGTGTGCGAGGTGCAGGTCAGCTACGCCATCGGCGTCGCCGAGCCGACGTCGGTCCACGTCGACTGCCAAGGCACCGCGAAGGTGAGCGAGGATCTCATCGCCACGCTCATCCGCGAGCACTTCGACCTCACCCCCAAGGGCATCATCGCGACGCTCGACCTGCGCAAGCCGATCTACAAGGCGACCGCGACGCACGGGCACTTCGGCCGCAAGCCCGACGAGGCTGGCCCGGGCACGTTCACATGGGAGAAGACCGACAAGGCCGCGAAGCTTGCCTCCGCGGCCGGCGTGAAGGCCGGAGCGACCGCCGGAAGTCGGTGACGGCCCCGTGGTGACAGGCGAGGGCGGGCACGCGCCGGCGACGCCGCTATCGGCGCGCCGCGCTCTGTCCGCGCCACGACTCCGCGACTCGGCGCGAGAACGCGCCGAGGATGTTCTGCTTGCGCGGCTCGGGCCACGGGACCGGCTCGCCCCGACAACCGTGGAGCAAATGTCGTCCGACCATGCCGAGGAAGCGCACCGACGCGCCAAGCCGCGCCACGAACGGCGCCTGCGTTCCAAGGCCGTTGTGACGGATCAGCAGCAGCGTCAGGTCGTCGTCGGATGCGGCGCCGCCGCGGAACGCCGCGAGCCGACCGAGCAGCGTCGGGACGAACTGCTCCGGCTGCGACACGTCGATCGTCGAGACGAGCGCCAACAGGCCCTCCTCGCCGAGCATCCGACCGTCGCCGGCGCGGGCCTCCACGAGCGCGTCGGTGTACGCGAGCACGAGGTCGCCGCGCCGCAGTTGCACGCCGAACTGCTCGTATTGCGTCGGCTCGAGCACGCCGAGTGGAAGGTTCGACGGCCCGCCGGCGCGGGCCGCGTTCCGCGCGACGCCGGCGTCGAGGGGCTCCCAGCGGCGCTCCGCCGCGTGGTACCAGAGGGGCCGCGGATGTCCGGCGTTGCACACCTCCAGGTGCCGGCTTGGCGCGAAGAAGGTCATCGCCACCGACGTCGCGAAGCGTCCGGTTTCGTCGACCTCGACCAACCCCTTGTTGAGCGCCTCGACGAAGCGGGTCTGATCGAGGTAGTTCACGAAGCGCCGCATGAGCGTGCGCAGCCCGCGGGCGAACTCGGCGACGGTCTCGCCGTGCCCGCTGACATCCGCGATGATCAGGCGCGAGATGCGCCCGGTGCCGCACGACGAGACATAGTGCACATCGCCGCCCATGTCGTCGCCCATGTACGGCTCGCTGAAGACCCACACATCCAACCCCGGCATCACCACGCCCTGGTTCGTGGCGTGGTTGCCGCCCCACACCTCCATGCAGACCATGGTGTGCGGCGCGGCCGCCGGGACCGACACCGCCGTCGCGGCGGCGCCGCTCGCCTCGCCTGAAGGAATGGGCGGCTCGCTTGGCATGTCGAATCGATTGAACGGCTCCCGACGCCCCGCCGCGAGATCGTCACGACGAACCGCTGCATGACCCGCCGGGCCGGGCGCGCCATGGGTCGCGTCGGACTTCCTCGACGGCTTGGCATTGGCCGCGGCAGTGGGCAGCGTAGGCATCGACGGTTGGATGCCGGGCCGCGTGAACGGTCACCGCGCCCGACCCGGAATCCGAGGGCGCCGCGCGCACCCGCCCCATCGGCTCGCGAGCGACTCGCACGGCCAGCGCCGCACGGGAACAATCGTCGCGTGTCAAGCACCTTCGCCACCGCTCGCGGCCTCGTGTGCGAGCAGCTCGTCGAGATCCTTCCGTCGTTTCCCGACCTGCCGTCGAGCGGACCGGACCTGACGAGGCTCGCTCCGCGCGACGCGGCGCTCGCCAGGGCCATCGACGGTGCCGTGCGGCGCCGCTGGCTCTCGCTCGAGGCGGTCCTGCGCGCGCGGGTGTCGCGCGATCTCCACACCCTCGAGCCGGGCGTGCGCGCGGCGCTGCTGGCGGGCGCGGCGCAACTGCTGCTGCTCCGGCGCCTCCCGGACCACGCCGTCCTGCACGAAGCGGTCGAGTGGACGAAGCGCCACGTGCGCGTCGGCGCGGGGAACCTCGTGAACGCCGTGCTGCGCGCGGTGATCCGCATGCGCGACGAGGCGTCGCGCGGCCGCCTCGATGCGCCGGCCACCGACACGCGGCGCGGCGAGTCCATCGATGACGAGGCGAGCGCCCGCCTCGGACGGAACGAGCTGCCGCTCGACGACGGCGAGGTGCTCCGATTCCGCGAGGAGATCTTCCCGGTCGATCCGGCATCGCGACTCGCGGCGCAGACCAGCCATGGGCCGGCGATGGTGCATCGCTGGATGGCGACCCATGGAGCGACGCGCGCCGCGGCACTGTGCCTCCACGGCGTTGCGCTGCCGCCGACGATCCTGCGTCTCATGCCCGGCGACAGCGCCGACGCAGGCGAGGGCGATGCGTTGCTTCTTCCGCACGAGCGACGGGGATTCGCCGTCCTCGCGGGCGAGCCGGGCTCCCTCGCGAAGTGCCTTGCCCGCTCGCCGGCGACCTGGGTGCAGGATCCCACGTCCGCGGCGGCCGTCGACGCGTGCGCAGCGCTTGGACCGTTCGATCCGGGACTCATCGTCGATCCGTGCGCGGGCAACGGAACGAAGATGCGGCAACTCGCCCACGCCTTTCCGCGAGCCCGCCTGATCGCCAGCGATCCCGACTCCGCCCGCCTCGCGATGATTCGCGGGGCGGCCGCGGCGACCGCATCCTCGGGCGTCGCAGCGGCCTCGATCGAGGTCGTTCCGGCCCACGAACTGGCGCGGCGCGCGGCGGCGCTCGGCCGCGACGATCTGGTCCTCCTCGACGTGCCCTGCTCCGCGACCGGCGTCCTCGCGCGACGCCTCGAAGCACGCTACCGCCTTTCGCCCGCGCGGCTCCGCCGGCTGGTCGAGTTGCAGCAGCGCATGATCCGCGATGGCGCAGCCCTGCTGCGCCCCGGCGGACGCATCCTCCATTCGACGTGCAGTGTCGAACCGGAGGAGAACGAGCGCAGTGGGCGTGGATCGAGGCGACGCTGGCGGTCCGGCGGCTCGGCGGAGTCGATCCTTCCCGCCGCTGCTCTCGGCGACGCGCCGACGAGCCAAGGCGACGGCGGGCGCCTGGGGCTCTTCGGCCCCGTGGCGTGATCGGATCAGCTGCCCGCCGCGCGGCGCTGCGTGCTGCGTGCGGCAAGCATCCCGCCCGGTCGTGAGCTACCATCCGCGGCTTCGCTCCAAGGCCCCGTCGCACATGAAGATCATCGACATCCTCTCGCCAAGGGCGGTCAAGGTCCCGCTCGTCTCCACGACGAAGCGCGGCGCGATCGACGAACTCGTCGACGCCCTGGCCGACGCCGGCCTCATCGGCGACGCCGCGGCGCTCAAGCGCGTGGTGTGGGAGCGCGAGAGCCAGCGATCGACGGGAATCGGCGAGGGCCTCGCGATTCCCCACGGCAAGTGCCCGACCATCGGACGGCTCGTCATGGCCGTCGGGCGGCCGGCGCATCCGATCGACTTCGACTCGATCGATCGCAAGCCGGTGCGCCTGGTCGTCCTGCTTGCGTCGCCGCCCGACCGGACCTCCGATCACATCCAGGCGCTGGGACGCATCAGCCGCCTGATGACCAACGCGCAGTTCCGCGAGGCGACGTACAACGCGCCGACGACCGAGTCGCTCTTTGCGCTCTTCGAGAAGGCCGAGCAGTGACGATCACGGACGCGAGGCGCGCATCGGCAGCCCGCCGCGCCGAGCGCCCCTCCGGTCGGAGACACCGGCGCCTCGATCCCGCACGCCGACCGCGCATCGCCGGGCCTTGATCGCCGGGCCTTGATCGCCGGGCCTTGATCGCCGGCATTCTCCCCGCGCACCGCGCTACCTTGCGTCACCGCCGATCGACGCATCTCCGCCCGTCTCGGCGGCCTTGCCCTTCCGAAGGAACGGTGCCGCCTCCGCGGCGCGACCGACGCCGCCGAGCAGCTCACCCAACGCCCGGTTGAGCCGCGGATTCTCCGGATCGAGCTCGACGGCGCGGCGCATCTGCCGCTCGGCCTCGTCGAGGTCGCCGCGCTTGCCGAGTCCCAGCGCGAGCGCATAGTGCGCGAACGGGTTGTTGGGCGCGATCTCGAGCGTGCGGCGGACCAGCTCGATGCCCTCGTCGAGCTCCGCGCCGTCGCCGTGCAGCACGAGCAGCAGCGAGAGGCGGCGCATGACCTGGAGGTTCTCCGGCTGCGCGGCGAGCGCGTTGCGGCAGAGCTTCGTCGCGGTGGCCGAGTCGCCAAGCGACTCGAGCACGGTGGCCGTCTCCTCGAGCGTCGCAAGGTACTCCGGGTGAGCGGCCAGCTTGGCGCTCACCCACTCGACGGACTCCTCGTCCTTTCCCTGGACGCGCCGAAGCCTCGCCACGCCGGCGACCGCCGGCTCGTTGTCGCCATACCGCTCGATCGAGCGCGTGAGGAGCGCCTCGGCCTCGTCGAAGCGGAGCTGGGCGGCGAGCAGCCACGCGCGACGCAGGTCGATCTCGGGCTGCCACGGCCAACCCAGGCCGATTCCTCCATCGCCGAGAAACGATGCAAGGGTGTAGAGCCGCTCGGCTCGATCGGCATGCGCGCGCATCGCCGGTGGAATCTCCAGCGGCGCGGCCGCGAAGATCCGATGCGCGGGAACCGTGACGCGATCGTCGTGCCAGCCCGCCAGCATCTTGGCGCCGCTGACCACGGCGCTGTGCGCCACCAGCGCCAGCATCCCGACGACGAGGGCGAGCATCGCCACGCCGGCGGGCCGCAGCGCACCGTGCTGCCGGAGCACGAGCCGATGGAGCGTGACGTTCGCGTCGCGCAGCGTGCGCCAGCCCTTCCAGGCGAGCCAGACGACGATCGCGGTGATGCCCGACGCGAAGAGGAGCGGGACGACGCCGTAGATGCTCCGCACGCCGAGGAAGGTGATCAATGCGAGTCCAGCGAAGGCGAACTCCTCGCCCCACGAGAGATCCCAGCGGCGCTTCGCGACGCGCTCCGGCTGGACGCGCGGCTTCGTGGCGATCGCCGGCGCGCCGAAGCCGAAGTAGAGCGCATCGTTCGGACAGACGCTCACGCAGTCCATGCACTTCATGCAACCGGGATCGATCACCATCCCGAAGTCGCGCACCTCCTCATGGACCCGCACGTTCGACGTGCAGACCGCGGTGCAGTGACCGCAGTGCTCGCACGCATCCGTCACGCGGATGCGCGCCGGCGCGAGCTCGTCGAGCGGCGCGAAGAGGCCGCCGTAGGGACAGCCGTATGTGCAGTAGCCCTTCGCCCCCAGGAAGTAGACGACCCCGAATCCGCAGACGAGAAGGAAGGGGATCGCGACGATCGGCCCGGGGAACGTGCGCCAGAAGTCCAGCGTGGTCAGGTGCAGCGACCAACCGGGCCAGGTCAGCTCCGGGCGCGTCCACGGCGCGACCGCCAGCCGATAGACGAGCGGCCAGACAAACATGTACAGCGCCAGCGCGAGCGGCACGAGCATGAGCAGGCGCGCCCGGAACGGATGCGGGCGCACGCCGACCTTGGCGAGCATCGCGGCGCAGAAGTCCTGGAGCAGCACGACGTGACATCCCCAGCCGCACATCCAGCGTCCGAGCACCGCCGTCGAGACGAGCGCCGCGACGAAGAAGATCGCGCCGACGTTGATGATGCCGGACTTGACCGTCTCCATCGTCTCGGACGGCTCGATGGGCGTGGTGGTCGAGCCCATCGCCAGCCACTGCACCACGTGGGCGATCATGAGGAGCTGCACCGCCACGAGCACGATCCAGCGGCGCCTCGCGTTGCGCGACCGCTTGACGCGAGGCGCCGGCGCAGCGAGGACCGGCAACGACACGCGAACCGGCGAGGGCGTCGAGGTGCACGGCATGGGGATGCGATCGTATTGGGCGTGGAGGAGAGGACAACGGAACGGTCTCCGCCCCCGGCCCGCCGTGCGCCGGAGAAGGCGCCGCGATACCTTGCCACCACGGGATCATCGAGCGACCGCGCCTGAATGAACTCCCTCGTGCTCAGCCTCGCCCTGTCCGCGATCGTCAGCCCGATCGCGTTCGTCCTCATGTGGCTCGACAAGCGCGCCGCGACGCGCGGGCGCGCCCGCATCCCCGAAGCGACGCTCCACCTGGCCGAACTCGCCGGCGGCTGGCCGGGGTCTCTGCTCGCCCAGCGGCTCTTCCGCCACAAGACCGTCAAGCCGAGCTACCGCCTCGTCTTCTGGTCGATCGTGGTGACGTACCTCGGCGCGACCGCGCTCGCCGCGAGATACCTCGGTTGATCCGTGGCATGATCGACGCGCGGAAGCGAGCAGCGGCCAAAGGCCACCGCGCAGCAGCAGCACCCGACGCGCCCAACCCGCGAAAGCGAGTGTCGGCCCGGACGGAACATGATCTCACGGCGCGCCCGCCACGCGAAAGCGAGCAGCGGCCCGAACGGAGCGATATCTCGCGACGCGCCCACCCCGCGAGAGCGAGCACGGCCCCGAGGGCCGCGCGCAGCGCTCAAACAAGCTCAGTTCTCGGTCGCCGTGCCGTCCACGACCGCCTTCGCGTCGGGATGGCTCTGTTCCAAGGCAAGCCGGATCTTCTCCAGCGCCTTATTCTGGATCTGCCGCACGCGCTCCTTGGTGACGCCGATGATCTGGCCCACCTGCTCGAGCGTGAGGGGGATCTGGTCCTCCTTGAGCTCCAGTCCGAAGCGGTGATGGATCACGGTCTTCTCGACGTCGCTGAGGTCGGCCTCGTTCTTGAGGACGATGTGCTTGACCTCCTCGGCGCACTCCTTCTCGTGCAGCGCCCGGACGGTCTCGAGGTGATTGCTCTTCTCGAGCGCCGGATCGAAGTCGGTCGGGAAGCGCTGGCGGTACTTGCTCAGCTTCATGCCCTGGCGACTGAACGCCTTGAGGATCGCGCGGCACGCGTAGGTGCTGAACTTGAAGCCGCGGCCGCAGTCGAACTTGTCGACGGAACGGAGCAGCGCCATGTTGCCCTCGCTGACGAGATCGGCGAAGTCCACCTCGCTCATGCGGGTGCGCTTGGCCATGGCCAGCACGAGCGCCAGGTTCGTCTCGGCGATCTGCTCGCGGTAGCTCACCGCGATGCGGTTCCAGCGAAGCAGCTCGCGCGCCTGCTCGAGCGTCGGCTCGCCATCACCGATGTCGATCTGGATCTCGCGCATGCGATGCCGCGCAAAGTTGTACTGAAGGAAGAGCACCCGCTCCTGTGCGCCGGTGAGCAGGATCGTTCCGGGGTTCTTCCCGCCGCGCCCACGCCCGCGATCGCGGCCGGGCGTCAAGTCGTCCATCAGCGGGCGGTACCACGAGACATCCGGCTTCTCGATCGCCGGCGCCTCCTTGTAGATCCGCGTCTCCGCGTTGGGCTTGTAGAACTCTTCCGAGTCGATGTAGTCCACCGGCTCCGAAAGCACCTGCCGCAGCAGGCCCTCTTCCTCGGTGGTGAGACCCGTCGACGCGCTCGACCCGCGGTGCGATGGCGCACGATCGCCGGCGCTCAGGCGCACGGGACGTCGCCGCTGCCGAACACGGCTGAGCGGCGAGTTGTCTGAGATCATGGGCCGAAGCAGGGGATTCATGGCATTACCCGTCGCAAGCTCTCCGTCCACGCGGGGGTCGACGGCTCGCATCCAGACGATCCGTGTGCGAGCATCGGGAAGCCGCTCCCAGCGAGCGGTCCCCGTCAATACAAAACGCCGAAGGCGGCTGGAATGTACCGCTTCTTACGAAAAAGAAGCCGCTGGGTTGGAAAGATTCCAAGAAAAGGTGGAGAGGTGGACAAGGATTCGTGTGGCCGCCTCGATCGGATGCCGGCGGCGCGTGGGCCACCAACGTCGATGAATCGACCAATCGACGCAGATCGGTCGAGATCACCGAAGATCGCCATGAGATCGGCGCCGAACGACCCATCTTCGGCATGGCGGAGCCGGGCGCGGCCCTGCCGTCGAGCCCAATCCTACTTCTGGCGACAGGGATCCACCTACTCCGGTTTTCCACCGGAGCTGTCGTAGACCCACGCGTCGATGGCCCGGGACGACTCGACGACCTCGCCGGGCTTGAAGAAGAGCGCGATCTCGCGCGCTGCGGCCTCCGGACCGTCGGACCCGTGAATCAGGTTGAAGCTGTTCGAGACGCCGAAGTCGCCGCGGATCGTTCCCGCGGCCGCCTTCGACCCGAACGTCGCACCCATCAGGTTCCGGCAGATCGCGATCGCACCGATTCCCCGAACCGCAAGCACGAGCACCGGGGCGGAGGTCATGAAGCGGACCAGGCCGGCGTAGAACGGCTTGCCTTGGTGGTCCTTGTAGTGGGTGGCCGCCAGTTCGGGCGTGATCTGCATCAGCTTGCAGCCGGCGATCTGGAGTCCCTTGTCTTCGAGGCGTCCGATGATGCGACCCATGAGGCCGCGCTGCACAGCGTCTGGCTTGAGGATGATGAGCGTCGTTTCCATGGTGGGGGCGGGAATGATAACCGCTGGCGTCGCGGCCGCCTGCCCTTCGATCGCCGCCGCGACCGTGACGTCTCCAAAAGCACCACCGCCACGTCCGAGGACGTGACGATGGGAAGGAGGAGAAGCCACTTGATGCGCGTTCCAGTCGACCTTCGCGCGATGCTCGACCCAATCGTGTCCCGGCCCGCCGCTGGCGAAGGGTCGATCGCGTCCAGGTGTGCCGGGCTCTGGAACGGGAGACTGGCCAGCCGTAGACGGTTCGTACCGGTGCTTGACCCGGCCCATGCCTGCTCATGCCTGCTCGTGCCGGCTCTTGCCGGCTCGTTCGCGCCACGCGTTGGCATCCATCCACTCGTCCCGTCGTACCAGGCCGAGTGGATGGCGGAGCGGCCTCCGTTCGATCGAAGGAGCCGGGGCGCGATCCGGCTCCACGGCCGTCGATGTCGGGCTTGCGACCCGCCGCAGGCGGCGCCCCCGCGTGGAGGGTGCAACCAACCATGCGACGGGCGCGGAAGCCCGCACAGGCGACGCCGACGGATCGGCCCGCTCGGCCGACAGAAGTGCGCCGTCCCCCCACTGCCTGCGTGAAGAAACGGATGGAATGTCAGAAAGAATCTGTCCTCCAACCGCCACGCGCGTCCCAGCGATCCTCGCGCCCCGCCCACGGCCCAAACTCCGCCCCGAGATGCCACGATGGGCATGAGGTCGAACGCATGGAGGTCGACAGGAGTCCGTAGAAGGCGGGGAGGTCCGCTGGCGTCCCCATCAGGCCCGGGCGTCGCTGACGACCTCCGTTCGGCGCGGCACCCGCCGCCGAGGCCGAAGGGCCGGACGCCGACATCCGCCCGACGCGCCCGCCGTCGAACACAACGTCCGTGCCCCCGCCGCCACCGCGAGCGTCGGCGGGGCGCCGAACGGAGCGCTCAACCTCGCGCATCGACCGGGTTGGACTGCGGGCGCGTCGCGAGAGGGAGTCGAGAGCGGGGATTGGGGATCGGGATCTGGGATCTGGGATCTGGGATCTGGGATCAGGGATCAGGGATCAGGGATCGGGGGTCAGGCATCCGGCCTTCAGAGTCAGCCCGTTTGACGCGCTAGATCCCGTCACCGAGCAGTCCCTCGACGGACGGTCGAACCGCTCCCAGACCAATCCTCGACGCGGCGCGCTCGAGCCGACTTCGATCGAGCGCGTCGAGCGCCGCCGACGGTGGCCGGCGAGGCTCGTCGGCAGCCGGTCGCTGGGTCGTGCACGCCGCGGCAATCGATGAACGCGCCGCGTCCGGGACGGGCTTGTTCTGAGGCGTGTTGTTGGCGCTGCACGACATCGTCGACTGTCTTTGGCGAAACGGGTGGTGGATTCGATCGACTCCCAGCAGCTCGTGAACCGCGACATGCTCCGTTCACGCGCCCCGCTGCGGCCCGCCTCCGGTCCCTTCTCGGCGCCAGGGCGAGCGTGCGGCAAGCGTCTGACGGGCGCTCCAACGAGCCTCCAGTGGCCACTGCGATCGCTTGCCAAGGAACTCGCGGCAAGGCGGATGCGCACTCCCCAACACGGAGTCAATCGACAGACACGGCGAGTCGGACGCACATTTCACGGCGAAGTGCCTCCTGAACGTCGACATGCTCCATTCGTCGACCCGCGCGGGACGGTTCCAATCAAATGCCGAACATCGGGTTGCGCGACGTCCTAGGAGCTTGCGTCACAGGCTGATTGCACAACCATTTTCGCGTCCACAAAAAACCGCTGGCGGCCCTGGTGCGAATAGAGCCGCATGGAGAGCGCCTTTCGTCCGTACGAGCCCGACCAGCACCTGCTGCTGCCGCCGTCGCTTCGGGAGTGGCTGCCCGGCGGCCACCTCTCGCACTTCGTCTCCGACACCGTGGACCAGCTGGACACGGGGCCGATCCTGTCCTGGTATCGCGGCCGGGAGCAGGGCAACCTGCCCTACCACCCGGCGATGATGCTCAAGGTGCTCGTCTACTGCTACTGCACCGGAACCTTCTCGTCGCGGCGCATCGCCAAGGCGATCGAGGACTCCGTCCCCGTCCGGTTCCTCGCCGCGGGCCACGCGCCCGGACCATCGGACGATCTGCCGCTTCCGAGAACGGCACCTCGACGCCTTCCAGGCGCTCTTCGCGCAGGTGGTCCGCATCGCGGTCGAGACCGGACTCGTCACGCTCGGGACGCTCGCCATCGACGGCACGAAGATCCGGGCCGATGCCAGCAAGCGGAAGGCGATGAGCCACGCCCGCATGAAGGAGGAGGAGCAGCGCATCGGGAAGGAGATCGCGGCGATCGTCGCCAAGGCCAAGGGCGAGGACCACGGCCGAGGACGTGCAGTTCGGTCCGGACTTCCGCGGCGACGAAGCTGCCGCAGGAACTGCGCCGCCGCGAGTCGCGGCTGACGAGGATCGTCGCGGCAAAGCGGCGGCTGGAGGAGCCGCTGAAGGCCGACGCCGAGGCGAAGGCGGCGGAGGCGAAGCGCGCAGGGACGAGGACGACGACGCAGGCTCGCCGCCCCGCCAGCACTCCGGCACGCCCGAGCCGAAGGCGCAGGAGAACTTCACCGATCCCGACAGTCGGATCATGCAGGACGGAAGCGGCGCGTATCAGCAGTGCTACAACGCGGCGCTCGCGGTCGACTCGACCGCGAGGATCGTGGTGGCGGTGGACGTGCAGCAGTGCCCGTGCGACCAGTCGATGCTGATCCCGATGATCGAGAGGTCCGAGCGGGCGCTGGGCGTGGGCGTCGACGGATCGCCGACGACGATCGTGAAGACGGTGCTGGCCGACGCCGGCTTCTCGTGCGAGCGCAACCTGGTGGCGCTGGAGCGCCGCGAGGGGACGACTGGCTGTCTCGCCGTGGGCCGGGAGGGCAAGGCGTCGAGGCGGCCGCCGGATCCGGACTCGGCGCGCGGCCGGATGGCGGCCATGCTGAGGACGGAGGAGGGACGCAAGAGATACAAGGAAAGGAAGCACCTCGCGGAGCCACCGATCGGATGGCTGAAGGAGGCGATGGGATTCAGGCAGTTCAGTCTGCGAGGATTGAGGAAGGTGACTGGCGAGCTGAACCTCGTGACGATGGCGATGAACCTGAGACGGATGGCGACGATGGCGGTGTGATCCCGAAGCGGTCGCCGCAGCGCCGCGAGGAGTCCCCGATCGGGTCGACGCCGCAGTCGCGAGGGAATCGACCCACGGCGCGGGCAAGACGGTCACGGATCTCGGCTGTGACGCAAGCTCCTAGCATCGCAGCCTGCGCGACCGATCCACATGGCCCACGAACCAGCGACCAACGATGGACTTGACCGCGTTCCGTGCATCCGCGTGCGCGGCGCCCGCGAGCACAACCTCAAGTCGCTCGACGTCTCCATCCCGCGCGACCGGCTGGTCGTGATCACCGGCGTCTCCGGGTCGGGGAAGAGCTCGCTCGCCTTCGACACGATCTTCGCCGAGGGCCAACGCAAGTACATGGAATCGCTCAGCGCCTATGCGCGGCAGTTCCTGAATCAGATGCAGAAGCCCAACGTCGAGGAGATCGCTGGACTGCCTCCGACGATCGCCATCGAGCAGCGCAGCGGCGGACACACGCCGCGCTCGACGGTCGCGACGACGACCGAGATCTACGACTACCTGCGACTGCTGATGGCCCGCTGCGGAACACCGACGTGCTGGCATCGCGTCGGCGGCACCGACGAGGCACCGGTCTCCTGCGGTCAGCCGATCGCGGCGACGCCCGCCACGCAGATCGTGGATGCGATCATCTCGCTCGCGGCCCATGGCGCCGCCGCGCGCTCCGAAGGACGCCCCGGCTCGCGAGACGCCACCCGTCCGGACGAACGCGCCGATGCGCGCAGCGGACCCGCTCGCGTGATGATCTGCGCACCGGTCGTCCGGGGGAAGAAGGGCCACCATCGCGAGGTCGCCGAGGCGCTCCAGAAGCAGGGGTTCGTGCGCCTCCGCGTGAACGGGGCGATCGTCGACCTGCGCGAGGCGCTCAAGGAAGGCGGCGAGAATCCATTCAGGCTCGGCCGCTACGAGATGCACACGATCGAGGCGGTGGTCGACCGCCTTGTGCCGGACGCGGCGTCGCGCCAACGACTCGCCGAGAGCGTCGAGGTCGCGCTGCGCGTCGGCGGCGGACTGGTCGTCGTCCTGATCGAAGGCCGGCCGGGCGAGGGCCGCGCGGGCGACGGCGGCGCCGCGTGGACCGAGCACCGCTTCAGCGAGAAATACGCCTGTCCCGACCATCCCGAGTGCGCCATCGAGGAACTCGAGCCGCGACTCTTCTCCTTCAACTCGCCGCAAGGCGCATGCCCGCAATGCGCCGGGCTGGGCACGGTGAGCGAGTTCGATCTCGCGCTGGTCGTGCCCGATCCCGAGCAACCGGTCGCCGAGGCGATCGAGCCGTGGCGCCGCAACGGCCCGCGGATGAACGTCTTCTACCACCGGCTCATCCGCCGTTTCTGCGAGCGCATGGAAGTGCGTCCGGCGACGCCGTTCAAGCGACTTGCCAGGAACGTGCAGCGCGTGCTGATGCATGGCACCAGCGCCGCGGACGACGCCAAGCTGGGCTTCAAGTTCGAAGGAGTCATCCCGAACCTCCATCGGCGCTATCAGAACAGCGAAAGCGACGCGATCAAGGAGCGGCTGCACGGGTACATGAGCAACACGCCCTGCCCCGCGTGCCGGGGAAGAAGGCTGCGCACGGAGGCGCTGCACGTGAAGCTGCGCGGGCCGGTCGCCGAGCGGGCGGCGAGCGGCGCCCACGCCAGGAATCGCCCCGATGGCGCGCTTCGCGACGTCAACATCGCCGAGATCGTCGCCATGACCATCGAGCGCGCCCGGTCGTTCTTCGGCGGCCTCTCCCTTTCGCGCGAGCACGCGACGATCGCCGAGCCGATCCTGCGCGAGATCAACGCCCGGTTGGGATTCCTCGCCTCCGTCGGATTGGACTACCTCACGCTGGAACGCGGCAGCAGCACGCTCTCCGGCGGCGAGGCGCAGCGCATCCGGCTCGCGACGCAGGTCGGCTCGGGGCTCGTCGGCGTCTGCTACGTGCTTGACGAGCCGACGATCGGCCTGCATCAGCGCGACAACGACCGGCTCGTCGCGACGCTGCGCCGGCTGACCGACATCGGCAACAGCGTGCTGGTCGTCGAGCACGACGAGGACACGATCCGCGCCGCCGACCACGTCGTCGACATCGGGCCGGGTCCGGGCAAGGCGGGCGGGCGCGTCGTCGCGCAAGGCACCGTCGACGATCTCTGCGCCGTTCCCGAATCGCTCACCGGCCAGTTTCTCTCAGGCCGGCGCGCCATCGACGTGCCCGCGCGCCGCCGCGCGCTGAGCGAGTCCACGGCGATCGTCGTGAAGGGCGCCCGGGCCAACAACCTCAAGTCGATCGATGTGGCGTTCCCGCTCGGCGGCATCGTCTGCGTCACCGGCGTCTCGGGCTCCGGCAAGAGCACGCTGGTGAACGAGATCCTGCTCAAGTCGGCGCTGAAGGCCGTGAACCATTCTCGCGTGGTGCCCGGCGCGCACGACCGCGTCAACGGCTTCAACCGCATCGAGCGCGTCGTCGAGGTGGACCAGTCGCCCATCGGCCGCACGCCGCGCTCGAACCCAGCGACGTACACCGGCATCTTCGACGAGATCCGCAAGATCTTCACCAAGCTCAAGGAGTCGAAGATCCGCGGCTACGAGCCAGGCCGCTTCTCGTTCAACGTCAAGGGCGGCCGTTGCGAGGCGTGCCAGGGCCAGGGCGTCCGCAAGATCGAGATGCACTTCCTGCCCGACGTCTTCGTCAAGTGCGAGACGTGCAACGGCACGCGCTACAACAAGGAGACGCTCGACATCCGCTACCGCGACCTGAACATCGCCCAGGTGCTGGACATGACGGTGAGCGATGCGCTGCGGTTCTTCGAGCCGCATCCGAAGATCCACCGCATGGTCGAATGCCTGCATGATGTCGGCCTCGACTACATCCAGCTCGGCCAGCCCGCCACGACGATGTCCGGCGGCGAGGCGCAGCGCATCAAGCTGGCGAGCGAGCTCGCGATGCGCAACGTCCAGGCGGGGCTGCCGGGCAGCGGCGGCAGCGGGACGACCGGCGCGCACACGCTCTACGTCCTCGACGAGCCGACGACAGGCCTTCACTTCGCCGACGTGCAGAAGCTCCTCGCCGTGCTTCAGCGCCTCGCCGACGCCGGTCACACGCTCATCGTCATCGAGCACAACCTCGACGTGATCAAGTGCGCCGACTGGATCATCGATCTTGGACCCGAGGGCGGCGACGGCGGCGGCATGGTGATCGCGACCGGGACGCCGGAGACGATCGCGAAGCACGCGACGAGCTTCACGGGGGCGTATCTGGCGCCGATTCTCTCGCGCGCAACTGGCGCGTCGCGCTCCCCGGACACCCTCCCTTCTCACGCCCGGCCTGCCCTGAGGGCACTCGAAGGGCGGGAGAAGGCGGGCCGAAGGGCCGGATGAGGGTGCTCCGGGCGTTGAACACCCTTCTACGGATTCCAGTCGACCTCCATGCGTTCGACCCCTTGCCCACAACGGCGTCTCACGGCGGCATTGGGTTGGTTGGGGCGCGAGAATCAACTGGGACGCGTATCAGACACTCACCCCCACATTCGTCCGAGCATGCTTGACATGCAACGACCTGCGCTGCACGTTGGCTGTCGCTTTCGAGTTCTCATATGGATTCCAGTAGACCTCCATGCGTCCGACCCCTTGCCTACAGCGGCGTCTCACGGCGGAATTGAGTTGGGTGGGGCGCGAGAATCAACTGGAACGCGTATCAGGGCCTCGTTGTCACCGCCACCCGTTCAACAGAGGTGCGTGAATGATCCGTCGATTCTCGTCCGTCGCCATCGTCTGCGCTGCGTCGCTGGCGTGCTGCGCGCAGCCCTGCGTGGCCCAGTGCATGTACGAGATGCAGGTCATCGCCTCCAAGCCGCTGCCGTGGCCCTACGACGGCCTGTGGGACAGCGTGGTGCCCTACGCGATGAACTCCTGCCACACGGTGGTGGGCACCGTCAAGTCGTACTTGGATGACGACGTCGACCTCCAAGGGTTCGTCTGGCATCCGGGCGACGTCTATGTGACACCGGTCGAGCCGCCCGTCGGGGCGACCTGGACGAGCTTCTCCGACATCAACGACCTCAATCAGGTGGTCGGCGAGTTTCGAATCGGCAACCCGGAGTACAAGTTCGCCTTCGTCCAGGACCTCGATACGGGCGACCTCACGATCATTCCGCCGCCGTATTCCACCGACCAAGGCTTCTACGCGATCGCCACCTCGATCAACAACCAAGGGCAGGTGGTCGGCTACTGGGGCAACACGTGGATCGGGAACCCGGTCTTTGCGTCGTTCCTGTGGCAGGACGGCGTGTTCCAAGACCTGAATCCAATCTTCCAGACGAGTGAGAGCCAGGCGCTCGCGATTAACGAGGCGGGTGTCGTCGGCGGCTGGCTTGTCGACTCGAGTTTGCAGAAGCACGCTTTTCGATACGACACCGCGACTGGCGGACTCATCGTCTATGGCGCCATTCCGAACGGATCCACCAGTACGGCTCGAGCGATCACCGAATCGGGTGACTTTCTCGCTGGCGATGGAACTGGGCTTCCGGAACAACCGGCACTTTGGCCGAGGGCGGTTCTCGCGGTCGACGGTCTTTCAATCGACCTTGGCTCGCTCCCCGATCGTCCAATCAGCACCGCCTTCGCGGTTGATGACCTCGGCCGCGTCGGAGGCGGGGCCAAGAGTACGTTGCCCAGCTATGGAGATCGAGCGTTCCTTTGGCAAGCAGGGTCGATGCACGACCTCAACATCCTGCTGCTACCTGACCCACTGCTGACAGCCGCGCACTGGGTGGCCGCGCTGAACGATGATGGCGCGATTCTCGGCAAGGGCGTCTGGAGTGGAGGCCTCGCAGGAGTCGCTGTTCGCGGGTTCTTGGCCAGTCCCACCGGCAGCAAACCGGGTGATGCCAACTTTGATTGTCAAGTGAACGCGGCTGATCTCGTGCTGGTTCTTCAGTCGTGGGGCACGTCGTCGCCGATCGGAGACGTGGATCATGATGGAACAGTGGGCGGCGCGGATCTGGGCCTGGTGCTTGCCAACTGGGGCCAATGACGGTGGGCGAGATCGGGGGACCGAAGGTGTCAGGCACCTCCGCCTTCTCCACTCGTCGCGGCGAGCGGTCGGCGGCCGGCACCGACGACAGGCTGCCGCGTGCCTGCGCACGTGGCTTCGATGCGTGGGACGAGAATGCCATCGACCCGGGCGCGTCTCGCGCGGCGAGCCCGCACCGTGAGCCCGCCCCGCGGCACGGCGCGCCTCCTTCGCCCTCAACCCCACTCGCTTAACAACGCCCCAAGGTCGGCGCCGTCGACCATGCCGTCGAAGTTCAGGTCCGCGAGACAGTCCGTCGTTCCCCACGCCGCGAGGAGCAGGCCGAGGTCGGCCCCGCCGACGGCGCAGTCGCCGTCGAGGTCGGCGGAAGGACAGGCATACACGCCGAAGGCCTGCACCCATGCCGTCTCGGTTGTGCTGCTTGCCACGATCGACGCGTCGCCAAAGAGGGCGATCGTCGGATATGTGAAGCCGGCGTTGCCCACGTCGTCCGTGAGCACCACGACATCGTCGATGATCGCCTGCACCGTGTCGCCCGAGAAGGCAAGCTTGTAGACGTGGAACGCGCCGGTCGTGTTGAACGCGTAGGTCTGATCCGTCGGATTGAAGTCCTCGGTGGCCAGCAGGACGCGATCAGACGCGATCCCGAGAAGGGCGTATCGCCCGATCCCGTCGCGGAGGCCGATGTAGTACCCGGCGCGCTGGTAGCCATTCTGGTTGAGGTACGTCGACGAGGTCACAAACACCCTGGCGGCGATCGAGGCGCCGTCGTCGAACGAGAACGCCTTCGGCACCACCTGGAACTGCGTGACGCCGGCCGTGGTCGTCGGCCCGATCGCGAGGCTTCCGCCGACGTTGACGATCGGCACCGCGCCGCCGGTCGTGTCGTTCAACGTCCAGCACACGTCGGTCGGCAGCAGACCCTTCCCAGCGTCGTAGACGCCGATCGTGGATTGCGCCGAAGCGCCTGTGCTCAGGACCAACGACAACGTCGCCAGGAGTTCGAATTTCGGCATGTTGCACCTCGAGGCCAGTCTAGTCGCCGGCCGTGGCTCCCTCGTCCGCGCACGAGGGAGAGCCAGGGCGAGAGGGCTCTTCGTCCGATCATCGGACGATCGACCATGCCGCGCCAACTCCTCGCAGCCCATGGCGAAAGTCATTCGGGCTGCGAGACCCGGCAGGAGGCATACAAATGAACGCCAGCGACGCGCCCGTCGAACTCGGCGGTCGGGCGGACAGGCCACATGCGAGTGTTTCGTCCAACGCTGGTCCCGTGCGTCAAATGCGAGTACCTGGTTCCGCAATCGCGGCTGGATGATGCGTGTCCGGAGTGTGGACATGCCATCGTCCACTCGGTGAAGCGATCGTTCCGGCCGCGCACGGCAGGGCGAACGGATCGCATGTTGGCAGTCGGCCTTCTGCTGACGTCCATCACGATTGCGGCGCTGACGGCCAACGCCGTGCTGCGACCACCGTGGGATGCGACGCTCGTTGTCTATCGCACGACCGCGGATTGGTGCCGCCTGCTGGGCATGCTGTCGGCGCCGGTCGCGGCCGCGGTGCTTGCCCTTGCGGCCCCGCGCGGTCGACTGGGAAGGCGCCTCGATCGCGCCGTGGCGATCGCCGCGACCGTCTTGTTCGTGTTGTTCTGCGTCGTGCTCATACGGGCGGCCACACTCTGAGGGCAGGCGAACGGCCCGATGCCGCTCGGCGTGTTTCTCCGCTTCGCCCCCCGGTTCGGCAGGCTTGAGCCGCCATGGAACGTCGTTGAGGCGTGGATCGGCTGCCTGAGCTTGGCGCTGCTCCTGATCGCCCTGCTCCGGCGGCGCGGTCGCGCTCCGTGGAGCGTCCGCCTCGGCGCCGCCGCCATGACGCTGCTGATTCTCGCCACAGGCCTCGACTGGGGACGATCATCGAGCGTCGACCTGACGACGTTTCCACGCCCCATCCCATCGTGGTGGCTGGCATGGCGAGCCCTCGTGGCCGAGCACCGGATGATCGTGGACGTGCTCGGCACCGCCGGCGTCCTGTTGCTGGCGCTCGTGCTCGTCGAGCTGGTCAGCTCGATCCGGGCGCGCCGACGGCGTGCATGGGTGGCAGCGCAGGACTTCATGCGGCGCTCCCCGGACCCGTCCGCCGAGCCGCGGCCGTTATGATGCCGCGTTCCTCGACGTTCGAGTTCGAGTCCTCGCCGCCGACGCGGCGCTCGGGACTCGGGTGCCGCGCGGGTCGTCCAACGGATCGGCGGGCGCCACAGGTGGAAGCTGGATTGCACCCTTGCCGCCGGAGCCGATGATGACCACGATGACCGCCGCGACCTCCTCGACTGGCCAGGCCGCCCCGAACGCCAAGTCGCCTTCCATCCGCGAACTGCTCGGGGCCGAGGCCGACTCGCTCCTCTCGCACAAGGCGAAGGTCGACAAGTCGCTGCTGCATCTTCCCGGTCCTGATTTCGTCGACCGCATCTGGGCCGGCAGCGACCGCAATCCGCAGGTCCTGAAGTCGCTCCAGGCGATGTATGGCCACGGCCGGCTGGCGAACACGGGATACATGTCGATCCTTCCGGTGGACCAGGGCATCGAGCACTCCGCCGGGGCGAGCTTCGCGAAGAACCCGCTCTACTTCGACGGCGAGAACATCGTGAAGCTGGCGATCGAGGGTGGCTGCAACGCCGTCGCGACGACCTTCGGCGTGCTCGGCTCCGTCGCCCGCAAGTATGCCCACCGGATCCCGTTCATCGTCAAGATGAACCACAACGAGCTGCTCACCTATCCGAACAAGGCGGATCAAGTCCTCTTCGGAACGGTCGAGGAGGCGTGGAACCTCGGAGCCACGGCGGTCGGCGCGACGATCTACTTCGGCTCGGAGGAGAGCTCGCGCCAGATCGTCGAGGTCGCCCAGGTCTTCCACCACGCGCACGAGCTGGGCATGGCGACCGTGCTCTGGTGCTACCTGCGCAACAGCGCCTTCAAGAAGGATGGCAAGGACTACCACCTCAGCGCCGACCTCACCGGCCAGGCGAACCACCTCGGCGTCACGATCGAGGCGGACATCATCAAGCAGAAGCTGCCGGAGCTCAACGGCGGCTACACCGCGCTCAACATGGGCAGTTCCAGCTACGGCAAGATCGACAAGCGCGTCTACACGGAGCTGTGCACGGACCACCCCATCGACCTGACGCGATATCAGCTCCTCAACTGCTACAGCGGGCGCTCCGGCCTGATCAATTCCGGCGGCCCCAGCGGCGAGCATGACTTCGCCGACGCCGTTCGGACCGCGGTCATCAACAAGCGCGCCGGCGGCACCGGGCTCATCTCCGGGCGCAAGGCCTTCCAGCGCCCGATGGCCGAGGGTGTGGCCCTGCTGAACCTGATCCAGGACGTCTACCTCGACCGGACGATCACGGTGGCGTGACCGGCAAGTGACGCGACAAGCGAAGAGCGAAACGAGGGGCATGGACCGAGCCCCGCGCGATCGGTGCGCCCCCGACCCCTTGCCCACAGCCGCGTCTCACGGCGGAATTGGGTTGGGTGGCGCGCGAGAATCAACTTGGACGCGCCCGACGCCCCACGCCGGCGTTGCCCGGCAGCACTCCGATCACTATGATCCGGACGTCCTGTCAGTCCTCCTGACATTCTCCGGGTGATGTTCCCGACGAATCTTCGCACCATTCTCTGGGGTCCGATCAATGCTCTTGTCGCTCGCGCTCGCTGTGCTGTCGCTCGCTTGTCCGCCCGTGGCGCCCAACGCCTTGGACGGTTCGGAAGACCAGGTGCTGGCGGCCAAGAGCTGGTTGAATGGCCCAGCCTCCGTGGATCCGGCGTGGATGCAGACCTTCCTCGACTACGTCGCCACGCGCGGCGGCGGCCAGGGCGGCGTCGCCGGAGTCGATCCGTCGATCTACGGCCACTGGGAGCCGCCAACGCCGTGGCCGGTGATCGCGATTCACGGAGCGCTTCTTCCCGACGGCCGCGTGCTGCACTACTCGGTGCCCTATGCGCCGCTGGTGACCCAGGCACGCTTGTGGAATCCCACCACCGGCGCGTTCTCCAACGTGGACGTCGACTCGGATCTCTTCTGTAGCGGAATCTCGCACCTCGCGGACGGCTCGCTCTTCATCTCCGGCGGCAACGACTACGAATGCAACTTCCAGGGCCGGAGGACGATGTACCAGTTCGGTGCGAGCGCGGGGTGGACGCTGCTGGGCCTGATGGCCACCGGACGCTGGTACCCCACGAACCTGACGCTCGCCGACGGCAGCGTCATCACCGTCGCCGGACTCAACGACCAGTGCGACCCGACCAACATCATGGAGCACTACGTCCCCGGCGAAGGCATGCGTGTGGTGCCGCAGGGCCAGCTCGAGCTGGCGCTCTTTCCGCGCCTGCACCTGTTGAGCGACGGCCGTGTCGCCAAGACCGGCCCCGACAGTTGGGCGTTGACCTTCACGTTCGGGACCGGTTGGTCGTTCGTCGATGCCCAGACCGACGTCTGCTACCGCTACGCGGGCGGAAGCGTGCTCCTTCCGGGCAAGCCCGATCGCGTGATGGTCTTCGGAGGACAATGCGGCGAGGCGACCAACACCGCGGAGATCATCGACTTCGGCTCGCCCTCGCCGCGGTGGACGCCGACCGGGTCGATGCACTTCGCGAGATTCCATCTCAACCCGGTGATCCTTCCCGACGGCAAGGTCCTCGCCATCGGCGGCGGGTTGCAGGCGTACTACGACAATCCGGTCATGATCCCGGAGATGTACGACCCGGCCACGGAGGAGTGGATCATGCTTCCACCGCACGTCTACGGCCGCATGTACCACTCGACCGCCCTGCTGCTGCCCGACGGCCGGGTGGTCGTCGCCGGGCAGAACAGCGGCGAGAGCGCCTTCTGGGGCGAGGTGTACGAGCCGCCGTATCTGTTCCGGGGTGCGCGCCCCGAGATCGTCACGGCCCCGACGAACGTGGTCTATGGACAGCCGTTCGACCTCAGCGCCATCGTTCCCGGCTTCGACCGCGATGGCGTCGATCGAATCACCCTGGTGCGGCTCGGCTCGACGACGCACTCCGTGAACTTCGACCAGCGCCATCTCGATCTCGACTTCTACGTCGACGGCAAGACGGAACTCGGCGCGACCTCGATCGTCGCCACCGCGCCAGCCAACGGCAACCTCGCCCCGCCGGGCTATTACATGCTCTTCGTGCTCAACCCCGACGGCGTGCCGTCGGAGGCGAAGATGCTCCGGCTGGAGATCAAGTCCCCGACCATTCCCTTCGGCGACCTCAACCGCGATGGGCTCGTCAACGGCGCCGATCTCGGCATTCTTCTCGGTCAATGGGGTGGCGCCGGCAACGGCGACCTCGATGGCGATGGCGAGGTGAACGGCGCCGATCTCGGGCTGCTGCTCGGCGTCTGGGGATGATGCCGCGCGAGCGCCGCCTGGCAGCCCGCGTCGATCAGCATCCACCCCACGCCGCGATGAGCACCGCGAGATCGGCCGCGTCGACGATGCCGTCGCCGGTGAGGTCCATCGCCGCGTCCGCCGTGCCCCACGAGGCGAGCAGCGCGCCGAGGTCGTCGCCGTCGACGGCGCCGTCGCGGTTCACGTCGCCGGCGCAGGTGAGCTTCAGCGTGGCGGCTGGGCTGGCGCTGGCGCCGCAGTCATTGCCGACGAGCACGTCGTAGGCGCCGACGTCGCGCGCGCCCACGGCCGCGAGCACCAGCACGGCGCTGGCGGCGCCCGACACGTGCGCGTCGTCGACAAGCGGCGCACCGTCGCGCCGCCACTGATACGTGACGGGCTCCGTCGGCGGATCCTCGAAGAGCGTCGCCGCGAGGACGACGGTCTCGCCTGCGCGCGCCAGGACGTCGTCGGGGCCGTCGACGATCCACGGCGCGGCGCTCGGGTCGTACAGCGCCAGGTTCGCCATCGGCCGAGTGCCCGCGACCTCGTTCAGCCAGCGGAACTGGCCGCCCAGGACGAGGCGGCCATCGGGCAGCGAGGCGAGCGTCCACGCGGCGCCATCGAAGGCCATCGACGTCGCATTGCTGATCACACCGGGAACCGGCGCGAGCGCCGTCCCGTTCCATGAACTGACCGCGGGGACGACCGTGCCCTGGAAGCCTGCGACGAGCAGGCGCGGACCGCTGCCGAAGTCGTGCGTGATCAACTTGCGGCGAGCCCATCCGAGCGAACCGAGGTTCTCGAGCGTCCGTCCATCCCAGCGGGCCAAGTAGCCGAAGTCGCCGGCGATGTAGAGCTTCGCACCGCTCCCGTCGTCGTGCACATGCATCGCCCACGGCGGATCGATGCCGGTCGCGAGACCGATGCTCGACCACGCGACGCCGTCCCACTTCACGACGCCATCGGGCGTGTAGACGCCGCCGATCGCGTAGATGCCGCCGGCCGCATACAGCCGCGGCCCGTCGCCGGAGTCGTACTGCGCGAGCGCCCAGATCTGGGCGTCGTCGTCGAAGAGTCCGCCGACCGGCGACCACGACGTGCCGTCGAATCGGGCCAGTCCGGGCGCCGCGACACCTTCGACGCCGTCGAACGTGCCTCCGAGGTAGAGCGCCGGACCGCTGCCATCGTCGTGTTCGATCAACGCGTAGCCATACGGCGCGGGATAGCTCGACGTGATCCTCGCCATGCCGACCCACGCGGCACCGTCCCAACGCATCACTCCGAACGCCGTCGACGCGAGCCCGTCGCCGTCCTCGAAGCTGCCGACGGCATAGAGCACGCCGGGCTGGCGCGTCGACGGGAACAGGCGGTACGCGCTGCCCGCCAGCGGCTCGCCCAGCGGTGCGAACTCGCCGTTGCGCCAGGTCGCGATCGTTGGAATCGACTCGCCGCCGGCGATCTGGAAGACGCCGGCCACGACAAGCGTCAGCTCGCCGTCGACGACCATCGTCGTCGCGTCGTAGACGATGTTGTCCGCCCAGAATCCAGGCAGCGGCGGCGCGACGCGCACCCAGTGCTCTCCGTTCCACCGCGCGATCGCCTCCGCAACCCCGCCGTCGCAGGTGGCGAAGGAGCCGCCGATGTAGAGCGTCGGATCCAGCGACTCCGCGTTCGGCGCAGCCGGAACGGAGGTGATCGCCCGGACCGTGCTTCCCGCATAGCCCATCTTCTTCCATGCGGTTCCGTCGAAGCGAGCGATGTACGGCGCAAAGACCATGGGGACGCCTGCGCCGATCGAATAGAACTGGCCACCGACCAGCAACGCCGGCGCGCCGTTGAACGTCGTCGCGTGCAGCGCGAGCACTGCGCCGTTGCCGCTGCCGATCTGGCTCCATGCGGCGCCGTTCCACGAGTGCACCTTGCCCGACGCCGCGCCGGCGACGAGCTTCGGGCCGGAACCGGAATCGAAGGCGGCGAGCGCGTTCACCGCCGCGTCGAGGCCGAACGCCGGTGCGGGACCCACCACCGACCACGCACGTCCGTTCCATGCGGCCACATGCTTCGCCGGCTGTCCACCGGCATTGAGGAAATCGCCGCCGACGAAGAGACGCGGACCCGAGCCATCGTCGAAGACCGCCAGCGCGCGAACCGTGCCGTCCACTCCGTCGACGCCGGTTCCCCCCAACGACGCCAGCGGCGACCAGCTCGAACCGCTCCATCGCGCGATGTGATTCGCCGGCGATCCATCGGCCTGCGTGAACTCGCCGGCGGCATAGAGCGCCGGACCGCTCCCATCATCGAAGGTCGCCAGCGCGAGCACGGTCGCGTTCACGCCGCCGCCGAGTGGAAGCCATTGCGTTCCGTTCCAGCGCGCCACGCGTGCGACCGTCGCCTCGCCGCTCTTCGTGAACGCGCCGCCGACGACCAGCTCGTCACCGGAACCGCCGTCGAAGTGCGCGGTCGCCTGCACGCTCGCCGAAAATCCGGCGCCAAGCGAGTTCCACTGCCCATCCGCCCAGCGCCCGACGCGCGGCAGGGGAAGGTCGAAACCAGTCGTGAACGAGCCGCCGGCGACAAGCGACGGTGCACCATCGGCGACATGCACGCCGAGGGCGTAGACCGTCGCGCCAAACTGAAAGCCGCCGATCTCGTTGACCAACCCGACCTTGAATCCGGTGTCGCGCCAATGCGCCGGGCACGGCGGCTCGGCGAGCGCGATGTCGAGGGCGAGGGCGGCGAGCGCCGCGGAGAGCACGATCCGTCGCACCGCGGACGCACGACTCTGGATCCACCACCGGGAGAGTGCCATGCACGCAGCGTAACCGCCGGCTCGCCCATTGCAATGCGTAATTCCATTGCTACGCTGGACTTATGATCAGCCATCCCCGACCGTATCGCCGTCCATGCAGCACGCACATGGCGCATCGGAGCCACCCGCTCGTCGTCGTGGTCCTCGCGGCGCTGGCCGGAATGGCCACACCCGTCCGCGCCGACGATGCCGCGTGCGAGCCCGATTGGCAGCGCGGCATCTCCATGCTGCCGGGCATCGACGGTCCGGTGAAGGCGCTCCTCGAGTTCGACGACGCCACGTTCGCGAACGGGCGCGGTGGACGTGGCGGTCGTGGCGATGGCGTTCGCGCACCAGCGCTCTACGCGGGCGGGAACTTCCGCATGGCGACGAGCGTCGCGGTCAAGAACGTCGCGCGCTTCGACGGCGTCGCGTGGTCGGCGGTCGGACCGGCAGATGGCGACAGCGCCGATGGCGAGATCGTCGCCTTCGCGGCGCTGCCGGCCGGCGACGAGCGCGGCGCGCTGCTCGTCGCCGGCGGCACGTTCACGAAGCTCGGTGGCGTGGCCGCGAGTCACGTGGCCAGCTTCGATGGATCGACGTGGTCGCCGCTCGGCCCCGGTCTCGTCGGCGAGGTTCGCGACCTTGCGATCTTCGATGACGGCACCGGTCCGGCGCTCTTCGCGGGCGGAAGCGGCCCGGGCGGCACCGTGGAAGGTTCGTTCGTGGCGCGCTGGGACGGAACGACGTGGCAGACGATCGGTGTCTTCAACAACATCGTGCGCGCGCTTGAGGTCTTCGACGATGGCGCCGGTCCGGCGCTGGCGGTCGGCGGCTCGTTCACGAGCGTGAACGGCATGACCGTGTATCGGCTCGCCCGCTGGAACGGCGCGGCGTGGTCGGAGATCGGCGGTGGCGTGAACAACCGCGTGTCGCAGCTCGCCGCGTTCGACGATGGCACGGGGCCGAAGCTCTGCGCGTCCGGCCTCTTCACCATCGCCGGCGGCGTGCCGGTGCAGCGCGTCGCGAGCTGGAACGGTCGCTGGTGGTCGCCGATGCAATCCTTCTTCTCCGAGCCGACCGCGCTGGCGTCGATCGATCTCGGCGCGGGCCCGGTCCTGCACGTCGCCGGCTCCGGCGGTTCGGTCGGTCGCTGGACGGGCTCGGCCTGGGACTTCGACACCATCCAAGGCGGGCTCGACGGCGCGGTCCTGGCGTTTGGCCATGCCACGCTCGATGGCGCCGACCGGTTGGTCGTTGGCGGCGGCTTCGAGCATCGCTACGTCACGCGCATGACCAGCGTCGCGGCACTGGGCGACGACAACGCGTGGAAGCCCGTTCCACGGAACGTGCCCGGCCTTGGGGTGGACATGCGCGCCGGCGCCATGCTGGCCCGCGAGGAGGATGGCGAGCTGGCGCTCTACGTCGCCGGCGACTTCACGCAGGCCGGCGAGGTCTCCACGCGCGGCATCGCGCGATGGAACGGCGAGCACTGGTCGGCGCTGGACGGAGGCCTCGGCGGCTTCACGGTCACGGTGAGCGACCTCGTCGAGTTCGACGACGGAAGCGGCCCGGCCCTCTACGTCGGAGGGATCTTCTCGACCGCCGGACGCGTCGAGACGAACGGACTCGCGCGCTGGGACGGGATGCACTGGTCCTCCATCGGCAGCGTGCTCGGAAGCTCTCCCTACGTCATCGCGATGAAGGTGGTCGACCTGGGCGACGGACCGAGGCTCTGCATCGCCGGGCGCTTCACAAGCGTCGGCGGGGTGGCGGCCAACAACATCGCCCTCTGGGATGGAACGACGTGGTCGGCGCTGGGTGCGGGAATGCCGGGAGAAACCTACGCCCTGGAGGTCTTCGACGATGGCGGCGGGCCGGCGATCTACGCGGGAAGCTACCTGCTTCGACGATGGAACGGCTCGACATGGCAGACGGTGGTAAACAGCATCAAGCTTGCGAGCGGCAGCATCGGCTATGCGACCGCCCTGCTGGCCATCGACGACGAGCGCGGGCCCGCCCTCGTCGTCGGCGGGCAGTTCGCCACGCTCGACGGCGTTCCGGTCAACCTTGTCGGCCGCTGGGACGGAACGCGGTGGACGTCCTGGGGCGACGGACTCGCAGGAGGCGTCGCCGCGCTGCGCATGCACGATGACGGCTCCGGACCGGCGCTCTTCATCGGCGGAAGCCTGACGATCGGTGCGCAGCAGCACAATCTCCTGAAGCGCGTCGACGGCGAGCTGACGACGGTCGGCGGCGGCGTCGAGTCGACCGCGAACCTCACGCGCGTCGCGGCGCTGGCGACGCTTCCGCAGCATCGTCTCGCTGTCGGAGGCGGGTTTCACCGCGTCGCACCGCTCCAGGCGCCGGACGACTTCGAGGTCTCCCATGTCGCGATCTGGGGTGCGACGGGGCTCGCGTGGATCACCCGCCAACCGCACGACACGACGGTGGATGCCGGCGAGTCCGTGGTCCTCTCGGCGCACGCCATCGTCGACGACGCCCGGGCCGCGATCTTCCAGTGGCGACATGACGACGTCGACCTGACCAACGGCGACAACATCGGCGGCGCCACGAGCGACACGCTCGTGCTCGCGCACGCCAGCGCGGCGGACGCGGGCGTGTACACGCTCGCGGTCACGACCGCGTGCGGCGAGGTCGTCACCGACGCGGCGTTCGTGACCGTGCGCTGCGCCGGCGACATCGATGGCGACGGCGCGGTCGGCAGCGGCGACCTCGGCCTGCTGCTCGGCGCATGGGGCGGCGATCTCTCGTCCGCCGATCTCGATGGCGACGGCGTGATCGGTCCGCTGGATCTCTCGCTCTTGCTCGCGGCATGGGGGGCGTGCCGGTAGGCGAGGCGTCGGGTGTCGGGCGTCGGGCGTCACACGGCCTCCGGTCGATCCACCGCGATCGCACCCGCGTGCCGCGCAAAGCTCCTACAACTGCCTTGTGAACCCAGCCAAGCGAAACGACGGCACCGGCGCGCTTCTTCGAGTCGTCGCCGTCGCGTTGGTGGCGACGATGGCGGTGGCGACCATCGCGCTGGTGTCGTTGTTCCGCGACTCCGGCCCCGCGTCGACACCCACCGGCCTCGACGCCATTCGGCAGGCTGCGCTTGCGGTCACCGAGGCGCCGGCGCTCGTCCCGGCGCCGGCCGCGCCGCGACCGAAGTGGATCTGGACCAGCGGTGCGCCGACGCCGAGCGAGCAATGCATCGTCGAACGGCGCATCGCGTGGAAGGGGCCGCTCTCCCGCGCCGTGCTTCGGCTCAGCGCCGACAACCGCGCGGAGGTCTCGCTCGATGGAGCGGCCATCGCGACGGCGGACGAGTGGCAGCGCTGCACGACGGTCGACCTGCGGTCGAAGCTCGGCGACCGTGCGCGGAACGCCGGCGACGCCCTGGTGACCATCGACGCGCACAACGAGGGCGGTCCTGCGGGAGTCGCGGCGTTCCTCGAGCTGGTCGAGGAGTCCGGCGATAAGCGCACGATCGTGACCGACGACTCGTGGAGCGTCGTCGACGGCGCCGCGGGCACGAAGCCCGCCACCGTGATCGCGTCGCTCGGCGATCCACCCTGGGGCGACATCGCGGGGCTCTGCGGCGAGACGATCGATCGGCGGATCGCCGTGCCGGAAGGCTTCGTCGCTGAGCTCGTCTACGCCGTTCCGCGCACGCAAGGCTCTTGGGTCAGCCTCGCGGTGGATGGCCGCGGACGGTTGATCACGAGCGACCAGGTGGGCGGGCTCTACCGCATCACGCCAATGCCGATCGGCGCCGATGCCGGCGCGACCACCGTCGAGCCGATCGATTCTCCCGTCGGCGCCGCCCACGGACTGGCCGTGGTCGACGGCGACCTGTACTGCGTCGTGGCCGGTCCGCGCGCGTCGGGCGAGGGCGTCTATCGACTGCGCGACACCGACGGCGACGATCGCTTCGACGAGACCACGCTCTTGCGCCGCATTCGCGGCGAAGGCGAGCATGGTCCGCACGGAATCGTCGCCGGACCCGATGGACTGCTCTACATCGTCGGCGGCAACCACACCAAGACGCCCGACCCCGAGCGATCGCTGCCACCGCGCATCTGGGGCGAGGACAATCTCCTGCCGCGGCTGTGGGACGCGAACGGCCACGCGGTCGGCATCCTGGCGCCGGGTGGCTGGGTGTGCCGCATGGATCGCGAGGGCACGACGTTCGAGCTCGTCGCCATCGGACTGCGCAACTCCTACGACCTCGCCTTCGATCGCGATGGCGAGCTCTTCACGTACGACTCGGACATGGAGTGGGACATGGGCGCGCCGTGGTATCGGCCCACGCGGCTCTGCCACGTCGTGAGCGGCGCCGAGTTCGGCTGGCGCTCCGGCACGGCGAACTGGCCCGCGTACTACCCGGACTCGCTGCCGGCGACGCTCGACCTCGGTCCAGGATCGCCGACTGGACTCGTCTTCGGCTACGACACGTCGTTTCCGGCGCCGTGGCGCGATGCGCTCTTCGCGCTCGACTGGACCTTCGGGACCGTGCACGCGCTCGACCTCAAGCGCAAGGGCGCGACCTTCGAGGCTACTTCGCGGCCGTTTCTCACCGGCAGCCCGCTTCCGGTCGCCGACGCGGTGGCGAACGCGCACGACGGTGCGCTCTACTTCGTGGTCGGCGGCCGCGGCGCCGCGAGCGCGGTCTATCGCGTGCGCTGGGTGGGGGGTGCGGGCGCGTCGCGCATCGCGTCGAAGACGGAAGCGAGCACCGCCGAGCGACCCGCACGCCGAAACGACGCCCTCGAGGCGCGCCGCGCGATGGAGGCGTTGCACCGGCCCGACGCGCCCGCCAATGCCATCGAGGCCATCTGGCCACTGCTCGACCACGCCGATCGCTTCGTGCGCTTCGCCGCGCGGACGGCGCTGGAACATCAGCCGATCGACCGCTGGATCGATCGACTGTGGAACGAACCCTCGCCCGCCCGCCGCGTCGCCGCGGTGATCGCCGCCGCCCGCTGCGGCGCGACCTCGTCGCGCGAACGGCTTCACGACCTCCTCGACGGAATCGACTGGAGCACGCTCGACGTCGCGGCGCGGCTCGATCTGCTGCGCGCGCGAGCGCTCTGCCTGATCCGGCTCGGCCGTCCGTCGGACGAGCGGTGTCGGGCCATCGCCGCCGCCGCCGAACCAAACTTCCCGAGCGGCGACGACTTCGTCGATCGCGAGCTGTGCGACCTGCTTGTGTCGCTCGATTCACCGGTCGTCGTCGCGCGGGCCCTCGCGTTGATGGAACGGCCGGACGAAGGCGCGCCGGAGCCGATCGACCGGGAGCTGCTCGGCCGGAACACCACCTACGCCGGCGCGATCCTGCAAATGGCCGCCCACCAGCCGCAGCGGCAGCAGGTGCACTTCGCCCTCTCGCTTCGCAACGCGAAGCGGGGCTGGACGCCCGCGCTTCGAAGCCGCTACTTCGCATGGTTCGACTCGGCCAAGCGCACCAGCGGCGGGCTGAGCTTCGCGGGCTTCCTCGACAACATCCGCGCCGACGCGCTGGCGCAACTCCCGGAGCCGGAGCGGAAGCGCTTCGCATCGACCGCGCCACCGATGCCCGCGACGGGAGCGGCGCCACCGATGCCGGTCGGACCCGGCCGCGCCTGGACGATCGACGAGGTTGCCGCGCTGTGCGGCGACGGGCTGCGCGGCCGCGACCTCGAGAACGGCCGGAAGATGTTCGCCGCCGCGATGTGCATCGAGTGCCATCGGCTCGCCGGCACCGGACGCCTGGTCGGCCCCGATCTGAGCTCGGTCGCGGGTCGCTTCGGACCGCGCGAGATCGCCGAGGCGATCGTCGAGCCAAGCCGCGTGGTCTCGGATCAATACCGCTTCACCGAGCTGCGCCTCCGCGACGATCGCGTGATCGTCGGCCGGATCGTGGCACGCAGCGACGGCGAGGTGCGCGTCGTCGAGAACATGCTCGATCCCGACGCGTCGCAGGCGATCGCCGCGAGCGAGATCGTCTCCGAGGCGCCGTCGCTGGTCTCGCCGATGATGCCGCACCTCATCGACCGCATGAATCCTGACGAGGTCCGCGACCTCCTGGCGTACCTGCTTGCGGGGGGCGATCCGCGCAGCCCGCTCTTCGCGGGCAAGCAGCGACAGTGATCGCCGGAGCGGCGCCGCCCGCTGCGCGCCGCCGCGAGACGCCTGCACGACAACGCGACGGCCCTATCCTGCGCGCCGTTCGATCCGTTTCGAGCGCCCTGGACCGAAGGGCTCGACGACGGACCACACGGCACGTGTGAACGGAACCTGCGCTCGACCATCGCCCCGCCTCGCCCCACACATGGCATTCCTCTTCAAGTCCCGCGGCAAGTCCGCAGCACGACCATCCGATGCGCCGCGCCCGGCGGCGCCGGCGCGACCGGATGCGGCAGACATCGGCGCGCCGCTCGCCCACGATCCGGCGCATGAAGCCCGCATCATCGCGATCGGTTCGGAACTGCTCGATCGCGCGCGGCGCAACAAGTCCGGCATGCTGTCGACGCAGTTCTGGTCGGACAAGCTCATGGACTGGTCGATGAAGGACGAGGCGTTCAAGGTGCAGCTCTTTCGCTTCGTCGACGCCTTTCCGACGTTGCGCACGCCCGAGCATGTGCACGAGCACCTGGTCGACTACCTCACGCAGCCGGGCGTGACGCCGCCGCCGGGGTTCGATCTCGGGCTCAAGATGGGCGGCCTCGCGAAGGGACTCATGGCGCGCACGATGTCGGGGCAGATCACCGGCATGGCCGAGAAGTTCATCGCGGGTTCGGACGCCAGAAGCGCGCTGCCGGAACTTCGCAAGCTCTGGAAGGACGGTCTCGCCTTCTCGGTCGATCTGCTCGGCGAGGCGTGCGTGAGCGACGAGGAGGCCGCCGCGTACCAGGCGAAGTACCGCGATCTCATCGAGAACCTGCCGCGCGACGTGGCGAGCTGGCCGGCGAACCCGCGGCTGGAGAGCGACCATCTCGGCCCGATCCCGCGATGCAATGTTTCCGTCAAGATCTCGTCGCTGCATGCGCGCACCGACGCGATCGACACCGAGGGCTCCATCAAGGGGTTGATGGAGGCGATCCTGCCGCTGCTGCGCGCCGCGAAGGAACGCGGCGTCTTCGTCAACTTCGACATGGAGCAATTCGCGCTGAAGGACCTCACGCTCGAGCTCTTCATGCGCTGCTGCGAAGCGGTCGAGTTCGAGGCGGGCCTCGCCATGCAGGCGTACCTGCGAAGCGGCGAGGAGGACGCCCAGCGCATCATCGACTGGGGCAAGCGCACCGGACGCGTCGTCACCGTGCGGCTGGTGAAGGGCGCGTACTGGGACTACGAGACGATCAACGCCGAGCAGCAAGGCTGGCCGGTGCCCGTCTGGAGCCGCAAGATCGACACCGACGCATCGTTCGAGCGCATGGCGAAGCGATTCATCGAGCAATCGCCGCGGGAGCGCGGCCAGGGCGGCGTGAAGCTCGCGCTCGGCTCGCACAATGCGCGTTCGATCGCGTTCGCGCTTGCGACGCTCGAGAAGAACAACCTTCCCAACAACGCCATCGAGCTCCAGATGCTCCACGGCATGGCCGACCAGCTCAAGCATGCAGCCGAGGAACACGGGCTGCGCGTGCGCGAGTACGTGCCGGTTGGCGAGATGATCCCCGGCATGGCGTATCTCGTCCGCCGGCTGCTCGAGAACACCAGCAACGAGAGCTGGCTCAAGGCGGGCTTCCTCGACGGCGCCTCGCACGAGGCGCTTCTGGCGTCGCCGCATCGCCGGCACGAGGCCGATCCGGGTGTCGAGCGCATCGCGAAGGGACCGGAGCGACATGCGCTCTCGCCCGCGGTCGAGGGCGTCGGCGACGATCGGCCCTTCTTCACCGAGCCGCTGCGGAACTTCGCCGAGAAAGCGGCGCGCGAGCGATTCGCCGCGGCGCTGGCGTCGGCCAAGGTTCCCGTGGTCCGCAACGACGCGACCGCGCCGCAGGCGGACGCGGCGGTGGAGTCGCTCCACGCCTTCTTCCCGCGCTGGCGCGACACCGATCCTCGCAGGCGCGCCGACGTGCTCGTGCGCGCCGCCGCGATCATGCGCGAGCGCCGCGACGAGCTCTCGGCGGTGATCATCAAGGAATCGGGCAAGCCGTGGCGCGAGGCCGACGCCGACGTGTGCGAGGCGATCGACTTCTGCGAGTACTACGCGCGGATGGCCGTGCCGCTCTTCGAGCCGGAGCGCCTCGGCCGCTTCGTGGGCGAGCTCGACCAGCAGTGGTACCAGCCGCGCGGCGTGGCGGCGATCATCGCGCCGTGGAACTTCCCGCTGGCGATCTGCGCCGGCATGACCGTCGCGGCGCTCGTCTGCGGGAACACGGTGATCGTGAAGCCTGCCGAGCAGACGCCGGCGATCGCGAAGATCCTCTGCGACATCCTCTGGCAGGCCGGCGCGCCGCGCGAGGCGCTGGCATTCCTTCCGGGCGTTGGCGAAGTGATCGGCGCGGCGCTGGTGCGTCATCCCAAGGTCGCGCTGATCGCCTTCACCGGCTCGATGGGCGTCGGGCTCAACATCATCGAGGCCGCGGGAAAGACCGATCCGAAGCGGCAATCCGAGGTCAAGAAGGTCGTCTGCGAGATGGGCGGCAAGAACGCGATCATCGTCGACGCCAGCGCCGACCTCGACGAGGCGGTGCTCGGCGTGCGACAGTCGGCGTTCGGCTTCAGCGGGCAGAAGTGCTCGGCGTGCAGTCGTGCGATCGTGGTCGAGAGCGCCCACGACCACTTCCTCCATCGATTGGTGGAGAGCACGCGGGCGCTCGTCGTCGGCGATCCGACGCAGCCGGGAACCGACATCGGACCGGTGATCGACGAGGAGGCCGCGACGAAGATCCGCTCGTACATCGAGATCGGCAGCCGCGAAGGCAAGCTGGAGATCTCGCACCCCGTGCCCGAGGGACTCGCGGCGCGCGTCGGCAAGCCGTACGTCGGACCGACGGTCTTCTCCGGCATCCGGCCCGATCATCGCCTCGCCAACGAGGAGATCTTCGGGCCTGTTCTCGCGGTGATCCGTGTCAAGGACTTCGACGAGGCGCTCGAGGTGGCGAACGCGACGGCGTACAAGCTGACCGGCGGCGTCTACTCGCGGAAGCCGAGTCATCTCGATCGGGCGCGGCGCGAGTTCCGCGTCGGCAACCTCTACCTGAACCGAGGCATCACCGGCGCGCTGGTCGGCCGCCAGCCTTTCGGCGGCTTCGGCATGTCGGGTGTCGGCAGCAAGGCGGGTGGCCGGGACTACCTCCTTCAGTTCGTCGAACCGCGCGCGGTGTGCGAGAACACGATGCGACGGGGCTTCGCGCCGGGGTTGTAGCGGTTGGCCGCGGGGGACGCGGAGTTGGAGTCGGCCGCGGAGGGCCGCGGAGGGCGCGGAGTTGGGATCGGCCGCGGAGGGCCGCGGAGGGCGCGGAGTTGGGATCAGCCGCGGAGGGCCGCGGAGGGCGCGGAGTTGGAGTCAGCCGCGGAGGGCGCGGAGTTGGAGTGACGGCGGAGGGCGCGGCGTGGGAGTTCGGAACATTGCGAGCCGCTTGTCGCCTTTGGCGCGCGCCGATCAAATCCTGGACGGCAACAAGGCGCCCGGAAGGAGCGCCTCGTCACCGTCATGGAGAACCCGTTCGTGTCCCTCGAATGCCGCGTTCGCGTGAATGTCGGCGGCGAGCGAGGGTGTGTGTCGTGTCGGGCGGAGGGTGTGTGCCTTGCTGCGTGGCTGGGCCGATTTGCCCGAAGATGGATGGCCTCATGCGCGTCCCAGTTGACTCTCGCGCCCCGCTCAATCCAATTCCGCCGTGATACGCGGCCCAGTTGATTCTCGCGCCTCACCCAATTCCGCCGTGGGACGCCGCTGTGGGCAAGGGGTCGAACGCATGGAGGTCTGCTGGAATCCGTATCAGGTGGACTCATCCGGTCGGCTCGCCCGGCCGATCTTGGCGAATCGAGCGGTCGATGCGGCGGGGCCGATGCGAACCTCTGTGGCGAACGAGTCGCCGGTGGCAAGCCGCTGGAAGGAGCGATACGCGTCCCAATTGACTCTCGCGCTCCACCCAACCCACTTCCGCCGCGAGGCGCCGCTGCGGGCAAGGGGTGGAACGCATGGAGGTCTACTGGAGTCCGCGTGAGCGGTGGTTGCCGGAAGGTGGAGAGGTTGGCATGAGCGAAGCGGCATCGACGGGCTCGGGCGTGGTTTCGCGTGGGATCGGCCGGGCGATCGTCGCCGCGGCTGCATTCAAATAAGCGGAAAAGACTGGACGCTGACACGCCAAATCCGAGAAGTTTTCATCGCCCATCATCGTCTTCGGTCCAAGAGGCGGTACTGGACGGCCTCGGCGACGTGCTCGGGCCAGATCGTCTCGATCCCATCGAGGTCGGCGATCGTCCGGGCGACGCGGCGGATCTTGTCGTAGGCCCGCGCGGCTGAGTCCCAAGCCGGTCATCGCCGCGCCCGAGCAGGCGCCGTCCCTCGTCGCAGAGTGGCGCATGACGATCCAGGAGGCGGCCACCGAGCTCGCTGTTCGTGCGCGGGCCCTGGCGAGCCCGCTGCACGCCTCGCGCGGCAAGCACGCGGGCTCGCATGGTCGCGCTGTCGGTGCCTCGGCGGTCCCCGGCGAGCTGGCGAAAGGGCACCGCGGGTACCTCGACGTGGAGGTCGATGCGATCGACGAGTGGGCCTGAGAGACGTGAGAGGTAGCGCTCACGCGGATCGCCCGCGACGTCGGCGACCCGCCCGTTCCCTTGCTGCGTCGGATTCATCGCCGCGACGAGCATCACCCGCGCCGGGAAGCGGATCGAACCATGGGCCCGCGCGATCGTGACGTGCCCGTCCTCGAGGGGCTCGCGCAGCGACTCGAGCACCAGGCGGGAGAACTCGGGGAGTTCGTCGAGGAAGAGGATCCCGCGGTGGGCGAGGGAGACCTCGCCCGGCCGCGGAATCGTCCCGCCGCCCACGACCGCGGGAGTGCTCGCGGTGTGGTGTGGCGTGCGCACGGGGCGCTGCGCGAGAACCGGCGCTCCTCGAGGCAGCGCGCCGATGCTGGAGTAGATGCGTGTGACCTCCAGCGCCTCGTCGCGCGAAAGCGTCGGCAGGATGCCCGGAAGGGCTCGAGCCATCATCGTCTTGCCGGTGCCCGCGGGACCGATCAGCAGGATGTTGTGTCCGCCGCCGCCGGCGATGGTCATCGCCCGCTTCGCCGCCTCCTGGCCACGGACGTCGGCGAAGTCGATCTCGGTCGTCGTGGCGGCGATGAGCGAGTCGACGTCGAGCGTGGGATGGCTCACGAGCGGCGCCAATCCTTGGAAGAAGGCGACGACCTCCGCGAGATGCCGCGCCGACCGGACCTCGATCCCGTCGACCACGGCAGCCTCCGAGGCGTTGTCCGCCGGCACGATCACGCCGCGGCGCTTGTGTGCCTGCGCGAGCAGCGCCAGCGAGATGACGCCGCGGATGGGACGCAGACGACCGTCGAGCGCCAGTTCGCCCGCGAGCAGCCAGGCGTCCGGGTCGGGGCGCGGCGTGGCGGAGGTGCGCGCCGTGACGTGCGAGGCCGGGTGGAGCGTGGCGCCCGAAGCGCCGTTCGGAGTCGCGTCCGAAGTGGCGTTGGCCTTGCCGTCGGGGCGCACGCAGGGAGCGGTGCGCGAATCGGCCTCGAGCGCAACGCCTGGACTGGCGAGCGCCCTCCCGGCCTCGCCGCACGGTCCGCCACGCGCCGAGGCGCCGGCTCGTTGCCAGGGCCGTGCTGCTCCGTCGGCGAACGTCGGAACGGCCTCGTCCTCCGACGAATCGGTCGGACCTTCGCGGACGATGGCTTCGCCCGTTCGCTGCGCCGCTTCGGCGCCATCGCGCACCGCGCCAGCGCAGGATGGCGCCACCGTTCGAAGGATCCTGCCGACCTCCGGCCGCTGCGGTCCACCATCGGGCTTCGGCTCGACGGCAGGCGCAATGGTCCCATCCGCCAGCAGCATGGCAATCGCCACCGGAAGATCGAAGACCGGACCTTCCTTGCGCAGGTCCGCCGGCGCGAGGTTGATCGTGACGCGATGCTGCGGCCACACGAAGCCGGAGTTGAGCATCGCGGTGCGCACCCGCTCCGCCGCCTCCTTCACCGCGGCATCGGGGAGGCCGACGATCGTCGTCTTGGGCATCCCGATCGGGGCGATGTCCGCCTCGATCTCGCATGGCACTGCGTCGATGCCTTGAAGGACGAAGCTGTGAACACGGGCGATCACCGGGCCGGGAAGGTATCGCGAGATCCTGGGATTCCCGCGAAACCGGAAGAAGTTCCGATGGCTGCGCTTTCGCCCCTGTGCGGTGGTTTCACGTGCGCTCGGATTTGGTCGCGATGGTGTGCAGCGCGACCAGACGGATCCCAGTTGATCCGCGCGCATCCGCCGGGCTTGCGGTGCGGCCGTCCCTGCTGCCAGGCAGGAAGAGGCTCGCACCACAAGGGACGGCGCGGAAGTGGGCTGCCACACGTCGACGACGCGCGCAGGCCAGGATCCTGCGCCACGATGCGCCGTCGCATGCCTGCCGCGTGGCACCACCGCTATCCTCTCCGCCCATGCGATTCTCCGAACGTGTCCGCTCGCTCCGCGAGTCGTCGACCCTGGCCGTCACCGCCCGCGCCGCGGCGATGCGCGCGCGCGGCGAGGACGTGATCGGCTTCGGCGCCGGCGAACCCGACTTCGACACGCCGGAGTCGATCCGCGCCGCCGCCGTCGCGGCGCTCGCCGCCGGCAAGACGCGCTACACCGCGACCTCCGGCGATCCCGCGGCGCGCCACGCGATCGCCACGAAGCTTGTCGCCGAGAACGGCGTCGCCTGCGCCGCCGACGACGTGGTGATCACGGTCGGCGCCAAGCACGCGATCTACCTCGCGCTGCAATGTCTGGTCGATCCGGGCCGCGGACAGGAAGTGCTGCTGCCGACGCCTGCTTGGGTCAGCTATGCGCCGATGATCGCGCTCGCCGGCGGAACGTGCGTCGAGATCCCCGGCGCCATGTCCAACCGCTTCAAGATCACGCCGGCGCAGCTCGCCGGCGCGATCACCCCGCGCACGGCCGCGATCATCTTCAACAGCCCGTCGAACCCGTGCGGCATCGCCTATGCGCCCGAGGAGATCCGCGCCCTCGCCGAGGTGCTTGCGAAGCACCCGGAGATCGTGGTCATCAGCGACGAGATCTACGAGAAGCTTCTCTATCCCGAGGTGACGCCGGGGATCCGGCATCTCTCCCCGGGCTCGCTGGCGGCGCTGCGCGACCGCACCGTCACGATCAACGGGATGAGCAAGGCGTTCGCGATGACGGGTTGGCGCATCGGCTACCTCGCCGCGCCGCCGGGCAGCGGCTTCGCCGCCGAGGTCGCGAAGCTCCAGGGGCAGATGACCAACAACATCACCTCGTTCGTCTTCGCGGCGATCGTCGAGGCGCTCACGCGCCAGGTCGCGTCGATCGAGCCGATGCGGCTGGCGTTCGCCGAGCGCGCCGTGTTGATCGACGAGCTGCTTCGCGCCGTGCCCGGCTTCGAGATGGTCTCGCCGGACTCGGCGTTCTACGCGTTTCCGCGCATCCACGGCTGCTACGGCAAGACGAGTCCCGGCGGACGATCGATCAATTCCGCCGCGAGCTTCGCCGAGGCCTTGCTCGACGAGGCGAAGGTCGCCGTGGTCCCGGGCGAGGACTTCGGCGACATCGCGCGCGACCACGTGCGGCTGAGCTTCGCGTGCTCGCGCGAGACGATCGAGCGCGGGGTGGGGCGGATCCACGATTTCTGCGCGGCGCTGAGATAGGTCCAGCACTCACCCGTTGGCGCATATGTCAACGCCAGCCCCTACCGACACGCCCCCCACGACGCGAGCAGCGCGCCCAGGTCGGCGCCGTCGTTGATCCCATCGCCGTTGAGATCGAGATCCTGCGTCCCCCACGCCGCGAGCAGCGCGCCGAGATCGGCGCCATCGACCATGCCGTCGCCATTGACGTCGCCGACACACGCCGCGGCCGGGTCGTACACCGCGTAGAGCCCTTCGCCCGAGCCGCTCACGAGCACGACGTTGCGCGGATCGGCGGCGTCGAGATCGAGCACGCTGGTGCCGTTCCATTCGAAGAGCGCGTCGACGCCCGCGAAGATCGGGTGCGGCGAGGCGATCGGCCGGTGCAGTTGTGGGAGGCCGTTGAGCGCCCGGCTCGAAGCCGAGACCGAAGTGGTTGAGGAACAGGTTGTACACCGTCGCCTCGTTGATGCTGCCGGTGCCTCCGCACACGTACACGTTGCCACCGGCCTCGACGTAGTCGATGAGCACCGACGCCGATGCCACCTGGCCGCCGATGAAAATGGCGTCGTACTGCATCGCGATGGCCGGCGTGAGCGCCGCGGCCGACACCGTCACCGTGTTCCCGGCGCCCTCGAGGGACGCCTTGAGTTGCGTTCCGGTCAGGCCGAAGTTGCCGCTGTTGATGAGCACGTTTGCGGGCTGGCCCCCGTTGAACCATGCGACGACATTCACCGCGAAGACGCCGGGATCGCTCGGCCCGCTGAAGCCGGAGTTGCTCAGCGTCCACTCGTCGTGGGCCATCACGATGCGGCCGTCGGCGGCCATCACGGACGAGTTGGACGAGAGGCACCCCGTCGCCGCGATGACTGCGGCGAGCGACTTGGCCAGCGGGAACGCGGCGTGAGCGATGTTGCGGCGGTCGTGCGGGCGGCTTGAACGGGACGACGGTGGCAGTTTCGACAACTTGGACATGGGCTGCTCCTTGGTGTTGCGTCGGCACCCGCCAATCGACAGGCGGGGGCCGGCTCTCGCTCAGCGAGAAAGCGCACTCCGCGACCGCAGCGCCCAACGTGAAGCGCGATTCCGGCCTCAACGGTGCGCCCGGGCCATCCGCCCGGGCGGGTCAACTCAAGCGCCTGCCGAACGAGTCTCCGCCTCCAGCCACGCCGCCATCCCGTCGATCTCCGCGAAGTCGGTCGACTCCATCACGCGCACGACGCGTCCGCCGCCGTCGTGTCCGATCACGAGGTCGAGCAGCGCCACGACGGAGCGTTGTCCCCTGCTTCCGCGACGCTCCTCGTGCGACACGCGGACGTTGACGATCTCGCCGATCGGCAACTCTCGTCGTCCATCCACGGCCAGTCGCTTCGGCAGCTCGAGCGTGCCACGCGAACGATCCAGCACGATGGTGTGAGCGCCAGACGCGCTGCGGACGTGCTGCCACCAGTACGCAATGAACGCCGCGACAACGATCGCCGACGTGACGAGCAGCACGGCGTTGATCGAAGGATCGCCGGCGGTCACGACGATCAGGAGCAATCCGCCGACCACCGATCCGAGGACCAGGACGATCGCCGCGACCGTGGCCGGCGGGATTGCGGGAAGCCGGACCACGGCGATGTTCCCGTCGTCCGCCACCAGACGCCCCGCCGCAGGTCGGTCCATGCGCCGCCGGAGCAGGTCAGCGCCCTCGCCGATGAAGACCGACGCGAATCCGCCCAGACCAAGCACGAGGATCAGCGGCAGGAGGTCGGTTCCGGCAAGGCCAGTGCGGAGCACTGCGTTTCCCGGTATCAAGGGATCGACGAAGACCTGAATCGTCGAGCCCGCTGGATGGGCCATGACGTGCAGTGACGCACGCTCGCGACCGGCGCTGCCCCGGCCGCCGACGCCACCATTCGAGAAGTCGGTCCGGTTGCTGGTGTACGTTGCGCCGGCGCGTTCATAGCTGTATTCGATCACCGCCCGATGGTGCGTGCTTCCCTTGCTGGAACGCGTCGTCCGCACGCTGCTGACGAGCACCACGCCGTCGACCGGCACGAACCGCTGCGCGGCGTCGTGTTGCCGCCACGCCGCGTCTCCAAACTTGATGGTGAAAAGAACGGCCGCAGCAGCGGCGACCATGCCGACGACGGCGGCGACGATCCCGCCGATGCGGCGGCGGCGCGTCGATTGGTCGATTGTCGCGAGAGGCTCCCGCATCGTCAGGATCACCCGACCCGTCGTACATTGCACCCGCCGTGAAGACGCCACACGATGACGGCCCGGTCGAGGATCGTCGTGAGATCGACGACGGTACGCAGGAAGGACTTGACGACGCGCCGCCGCTGCTGTCGACGGAGTTGCCGCCGCGCGCCGATGAGATCAGCGAACGCCAGGCTGCGCTCCTCGAACGGCTCGCGCGGCTGTGCATCCAGCGCTCGCCGCGACTTCGGTGGCGGCGGCGGCTCGTGACGGCGGTTGGGGTGGCGTCCGCCGGTGTCGTGGTGACGATCAGCGCCATCGTCGCGTCGCGCACCAATGGCCTGGGAGCTTGCTGCGCGACCGGGCTCTCGGGCGCACTGGCCTGCGCTCTCGTCGCAACGCTCTCATACCGCCTGGTCGACCGGCCCGGCTGGCTCCAACACCAACCGTGGTTCTGCCCGGCTTGCGGCTACGACCTCGCCGGCCTTCCCGACGATTGCGCGTTCCCCTGCCCCGAATGCGGCGCCACATGCGATCCGCGTGCGATGCGGCGGCCAGCGCTCTCCTCCGCCGACCTCATGGAAGAGATCCGGTCGAGCGGCGATCCCGACGTGAAGTGGCTCGTCAAGCAGCGACCTGTCATCGGCGAACGACCGCCGGTGGAGATCGTCGAGCTCCTGGAGGACGCGGCCAAGGCCGCCTCGATCGGATGTCGCGGCGAGACCTACCGCTGGGGCAAGATGCTATTCGGCTGCCTCTTGATCGCCGTGGGCATCGGCCTGGTCATCGTGGGCATCATCGACGCCAACTGGCAGGGCAGCTTCGGCGCGGTGCCCATCGTCGTCGGAAGCGCGATGCTCTTGCGCGCGGAGGATCGGTCGCGGCGCGCGCGGATGTTGGCGAAGCTCGACGAGCGGATGGAGGGATAGCGCGGCGACCGCGCGGGCCTCGTCGCTCAGGCGCGCCCGGCGTCGCGCATCGCGCAAAGCCGTTCCACGATCGGCGGCTCGTCCTTGAGCTCGGCGAGGGGGGCGATCCTTTCGATGATCGCGTTCCAGCGGAGATCCGCCCCCTGCCGTAGCACGACGCCCTCGATGTCGACCCAGTCCTGCGGTCGATCGGCGAACGCCTTGAGCACGATCAGGTCCTCGGCGGAACAGGTCGGGAGGGGCCGGGCGTCGCCGAAGTCGAAGGGCGTCGCGCGATCGACAAGCCCCCGCTCGTACGGCAGTCCGGCGGCGCTCAGCGCATCGCAGACATGATGTGCGGCCTGCAGCAGGTCGTTCATCAGCGCAGCTTGGCGAAAAGCCGTTGCATCTCGACGAGGCCGGACGACTTCTCCGGCGACAGCATGCGGTTGGCGAAGAGGACCATGCCGCTGAAGGCACGCATCGTCGTCGCGACGTCCGCGCTCCGAGTCTCCTCCGCCTCGATCTGCGCAAGGATCGGCCCCAGCCGCGTCCAGCGTTCGACGAAGTCGCGCATCGACTCGGTTCGGCCGGACGTGGGAACCTCGGGGACCACGGGCGATCGTAGGTGGGCGTTGTCCGCCATCGTTTCACGCCTTGGCCTTGGGCCCCAACCCCCGCTACACTTTCCGCTTCACCGAAACAAGGAAAGACCGCGTCGCCCGACCGGCGGCCACGAGACCTCAAGATGACCATTTCAGCGACCAAGAAGAAGGAGACCGTCGAGTCGAACCGGCGTCACCCCGGCGACAGCGGCTCTCCCGAAGTGCAGGTGGCGATCCTGACCGAGCGCGTCTCGGCGCTCCAGGACCACTTCCGCAACCACCCGAAGGACCATTCGTCGCGCCGTGGGCTGCTGCTCATGGTCGGCCGGCGAAACCGGCTCCTCAAGTACCTGTCGTTCGCCGACCGCGAGCGCTACCAGAACCTGATCAAGCGTCTCGGCCTGCGCAAGTGACCGGCCGTCCGCGGTGGCCGCGCTGAGCGGCAGCGGACGACCGACAGCCACGCGGCCGCGGTGAGTCGAATGTTGCGATGCCTCCCCGGCACCGCACGCGATCGAGCCCGGCGCGACGGGACTGTCCGACGTCTTCTGCCTCTTCGGTCGACGCCGCCGTGGCGACCGCATCGCTGCGCTGTCCGCGTTCTTCCGTTGCGCGGCCCCCCGGGCGCACGGCCCGATCGGCACCTCGGCGCTTCCCCGCGACGCGCCCTCTCCCGATCGGCCAACGCCTCCCGCGCACGCGTCCGCGATGCGGACGCTCCGGCATGACCACGGCCCGCCGACGCGGGCCAACCCGAAAGGCAGTTCCAATGACCGTTCGTCACACGATCGTCGAGCGCGAGATCGGCGGCCGCACGCTCCGCTTCGAGACCGGCAAGATCGCCAAGCTCGCCAGCGGCGCCGTCATGGTGTCGTACGCCGACACCTACGTCCTCTGCACGACCGTGCGCGCCAAGCCGCGCCCCGGGCTGGACTTCTTCCCGCTCCAGTGCGACTACCGGGAGAAGACCTCCGCGGCGGGTCGCTTCCCCGGCGGCTTCCGCAAGCGCGAGGGAGCGCCGAACGAGAAGGAGATCCTCACGATGCGGCTGATGGATCGTCCGATCCGGCCGCTCTTCCCCGACGGCTTCATCGACGAGGTGCAGATCCAGGCGTTCGTCATGAGCCACGACGCCCAGAACGATTCCGACATCGTGGCGTGCAACGGCGCTTCGGCGTCGCTCTTCCTCACCGACGCGCCGTTCCAGGGTCCGGTGGCGACGGTGCGCGTCGGCCGCATCATGACCGACGACGGGCTGCGCTTCGTGCTCAATCCGACGCAGGCCCAGCTCGAGTTCTCCGACATCGACCTGGTCCTCTCCGGCCACGCCGACGGCATCAACATGATCGAGGTCGGCGCCGCCGAGGTCGACGAGGCGACGATGATCGACGCCATCCGCTTCGGTCTCAAGGAGGGCATCGAGCCGATCCTCGAGATGATGCAGGAGCTCCGCCGCAAGTGCGGCGCGCCCGAGGTGCGCATGGGCGAGCTTTCCAAGCCATCCGACGAGGTCGTGGCGCTCGTCAAGAAGGCGGTCGAGAAGGATCTCACCGAGATCCGCAAGCTCAAGGGCAAGAACGAGCGCAACACCTCGGTCGACCAGCTTCGCGACAAGCTGCTCGCGGAACACTTCGCGATTCCCGCCGGGCTCTCCTTCAGCGACTACCAGGCCGCCGAGAAGCGGCAGCGCGACGCGAAGGAGGCGTTCCGCATCCTGGAGAAGAAGGTCACGCACGCGCTCGTGGCCGAGCACGGCATCCGCGCCGATGGACGCGGACTGACCGAGATCCGGCCGCTGGACATGTCCGTCTCCATCTTCCCGCGGACCCACGGCTCCGCCTTCTTCCAGCGCGGCGAGACGCAGTCGCTCGTCTCTTGCACGCTCGGCACGATCAAGGACGAGCAGATCGTCGACGGGCTCCTGCCCGAATACGCCAAGAAGTTCTACCTGCACTACAACTTCCCGCCCTTCTGCACCGGCGAGGCGGGCCGCATCGCCGGCCCGGGTCGGCGCGAGCTCGGCCACGGCGCGCTCGCGGAACGATCGCTGCTGGGCATCCTGCCGAGCAGCGAGGAATTCCCCTACACGATCCGCGTGGTGAGCGACATCACCGAGAGCAACGGCTCGTCGTCGATGGCGTCGGTCTGCGGCGGATGCCTCGCCCTCATGGACGCCGGCGTGCCCATCAAGGCGACGTGCGCGGGCATCTCGGTCGGGCGCTTCACCAGCTCGCGCGGCAAGGTCACGCACGTCACCGACATCATCGGCGAGGAGGACTTCTTCGGCGAGATGGACTTCAAGGTCTCGGGCACGCGCACGGGAATCACCGGCATCCAGCTCGACCTCAAGGCCCGCGGCCTCCAGGTGGACGAGATCGAGAAGATCCTCGAGCAGGCCCGCAAGGGACGCGTCCAGCTCATCGAGCAGATGGAGCAGGTGCTCCCCGCGCCGCGCGCGGAGATCAGCAAGTACGCGCCGGCGATCATCACCGTCAAGATCGATCCGGAGAAGATCGGCAAGCTCATCGGCCCGGGCGGCAAGACCATCCGCGGCATCCAGGAGCGCACCGGCGCGCAGATCGACGTCGAGGAGGACGGCACGGTCTTCATCGCGTGCGTCGACAAGGAGATGGGCGAGCGGGCGCGGGCCGAGGTCGAGGCGCTCGGCGCCGAGATCAAGCTCGGCACGGTCTACGAGGGCAAGGTCGTCAGCGTGAAGGACTTCGGCGCGTTCGTGGAGCTCGTGCCCGGCACCGACGGCATGGTGCACGTGAGCGAGCTCTCGCACGGCTACGTGAAGACCGTCACCGACGTGCTCAAGATCGGCGACAGCGTGCGCGTCAAGGTCATCAACATCGACGAGAACGGACGGATCAAGCTGTCGCGCAAGGCGCTGCTCGATCCGCCGCCGCCGGGGACCGAGGAAGAGCGCCCGCCGCGCGAGGAGCGCGGCGGCGACGGCGAGCGCCGCTCGCATGGCGGAGGCGGGCGCGGAGGCGATCGCGGCCCGCGCGCGGGCCGGCCCGCCGGCAGCGGCGGACGGCGCTGAGCGAGGCGAACGGCTCCGAGCCGCGGGCAGGCGCGCGGGAACGGCGTCCGGACGGCGCATCGCCGACCGGCGCGCGACGTCCGCTACCCTCCCGCCGTGTCCGATCCGAGCAACTGGCTCTGGTTCACCGGCGGCGCGTGCGCCGCGGGGGGGGGGGGGGGCTCGCGTCGCGATCGCGATGATCCCCGCGGCGCGCTCGGCTCCAACGCCGCACGGAGGCCCGCGCGCGCGACGCCGAGCGCCGCGCGGCAGGCCAGAGCGGCTCGCCGGCTCGGCTCGATGACCAGCGGACTGGCCCACGAGATCAAGAACCCGCTCTCGACGCTGGGCCTCAACGCCCAGCTCCTCGCGGAGGACATCGCCGAAAGCCCGCTTCCCGACGAGCAGCGGGACCGCGTGCTGCGCCGGCTCGGGGCGCTCCAGCGCGAGGCCGATCGGCTGCGCAACATCCTCTCCGACTTCCTGCGCTACGCGGGGCGGATCAAGCTCGATCCGCAGCCGCGCGACCTCGGGGCCATCGTCGAGGAGCTCGCCGACTTCCTCTCGGCGCAGTGCCAGCAGTCGGGCGTGCTGCTCCGGACCGACCTGCCCGCGCATCCGATCGTCGCGACGGTCGACGCCGACCTGCTCAAGCAGGCGCTGCTCAACCTCATGCTCAACGCGATCCAGGCGATGGTGCCGCCGTCGGCGGGCGGCGCACCGAGCTCGACCAGCCTCGAGCGGCGCGGCGAGCTCATCCTGCGCGTGGAGGGCGACGCGCAGGAGGCGCGCATCCACGTGATCGACACCGGCCCGGGCATCGCCGAGGAGAAGCTCGAGGAGATCTTCCGTCCCTACGTCTCGTCGAAGCCGGGCGGCACGGGGCTTGGACTCCCGACCGCGCGCCGCATCGTCGAGGAGCACGGTGGACGCCTCGTCGCCCATTCGGTCGTCGGGCGCGGCAGCGATTTCGTCGTGCATCTGCCGGTCGTCGGTGTGCCGACCAACCGACATGACGGCGATCATCCCTGATCCGGACATCGAAGCACATAGACGCCGAAGCCGAGCGTGGACCGTCCCCAGCGCAGGTAGGCGTCGCGCCATGCATGGATGCGCGCCGTGAACGCGGCGTGGTCGGGGTCGCCTGGATGTTCCGCGAGCCATCGTTCCATGGCGTGCAGGTAGAGCCCCTCGTAGTGATCCCACTCGTCGTCGCTGCTCGTCACCGAGTACAGCGGCGTGAACCCCGACGCGATCGCGGCCTCGACGTTGCCGGCATGCGAGGTCATCTCATCGGCCGTGGCGCCGAGCGCCGCCAGGTAGTCCGCATGGGGCGGCGTGCGCCAGAAGCCCTCGCCCACCACCACGCGGCCGCCCGGGCGCGCGATTCGCCGGAGCACGCCAAGCGCCGGCTGAAATCCGCCGAATGCGCCGGTCGCGCCGACGCACAGCGCCGCGTCGAATGCGCGATCGACCGCGGAATCCTCGGAGACGAGCCCGGACGCATCGCCGACGCGCCATTCGATGTGCGTCCGCGCGATCGGAGAGCGCCGCTCGGCGGCGCGGCGGCGCGCCATCTCGATCGCCGGCGCGCTGCGATCGATGCCGACGCCGAGGCGCCGCCAGCCTCGGACGACGCAAACGGCACTGACGCCTCGACGAGTCGAATCAGCATCTCGCCATTGCCGCAGCCGATGTCGACGACGCGCTCGCCCGGCGCGAGGCGCATGCGCGCAAGCACGTGGTCGACCTTCTCCTCGGCCAAGGGGCTCATGAAGAGATGATCGGCATGGGCGATCGACGAGAAGCGCTGTCGACGTACGCCGTCGAACGCTCCCGCGCCGGCGGCGCTTCCCCACGCCCCCGTCTGCTCGGGCACGATCGGTGACGGTGCATCCATCGCCGCACCGTATCAGACCGCATCCTCATGATCGTCACGGCGGGCACGGATCCCAGCTCGCAAGCAGAACGCGACGGTTGGAACAGGATCGATCGTGCAGCCGGAACCTGATCCATGGAGCGACGACCGCCCGCTGGTCGGATCGGCCGTCCCCAGGTGCGAGAGGACGACGGTCGATGCGGCGGCGCGGGCTCACCCTACCGTCGTCCCGGGAGAGAGACGATGATCCAAGCACTGTTCGACCGCGCGCCTGATCTCCGCACGTTCGCGACCCTCGCCCTCGTCGCGGCGATCGCCGTCGGCTGCACGACGAACCGCCCCGTCCATGTCGACCCGCTTCCGACCGACGCGACGCGCGAGGCGAAGTGGAACGCCGATCTCGACATCATCGCCGTCGAGCTTCCGAAGCGCCACCCGGATCTCTTCTTCAAGCGGTCGCGCACCGAGTTCGAGGCGGATCTCGCCGCCCTGCGGCGCGACCTGCCGCAGCTCGACGACGCGTGCGCGTACACGACGCTGCGCGCCGCGATCGCGGCGCTTGGCGACGGACACACATCGGTCTGGATCAACCCCGACCCGCCGGCCGACGGCCGCCCGCCGATGATCCCGGCGCTCACCAACTATCCGCTCGGCCTCGTGTGGCTCCAGGATGGCATCTTCGTCGCCGCGGCGCCGAGCGAGCAGGCGTCGATCGTCGGCGGTCGCGTCGAGACGATCGGCGGCGTCGCCGTGGACGAAGCCGCCGCGCGCATCCAGACGGTCGTGCCCGTGGAGAACGACGCCTCGCGACGAAGCCGCATCATCCAGGCCATGGCGAACCCGGAGACGCTGCGCTGCCTCGGCCTCGCCGATGCGGACGGCGCCGTGTCGCTCACAGTGATCCGCGCCGATGGCGCGCACGAATCGCAGCGGATTGCGCCGATCGTCCCGGGCGCGCCGACGACCACCTTCGCGCAACAGCCGGATCCCTCCCTTCTCGGGCCGACTCGCCGCGCCAAGCGTCCGCCGATGGGGCACGAGATCCTCGCCGCCGATCGCATCTTCTACATCTGGTACGACCACTGCGCCGACGCGCCGGACATGAAGGTGAGCCAGTTCGCGACCGATTCGCTTCGTGCGCCGGACTCGGCGCTTCGTCCCGGCGATGACGGCGCCCCACCGGCGATCGACCGCGTGGTCGTCGACCTGCGCCGCAACGGCGGCGGCAACAGCCTGTTGCTGCTGCCCCTCATCACCGGACTCCAGTCGCGCGACGATGTGAACGTCACCGGCCACCTCTTCGTGCTGATCGGCCGCAACACCTATTCGTCGGCGATGCTCAACGCGTACGAGCTCGATCGACAGACGGCCGCGATCCTGGTCGGCGAGCCGACGGGCCAGAAGCCTCGCTCCTTCGGCGAGGTGAAGTTCTTCGACTGTCCCAACACCGGACTGCGCGTGCAGTACTCGACGACGACCTTCGACCCCGGCATCGACACCGATTCGCTGATGCCCGAGCTCGCCGCCGTGCAGACGAGCGAGACGTTCTTCGCGGGAAGGGATCCGGCGATCGAGGCGGTTGCGGCGTGGGGGCGGTGATACGCGTCCCAGTTGACTGTCGCACACCACGTCGCTGCGCCTCCTCGCGCGCGATGCGCAACCGGATTGTCGCCCGATCGGCCAACTCCCGGCGCGCATCGCCCAGCGCCGTCAGCCGAAGGTTGAGCGCGACAAGCTCCTGCGGCGTCCGGTCCGTCCGGTCCGTCCGGTCCGTCCAGTCCGTCATGGTTCCGGCGCCGACCGCCACCTCGATCAGGCGAGCGACGACGGCGTCGTCGGCCGCGACAAAGCGCGCTTCCGTTTCGGCGCTGCCATGTTCACTCGCGTCGACGGCGCTGCGCAGCCGCGCAGCGATCGCGGGTTCGGTTCCGAGCACGTTCGGGAACGCCGCGGCGCGCCAGTGCCGGCGCAGGTCGCCTGCGAGATCGGGGCGCGCAGCGTCGACGGCGTCGATCAGCGCCGCCTGGCCCTCCATGAACGCGACACGATCTGCGGTATCGTCGCGCCACCATTGGGCGACGATCTCGGCGCGCCGCGACGCCAGCGCCGTCGCCGCCTCGCCGCGCGTCCACATGCGACGGTCGCTCAGCCTGACCAGCTCGGTCGCCGGCGACAGGGCTCGATCGGCGCGGCGACGGACGATGTCGACGAGCGATCGGCCGCGGTCGGCCAGCAGCGTCTCGATCGACTCGGCTGAATCATGCGGACCATCCGGATCATGAGAATCATGCGAATCCGCCGCGGCGACCGCACGCTCGCCGATGGCCACACCGCCACGCGCCCCGCCAACCAGCATCGCCACCGCGATGCCGAAGGCGTTCGCATCGGCGCGTCGGTCGAGCGACTCCGGCGCCGCGACGTGCAGCAGCGCACACGCCCGGTCGATCTCGCGCGCCCATGCGACCAACGTCGCGCGCCGGTGCGACGACGGCGTCGGCGCCAACGCGGCCAGGTCGTCGAACATCCGCCCTTCGCGCTCCGCCAGCCAGCCGACCTCGTCGCGGCTGGCGGCGACGATCTGGTCGCTCAGCGCCGTGTCGTGGGTGTAGCCGCGCTCGTTGTCGAATCGCCAGGTGTTGCGCGCCGCCGGCGCTCCGAGCGCCGCGTCGCGCGCGGCCCGATGCGCAGCGACGTCGGAGTCGAAGGCGGCGACGATGGCCAGCCAGGGACTCCCGGCGGAGACGTCGACGCCGGCCCATCGGCCGATCGCCTGGAGCGACGCGGCGTCCACCGGACCGGAGTCGAGCCAGAGACGTTGCGCGGAGTCGCATGGCTCGGCCAGTCGTGGCGTCCGATGCGCGATCCACGGCTCGTCGCGACGGGTTCGTTGCCGCGCCTCCGCCGATGGCGACTCGACCGGATCAAGCTGCCCGTTCGTCTCGGGCGTCGGCGCGATCACGACGGTCGCCCGCTCGCCAAGCAGCGCCGAGAGCCGCTGGATCGTCTCGGCGCTGGCGTCGCGCCTCGATTCCTCAAGCCGCTTGCGGCGCGCCTCGAACGCCGATCCATCCATCGTCGGCGTCCACCCACCTCCGGCAAGCGGCCACTCGCACGGCGACTCGCGCTCGAAGAGCTCCGCAAGCTGGTTCCGAAGCTGACGATCGCGATCCCGCCACGTCTCGGCGAGCGCCGCGATCGCCGCGCGCACCGATGGCTCGACCCCGCGCAGCCGCGCCGCGCGATCGAGTTCGTCGCCCGCCAGCTGCGCGTCCCATGGCGCAATCATGGAACCGCCATCGATCATCGCCTCGTCGCGCAGCCGCGACGCCGTGTCCGGTGGCAAGAGCGCGGCCAGCTCGTCGATCGCGGCTCGGTCGCGCGCCACGCACGCGAGGATGCTGGCGCGAAGCGACACGGAGCATTCGACCCAGATGTTCCATGCGTCCGGCAACCACTGCTCCCGCGTCGCATCGTCGCGCTCCGGCTCGATGCCTCGTTCCGCGAGCCGCGCCGCGAACGATTCCAGCGCAGCCGACGCGATCGCGCGAGACCTGCCACCCAGGGCGCCGCGCTCGCGCTCCCATCGCAGCAGCGCGGCATCGAAGGCGGCGGGATCGAGCGCCGCATGCGCGTGCCGCGCTGCGAGTTCGGCGACCGGGACTGGATGCAGATGCATCAGGCCCCATGGGCGGTCGGAGCGCTCTCGACGCCGCGCAAGCATGGCGCGCTCGACGGCCAGCTTCGTCGTCTCGGGGGCGTCGGCAAGCTGCGCGGCCAGGTCGGCGAAGAAGGCGTCATCGCATGCCGCGATCGCATCGACCGCCCTGCGATGCAGCGCGCGGGCGTCGTCGCCCTTGAGCCCGGGCCGGTTCATCCAGTGCTGGTGCGGATACCGCTCGAAGAGCTCGTCGATGCGCGGCGCCGCGTCGCGATCGAACCGCTCCGCGTACGCGGTCAGCTCGCGCTCGACGACATCCCACGTCTCGAGCCCGATCACGGCGTACCGCGCGAGCAGCGCGTCGACCGTCTTCGCGCCAAGCGGCTCGGGGACGATGCCGAGGTGCCGGGCCATCGCATCGGCCCCGGAGGCGAGGAAAAGGCACAGCAGCGCCGCAAGCACCGTCAGCGTTCGCGGCGACGCCGCAGCGCGCGTGCTTGTGCCGCGATTGCGAGAGGGGATCCTTGCGCTGCGGACGCTCCTCATCAAAGCATTGAAGCACACGTGACGGCCGCCGGGATCGTGCTCGTTGCGCAACCGTGACGCCCGCTCAAGACGATCGCCCGCGGCTGCGTCACGCGACACTAGTGTCCCGAGTCAGAAATTCGCGGCATATGGGCGCGACATGACTTTGTCTGGCAAGGAGTCGAGACGAACGGCCTATCCGCAGCGATAGGCGGAGTCTCGACGACGCCGCCAGGCGAAATCAGGGCCGAACATATGACGCGAATTTCTGACTCGGGACACGAGGTCCATGATGACCGTGTCGAGCGATGAGCGTGCATTCCACGACTCCGAGCACGCCCGACTCGTCACGGAGTCGGAACACGCAGGCGCCGAATCGACGCTCCCCGAGCATTCGTCGAGTTCGGCGGCGCTGGACGATCTTCTGGCGCGGGTTCGGATGGCCGGCCGACGATCGCGCCCTCGACTTGAACAGTCCGTGCGTGTCCCCGATTCCGAACTCCTGATTCCCAATTCCTGATTCCCTCGCGCCGCGCGTTCGCGCAACCCGCGCGACTAATCCAGCCAATCCCGCGCCTTCAGCCGCTCCGGCACGTACGTCTCCGTCACGAACGAGATCCCCTTCGTGATCAGCGACTCGACCTCCATCTTGAAGCCGTTGCGCAGCATCGTCTGGATCTCCTTCTGCCACTCCTTCTTGTCCTTGAACCACGGATAGTCGGCGATCTGCTTCGCGCGCGACACGTCGCGGTCGTTCAGCGCGATCTGCACGTCGTCGGTGAGCTGGTAGCGCTGGTAGTCGCCGGCGCGGATGCCGATGAACTTGGCGTCGGGAACGGCCATGCGCTCGCTCTCAAAGGCGAGGTTCATCGAGCCTTGCTTGATGACCGAGTAGATGTAGTGTCCCCACGGATCGCAGTCGAGGAGGCAGTAGACCGGCAGTCCGAGCTCGTCGTGCATGCGGCGCAACAACCGGCGCACGCCGCGCGGCGGCTGGCCGCCACCCTCGGTCAGGATGCAGTTGTGCTTCTGCCAGAACTTGTCCTCGTTGAAGCGCGCCCAGACCGTGCCCTTCTCGACGTGCAGGATGAACTTCGCCTCGCACTTGCCGAACTTGATGACGCCCGGCTCGACGATCGACGGGATTGCATAGCCGCCCGTGCCCATGCGGCGCAGGTCGATCTCGTCGCCGCTGTCGATGATCGAGAGGTTGCCCACGACCTTGCCGCGCTCGGCGGCGAACATGTGAAGTTCCTCGCGCATCGAGCCGAGCGCGACCTCGAGATCCTCGATGATCGGATCGGACTCCTCCTGTCCCGCGAACGTCTTCTCCTTGGTGCCGGCGATGGTGTGCAGCGTCTTGTAGTACATCGAACGCAGGGAGAGCGTCTTGCCCTGGTCGATGAGCTCCTTGCAGCCGTCCGCGATGAGCACCGTCTGCATGAACTTCTTCGCCTGGCCGAGGTTGAAGAGGTTCCGCCGCTGGTTGGCGTCGCCCATCTGGAGGATCCGGCGCGTCTTGTTCCACTTGGTGTTGGAGAGCGCACGCGTGGGGATGTCGACGAAGGGATCGCGCCCCGCGAGCGACGACTTGACGACCGCATCGCCGAGCGCCGCGATCTTCCGCTGCGTTGCGGCGTCGGTGGGGCGAGGGCGCGAGGGGTGTCGGGCGTGGTCTTCTTGGCCATATGGGTGTTCCGTGTGTTGGGCGTCGAGAATCAGGAAGCCGCCTGCGGCGGCGGAATTCGGAGTTGGGGACGCGGTCCGTGGTCGCCGGCCGGCGCCCGCGCCGACACTTGCGCCCACCTCTTCTCCAAGCATGCATCGTCGGACGGAGTCCCCGACTCCGAATTCCTGATTCCTATTCCCCTTACTTCCGTCGCTTCTTCGAACCATCCCCCTCGAAGAGCTTGTCCTCGTCCTTCGCCGGCGCATCATCCTCGACCATCGCGCTCTGTCGCTCCTCGATGATCACCACGTCCTCGTCCTTGGCGAGCCTGCCGCCGTCGTCCACCACCTTGCCTTCGTCGTCGAGAACGAGATCGACCTCGGCGGTCTTGCGCTGCGCCTGCTTCATCAGGGCGTCGTAGATCGGCTGCGCCTTGTGCCCGGTGAGCCCTTCGCACGCCTTCGCGATCTCGCCGATGTAGCGGAGGAACGCGTTGCGACGCTCGCCCTCGCGGGCCATCTTCCTGCGGCGATTGAGATACGTCTGGAGCTTGCGACCGCACTCCTGCAAGGCCAGCTTCATCTCCTTGCGGATCTCGTCGTAGTCGGCGATCGCTTCCTTGCTCTCGCTGGTGAAGGGCACCCAAACGCTGGCCATGTGGAGCATGACCACGAGCGGCGCGGTGGGAACGGAGTTCTTCGGCTGCTGCAAGCCGTAGTTCTTCCAGTTCGTCTCGACGACCGCCTTGAACGCCGAGCACGCCGACTGTTGATAGAGCAGCGGAACTCGATTTGCGAAGCGAATGACGCGCGCCGATTCCTCCGCCGGCAGGTCGCCACCGAAGGCCATCGCCGCCTCGATGATGAACGGACGCCCGCGGTACACCTCGGGTGGGCGCGTGCTCGCGGCGTAGAACTCCGCCTTGACTTCCTTGAGGAGTCCCGAGAGCAAGGTCTTCGTGCCGATGGGCTGCACGCACGACGTCGGCGGCGCCATCACCTTGGCTTCCTGGAGCGCCGCGAAGATCTTCTCCGCCTCGGCGTGGCCGATCTGCTTGATCCAGGTTCGATTGGTGATGCCCGCCTTCTCGCACACGTCCTTCGCCGTGCCGGGGCCGATGCGGCAGAACTCGTTCTGGAGGAACGCGCCGATCTGCTGCGACTCGGTGCGCTCCAGCATCTGGATCAACGTGCCGAGCTCGATGCCGCGCGGGTGGGGCTTGATCTCCTCGACCTCCGGCGGCAACTCGTTCACCGCGCGCTCGAAGACAACCGTCTCGTTCGTCGGCATGCGATATTCGAATCGCGCGTGCGGGTTCGCGATCGCGGTCTGTTCCAGGTACTCATCGACCGACTGGCGACCCTTGAGGTACTTGCCCTCCATCTCGATCGCGACTTGCGTGCCGTGGCCCTGCGGAAAGTACTGATCGTCCTCGGGATGTTCCGTCTCGCTCACGACATCCGCGCGGTTCTTCGAGGTGTCCATCTTGAGGACGACTTCATGGGCCGGCTTCTTCGGCGCGGTCTTGGAGATGATGACCACGGGTTTGCCAGTGGTCATGAGCCCGTACATGCCCGCGGCCGAGATGCCGATGCCCTGCTGGCCGCGCGACATCTTGAGCCGGTGGAACTTCGAGCCGTAGAGGAGCTTGCCGAAGATGTTCTCCACCTGCTTGCGGACGATGCCGGGGCCGTTGTCGCGCACGGTCACGCGGAAGCGCGTCTCGCCGAGCTGGGTGAGCTCGACGGCGATGTCAGGAAGAATGCCAGCTTCCTCGCACGCGTCGAGCGAGTTGTCGACCGCTTCCTTGACCGTGGTGAGCAGCGCCTTGCGCGGGTTGTCGAAGCCGAGCAGGTGACGGTTCTTCGCGAAGAACTCGCTGACCGAGATCTCGCGCTGCTTCGACGCCATCTGCTCGGCGGTGGCGCGCTGGCGCGGCGGCTTGGTGGCGGCGGCGGCTCGCGTGCCCGTGGTGGTCACGTTGCCGCCGCTTGATCCCGGCCTCGCGAGCGGCTCGGCAGCGCCCTGATCCGCCGCCTGCGTCGGCTCCTCGATCAAGCGGAGCGTCTCCGGCGCGGCGTTCCTTGGCTTCGGCATGGGCGACTGGGATTCGGTTCCCGTTTGGGCGAAGAGCATCGCCGGTGAGGTGGACATGGTTGCCATCCGTGGCAGTTGAGCGGGCTGATGGATCGACCGGAAGTCGACACATCGGCGGCGGCGGTGTGAGACGCAGGGTAGCCGATGTCGGCACGAGCCAGACAACGGTGTATCGGCACGAGTGGCGGCACGGCTGTCTGGGTTGTGGCGCACGGATCGACGGCCGGATGTGCGCTCCCGCCCACACCGAAGGACCCCTGGAACGGACTCCAGGAGACCTCCATGCGCTCGACCCCTGTTGCCCACAGCGCCGTCTCTCACGGCGGCGTTGGGTTGGATGGGGCGCGAGAGTCAACTGGGGCGCGGATGGCCCATCGACATCATTCGGGCCGAGATCGCGCGCGACGTCATTGGCCAACTCCCGGTGCATCTCCCGGATTTCGGTCCTCGCGGCCAACCTTGGCGCGCCAGTTGCTTCCCCGTGATCGGTCGCCATCGTTCGATTCGCGAACCACGCGGATCATCGGGCGCCGGCCAAGGTCCCCCCCGACATGGCGCGCCGGCGCGGTTCGGCGCGCGGGTTGGGCCGTCGGTGCCAGCCGCGCCACCCATGCTGACTCCGCTGGCTCACCCATCGTTCCCCGCCCCGCTCGCAGGCCGCTCCGACCGCGTCAACCACGCACGAACGCCAGCGCGGTTCGCTTCACCCGCGTCATCAAGCCACCCTCCATGTCCAAGCCATCCGCCTGCCGCTCCACGTTGCGCACCGTCCTGACCACCGGCGCGCTTGCCACGACCGCCCTTGTCGCGACCGCATGGCAGGCAACGCCCGCCGCGGCGGCGCCTGCCACTCCGGCGGTCGAGCCGGCCGCTGTGCCCGCGCCGATCGACGCGAGGCTCCACGTGGCGCCGTACTTGGAGCGCCTCCGCGCCGACGGCGGCCTTGTGCTCGACGGCATGCGCCTGCGCGTGCTGGATGGGATCGACGCCATGGACTCGAACGGCTCGACGTTGGCCGACGACCGCATCCGGATCGATGTCCACGACGCCTTGCGCTCCTTCTCGCCGGCCATGGTGAGGCTCGTGGACGCCAAGGCGATCGAGCTTGCCAACGAACTCGACGAGGCCGTCGGCGGCCCGCTCGCGGCGGCCTTCGAGCGCGCCAACAGCGCCCGGGGCATGCTGGTGATGCTCGGCACCCAGCCCTACGCGCGCAACGGCTTCGGCGCCATCGATCTTCCCAACGACGTGACCCTCGTCGTGCAGGAGGCGTACCACGGCCTCGACGACGACAATCGCCCCTTCATCGACGACCGCGTCGTGCTCGCCATCGCCGACGACACCAAGGGATGCTGGCCGCTGGTGCTCCGGCTCGACCGGGAGATCGCCAAGGCGCTCTCGACGGAGCTTCGCGACGCGGTCAAGCGGCGAGCGATGCAGGACGTCGCGCGACGCGATGCATCCGACGGCGCGGCATGCCGTTGACGATCTCGACGACGGCGTCCATCTCCTCGCGGCACATGTGATCCTCGGTCCAGCCGCGCGCATCGATCGCCGGATCGACGAGCTTCGAGCGTGTGCTGGTCTCACCGATGGGGCTTGACGCTCGCCGCACGGAAGTCGTTGCGGCCGGCACATGGCACGAACGCCTTGGCGTTCAGCTGCGGGTCGCAGCCCCGTCAGCTGCAACGCCTTGTTGGGCGGCTCCGAACGCGAGCTGCCCACGCTCGCAAGCGAAGACGGTTTCTGGTGTATCCGCGCGGCCGACACCCGGGACCTGCGGCGCCAACTCATTCCAGGCGGTCGGCATCGACGTCCCGGCATGCATCCGCTCGAAGAGTCGAGCGAGGAAACTCGGCAGTCCTACACCCTTTCGGTCAAGCGTCATGACCAAGTTCGCGCTCCCGAATGGAAGCTGCGGAGCTGCCGCGATGTAGGCGTCGATGGGATGATCCATCGCGACGACAACGACGGATGCACCTGCGTCCCTGATCAATTCCCGCAGGTTTCGATTGGCCCCCTTGACGATGCCGTTCGGCACGATCTCGCAGTAGACCAGCAGGACGTCGCATGACGGAGGAGTTCCCTCGCTCCGCCGGGTCGTGCCGAATAGCGGACCGATCAGCGCGAGGTCCTGCTCGAGCAACGTCTCCCCAGACGGTCCGGCTAGGTTGAGAATACCCAACACAGGATTCTCGATAACCACCATCCCGAGGCTACGCCGCCTCAACGCTTTCAAGACGAAGACAACCCCGATCAGGACCGCCGCTCCCACTAGAAGGTACATCATCTCTTGTCCGTCGAATTCATGGTTGGCTTGAAGGCGCTACGCAGAGGGCCCCAGCACATGCCTGTTCTCGGCGAAGATCGCCTCCATGCGGTCGCGCAGCGGCGGGAACTCGCTTGAATCGAGCTGCGCCGCGGCGACGACGAGCATCTCGACGAGTCCGTGGAAGTCGTCGACGGAGACGAACTCGGGACCGACCTTCGCCGGGCGCTTCCCCGCGAGGACGCCGTCGATGTCGGTCATGTTGTGGTAGTTGCCCAGCGGCAGGCACAGACAGGTGCTCTCGTAGCCGTACGCGCTGAAGGCCGTCGCCTCGCATGCGCCGCCAGGCATGAGCTTGCGCTGGAACCTGAACGATGGCGTCCGCTTCTGGTGTTCAAGGTAGAGCTGGCCGAGCCGGTTGGTGAGCTCCGGCGAGAAGACGCTGAGACGATCGCCCACGCGCAGGATCGCCCCCGCACCGATGGGGCTGTCGCCGAAGCTGCGCGAGTTCTCGAGGCAGAGCAGCCGGGCGTCCTTCGGCACACCGCCGGCGCGGGCGGTTGCGATGGCGCCGACGAAGCCGACCTCCTCCGCGACCGTGAAGAGGACGCCGACATGCTCGAAGCCGGGCTTGCCCGCGACGAGCTCGAAGGCCGCGAGCGCCGCGGCGACGGCCGCGAGGTCGTCGCAGGCGTGCGTGCGCAGGTGGCGCCCGCCGCGCCGCGGCCGCCGACGTTCGCGATATGCGGCGTCGGAAGCCGCCCATCGGGCGATGTCGCCGACGTCGAGCCCCCGCGTGCCGCCCGCGACGCGCGCCCGGACGCGCTTGTACGGACGCGCGGCGGCGTCCATCGACTGGATGACGGCACGGCGCGAGCGGTCGGCGCGATCGACGACGTTCAACGCCGCGCCGACGAAGTACGGATCGTGCACGCCGCCACGGAACTCGAGCTCGATCGTTCGGGCGTCGACGACCTCGCGCACGACAAACGCCGGATGGTCCAGGTGCGCCGTGACGATCAGCGGCCGGTGCGTCGGTGTGCGCCCGACCTTCCTCGTCACCGGTCCCTGGTGCAACAGCAGGTTGCCGACCGCGTCGGCGACGACCGCGATGCGCGCCTTGCGCTTCTTCGCCCACGCGAGGATCCACTCGATGACGCGATCCTCGCGACCGGCGGCGGTGGGGATCGCGGTGATCTCGAGGAGCCAGGATTCGAACGTCGTGCGCTGGGCGGCGGACGCAAGCGGCAGAGGCATGAGGGGATCGTACAGGTGGTGCGCGCGGGGCGCGGCGTGTCACAGCGAGTGTCGCCACAGATGGCCGCGCGGACCGCCATGTGCATCCGGCACTCCCGGCGTAGGCTCTCCCCCCAATGCCCCTGGCACCGATCCCCGAGATCCTCGACGAACTCCGCGCCGGCCGCGTGATCGTCCTCGTCGACGACGAGGACCGCGAGAACGAAGGCGACTTCATCTGCGCGGCCGAGTTCATCTCGGTCGAGATCATCAACTTCATGACCCGTGTCGGCGCAGGCTACCTGTGCGTTCCGCTCACGAGCGAGGCGTGCGACCGCCTGGGGCTCGGCCCGCAGTCCGCGGTCAACACGTCGCTGCGCGGAACGCCGCTGACCGTGAGCGTCGACGGCCACCCGCGACACGGCGTCGGCACCGGGATCTCGGCCCGCGACCGCGTGAAGACGATCCAACTGCTGCTCGACCCGAGGTCGACGCCCGACGACTTCGTCCGACCGGGACACATCAACCCGCTGCGCGCCCGCGACGGCGGCGTGCTCGTGCGCACCGGCCAGACCGAGGGATCGGTGGATCTCTGCCGGCTCGCGGGACTGGGGCCTGCGGCGGTGCTCATCGAGATCGTCCGCGAGGATGGCGAGATGGCGCGCCGACCCGATCTCGACGTCATCTGCGCGAGGCACGGACTCAAGATGTGCTCCGTCGAGCAGATCATCGAATGGCGGCTGGCGCGCGAGGGACTCGTCGAGCGGATCGAACCGCGCCGCGGCGAGCCGATCGACACGCCACACGGACGGTTCAACCTCATCGCCTACCACAGCGCGGTCGATGCCCTGCCGCATCTGGCGCTGACCGTCGGCGGCGTCGGCGATCTCGGGCCCGACGGCCGGGCGACGACGCGCGATGAACCCGTGCTGGTCCGCATGCATCGCCGCGACCTGCTCGGCGACATCTTCGACGAACGCTCGCACGCGAGCGGCGAGCAGCTTCGCGCATCGCTTCGGATGATCCAGCGCGCCGGCAAGGGCGCGCTCGTCTACCTGCGCCCCGAGGGCGTCGGCGACGATTGGCGCAGCCGGTTGCAGCAGATCCGGCGCGCCGTCCCCGCTGGCGACGGACGAACGCACGACGGCATGCCGGACCTCACCAGCGCCAACGGCCTCGGCGCCCGCGCCCAGCCGATGGACCAGCGCGAGTACGGCGTCGGCGGACAGATCCTCCGCGATCTCGGCCTGCGCCGGTTGCGCGTGCTGACCAACGCTCCCAAGCACCTGCCGGGACTGAGCGCGTTCGGACTCGAGATTGTCGAGAACGTCGCGATTGGAGCGTGAGTTGGCGCGCGGTGGGGAGAGCGGGGACGAAGGTCGGGGATTGGGCGTCGGGAGTCAGGAGTTCGGAATTGGGAGTCGGGGACGCCGTCCGACGGAGTGCGCGTCTTCAAGATGTCGATGCCGGTGTGCCCCGCACGAACGCTGGCGCCGATGTCCCACGTGCGGCGAGGGGTGGCAACCAGGAATCAGGAGTCAGGAATCAGGAGTCAGGAATCAGGAGTCGGGGACTCCGTCCGACGGCGTGCGCGTCTTCAAGATGTCGATGCCGGTGTGCCCCGCACGAACGCTGGCGCCGATGTCCCACGTGCGGCGAAGGGCGGTAACCAGTAACCAGTAACCAGTAACCAGGAACCAGTAACCAGGAACTCGGAATCAGGAGTCGGGGACTCCGTCCGACGGCGCGCGTCTTCAAGATGTCGATGCCAGTGTGCTACGCACGAACGCCGATGCCGGTGTGCCCCGCACGAACGCTGGCGCCGATGTCCCACGTGCGCCCGTGGTGCGCCCAATGGCCCGCAAGTCCGCCGCCCGCGCAGCGGCGGCCTCCTGATTCCCCACACCGGCGCCGATGTCCCACGTGCGCGCCCCATGGTGCGCCCAATGGCCCGCAAGTCCGCCGCCCGCGCAGCGGCGGCTTCCTGATTCCCCACACCGGCGCCGATGTCCCACGTGCGCGCCCGTCGTGAGCCCAATGGCCCGCAAATCCGACGCCGCGCAGCGGCGGCTTCCTGATTCCTCCACACCGGCGTCAATGTCCCACGTGCGCTTCCGTCGTGCGGCCCCATGGTCCGCAAGTCCGCCGCCCGCGAAGCGGCGGCTTCCGATTCCCCACACCGGCGCCGATGTCCCACATGCGCTCCCGTCGTGGCGCAGGATGGGCTCCGGGTCGTCGTATCCTCATGCGTCCATGGTCCCAGCCGACCCAAACCTCGCCCAGACCGATTGGTCGATGATCGGGCGGGTCTCGAGTCCGGACGAGGCCGCGGCGGCGGAGGCGCTGGAGCGTGTCGTGCGGCGCTACTGGCCTGCGGTCTACGCCTTCATCCGGCGCACGGGGCGCGACGTGCACGAGTCGTCCGACCTGTCGCAGGCCTTCGTCGCCGAGGTCATGCTGCGAAGGCAGTTGATCGAGGGCGCGGACCGTCGCAAGGGGCGGTTCCGGCACCTGCTGCTGCGCAGCCTCCGCAACTTCCTCCACGAGCAGCATCGCTTCGCGACGCGCTGGAAGCGAAATCCCAGGGAGTCGCTGCTGATCCCGCTCGATGCGATCGCCGAGCCACGGGCGCCGCAGGAAGCGGACTCGCCGGATGCGGCCTTCGATCGCGCGTGGTGCCAGACGCTGGTGAAGGGCGTGCTGAGCCGGGTGCAGGAGGAGTGCCAGCGCGAGGGGCTCGATCTTCACTGGCAGGTCTTCGAGGCTCGCGTCGTCCGCCCGGTGCTCCATGGGACCGAGCCGATCGAGTACCGCCAGCTCGCCGAGGAACTCGACCTTCCCGGCCCCGGCCAGGCGGCGAACCTGCTCGTCACGGTGAAGCGACGGTTTGCGCGGGCACTTCGCAAGGAGATCGCCGCGACGGTGATGCACGCCGACGAGATCGAGCCCGAGGTTCGCGACGTCCTGCGGCTTCTCGAGGACGCCTGACCCGCGTTTCGCCCCATGGTCGAGGATCGCTCCATGCCGTCCGACACGATGAACCGTGCGAACCCCGACGAGCCGCCCGATCGGCGCCGCGTCGACGTGACGGTCGGGCCGGTGGCGGTGCCAGTGCCGGCGCCCGCGGCGCCCCTCGGAGCGGCTGCGCCGCCGACCCCGGGCGCGCCCAATGCACCCGGCACGGACGGCTGGGCCACGGCGCAGGGTCCACCGCGACGACGCCACCTCGAGTGGGCCGCGGCGGCGTGCGGCGATCCGGCGATGTCCGCGGCGGACTGGCTGGCCGACGACATCCTCCCGGGAAGCGGCGGTGCGTTGGCGCTGGTGGGCGACCCCGCGACGCCGCTCGAGGCGCTTCGCCGCGCGAAGGACGCCTTCAAGACGATGCGGATCATGGGCGAGCAGACGGCCGACCGTCGTCTCGGCGCGCGGCTCTATCTCGCGGCGATCGCCTCGGCCCTGGCATTCCACGACCAGCGAATCAGCGCCCAGAGCGACGAGGCCCTGGCCCGCGCCCTCGAGCGGGCGCGCGACGACGGCGATGAGCCCCTGCCACTGCGGCACCTGGCGACGGTGGCGCTGCGGAAGCTCGCGAAGTAGCGGCGAGGGCTCCCTTGTCGAGCGCGCCGGCTTCGCGCCCAATCGCGCGGACTCGACTGGACCCGACGACGGGCCGGACGCGACGCGTCGACGGCACCTGCATCGATCGGCCTCGCGCGCTCATGCGCGTCCCAGTTGACTCTCGCGCCCGACCCAACCCAGCTCCGCCGTGAGACGCCGCTGTGGGCAAACGGGGTCGGACGCATGGAGGTCCACTGGAATCCGTGTCACCTGCGCTGCGTCGTCGGATCGATGTCGATCGTCTCCGACCGAATCGTGATGAGGCCGATCAGGAGGGTGTGATCGTCGAGCTGGAGCTCGACCAGCCGGATCGGCGTCGGCTTGAAGCGGCGAAGGAGACCGTCGCGATTCGGACCGTTGCCCCAGTAGTCCCAGAAGCCGGTGATGTCGACGAAGAGCGTCTGCCCCGCCGCAAACCCGTCGATGTGCTGCATGTACCGCTGGTTGATCCAGAGGTCGCACGGGCCGAAGCTCGTGATCGTCGCGTTCACCAGTCGCAGCGTGTTGCCCTCGCGGAAGACCTCGATGTCCGCCGGCGTGCGCGCCTCGTGCAGCGAACGCGGATAGGGTCGCGTGGCCTTGGTCGGCTCGTAAGGAACCGTGCGGCAGGATGCGAGCATCGCAAGCAGGAGGATGACGGGCGGACGGAGCACGATGGTGGACGAGGAGGTCGGCGTGACGATCGGGGCGATGCGGCGAGAGCGGGGCGTCGAATCGAGGGTGTTGCGTACGGGGCGATGCGCTCGTCTCGTCGACGACCGGGCGCGAGGCCTGGCGGCGGGCCTCGTCGGCGTTCACGGACCCAGGCCGAGCCTCGCCCGCTTGGCTTCCCATTCGGCGTGCTCGCGCTTGTTGTCTCCCCGCAGCGGCTGCCCGGAGCGGATCGCCTCGATCTCGAGCGCCGTGAGCTGCATCGCGTCGAGCCGATAGTCGATGAAGGCCTCGCAGGCCACGGGCACGATCGGCTGGATGAGCGCGAACATGGCGTTGGCGAAGTCCTGGATCTCCTTCTGCGCATGTGGATCCATGCGCAGCGAGAGGAAGTGGAAGATGTTGTGCAGGTCGCACTTCCAGTACCACTCGGTGTAGACGCTTACGGGAAGCACCGCGCGGGCGAGCTCGCGGGCGAGGCCCTTCTCGGTGAGTCGCAGGTACTCCTGGTAGTTGGCCTCGGCGCGCTCGAGCAGTTCCAGGAACTCCTCGGCGGTCGCGGAATCGACGGGATCGTCGCCGCCCTGGCGGTTGGTCGAGCTCTGCTGGCGGATGTTCTCGATCGTCGGTCGATAGAACCGGTCGGGCACGATCGAGTAGCGCGCCGAGTACTCGTTCACGTTCGCGGTGCGATGCCGGATCCACTGCCGCGCGACGAAGATCGGCATCGCGATGTGGAACTTGAACTCGACCATCTCCAGCGGCGTCGTGTGCCGATGGCGCATCAGGTATCGCACGAGCCCACGGTCCTCGCTCACCTTCTTCGTCCCCTCGCCGTAGGAGACGCGGGCTGCCTGCACGATGGCGAAGTCGGCCGTCTTGCCCTGCGGCACCAGCCGCGGCATCGCATCGACGAGGGCGACGAAGCCCTGTTCGTGGACCGGCAGCTCCCATCGCGCGGCGCCGGCCATGACGTCGACGAGCGGCGTCTCGGGCGCAACGGAGCGGATGGCGGCGGTGGTCGGGGCGGGCACGGAGGAGGAGGGCATCGCGGGTCGGATGCGAAGCGCGGATCCTACTCGCAGTGGGCCCCATCGACCGTGCCACGCGGCCTCCGCCCGGCGCAACGAGGCTCGGCGACGACGCACGCGCCCGGCGCGACGAACGTCGGCGACGCACCGGACGGCGCGGATGGGCGGAGCGGGCTCGATCCACGTTCATCGGCTGGACGCGGGGGCCGCCGTCGCCAGCGCGTCGGCCCGGCCGCGAAGCCAGCCATTGACGTCGGCAAGCGTGCCGACCCCGGTCGGATGCCCGCCCGGCGTCACGTTCGGCGGCTGCCGTGGATCGCCGGAGAACTCGACGACGAGGCGCTTGAGCGCCGCATCGATCCGCGCGTTCCACGCAACGGCGCCTTCCGCCGAGCCGATGGTCGGATCGAGCCCGGCCTCCTCGATCGTCGCCGGCCACCGCGCGGGTGACTGCGTGTCGGGCGCGATGGCCGCCGCGAATCCCTCGTGAAGCTGGGCGGCGCTCGTCGGAAACGCGAGGCGCCGATCGACCGACACGAGCACGGCCCATCCAACCACGCGCACGTCGACATCCGTCGCCGCGGCGTCCTGGCGGACGTCGCGTACCACGAAACGCGAGAAGATCGCCGTGCCGATCATCGCCGCGACGAAGATCGCGAGGAAGATGCGGGCGCCGATCCTGGAGGCGGAGGTGGGCACGGGTCGGCGCTTGGTCGGTGTGATCGGGAATCGACGACGCGGGCGTGGCGCGCGGCCGCGCCACGCCGCCAGGGCTAACGCAGCGCCGGCTTCCGTCGCCGCGGATCCGGCTCGGGCACCGCGCTGAGCAGCGCCTGCGTGTACGGGTGCTTCGGCTCGTGGATGATCTGGCTGCGCGGGCCCTCCTCCACGATCCGGCCCTGGTACATGACCGCGATGCGGTCGCAGATGTGGTGGATGACGGCCATGTCGTGGCTGATGAAGAGGTACGAGAGCCCGAACTCGTCCTGGAGATCCTTCAGCAGGTTCAGGATCTGCGACTGGATCGAGACATCGAGCGCCGACGTCGGCTCGTCGCAGACGATGACCTTCGGATTGAGCGCGAGCGCCCGCGCAATCCCGATGCGCTGCCGCTGTCCGCCCGAGAATTCGTGTGGGTAGCGATCGGCCGCGTCGGCCCACAGGCCGCATCGCTCGAGGAGTTCCGAGACGCGCTCGCGCAGGGCGTCGCCCGTGGCGATGCCGTGCACCTCCAGCGGCTCGCCCACGATCCGCCCGACGCGCATGCGCGGATTCAGCGAGCCGCCGGGATCCTGGAAGATGATCTGAAGCTCGCGCCGAAGCCGGCGCATCTCCGCCGCGGGCATCGCGAGCACGTCGCGCCCGCGGTACACCACCTCGCCGCCGGTCGCGGGAATCAGGCGGAGGATCGTGCGGCCGACCGTCGTCTTGCCGCAGCCCGACTCTCCCACCAGCCCCAGCGTCTCGCCCTCGGCGAGGTCGAAGCTGACGCCGTCGACCGCCTTGACCTGGTCCACCACGCGCCGAAGCACGCCGCGCCGCACGGGAAAGTACGCGCGCAGGTCGCGGACCGAGAGCAGCGGAGCCGTGGCGGCGGGATCGGACGACACGCCCGATCGTAGTGAGGCGGCACCGCGGACGGCGGACTTGCGGGCCGCCAAGCCGCAGGTGGGACATCGACGCCGGCGCGGGGAATCGAAGCCGCCGCTACGCGGCGGCGGGACTTGCGGGCCATTGGGCGCACCACGGATGCGCACGTGGGACATCGACGCCGGTGTAGGGGAATCCGGAAGCCGCCGCGCGGCGTCGGATTTGCGGGCCGTGGGGCGCACCACGGGCACGTGGGACATCGACGCCTGCGGCTCGCACGGGGCACACCGGCGTTGACATCGTCGAAGGCGCCCTCCGTCGGACGGAGTCCCCGACTCCTGATTCCTAGTTCACTGGTTACTGGTTACTGGTTGCTGGCTACCACTCCTCGCCTCACGTGGGACACGGACGCCGGTGTGGGGGAATCAGGAAGCCGCCGCTACGCGGCGGCGGACTTGCGGGCCATTGGGCGCACCACCGGCGCGCACGTGGGACATCGACGCCTGCGGCTCGCGCGGGGCACACCGGCATCGACATCGTGAACACGCACTCCGTCGGACGGAGTCCCCGACTCCTGATTCCGAGTTCCTGGTTCCTAGTTCCTGGTTCCTAGTTCCTGGTTGCTGGTTACTCCTGTCGGTCCCTCCCCCTACGCTCGTCGCTCCAGTGCGCTTCCAGCTCGTCGACATCGTCCTCGAACAGTCGCCAGATCGCATCGTGGCGATCAAGAACGTGAGCGCCGCCGAGGAGTACCTCGCGGATCACTTTCCGGGATTCCCAGTCCTCCCCGGCGTCTTCATGATCGAGGCGATGGTGCAGGCGGCGCGGCGGATCCTGGCCGCGGAAGGCGCTCCGCGCCACGTGCTCGGCGGGGTTCGCGCCCTTCGCTACGGCAGCTTCGTGCGGCCCGGCGAGGCGCTGCGGGTCGAGGTCGCGGTCGACCGGCGGCTGCCCGACGGTGCGGTGCAATTCAAGGGCACCGGCACGGTCGTGCGGCGCTCGCCGGACGGGCAGCCGACAAAGGCGGCCGACAACGACACGGCGGTGGCCGGACGGTTTACCATGCGTCCCTTGCGGCGCGATCCGGTCGCGTGAGCGAATCGACCGCAGGCGCGGAGCGCCCGTCGATCCGTCCAAGGCCCAATTGGAGATTCCAGATGGCGATGAGTCGGGAACAGATCTTCGAGTCGGTGCAGGACGTCCTGGAGGATGCTCTCGGCGTCGACCGCGACGAGATCACCATGGACGCGTCGCTCACCGGCGACCTTGGCGCGGAGTCGATCGACTTCCTCGACATCGTCTTCCGCCTCGAGAAGAAGTTCTCGACGCCGGAGAAGCCGTTCAAGATCGAGCAGGGCGAGCTCTTCCCCGAGAACCTGATGAAGGACTCGACGATCGTGGACAACGGCCGCTTCACCGACAAGGGGATGGCGATGCTGCGCGAGCGGATGCCGCACGTCGACTTCGCCTCGTTCGAGGCCGATCGAAACGTGGAGCACCTGCCGGAGCTCTTCACCGTCAAGAGCCTCGTCGACTTCGTGGACCGCAAGCTGGCGAAGGCGTGACACGCGAGACCCTCATGCGCTGGCTCTGGATCGACCGGATTCTGCTCCACCAGCGCGGCGCTCGCCTCGTCGCGGTGAAGAACGTCTCGCTGGCCGAAGAGCACCTGCACGACCACTTCGCGGCCGACGGCGACCTGCCGCCCGTGCCGGTCATGCCGGCGTCGCTCGTCATCGAAGGCATGGCCCAGACCGCGGGAATCCTGGTCGGCGCGGCGAACGACTTCCGGGAGAAGGTCGTGCTGGCCAAGATCGCCAGCGCCGAGATCGACGTCGATCTCTTCCCCGGCCAGACCATTCGCTACGACGCGAGGATCGAACGCATCGACGCCACCGGCGCCAGCACGATCGGCGTCGTCGATCGTCTCGATCCCGCCGACACCACATGGACGCGCGTCGGGCGGATCGAACTCATGTTCAGCCATCTCGACCAGAACCGAGCCGGGCTCGATTTCCCGGCGGAGAACTTCGTCTTCGGCCCGAATTTCGCCGTCGTGCTCGAAAGCCTCCGCAGCGCGAGGACGACCGAGTAGGCGGGAGTCGGTAGCCAGGAGTCAGGAATCAGGAGTCAGGAGTCAGGAGTCAGGAGTCAGGAGTCGGGAGTCGGGGACTCCGTCCGACGGAGTGCGCGTGTTCACGATGTCGATGCCGGTGTGCCCCGCGCGAGCGCAGGCGTCGATGTCCCACGTGCGGCGAGGGGTGGCAACCAGGAACTCGGAATCAGGAGTCGGGGACTCCGTCCGACGGCGTGCGCGTCTTCAAGATGTCGATGCCGGTGTGCCCCGTGCGAGCGCAGGCGTCGATGTCCCACGTGCGCGCCCGTCGTGCGCCCAATGGCCCACAAGTCCGACGCCGCGCAGCGGCGGCTTCCTGATTCCCCCACACCGGCGTCGATGTCCCACGTGCGGCAAGGGGTGGCAACCAGTAACCAGTAACCAGGAACCAGGAATCAGGAATCGGGATTCGGGGACTCCGTCCGACGGAGTGCCGTCTTCACGATGTCGATGCCGGTGTGCCCCGCGCGAGCCGCCGGCGTCGATGTCCCACGTGCGCGCCCGTCGTGCGCCCAATGGCCCGCAAGTCCGACGCCGCGCAGCGGCGCTTCCTGATTCCCCCGACGCCGGTGTCCGTGTCCCACGTGCGGCGAGGGTGGCAACCAGTAACCAGGAACCAGCAACCAGGAACTCGGAATCAGGAGTCGGGGACTCCGTCCGACGGAGTGCGTGTTCACGATGTCAACGCCAGTGCCCCGTGGGACGCCGACGTCGGTGTCCCACGTGCGCGCCCGTCGTGCGCCCAATGGCCCGCAAATCCGACGCCGCGCAGCGGCGGCTTCCTGATTCCCCCCGCGCGAGCGTCCGTGTCCTCCGTGCGGCGAAGGGCGGTAACCAGTAACCAGGAACCAGCAACCAGGAACTTGGAATCAGGAGTCGGGGACTCCGTCCGACGGAGTGCCGTGTTCACGATGTCGATGCCGGTGTGCCCCGCGGAGCGCCGACGTCGATGTCCCACGTGCGCGCCCGTCGTGCGCCCAATGGCCCGCAAGTCCGACGCCGCGCAGCGGCGGCTTCCTGATTCCCCCCGCGCGAGCGTCCGTGTCCTCCGTGCGGCGAAGGGCGGTAACCAGTAACCAGTAACCAGGAACTCGGAATCAGGAGTCGGGGACTCCGTCCGACGGCGTGCGCGTCTTCAAGATGTCGATGCCGGTGTGCCCCGCACGAACGCCGGCACCGATGTCCCACGTGCCGCCCGTCGTGAGCCCAATGGCCCGCAAGTCCGCCGCCCGCGCCGCGGCGGCTTCCTGATTCCCCACACCGCGCCGATGTCCCGTGCGCGCCCGTGAGTGCCCAATGGCCCGCAAGTCCGCCGCCCGCGCAGCGGCGGCTTCCGGATTCCCCTACACCGGCGTCGATGTCCCACGTGCGGCGAGGGGTGGCAACCGGGAATCAGGAATCAGGAGTCGGGGACTCCGTCCGACGGAGTGCGCGTCTTCACGATGTCCATGCCGGTGTGCCACATGCGAGCGCTGGTGTCGATGTCCCACGTGCGCGTCCATCGTGCGCCCAATGGCCCGCAAATCCGACGCCGCGCAGCGGCGGCTTCCTGATTCCCCCACACCGGCGTCGATGTCCCACGTGCGCTTGGCCGCCGCAAGTCCGCCGTTTCCCGCTACATTGAACCCTCAGCACCCATGGCCCACCATCTCGCCATCTACACGGGATCGTTCGATCCGATCACGCTCGGACACCTCGATGTGCTCCGTCGTGCCCGCGGCCTCTTCGACGAGGTCGTCCTGGCCATCGGGCGCAATCCGGACAAGCCGGCGATGTTCACGTTCGAGGAGCGCCTCGAGATGGCCCGCACGCTGGTCGCGGCGCTGGTGCGCGACGAACCGGCGGGCGCGGTGGTGCGCGTGGAGCACTACACGGGGCTCACCGTCGACTTTGCGCGGCAGGCGAGCGCCACCGCCATCCTGCGCGGCATCCGCAACATGACCGACCTGGCGATGGAATGCCAGCTTGCCATCACGAATCGCCACCTCACCGGCATCGAGACCGTCTTCGTGGTGACCGGAGAGCCGTTCGCGTACACGAGCAGCTCGCTCATCAAGCAGATCGCGGCGATGGGCGGCTCGCTCGACACGCTGCGTTCGATCGTGCCACCGCTGGTGATCGAGATGCTGCGACGCAAGCGCGAGGATCCGACGAATCCGATCGGCCAGCTTGCGCAGGATCACTTGGCGGAGTGAGGCGACGGGGGGGCGGGGAACGTCGGACACGCGTGACGCGGCGATGGCCGTCCGACGCCGGGCCGGGCTGCGCCGCCGCCGCGGGGCGGTTGGGCGCACGCCGCATGTCGGTGAGCGGCGGCTTGCCCGGCAGGGCCTTGGGCGCGGCGGCTGCGCCGCCGGACGCCGGATGGGGGAGCGGGGAGCGGAGAGCGGAGAGCAGGAAGCGGAAGCGAAGGGCAAGCCAGAGGCCTGCACCACGACGGCGCGCCGTGGCGCGGGCGCCATCACGCTTCGAATGGAGATGCGAATGACGCGCCGCCCATCACAGACATTCAACGACCACCCCTCTACATTCCTGCCCGACACGTTCATCGTGCCCGCCCTCATCGGCGCGGAATCGTCCCGTGCCCAAGGCGGGCACGATGAACGTGTCGGGCCGAACGCCGCGGGCGCCCGCCCCGATCCCACGCCTCCGAACACACGTGCCCCCCTCCCACCGCGTCATCTCCATCGGCGCCCTCGCATGCCACCCGCTCTGGAACGAGAAGGGCGACGTGCGGGCGGCGCACGCGACGACGACCCTGGTGCGCAGCGACGACATGGCGATCCTGGTCGATCCCTCGCTTCCGCCGAAGGTGCTCGAGGCGCGGCTGCACGAGCGCTCGGGGCTGAGGCCGACGGACGTCACGCACGTCTTCCTCACCTGCCTGCATCCCATGCATCGACGGGGATTGGCGCTCTTCGAGCACGCGCCGTGGCTCGTCTCCGAGGCCGAGCGCGAGGCGATCGGCGTCCATCTCGTGAACCAGACACACGAGGCCCACGCGTCCAGGGACGAGGCCCTCGCGCGCACGCTGCGCGAGGAGATCGCGCTTGTGCAGCGCTGCCGGGCGGCGGACGATCAGATCGCCGACGGCGTCGATCTCTTCCCGTTGCCGGGGGTCACGCCGGGGCTCTCCGGCCTGCTCGTCTCGTCCGCGAACTCCACCGTGCTCGTCTGCGGCGACGCGATTCCGACGGAGGAGCACCTCGCGGAAGGGCGGCTTCACGCCCCCTGCCACGACGTCGAGAAGGCCCGCGAGTCGTTCGCCGAGGCGGTGGAGATCGCCGACATGCTCGTCCTCGGCCGTGACAACGCCGTGCTCAACCCGCTGCGGCGCTGGTAGCGGGCCGCGTCGCGGCAGCGCACGTCGATGCGGCCACAGGGCGCTCGCCGGCTGGCGCGACATGCGCACGGAGGCGGTCCGCCCCGTGTCACCGTCGACCGCACGCCGTTCCGCTTCCGTTCGCCGGGCAGTACGCTGTCCGCATGCGCATCGCCATCCACCTCGCGCTCCTGTCGAACCTCGCCGGCGCCCTCGTTGCGCCATCGACCGCCTGGGCCGCCGAGGCGGTCACGTTCGAGTCGCTCCTGCGCGAGCTGGGCGACCGGCGCGCGATCGCACAGCTTCCCGATCCCGCCTATCGCTGCGTCCAGTTCTCCTCGTACGACCGTGCGAGCACGTCGCCCGCCGACGCCGCGGGGTGGTTCGCCAACAACGACTCCGGCAACTTCCTGCGCGTCGAACGACACCCGCAGCAAGGCCTTCCCGACGGACGCGAGGAGCACGTCATGGCCGACGTGCCCGGCGCCGGTGCGATCGTCCGCATCTGGTCGGCCAATCCGCGCGGCACGCTTCGGATCTACATCGACGGCGCGCCGACGCCGGCGCTGGAGGCCGACATGGCCAAGCTGCTCGGCGACGATGGGCCGATCGGACCGCCGCTGGCGCAGTTGACCGCCCGCGGCTACAACCTCTTCCTCCCGATTCCCTTCGCGAAGCGCTGCGTCGTCACCAGCGACCAGGGCGGCTTCTACTACCAGGTGAACGTGCGCCGCTACGACGACGACACCGTCGTCGAGCCGTTCCGGACGGAGATGCTCGCGGCCGCGCATGACGCCATCGCGGCGCTCCAGCGGTCGATGTCGACGTGGCCGTCGAACCGCGACCTCCTCGGCGTGCAACCCTTCTCGCGCAGCGTCCACCGCCTCTCGCTCGCTCCCCGCGCGCACAACGCCAAGACGATCAAGCCCGGCGGCGCCGGCGCCATCGTCCGGATGCAGATCCAGACGCGCATGGCGGCCGACCTCTCGTCGCTGGTGCTGATCGCGGCCTTCGACGACGAGCGCACGATCGAGTGCCCGCTGGCCTCGTTCTTCGCCGTGGGCGGTCCGATCAACGCGGAGTTCAGGGGCTCGTTCGACCGGTACCGCAACGTGCGGCTGGTGCGCGACCAGATCCTCCTCGAGTCGATCTGGCCGATGCCGTTCCGGGAGTCGTGCGACCTGCTGATCGAGAATCGCGGGACGCAGGCGCTCGACGGCGTGCTGACGGTCGAGACGATCGAGGCCCCCTGGACCGATCGCTCCACCCACTTCCACGCGTCGTGGCGGCACGACGCGCACCTCGCCGTGAAGGGTGGCGAGGGGACGGCCGACTGGACGATGGTGAACATCGTCGGCAACGGCGTCTACGCCGGCGACACGCTCGAGGTGGTGAATCCCGTCGAGGCGTGGTGGGGCGAGGGCGACGAGAAGATCTACGTGGACGGCGAGCCGTTTCCCTCGCACTTCGGCACCGGAACCGAGGACTACTACGGATACGGGTGGTGCAACACGCAGCTTTTCTCCCATCCGCTGCACAGCCAGACGCGCTGCGACGGAACGGCGCTGGGCAACAACTGGGGCCGCACGACGGTGTCGCGCCTGCGAGCGCTCGACGCGATCCCGTTCCGGAGCTCGTTCCGCTTCGACCTCGAGCTCTGGCACTGGCAGGCGTGCGAGATGGAGTACGTCGGCACGACCTTCTTCTACGCGCGGCCCGGCGCACGGGTCACGTCGCCGGTCACCAATCCCGACGGCGCGGCGCTCACCATCGCCCCGCCGAAGCCCCTTCCGCCGCCATTCCGCATCGATGGTGCGATCGAGCTGGAGAAGCTCGCCGGCACGCGCGCCGTCGTCGTCGTCGCCGACGGCCCGCCCGTCGTCGCCCAGGACCTGCGACCGCTTGGACGGAACCAGTGGAGCGACGACGCGCAGCTCTGGATCCAGGGGCGGAAGGTCGGCGACGTCGTGGAGATCGCGCTGCCCGCACCCGCCCCCGCGCATCGCTCCGGACCGACCCGCGCCACGCTCTACGCGACGAGAAGCTGGGACTACGGCGTCGTCGCCTTCGAGCTGCGCGACGGCGATCGCGTGCTTGCGCCGGCGACGACGATCGACCTGTGCAGCGCCGCCGACGGCGGCGACATCGATCGCGCGCGTTCGACCGGGCCGATCGTCCTAGGCGACATCGACGTGCGCGACGGCGCGCAGCTTCGCCTTCGCGTGGAGATCGTGGGCAGGAATCCAGCGGCGCGCGGGACGGGCGCCTTCGCCGGGCTCGACTGCATCACGTTCACCCCGGCGCCGGCGAAGTGAGCCTCCCGACGGGCGATACCGGCGTCGTTTCTCCCCCCGGCGGTGCAGCCGCCGCGCGGCTCACAGCACGGCTGCTAAACTCATCGGTGACTCCCGCTTCGCCAAGGCGCGATGAAGGCGCTCCGTCGCACGTGGGCGCGCCCCATCCGCGCGCGACCACCGATCTCAACGGAACGGAGCGCCCCGACGGCACCACGGGCGCCACCAGGGCGGCGGTCCCGGACGGCGCCCCGGACGCGCGCCTCGCCGCGTCAGTCACGATCCGCACGCTTCAGCGCTGCCGCGAGCGCGGCGAGCGGTTCGCGTGCCTCACCTGCTACGACGCCACGACGGCCCGCTGGCTGGAGCGCGCCGGCGTGCCGGTGCTGCTGGTCGGCGACACCGCGGCGGAGGTGATCCTCGGCCTCCCGGGAACGATCCACGCGCCGCTGGACTTCCTCGTCGCGATCACGGCGGCCGTGAAGCGCGGCGCGCCTCGCTCGCTGGTCATGGCCGACATGCCCTTCATGAGCTACCAGGCCGACGATGCCGACGCGCTCCGCAACGCCGGCCGCTTCATGACGGAGGGCCTCGCCGACGTCGTGAAGCTCGAGCTCGACCGCTCCTTCGCGCCGTTGATCGAGCGCATGGCGCGGGCTGGAGTCGCCGTCGTCGCCCACGTCGGATCGCGACCGCAGCGCACCAAGCTCCGGGGCGGTTACGGTTCGAGCGGGCGCAGCGCCGGCGAGGCGAGCGCCATCGTCGACGACGCCGTCGCGCTGGCCGACGCCGGCGCGGCGCTGGTCCTGGTCGAGGCGGTGCCCGCCGAGGTCGCGGCGGCGATCGTCGCGAGGGTCTCGGTGCCGGTCATCGGCTGCGGCGCGGGGCCGGCGTGCCACGGCCAGGTCGTGGTGCTCCAGGACATCCTCGGTCTCACCGACTGGCAGCCTTCGTTCGCGGCCCCGATGGCCCACCTCGGCCCGCACCTGGTCAAGGCGGCCGGAGCGTGGATCGATCGCGTGACCCGCAACGACCTGGGCGAGCATCCCTATCGCATGTCGGACCCGGAGCTTCAGGCCTTTCGCCGAGCGTGAGCCGATGAATCCCCCCGCTTCGCCCGACGATCGACGCGCGCCCGACGCTCCCGCTGCGCCATCGCGCCCGCGCGTCTCCGATCGCGTGGAGGACGCCCGCTACACCTACGGGCCGGCGATCCTCGTCCTGGTGGTCGCGGCCGCGGCGCTGCTCGCCGGGCCCGCCGTGGTGCGCCGGCTGACGTATGCGCAGACCGAGCAGCGGATCGCCGAGGCCACCTTGCGGTTGCGCGAGGGCAACATCCTCGAGCAGATCAACCAGGCCACGCGCGATCTCGCGCAGATCGTCGAGCCGTCGGTCGTGCACGTCAGCACGCGCGCCGAGCTGCGCGATCCCGCGAGCGGGAAGACCGTGCAGATGACCTCGTCCGGATCCGGCTGGATCTACGACGCCGACGGCCACATCGTCACCAACGCCCACGTCGTCGACGGCGCCGACGAGATCGAGGTGCAGCTCAACAACGGATCGCTGCGGCGCGCGGAGCGGGTCGACCTCGACCTGCACACCGACATCGCGGTCCTGCGCATCGACGACGACCAGCTCCATCCAGCGATCCGCGGACGCAGCGAGGGCGTGCGCCAGGGCGAGACGGTCTTCGCCTTCGGCTCGCCGTTCGACTTCCGCTTCTCGATGTCCGCGGGCATCGTCTCGGGACTCGGGCGCTCCGCCGGACTCACGGACGTCGACCTGGAGACCTTCATCCAGGTCGACGCGGCGATCAATCCCGGCAACTCCGGCGGGCCGCTCACCGACATCCAGGGCCGGGTGATCGGCATGAACACGGCGATCGCCACCAACCGCGGCAGCACGACCGGCGGACAGGGTCAGTTCGCGGGCATCGGCCTGGCCATCCCGATGTCGATGATCGAGTACGTCGTCGAACAGCTCATCATGAAGGGCGAGGTCGACAAGGGCTTCATGGGCGTGCGGCTCGCCCCGGTGAGCGAGACGATGGCCCGGTCGCTGCGCTTCCAGGGCCACGGCGTGCTGATCCGCGAGGTCGAGCGCGGCGGTCCGGCCGACCGCGCCGGCGTGAAGGCGCGCGACATCATCACCCACATCGACGACGAGGAGATCTCGACGCAGCCGCAGATTCCCGCGATCGTCGCCACCAGCCGGCCGGGCGAGACGATCCGCCTGCGCGTCTGGCGACTCGACGGCAACGACGCCCGCTCGCTGGAGATTCCCGTCACGCTGGACAAGCTTGATCCCGCGATCATGGCCGAACGTCCCGCCCGCGCCTTGCAGAACTTCGGCTTCGAGGAGCTCGCGACGGTCGGCCGCCTCCGCGCCCAGGAGCTGCGCCTCCCGCAGGAGCGCGGCGTGATCGTCGCGAAGGTCCGTGCGGGAAGCACCGCGGAATCGGTCGTCTCGGCCGGCGCGCTCATCGTCGCGGTCAACGACCAGCCTGTGACCAACCTCGACGAGCTCTACGCGAGGATCATGCGGCTGGCCAACGCGACGCCGATGCGACCGGTCCTTCCGACGGTGGTGACGCTGACCGTGCTGCTGCCCAGCGGCCAGACGCGGCTGATCCCGGTTCGGGTGTAGCCGCTCTTTGTCGCCCGGTTCGCCGCAGGTGGCCGATATCCAGCCGATGCGTCGTCACCCAGGTGGTCGCGCCGACGTGGATCGCGCGCGCTCGAACAACGGTTCCGAGACCCCCCCTCCCGCATCGCCGCTTCGCCGGGCGATCTGGGTCGTGGCGCTCTGCGCCTGGGGCTTCGCGCTGCTCTCGATGATCAGCTTCGACGCCGCCGACTGGCCGTCGCACGTGGTCGCGGTCCACCCCGAACCGCCGACGAACTTCGGCGGGCGCGCCGGGGCGATGCTCGCGTACCGGCTCCTGCTCGTCTTCGGAAGCGGCGCGTGGGTCCTCGTCGTCGCCGGCGGCGCGGCGCTCGTGGTGAGCGCGACGGGCCGCGCCATCGGACATCCCGCGGTGCGCGCCATCGGCGTCCTGCTCGCGACCGTCTCGCTCGGCGGACTGCACGCGGTCCTCGCGCCGCGCCTCGGCGCGCTCACCGGCGTCGAGGCGGGCCTGCTCGGCATCGCCGCGGCGGCCGAACTGGGTCGTCGCTTCGGTGGCGTGGTCGTGGTGGCCATCCTCGGCGCCGGCCTTGTGATCGGCGCCGTGACCGCCGCCGATCGAATCGTCCTCGCCCTTCCGAGGCAGTTGCTCGCCGGAATCGCATGGCTGTGGCGTTCCACGATCGCCGGACTCGACACCCTTCAGTCGCTCAATCCGCTTCCGCTGCTTCGGCGGGTCGTGGCGCGCCTGACCGGTTCGTCGGCGATCCCCGCTTCGGTGGCCCTCGGATCGAGCGGAACCAGCCAGGGGGCGGCGGGCGCCTCGCGCCGCGCGGACGGCCCTTCCGAGGATTCGATCGATCACTCGGACCATGATCCCGACGACCGGCCGATCGTGATGGGGCGCCCCGTCGCGGCCATCCGGAACGTGCCGGCCGATCTCGATTCGGTGGAGCGCGAGGTGATGGACCTCGACGACGAATCGCTCGACGAGTCGCCCAGCCATGGCCTGGAGGATGGGCTCGACGACGATCGCCTCGACGAACACGACGCGGTCGCGGCCGCCGAGGCCTCGGCCGTTCGCGGGACCACCGAGGACGAGGATGAAGACGAAGACGATGGCGCCGTCGCGCCCGAGGTCGACGCGGTCGACGGCGAGCCGGCGGCGCCGGCCGACTCGGCGCCACACCGCCTTTCGCCCGAGGAGCTGCGGGCGAAGATCGCCCGGCTTCCGCTGCGAATGACCGGCCGCGCGACCGTCGTCGCGCGCGAGGAGGACATCGCCCGCACGCCAGTCGAGCCATCCAGCCTCGAAGGGTACAGGTTCCCGACGCTCGAGCTGCTCGAGGAACCCGACTCGAACTACTCCGAGAAGATGGAGTCGTTCGTCCGCAGGCAGGCGCAGATCCTCGAGGAGTCGCTCCAGACCTTCTCGATCGACGCGGAGGTGGTCGGCATCGAGAGCGGACCGGTTGTCACGCTCTTCTCCGTCCAGCTCGCCCCGGGCACGCGCGTCGCGCGGCTCCAGACGATCGCCAGCGACATCGCGCGATCGCTCCAGGCGCAGAACATCCGGATCCTCCCCAACACCGCGGGCAAGACGACCGTCGGGATCGAGGTGCCGAACATCCAGAAGGAGAAGGTGCGGCTGAAGGAGCTCATGTCGGGCGGCCACGCCGACGGGATGGCGCTGCCGATGTTCCTGGGCAAGGACGCGTCGGGCGAGCCGCTGGTGGCCGATCTCACGCGCATGCCGCACATGCTGATCGCGGGCACGACCGGCTCGGGCAAGAGCGTCTGCATGAACTCGATCATCATGAGCTGGCTCTACACCAAGCGACCCGACGAGCTCAAGCTCGTCCTCGTCGATCCGAAGATGGTCGAGATGAGCCAGTTCGGCGACATCCCCCACCTGATGTGCCCCGTGGTCACCGAGATGGGCCGCGCCGCCGCGATCCTCGAATGGGCGGTCACGAAGATGGAGGAGCGCTACGAGCTGCTCAAGGAGGCGATGGTGCGGGACATCGGCTCGTACAACGCGCTCACCGAGGAGGAGCTCTACGAGCGCTTCGACCCGAGCAACGATCTCGAGCGCGCCAAGATCCCCAAGAAGCTCCCGTACATGGTCTTCGTGATCGACGAGCTCGCCGACCTGATGATGACCAACAAGGAGGTCGAGCACTTCATCGTGCGCATCGCCCAGAAGGCCCGCGCGGTGGGCATCCACCTCATCCTCGCGACGCAGCGTCCGCAGGCGAACGTGGTGACCGGACTCATCAAGAGCAACATGCCCTGTCGCGTGAGCTTCAAGGTCGCCAGCGGCATGGACAGCCGGATCGTGCTCGACAGCAAGGGCGCCGAGCTGCTGCTCGGGCAGGGCGACATGCTCTTCCTCAATCCGAAGACGAGCGAGATCCGTCGTTCGCAGGGCACGCTGGTCACCGACGGCGAGATCCGCAAGGTCACCAAGTTCCTCCGCGAGGTCGCGGCCCCGAGCTTCGAGCGGTCGCTCATGACGCTGCGCGCGATCACGGCGGGCGAATCGGGCGCGGAGGGCGCCGTCGACAATTCGGAGCGCGATCCCCTCTTCGACCAGGCCGTCGAAATCATGATCGAGAGCGGCCGCGGATCGGTCTCGCTTCTCCAGCGCCGCCTCGCGATCGGCTACAGCCGGGCGTCGCGACTCGTCGACCAGATGGGACTCGCCGGAATCCTCGGTGAACACAAGGGTTCCGTCGCGCGCGAGGTGATCATCACGCTTGACGACTGGAAGCAGATGAAGGCGATGGAAGACCAGGCCGAGAAGGAAGGCACGGTCTTTGCAGAGACCGACGGCGAGCATCCAGCGGCGATGTGAAATGCGGGACGCACCGGGCGACGGCGATTGCTTTCATTGACCAATTTCTTCCGGGTCACCGATATTCACACTTGACACGCGATGTGGCAGTGGTACTGTCCTCATCGTTCCGGGAGTTATGCGGATCCCAGTCGACCTCGATGCGTTCGACGCTTCGCTTGCGGAACTTGCTTGCGGGGCTTGCTTGCGGGGCTCGCTTGGGGGACTTTCTCGCAACCGCAGTGTGATGCGGGATGGCCCTCGACGGGGCGCGAGGATTGACGGGGAGACATGTCGGCGTTTCGCTGGAAAATGGGATCGCACGCGAATCGCCTTTGGGGCGTCGGTACTTTGGGAGGGTACCGAACCGGATGCCGAACTAGATACCGAACTGGGTACCGAACTGGGGTTACACAATTCGAGACGACTCGACGAGTTCGCGGTGTTGGACGAACGTCCAACGCAGGCTTGTTCAGCGCGCCTCGTGTCGCCGGGAGGGAGACGGAATTGCACAGGGGGTCCGTTGAGGCCTTGAAGGGCCTTGCTTCGCTTTCTCTGCAACATTGATCCTCGCCGAGTCGCTCGGCACGCTGAACCGTCATTGGCGGCTTGGCGACCCATTTGACTCTTCGATCCGAAGCCTGCGGAAGGAGGCCGGTCGACGGGAAAGCTGTTGCATGCGCTTTGATGCGGATTCCAGTAGATCTCCATGCGTTCGACCCGTCGCCCACGGCAGCGTCTCGCGGCGGAATGGGGTTGGGTGGGGCGCGAGAATCAACTGGGACCCGTACGAGTCAGCGTCGTCCTCGGAAGGGACGACGGTCGCTCGATGATCCGGGAGTGGTCGCCGGGCGGTTTGGGAATGGGTGGCTGCATCCTTCGCGTGGCGTGCCTATGCGACCGCGCATTCCGGGCGGCAGCCAATGTTCACACCCAAGCCAAGGAGTATCACGAAATGTCAAGCATTCCTCGATGTGCGTGGACGGCGGCGCTGGCGATGTGCGCGGCGACGTCCTGGTCGACGATGGCACTCGCCAGCGACGACACGAGCGACGGCCAGATCGGCTCGGTCGCCGACGGCTGGCCGATCGTGCTCGATGCCGGATCGCAGAGCATGACGCTCGAAGTGCCGCCCTGCCCGCCCGATGCGTGCCCGGCGCCCGGCTACCAGGTCGCCGTCAAGCTGTGGATGCGCACGGTCGCGGCCCCCGGTGTCACCGGCTACCAGGCGTTCGTGGACTACGACAGCACCAAGCTGCTCTACGAGCCGACCCTGAGCACCTATGGAACCGGCAACTGCGGCGTGCAGTCGGCCAACGACTTCCCGCTTGAGCTCATTCCGCTCGGCCTGGCCAACTGGGCGCCCAACAAGCTCCAGTTCGCGGCCAACGTCGCCCTCGCGTTTCCCCAGGTGCCGATCGTGGGCGACTCCCAGCTCGTGACGATCGTCTTCACCGTGCTCGGCGCCCCCTTCTGCGACACCACGTCGCTCGGCTTCGGCACCGGGCCGGGTGGCTTCCTCTCCGAACTGAGCTTGAACGGCGTGCCGCTGGTCGGCACGCGGCTGGTCGGAACGGGCCTCTTCACGCTCGACACCGTGGCGCCGACGGTCTTCTGCCCGCCGGACATCACGACCTACTCGGAGCTCAACCGCACGCTGGCGGGCGACACCGACTGCACCGTCGCCCATGCCGGCGTCGGATGCAGCGATGTCGGCTGCACCGCCATCGTGTGCACGATGGATCCCTACTGCTGCAACACGTTGTGGGACGGCATCTGCGCAATCGAGGCCGTCTCGTTCTGCCCGCCGGACTTTGGACCGTGCGGCGGTTCGATCGTGAGCTTCAACGTGACCGCGACCGACACGTGCGACCCAATGCCGACGATCCAGTGCACCACTGGCGGATTCCCGATCTCGAGTCCAACCCACTTCCCGGTGGGAATCACCGCCATCACCTGCACCGCGACCGACGACTGCGGCAACGTCTCCGCGCCATGCGGCTTCCTCGTCACGGTCACGCCTGAGAACCTGGTCTCGGTCAGCATCACGCTGCCAACCGTCGATCCGTTCCAGTGCGCCGTCTTCAACCGATGCATCCACTTCCAGACCAACATGTGCGCCGCCGTCGCCGATGTGACGCTGCCGTTCACGCCGCAGGCGTGCTTCGGGGCGAACTACGCGACGTTCGTCGGCGACATCCTCATCCCCTGCGGGACATGGACCTCGCTCTGCGCGAAGGACCGGCAGCACACCAAGTGGGACACCGCGACGCTGCTCCGCACGGGAACCACCTACAGCGCCTCTCCCATCACCCTCCTTCCGGGTGACGACGACAACGACGGCGACGTCGACATCAACGACGTCACCTGGCTGGTCTTCCAGTTCGGAGGCCCCGCCAAGGCGCCGACCTGCTTCCCGATCTTCCCCGCCGATCGCGACGCCGACTTCGGCAACAGCGGCTTCGTGGGCATCCAGGACTACTCGGCGATGACGCCGCAGTTCCTGACCGTGTCGTCGTGCGCCTGCGCGCTGCCCGAGCTCGGCGAGCCCGAGGAGTTCGTCAAGGATCGCACCTGGCTGTCGATCGACGAGATCGATCCGGCGATCGCCGCCGACGTCGACCTCAACGGCGACGGGATCTTCGACCACACCGACGTGCGCATCTTCGAGATGCGCAACGGCCTGCCGACGACCCTCTCGTCGAAGATGCGCGCCCATCCCAACCACGAGCCCGGCCACTGAGCCGGCAGGGCGAGTCCGCCGCCAGCGCGGCGGACACGCCCTGTCTCATTCCACACCTGAGGTTCTTCCAGGATTCCAGGTCTTTCCAATTGCCCATTTCCAGCCCCTCGGCGTCCGCGAAAGCGGCGCCGGGGGTTTCCTTCGCGGCCCTTGCCCGCGGCGCAGTCCGATCACCGCACGACACCGCACGAGCGCGAGTCGAGCCCAAACTGAAGGAGTGTCCGGCATGTTGCATCTCTCGAATTCCACCAGGAACGCGGCCTCGGCCGCGATCGCCGCCGCCTGCGTGTCGGTGACGGCCCTCGCCAGCACATCCTCCACCGTGTACTTCGAGGACTTCGCCGGTGGCGGACCCCACGGATATACGTTTGCGGGGGCGACCAACCTCTGGCACGTGACGGACCTCTCGGTCTTCTGCCTCGGCAGCCCGAGTGGCTTCGGGCTCTATTACGGCAACGACGCCACGTGCAACTACATCACGGGCGCCCTTGCCAATTCCGGCACGGCGACGTCGCCGACGATCGACCTGACCGCGGAGTCGGGGGCGATCACGCTCTCGTTCGACTATCGGATCGAGATCGAGAGCTTCACGTCGGCCGGATGCTTCTACGACATTCCGCAGGTGCTGGTCTCCGACGACGGGTTCGCGACCTCGACGCTCGTCGCCGGAAGGATCCAGTGCGGCGCGCCGGTGGACCTGGCGATCGGCGTGGGGTGGACCAGCGCGACGGTCGACCTGTCGGCATTTGCCGGATCGATGATCCAGGTTCGCTTCTTCTTCGACTCCGTGGATTCGTTGTTCAACGGCTTCCTCGGTTGGGGCGTGGACAACATCCTCGTCACCGCGGGCGCCCAGCGCCTGAGCCTGGAAGGCGTCGATTGCCAGGACGATGTCTTCCCCGGTCAACCTGGTCACCAGATCGAGGTGGACCTCTGGATGCGCAGCCTCGACGGGCCGGCCACCGGCTTCCAGGCGTTTGTCGAGTTCGACGACACGCTCCTCAACTATCGAGGAGACCTGACGTCGTACACGGCCGCACCCTTCACGCTTCACATCTTCTCCCCCGCGATTGCGCAGACGGGGGTCGGCAAGCTCACCTTCGACGGATCGGCGCCCTTCGGCGGCGGCGGGACGGCGATCGACTCGCGGCTGGTCAAGATCATCTTCGATGTCGTCGACGAGTGCGCCACGACCGAGGTCGGCTGGGACCTCGGTGGCCTCTTCGACTCCGAGCTCAGCTTCCAGGGACTTCCTCTTCCGACCAAGCTCGAAGCCACGGGCGACCTGCGGCTCGACGACACGCCGCCGATGATCACGTGCAACTCGGACGTGACGACCTACTCCGAGCTGAACCGCACGTTGGCCGGCAACACCAACTGCACGGTCGCCCATGCCGGCGTCGGATGCAGCGATGTCGGCTGCACCGCCGTCGTGTGCACGGCGGATCCGTACTGCTGCGACACGTTGTGGGACAGCATCTGCGCAGGCGAGGCCGTCTCGTTCTGCCCGCCGGACTTCGGTCCGTGCGGTGGCTCGATCGTGAGCTTCAGCGCAAGCGCCACGGACAACTGCGATCCCATGCCGGTCGTCGAATGCAAGGTCGGCGCCTTCCCGATCTCGAGCCCCTGCCACTTCCCGGTCGGGATCACGACCGTCACCTGCTCGGCGACCGACGATTGCGATAACGTGACCACGTGTAGCTTCACGGTCACGGTGACCCCGGAGAACAAGGTCGCGATCAACGTCGCGCTCTCGACGGTCGATCCATTCGTCTGCCTGCCGTTCAGCCGGTGCATCCACTTCAACACCGACACCTGCTCCGCCGCCGCGGACCTGACGTTGAGCTTCACCCCCCAGGCCTGCTTCCCGTCGCCTGGCCCCAACTACGCGACCTTCGTCGGCGACATCTTCGTCCCCTGCGGAACGTGGACGAAGCTCTGCGTGAAGGACCGCCAGCACACCAAGTGGGCCACGGCCACGCTGGTGCGCAGCGGAACCACGTACAGCGCCTCCGCGATCACCCTCCTTCCGGGTGACGACGACAACGACGGCGATGTCGACATAAACGACGTGACCTGGCTGGTGGCGCAGTTCGGGCTGCCCGCGAAGCCGCCCACGTGCTTCCCGGTCTTCCCCGCCGATCGCGACGCCGACTTCGGCAACAACGGCTTCGTGGGCATCCAGGACTACTCGGCGATGACGCCGCAGTTCCTGACGATGTCGTCGTGCGCCTGCGCGCTGCCCGAACTCGGCGGGCCCGCGGAGTTCGTCAAGGATCGCACCTGGCTGTCGATCGACGAGATCGACCCGGCGATCGCCGCCGACGTCGACCTCAACGGCGACGGGATCTTCGACCACACCGACGTGCGCATCTTCGAGATGCGCAGGCGGCCTGCCGACGACCCTCTCGTCGAAGCTGCGCGCCCATCCCAACCACGAGCCACACCGCTAGGTCCGCCCCCGCGATCCGTCGGGGCCTCGTCGCGCGCCCGTCCCTCGGCGCGACGACGCCCCGACGGCGGTCCAGCGGCTGCGCGTGAATCGAGCCTGTCTTGGGCTGCAATCGACACGTGCTGTCCGCCACGGGGCGGGTGACCGTCCCGACAAGAGTCACTGGAAAAGGAGTTCGTCATGTTGGCACCGTCTCGAGTCGTCCGCGCAGCCGCGATCGTCCTGGCTGTCGGTTCCGCCGCCCAGGCCCGTTCGGTCGATCTTGGGTTCTCGCCACTGACGCAGTCGGTCCCGCTCGGCGCATCCGTGAACGTGAAGATCGTGGTCTCGTCTCCGGGGCCGGCTGGGCAGCCATGGGATGCACTCGATGCGATCATCAAGTGGGATCCGACCTTCCTCAAGCTCACCGGCACGACGCAGGTCGGTGCCGGCGCGACGTTCTTTCTCACCGGATTCCTGCCGGATCCGGACGGTGTGAACTCCAACACGATGGACGGGACGGTGATCTTCTCCGCCCTCGCGCCTCCCGGCCAAACGGTGATCGCACCGCCGGCGCCGGCGCAACTCGTGGTGACGACGCTCAAGTTCCAGGCGCTGGTCCGTACCCCCGACACCCTCGTCAACTACCTTCCCTCGATCGGGCTCTTCGGCCACACCGCGGTTTATCTCGCCGGAGGCCTCGTCACAGGCGACATCAGCGCCGTCGCGGAGGTCGAGATCCTGACCGCGGTCTGTCCCGGCGACGGCAACTGCTTCACGGTCCACGGCACGCCCGGCTGCGAGGACGGGGCGTGCTGCGACCTGATCTGCGCCTTCGATCCGCACTGCTGCCTGACCCAGTGGGACGCGACCTGCGTCGACGAGGCGGCGCTCTTCTGCGTGGGCTGCGGCAATCCCAATGCCGGCGACTGCTGCGCAGCCCATCCCGATCCCTTCTGCGACAACCGCACCTGCTGCGACCTCGTCTGCGCAATCGACGCGACCTGTTGCAGCAGCGCATGGGACCTCGCCTGCGTCAACGCGGCAGCCACGTTCCCCCAGTGCGGCTGCGCCGTCGCGTGTCCGCCAAGCCTGCACAACTGCTTCACCGTCGGTCCCGCCGGATGCAGCGACGTGGCCTGCTGCGACGCCGTGTGCGCCATCGATCAATCCTGCTGCACGACGGCGTGGGACGCGAACTGCGTCGCGCTCGCGTCGCAGCTCTGCGACGGCTGCGGCGACCCCGCCGCCGGCGACTGCTGCGCCGCCCACGCCGATCCCTTCTGCAACGACCGGACGTGCTGCCTCGCGGTGTGCGCCGGCGACTCGTTCTGCTGCCTGATCGCGTGGGATTCGACCTGCGCCGGCGAGGCGTTCGAGCTCTGCGATTGCCCGTGCCCCGACAGCCCCCATAACTGCTTCACCGCGGGCATGCCGGGCTGCGCGGATGAATCCTGCTGCGGCCTGGTCTGCGCCATCGACGGATACTGCTGCGTCGTCGCGTGGGACAGCGTCTGCATCGGGGAGGCGAGCACGCTCTGCAACGGCTGCGGCGATCCCGCCGCGGGAAGCTGCTGCGCCGTGCATGGCACGCCCTTCTGCGACAACCGCGCCTGCTGCACGCAGGTCTGCGCAATGGACACGTTCTGCTGCGACACGGAGTGGGACGACATCTGCGTCGCCGAGACGCTGAGCTTCCCGGCATGTGGTTGCGACCCGTGCCTGGCAAGCAACGAGACCTGCTTCGATGTGCACGCCACGCCCGGCTGCGAGGATTCCGCCTGCTGCACCGCGGTGTGCGACATCGATCCCTCCTGCTGCGGTACCGCATGGGACATCGACTGCAAGAACGCGGCCAACGTGCTCTGCGGCGGCTGCGGCGACCCGGCCAGCGGCAACTGCTTCTGCCCGCACCCGAACGTGGGCTGCAACAACGCGACCTGCTGCCGGACGGTCTGCGCGGTCGATCCGTTCTGCTGCGAGGTGCAGTGGGATGGCTTCTGCGCGGACGAGGCGAACATGCTCTGCACATGTCGCTTTGACTTCAACAACGACGGTCTCGTCGACGGCGCCGATCTCGGACTGCTGTTGGCCGCATGGGGCACGAACCAGTGCCCGTACGACGCCAACAACAGCGGCAGCGTCGACGGCGCCGACCTCGGACTGCTGCTCGCGGCGTGGGGACCGTGCCCATAGGCGACCCCGGCCTCCGGCGTGCCCGCATGTGATCGTTTTGAAATGGCCAGCATCGGTCCATCGACGACCGGCTGGGTGGGATCGAGACAACATACAAGGAAAGGAAATGGCAACGATGCAGTCTCAGCTTCTCTCCATCGTGGCGGCATGCGCGCTGACAAGCCCGCTGGCCGCCTCAGAGGTCAACACGAGTGCACTCTCGCAGAATGGATGGTTCTCCGACGACACGCGCGCCGACGGCACGGGCACGCAACCCGCGGGCACCAACCTCAAGAGCAACACGTTGACCGACCTCCCCGAGCAGACCTCCGGGACGGCGCTGCACGACGCCGACATCCTCGCGCAGATCATCTTCGGCGTCGCGCCGGGGACGGTGCCGGTGACGACGCATGGCGGCGCCGTGCACCTGCGCATCGGTCCGTCGGGCTCGGGAAAAAGCCAGATCTCGCACCGCAAGGACGACGCCGGCGGCCACGGCCCGGGCAGCGGCTTCGGACCTGGCTTCATGGCCCAGTACTCCTGGATGGGCGACGGACCGTCGGCGATCACCGCCTCGCTCAAGTTCGGCATCAAGACGGCGGAATTCGGTTCGACGCCCGTCTCGCCGCGCACCGGCGAGAACGTCTGGGACAAGGTGCTCATCTACGAACCCGGCAACGGCAACGGCACCCTCTCGGACGGCGTCTGGCACACCGAGACGATCAACTACACGACGGGCAAGTGGTGGTTCTTCGACCGCAAGGCCGGCGCCGGGACGATCGGCATGCCGCTCACGCTCTCGGCCATGTCGACCTCCGCCTTCGTCTTCTCCGGATCCAAGACGATCAAGGACGTCTACGACCTGATCACGGCGCCGGGCGCCAAGATCACCAGTGTCCAGTTCGGCATCGGCTCGGGCAACGCCGACGGCAGCGTCTACGTCAACCAGCTCGACACGAACGTCTACCGCTCCGGCATGCTCACCACCTTCGGAACGGGCTCGCCCTACGACCAGAACGTGACACCGGACGTCATCTTCGGCGCCGGCAACGCGAACGGTTCCTACACCGTCGATCGAAGCAACGGCGTCGAGCTGGGCATGCGCGGCAAGCTGCGCTTCCCGTCGCTGAACGTCTTCAACAGCAATGGCGACGGAACCTACACCTTCAACACGGGATCCGGCACCGGCAGCCCGCCGAATCCAGAATGGAACTTCGAGTGGTCGGTCAACACCGACTGGAACGGCACGTCGTCGTATCTCCTCGACGACCTGAACTACGAGATCGGAATGGACTTCGATCCGGGCGCGGGAACGAACTACCTCGTCTTCGACCCGATCACCATCGGCGAGGTGATTCCGTTCATCCCGCCCGCGCCGCCGGTGGTCTTCTGGGATCACTCCATCGGCACCAACGCCACGCCCAATGGCGGCGGCGCCGAGGCCGTCAGCGGCCCGACCTACGCCGCGCTGCTCGCGGCCAACAACGTCGCCCAGAACTCATGGCGCATGACCTTCTTCGACGAGTTTCCCTTCACCTTCAACCCCGCCGTCAACGGGCGCTACGAGTTCTATCTCTCCGCCTTCGACGGCGCCGCGCGGGTTGCGCGGACGGCCATCACGATCTTCGCCCTCGACAAGGTCACCCTCACGCTCGAAGGCGACGCGTGCCAGACGACGGACCAGGATCCGGTCACGCCGGGCACCCAGATCAAGGTCACACTTCACGTGCGGAATCCGGACCACGTCAACATCACCGGCTTCCAGGCGTTCCTCGACTTCGACGAGACGATGATGACGTACGTCGCGGCGACCAGCAGCTACTCGGCGTCGCCGTTCGTGCTCCACATCACGCCGACCGCGTCCGCGGAGTACCCCTCGCCCGGATCCGGCAAGTTGCGGCTGGACGGCGCCACGATGCCGCTCTCTCCGGCGCTCACCGACGATGCGCTCCTGGCGACGCTCTACTTCACCGTCTCGTCCTGCGTCGGATCGTCGGTGGCGTTCGACCTGACACAGCCGTTCTCGTCGGAGACCAGCTTCGGCGGCTCTCCGATCATGACCGATCTGCTCGACTCCCCCACCATCGTCTCCGACACCGTGCCGCCGGTGATCGGTGCGCACGCCAACATCACCCAGCCGGCCGACGCCGGAAGCTGCACGCAGGCGGTGGTCACCTACACGGCGCCGTCGGTGACCGACAACTGCGACGCCTCGCCGACGCTTGTCTGCTCGCCGCCGAGCGGATCCATCTTCCCGGTCGGCACGACGACGGTCACCTGCATCGCGACCGACGACTGCGGCAACCAGTCGATGTCGACGTTCACGGTGACGATCACCGCGACCAACGCCGTGGATGTCGTGGTCGAGCTCCAGGGCTCGGGTCCCGCGTCGCGCTGCATCTACTTCTCGACCGACACGTGCAGCGCCAACACCAGCGTCACGCTCTCGTTCACCGGGACGGCGCCGTCCGTCGTCTCCGCCACGATCGAGGTGCCGTGCGGCGTCTACTCGAGCCTGTGCGCGAAGGACAAGCAGCACACGCAGTGGGACAGCTCGCCGCTGACGATCATGGGCGCCAAGTACGTGGCCACGTCGACGCTCATGCTCGGTGCGGGCGACACCGACAACGACGGCGACGTCGACATCAACGACGTCACGCTCCTGGTGGCACAGTTCGGCACGCTGGCCGCGCCCGGCGGATGCCCGTGGGACGGAACGCGCAACGCGGACTTCAGCAACGATGGTGTCATCGGCTCCCTCGACTACTCCATCCTCTCCGGGAGCGGCAACTGGCTCACGACGTCGTCGTGCGCGTGCTCGCTGCCGCTCGAGGGCGGCGGAGAGCCGAAGGATCCGGCGGGCTGGGTCCTCGTCCACGACGCAACGACCGCCGCCGCCGACCTGAACCACGACGGTCGGGTCGATGTCCGGGATGTCGAGGTGCTCGAGCAGCGTCACGGCTTGTCGGGCGAACTCTCCAAGCACATGCGCAACAAGTGGCACTGATACGGATTCCACTCGACCTCCATGCGTTCGACCCCCTGCCCACAGCGGCGTCTCACGGCCGAATTGGGTTGGGTGGGGCGCGAGAGTCAACCGGGACGCGCATAAGTCTTGGTTCCGTCTCGTCACCACGAGGCCGGGGGCGATCGCAAGATCGCCCCCGGCACCTGCCCGACGGGGATCGTGGCGCATACTTGTTCCGGCGGAGTCATCCCCGCCACCCCCGTGCTTCGCGGGACGCTGCGAAGCGTGAGAGCCCGGCGGCGACCGTCACGTCGCGACGGCTGGGAAGGCCAGGGTTCGGCGAGGCCAACGCTCGCCGGCCCGCTCGAAAAGGAGGTGGTCCGGTGAACAGCAGTGACCGTTACCAAGGGCTGTGCGGCTGAGATGCCGCTGGTCCGCTGATGCGGACGCCCGACGGGGTCGCACCCCAATCGGCAGATCACGGCGCCCGTGGCGTCCGGACAACCGGACTCGTCCACGCGGCCGGACTTCCAATGATCGAGTCGTGCAGCCCGATAGAACGAAGCCGCGGCGGCGATGCGAATCGCCGCCGCGGTCGTTTCTTTGCGCACGAGTGCGCGGGACGCGCGCGCGGGACGGCGGGACGCGGGGAACGATGCGCGGCGTCGCGACGGGACGCTGGAAGCCGCCTTTGGCGGCGGAACTCGGAGTCGGGGAACCAGTCCGACCACGCACGCGTCTCGACGACGTGGCGCCGACGGCGCCCTTGGCATGCTCGGGAAAGCACCGCGCGTCGGCGCTTGTCGTGCATCCGGCGCTCGCGGCTTCACCACCCGCGTCGTGGCGGCCTTGGAGTCGGTTGTTCGCGATTGCGCCAACGTCCAACGCGCACGGACCATGCGCCCAGCCCCGACCGCGATCGCCTACCTTCCGATGTCCTCGTTCCAGAGATCCGGCTTCTCGCGCAGCATGCGCGCCATGAGTTCGACGCACCGCTGGTCGTCGACGACGGTCAGCTCGATGCCCTGCGAGCGCATCCACTCCTCGGCCCCCACGAAGCTGCGGTTCTCGCCGATGACCACATGCCGGATCCCGTGGAGCACCGCGGTGCCGGAGCACATCGCGCACGGGCTGAGCGTCGAGACGAGCGTCAGCGCCGACCAGTCGCGGCGGCGTCCGGCGTGGCGGATGCAGGTCACCTCCGCGTGTGCGGTGGGGTCGTGATCCTGCACCCGACGATTGTGCCCCAGCGCCACGATCGTGCCGCGCTCGTTGACCAGCGCTGCGCCGATGGGAATGCCGCCCTCGCGCCAAGACTTCTCGGCTTGTTCGATGGCGGCGTCGAGCGCCGTGGCGAGGGGAGGCGTGAGCATGCGGGGCATGGGCACCTGCGGGCGATGATACTCGGATCCGACTTGCTCGCCGCGCTCGACGATGTTGCAGCGGCCGCGCTTCTCCGGCGCGAGTGTGCGCCCCGAGGGTGCAACGGAGCGCTCAAGTTGGCATCAGAGGTCGAGAATCGGGAATCGCGAGTCGCAACTCGGGAGTCGGGTGTCGGGAGTCGGGTGCCGGCGACGCCGTCCGCTGTCGATGGCGGGGAGCGGATGTCGACGCTGACGCCCGCACACCGCGCCAGCGCAGTTCGTCGGACAGCGCCCCCGACTCCGAATTCCGCCGCCGAAGGCGGCTTCCCGACTCCGCCGCCGCGCGCAGCAGCGGCTTCCGGATTCCTGACGCACGCGTCGATTCCGTCACGGTCCGTAAAACCTCCCCAGCGCCGCCCGCAACTTCGTCCGCTCGGCGGCGTCGATGTACATCATGTGACCGGCGTTGAAGCGTTCGGTAGTGATGTTTCCGCGCAGCACCGGGTCGAGTCCCATGTGCGCGAGCGTGTGCTCGACGGCGAAGTACGGCGTCGCGAAGTCGGTGCGCCCCATCGCCACGAAGACCTTCAGGAACGGCTCCTGGACCATGGCGCGACGCAGTCGCTCGGCGACGTTGAGGTATCGGTTCTCGGCGCCGAAGTCCCATGGCCCGACGCCGGTCAGCACCTCGTACGGAAGGTCGCTCGAGTAGCCGAGCTCGCGGCGCACGTACTCGTTCATGCACGCCGTGAAGTTCCCGCGGATGGCGGCATACGACGGGTCGTACTCCGTGCTCACGCCGGTCGCGAGGCGGTCCTCGCCGGTGAAGCGCCCGTCGAGCCGGCCGATCGTCCGGCGCTGGTCGCGAAGGAGCTCCTTCGAGAACGCCCCGAGGTCCACGCGCAGGTCGCTCGCCTCGATGAACGGCGCGGGAAGTCCGGTGAAGCGCACCAGTCCGGCGACGACCTCGCGTCGCGTCGCGTCGTCCATGCGATCGGCCAGGAGCAGCGCCGGCGCGTAGGTGCGCAGCGCGAACTGCTCGGCGTCGGCGACGAAGTCCGCCAGCGGGCGCCCCCGATCGGCCGGCGCGACGCGACCGTGGAAGTGCGCCGTCGCCGCGAAGCTCGGGAGCATGAGCACGAATCCGAGATCGGCTCCCGGTCCGCTGGCCATCGTGGAGAAGTCGAGGATCGCCGAGACGAGGATGATCCCGTTGAGCGCGATGCCGTGCTGCTGCCAGAGCCGTTCGGAGAGTCCCGCGGCGCGGGTCGTGCCGTAGCTCTCGCCGGCGATGTACTTGGGACTCGTCCATCGCTCCTCGCGCGTGAGGAAGCGGCGGATGAACTCGGCGACCGAGTCGAGATCGTTCTCGACGCCGAAGAAGGCGCGGGCGTCGTTGCCCCCTTCGGCGCGCGAGTAGCCCGTCGCGATCGGATCGATGAAGACGAGATCGGTTGCGTCGAGCAGCGTCGATTCGTTGTCCACCAGCCGATACGGCGGAGGTCCGGGATTTCCCATCGCATCGCCGAAGTCGACGCGCCGCGGACCGAAGGCGCCCAGTTGCAGCCACACCGACGACGAGCCAGGGCCTCCGTTGAAGACGAAGGTGATGGGACGCGTCGACGCGTCGAGGTACTTGCCAGATCGCGATGCGCCGGCCGCTTCGCCCGGGACCGGTCCGGCGGCAGCCGGCGGCGCGCCGGGCGCGACGTTCGGCGCGACGGATGACGCACCCGATGTTCCGGCGGGCGCAGCCCCCGTCGGCGCCGCGCCATCGGCGGCCTTGGCTTCGTCGGCGGGCCTGGCCGCATCGTCGGGCACGGACGCCAACGCGCGATACGACACGTAGAACATGCGTGCCGTCGTCTCGCGCTTCTCGTTGACCATGGCCAACGTGCCCGCCGTCGCCTCGTAGCGAAGCGTCTTCCCGTCGCGCGACAGCGCGTGCGTCGTCACGACCGGCTGCTCGGGATAGGCGACGTAGTCGGGCGGCGCGGCGAGTGCCGCGGTCGCAAGCGCAAGGGCGAGGGCGATCATGTTGCTCAGAACTAGGAGCTTGCGTCACAGCCGAGATCCGTGACCGTCTTGCCCGCGCGTGGGTCGATTCCCCTCGCGACTGCGGCGTCGGCCGATCGGGGACTCCTCGCGGCAGCGCCGCGGCGACCGCTTCGGGATCACACCGCCATCGTCGCCATCCGTCTCAGGTTCATCGCCATCGTCACGAGGTTCAGGCTCGCCAGTCACCTTCCTCAATCCTCGCAGACTGAACTGCCTGAATCCCCATCGCCTCCTTCAGCCATCCGATCGGTGGCTCCGCGAGGTCTTCCTTTCCTTGTATCTCTTGCGTCCCTCCTCCGTCCTCAGCATGGCCGCCATCCGGCCGCGCGCCCGAGTCCGGATCCGGCGGCCGCCTCGGCGCGCCTTGCCCTCCCGGCCCACGGCGAGACAGCCAGTCGTCCCCTCGCGGCGCTCCAGCACAGGGTTGCGGCTCGCACGAGGAAGCCGGCGTCGGCCAGCACCATCTTCACGATCGTCGTCGGCGATCCGTCGACGCCCGCCCGGCAGCGCTCGGACCTCTCGATCATCGGGATCAGCATCGACTGGTCGCACGGGCACTGCTGCGTCCACCGCCACCACGATCCTCGCGGTCGAGTCGACCGCGAGCAGCACGTTGTAGCACTGCTGATACGCGCCCGCTTCCGTCCTGCATGATCCGACTGTCGGGATCCGGTGAAGTTCTCCTGCGCGCTTCAGCTCGGGCGTGCCGGAGTGCTGGCGGGGCGGCGAGCCTGCGTCGTCGTCCTCGTCCCTGCGGCGGCTCGCCTCCGCCGCCTTCGCCTCGGCGTCGGCCTTCGTGCGGCATCCTCCAGCCGCCGCTTTGCCGCGACGATCCTCGTCAGCCGCGACTCGCGGCGGCGCGGCTCCTGCGGCAGCTCGTCGCCGCGGAAGTCGGACCGAACTGCGTCCTCGGCGGTCCTCGCCCTTGGCCTTGGCGACGATCGCCGCGATCTCCTTCCCGATGCAGCTTGCTCCTCCTCCTTCATGCAGGCGTGGCTCATCGCCTTCCGCTTGCTGGCATCGGCCCGGATCTTCGTGCCGTCGATGGCGAGCGTCCCGAGCGTGACGGAGTCCGGTCTCGGCCGCGATGCGGACCACCTGCGCGAGCGCTGAAGGCGTCGAGGTGCCGTTCCCGGAAAGCAGCAGATCGTCCGATGGTCCGGCGCGTGGCCCGCGGCGAGGAACCGGACGGGGACGGAGTCCTCGATCGCCTTGGCGATGCGCGCGACGAGAAGGTTCCGGTGCAGTAGCAGTAGACGAGCACCTTGAGCATCATCGCCGGGTGGTAGGGCGGGTTGCCCTGCTCCCGGCCGCGATGAGACAGGATCGGCCCCAGGTCCAGCTGGTCCACGGTGTCGGAGACGAAGTGCGAGAGGTGGCCGCCGGGCAGCCACTCCCGAAGCGACGGCGGCAGCAGCAGGTGCTGGTCGGGCTCGTACGGACGAAGGCGCTCTCCATGCGGCTCTATTCGCACGGAGACCGCCAGCGGTTTTGTGGACGCGAAAATGGTTGTGCAATCGGCCTGTGACGCAAGCTCCTAGCACGACAGCGCCCTATGGAGTCGGCTCGGGACGCGGGCGCTCCGCACCGCAGTTCCAGCAGAGATCGAAGATGCCGTCGACCTGTTCGCCGCACGCGGCGCAGGACCAATCGGGACCCGGCGCGGCCAGCTCGCTCGGCTCCTCCGCCTCGCGCCTCGCCGCTTCCAGGGCGCGGCGCGCCGCGTCGAGATCGCTCGCGTCCACATGGACGCGGCAGCCGACCTCGCGCATCTCGACGCCCGGAGAGCGCGCACGACCTCGCACGCCGACATGATTCCAATGGCGGCGAGCGAGGCACGCATCGCCTCGCCTTCCACGGCGGTCGGCACGGTCGCAAGCAACTTCGGCTTCTCGAGCCGGACGCCGTAGGTCGACGTGTCGAGCGGATCGAACTCGCGCCCGCACTCGGGACAGCGCGCGACGCCGGTGGCGTCATGGCCCGCTTCGAGCGGGAACCGGCAGCGGGCAGGCGCGGCGAAGGATGGGGCCATCTGCGCATGTTCGCAGCATCGGCCGCACGGGTAAACCCGCGCGCGGCCGCCACCCTGGGCGACCAGATTGGTCTCGGCGACGACTCGTCCACGCAGATCCGGGCCGGCGATCGCGGGCGGCCGCCCCGGCATCACCACCGCTCGGCATCGGTCTTCGGCGAGAGCGGCCACGGCTGGCTCGGTTGGCCATTGGCCGTCGCGCGTTCTGGATCGCCGGCGCGATGAACATCGAGGAACTCGCACGGGAAGGGCAGCGGCACGGACAGTTCGTCGAGCCGCTTCGTCTGTTCCGGCCGCGCAGCGCGATGTCGAGCGCGGCGAGGTTGTCGTCGAGCTGCTTGAGCGTGCAGGCGCCGACGATCGTCGACGCGACGCACGGGCGATCCTGCACCCAGCGCAGCATACCTGCGCGACGCTCGCGCCGAAGCGATCTCCTGCATCGCGTCGACGAGAACAGGTAGGTCTGCTCGTTGAGGTGCTTGCTGTCGGCGGCCACTCGCACGGTCCCCGGCGCGGGCCGGCTGCTGCGCGTGTACTTGCCGCTCAGCACGCCGCCGCGCGGCGGACTCCAGGGCGTGATGCCGAGTCTTGCGCACGGGCCATCGGCACGAAGCTCGCCCTCGACCGTGCAGCTTGCAGCAGCGAGTACTCGATCTGGCTTGCTCCACCAGCGGCGTCCAGCCGCGGAGGCGCGCCTCGTACTGCGCCTGCGCGCAGACCCACGCGGGATGGTCGCTCAGCCCGATGTAGCGGACCTTCCCCTGCTTCACCAGCAGATCGAGCGTCTGCATGAGCTCCTCGATCGGAGTGAACCGATCCCAGAAGTGGGCCCAGTACAGGTCGATGTGATCGGTCCGCAGCCGACGCAGCGAGTTCTCGCAGGCGTTGATGACGCTCTTGCGGTTCGCGCCGCCACCGTTGGGATCGGTGGCGTACATGTTGCCCATGAACTTGGTCGCGATCACGACGCGGTCTCGACGGCCCTTGCCCGGCCCCGTCGCGAAGTACTCGCCGAGGATCGCCTCGGAGTGGCCTTTCGTGTAGATGTTCGCCGTGTCGATGAAGTTCCCGCCCAGCTCGAGGTAGCGGGAGAGGACGGTGAACGACTCGTCGGGCGGCGTCCCGAAGCCCCATCCCTCGCCGAAGGTCATCGCCCCGAGGCAGAACGGGCTCACGCGAAGGCCCGAGTGGCCGAGGGTGACGTAGTGATTGAGCGGCATCGCCGAGCGTAGCGGCGCCGCGAAGGCCGTGACGACGCGATCGAGGGCACGCGCACCGCAGGCGGCCGGAGACCTCGCGGCGCTCGCCGGATCCCGTGCATCCGGACGATGGTGGACGCGGCTTCGCGCGCGACGACGCCCCGTTCACGTAGCATCCTGCGTCGTGAACACCACCGCCACACCCCTGCGCTACCGCCGCGTCGACCTCTCGCCGAGCATGCGGGTGCCGGTGCTCATGGGACTCGTTGAACAGCTCAGCCGCGCCACCGAACCGACCGAGGTGCAGCGCGTCTTTGCGCGCGGCATCCGCCAGCTCAATCCGGTCGACGGCTTCATCTCGGTGTCGTGCCGCGGACTGGCCGCCGGAACGTACAAGATCACGCGGATGTCGCTCGATCCAGACGCCCTCGTCAACAACTGGGGCGATCCGTGGCGCAACTTCGCGTCGATGCCGACGCACACGGGCGGGCTGATCGGCGAGCTGATCGCGAACGATCAGCCGAAGCTGCTCCAGCAGCTCGACGTGCGCGACGATCCGGTCCTCGACCATCGGATCGCCGGCTTCGGCTCGCTCATCGCCGTGCCCCTGTTCGACAACGGGCACGCGCTCAACTGGGCCATCTCGCTGCGGCGTTCACCGGAGGGCTTCTCGCTGGAGGACCTCGAAGAAGGCATCCTGCGCGGCAACCTTGTGGGTGGAACGGTGCGCACCGTCGTGCTGGCGAAGCAGCTCCGCGACGCGAACGCCCGCATCCAGGACGAGGTCGAGCGCATTGCCCGCATCCAGCAGGCCCTCCTGCCCGAGCGCATGCCGGAGATTCCCGGTGTCTCGCTCGCCTCCAGCTACGCGACCTTCGACGTCGCGGGAGGCGACCTGTACACGTTCCGTCCCGTCTTCGCCGTTGGCGAGCGCGACACGGCGCCCCCGGAGAGTCCATGGGCGATGATGATCGCCGATGCCTCCGGACACGGCCCCTCCGCGGCGGTCGTGAGCGCGATGGTGCACTCGATCGTCCATGCGTATCCCGAGCCGCCGACGAGCCCCGCGGTCCTGCTCCGGCACGTCAACCGTCACCTGGCGGCGAAGCGGATCGAGCAGTCGTTCGTGACGGCGTTCGCGGCGATCTACGACCCGACCTCGCGCAAGCTGCTCTTCAGCCGCGCCGGCCACGAGCCGCCGATCCTGAAGAACTCCGGCAGCGGCGGAGCCACGGTCCGCCTCGACGCCGCCGGCCACCTGCCACTGGGCATCCTCGAGGATGTGCAGTACACCGACGCGGAGATCGCGCTCGAGCCGGGGCAGACCGTGGTGATGTACACCGATGGCATCACCGAGGCGCGGAGTCCGTCGGGCGCCATGTTCGGGGTCGAGGGGATCGAGCGATCGCTCGTCGAGTGCTCGGGTGAACCGCAGTGCGTCATCGGTTCGATCACGGGCGCGCTGCGCGAGCACGAGGCGGGACAGCGGCCTGCCGACGATCAGACGATCGTGACCATGAAGGTCGTCGGCGCGTGAAGGAACGACGCCGGCGGGCGTCCGGCGCCATCGCGCCATGCGGCGCAAAAGAAGAAACGGGGCGGCCCTTCGGCCGCCCCGCGTGAAACTCCGGTCTCCTTCGTGATCCCGATCAGCAGGGGCCCCATGCGGCGAGCAGGATGCCGAGGTCCGCGCCATCGATCACGCCGTCCGCGTTGAGATCGCCGGCGCCGGGTCCGCCCCAGCCGGCGAGCTGAATGCCGAGGTCCGCGCCATCGATCGAACCATCCCCGTTGAGATCCGCGGGGCACGGTGGCGGCGGCGGCGCCGACGGCCCGAGCACGGCAACCGTGGGATTCGGTGCGGCACCGTCCTTGAAGAGCGCCAGCGTCGCGTTCGCGGCGGTCGGCGGCTGGTCGGCATCGAAGCGGAAGTTGAACATCGTGCCCCAGCGCAGCGCGTTGGCGTTCGCGTTCTCCGCGAACGTCTGCGTCGCGAAGTGGCAGCCGGCGTCATCCTCGCTCATCGTCCACGGATCGGTCGAGTACGGCTCGCCGGAGTGGTGGTTCACGATGTGCTCGCTGAGGTTCGTGACGTTCACGCCGGCCGGGACCGGCACGGTCCATGACTGTGCCGCGCGATCCGAGTTCATGTTGTAGACCGCGTACTCGTAGTGCCACTGGCCGCCACCGAGGTCGGTGACCTTGTACGCAACCGTGAAGCGGCCATCGCCGGCCACATCGATGTCCTGGATGATGACGTCCGGATCCGGCGTGTTGACGCCGAGGCCGTGGTCCTTCCACGCGTGAATGGCCGAGCTCTGCTGGAAGGTCGGGCCGGTGAGGCTGAGCGTGTACGAGCCGCTCGTGAACGCGCCGACCGTGATGCGCCGGTACGACGCGTTGTTGTTGTCGTTGCCCGCCGCGGCGTCCTGCCAGTGGACGTAGTGGCCTTCGCCGAAGTACAGGGCGCCCGCGTTCATCGCGGGATCGAGGTCGGTGACGGCGACCTGGAGGCGGCGGCCGATCGTCGGCGGCGCCGCGGGCGCCGAGAACGGATAGGGGAAGTCGCCGGTGGACGGGTTGACCTGCGAGCGGGGTCCGAGGCTGCCCTGCGAACCGTTGAGCGTCGAGTCGTACGGATCCGAGCAGCCGATCCCGAGCGCGTCGCAGCCGTAGGGATCGAACGTGCACACGCCGCAGAGCGTCTCGGCGAGAGCGCAGAAGCCGTGCTTGAGCCAGCTCATGCCGATCATCTCAAGCCGGCCGTCCTTGAGGCGGTACATGTTCTGCCCGATCACGGGGTGATCGTTCTTGTCGCAGAGGCCGGCGACGTTGGTGTCGCACCAGAGCAGGATCTGGTCGCCGAGGTTGCACGACGTCGTACCGATGGCGTAGGCGGAGATGCCCGAGACCGTGCCGTACTTGGAGATGTTGGGCAGCGCGCCGACAATCACGTCGGGGCCGGTCGTGGCGGCGGCGCCGCCTTCGTCGCGTGGTTGCGCGACGGCGGCGAAACGACCGATGAACACGGAGACGCCGATGAGCGCCGCGGTTCCAAACAGAACGTGTCGATGGTTCATTCCTTGATGTCCTCCGCAGTGGGGGTGGTGCGGTGCCGTGTCCAGTCGTGGCGTCCACGACGTGTCCGGGCAAACCGCTGAAGGTACAACGGCGCGTCAACGACGCCAAGAAAGAAATCGAGGTCGGCTCGCCAACCCAGCGACGAGCCCGAACGGAAGGCATCCGTTCGGTGGACGTCCGACGGCGTTGAAGCCATGCTTATGTGCGAAGATCGCGAATGTTCCGGAACAAACACCGCGCGATCCGCAAAACCCGATGGTACCACCGACCAGCAGCCCGTGGCGAAAGTCATGCTGCCTGCAACCGAGCCCACTCCCGCATGGCTGCGTCGCCGTCGCTTGCGGTAGATTCCTTGGAATACAGCGGCGCGACGGCTCCTTGCCCTGCGGAAGCGGACTCGGTTTCGGCGACGCAGCACTTTCGCCACGGGCTGCTACGCCGGCGCCTTCCACGTCTGCTTGAACTCGCGGATCGCCGCGATGAACTTGTCGTCGATCCCCTTGAACGACTTGGCCTTCACCAGCTCCTCGCGGACGGTGCGCTTCGGACCCTTCGTGTAGTCGAGCAGATCCTTCTCGAAGGCGCGGATCTGCGGGATCGGGACGTCGTCCATGAGACCCTTGCTCGCGGCGAAGATCGAGATGCACTGGTCGAAGACGTCGAAGGGGGTGTACTGGCCCTGCTTGAGCAGTTCGACCATCCGGGCGCCACGATCAAGCTGCTTCTGGCTCGCCGGGTCGAGCTCGGTGCCGACCTGCGCGAAGGCCTCGAGCTCGCGGTAGGAAGCCAGGTCGAGGCGCAGCGAGCCGGCGACCTCCTTCATCGCCTTGATCTGGGCGTTGCCGCCGACGCGCGAAACGGAGATGCCGACGTTGATGGCGGGACGCACGCCGGCGGCGAAGAGCTCCGGCTGGAGGTAGATCTGGCCGTCGGTGATGGAGATGACGTTGGTCGGGATGTACGCCGAGACGTCGCCTTCCTGCGTCTCGATGATCGGAAGCGCCGTCAGCGAGCCGCCGCCATTCTCGTTGTTGAGCTTGGTGGAGCGCTCGAGCAGGCGGCTGTGCAGGTAGAAGACGTCGCCCGGGTACGCCTCGCGGCCCGGCGGACGGCGAAGCAGCAGCGAGAGCTGGCGATACGCGACGGCCTGCTTCGAGAGATCGTCGTAGACGCAGAGCACGTGCTTGGGCGTCTTGCCCTCCTTGCCCTGCCACATGAAGTACTCGCCCATCGCGCAGCCAGCGTACGGCGCGATGTACTGCATCGGCGCCAGCGTCGAGCTGTCGGCGACGACGACGATCGTGTACTCCATCGCGCCGTTCTTGCGGAGCGTCTCGACGACGCCCGCCACGGTCGAGTCCTTCTGGCCGACGGCGACGTAGATGCAGACCACCGCGTCGGGCGTGCCCCAGTACTGCCGCTGGTTGATGATGCAGTCGAGGCAGACGGCGGTCTTGCCGGTCTTGCGGTCGCCGATGACCAGCTCGCGCTGGCCGCGACCGACGGGAATCATCGAGTCGACGGCCTTGATGCCGAACTGAAGCGGCTCCTTCACCGGCTGGCGCGCGGCGATGCCGGGCGCCACGATGTCGAGCTTGCGCGTCGCCCGCGCCTGGATCGGCGGGCCGCCATCGATGGGGTTGCCCAGCGGATCGACGACGCGGCCGAGCATCTCCTCGCCCACGGGCACCTCGAGCAGGCGCCCGGTGCTGCGCACCACGTCGCCTTCGCGCACGGCGTTCGCGTTCGAGAAGAGGACGGCGCCCACCGTGTCGGTCTCCAGGTTCATCACCTGGCCCATGGCCGGGCCCGCGTTCGTCTGGAACTCGAGCATCTCGCCGGCCATCGCGTTGCTCAGTCCGTAGACGCGGGCGATGCCGTCGCCGACCTCGACGACGCGCCCGACCTCGGAGATCTCCAGGTCGGTGGCGAACTGCTCGATCTCCTGCTTGATGACGGACGTGATTTCGTCGGTACGGATCTTCATGGGTGGCGCGAGGGAGATGGGGGCGTGCGGTGGGGTGTCGGAAACCGAAGGACCAGAGACGGGCAACCAGGAGCCAGCAAACCGGCGTCGACGCCGCGCGAGCCGCGTCAGTCCGAGACGATCCGGTCGATCCTGGTTCGCAGCGCGTTGGCGCCACCGGCGACGATGGCGTTGCGCATGCGCTGAAGCTTCCCGGCGACGGAGCCGTCGACCAGCGAGTCGCCGATGCGCAGCTTGATCCCGCCGAGCATCGACGGCTCGACGTATCGGTGCAGCACCGGCTCCTTGCCGAGCGCCCTCGTGACGAGCGCCTTGATCGACTCGAGCTGCGCCTCCTGCACGGGCGCGGCGGTGTAGACATCCACCTCGACGCGGCCGAAGCGCTCCTGGAGAAGTCCGTCGTACGTCCGGGCGATCGCGTCGAAGTGGTCGAGCCGATCCTTCTCGTTGACGACCAGGACGAAGCGCAGGAGCAGGTCGCCCACGCGCCCCTCCAGCATGCGGCGCAGCGCGTCGCCGCGCCGCTGCCTGTCGATGATCGGGGAGCCGAAGAACTCGCGGAAGCGGGCGTCGCCGCGGACGATCTCGATCAACTGCTCGAGCTCGTCGGCGACCTCCTCCATCTTCGCGCGTCCTCCGGCGGACTCGGCGAGCTGGAAGAGCGCGCGGGCGTAGACGAGGGAAACGGCGTCGACGTGGGCGGTCGGCATCAGTTCTTCCTCGAGACGGCGAGTTCCTTGAGCGACTCCTCGACGAGCCGCTGCTGGTCTCCGGGGCTGACCTCGCGCTGGAGGATCTTGCGGGCCATCGCCGTGGCCAGCGTGGCGGCCTCGGCGTGCAGCTCCGAGACGGCGCTCGCCCTCGCGGCGCCGATGTCGCGCATCGCCCGCTGCTTCATCTCGGCGAGCTCGGACTCGTTGCGCGCCCGGAGGTCGTTGGCGACCGCCTGCGCGTCCGCCTTGGCCTGGGCGATGAGCTTGCCGGCCTCCTGCCGCGCCTCGGCCAGCGAGCGCTCGTAGTCCGCCAGCGCCGCCTTCGCCTGCTCGCGGGCCTCGTCGGCGGAGCGGAGGTCCGACAGGATCTTCTGCTCGCGCTCGTCGAGGAAGCCGAGGATCTTCGGCCAGACGAACCACGCCAGGAGCACGAAGACGATCACGAAGACGATGATCGTGGTCAGGTATGGAACGATGTTGAATTCCATCGCCCCGGCCTTGACGTGTTCCGACGCGAGCAGCGACACGGTGTTCATGCGACCGTCCTTTCGTCCGGGGCGCCGTGGGCGCCTCCAATGGTCCCGATCCGCGTCAGCCGCCAGCGGCGCCGCTCATGCCGAGGAAGCCCACGACGACCGCGAAGAGCGCGACGCCTTCGACGAGAGCCGCGGCGAGAATCATGTTGACGAAGATGCGGCCGGCCATCTCGGGCTGCCGCGCGATCGACTCGACGGCGCTGCCGCCGACGCGGCCGATGCCGATTCCGGCGCCGATCACGGCGAGCCCGGCGGCGAGGCCCGAGCCGATTCCAATGCCGAGTCCTGCTCCCCAGACGCTCGCGGACTTCACCACCGTGGTGCCGTCCTGGGCCAAGGCGGGCTGGGCCGCGAACAGCGTCACGGCCAGGAAGCTGAGGGCGACGAGGGCGATCACGTTGCGCATGTGAGTTCGATGCTCCGGTTGCGACGCCATGTTCGATGGCGTCCGAGGTGTTTGAAACGAAACGTCAGTGTGCCGCGGCGGGCGAACCGCCGTTGTGCGAGTGGGCGTCCTCCGGGCCGTGTCCATGCGCCTGCTCGTGCTCGTCGTGCTCGTCGTCGTGATGGCTCAACTGAGCGATGAAGACGGCGGTGAGGAACATGAACACGAACGCCTGGAGCAGGGCGACGAAGAGCTCGAGGCCGAAGAGGATGATCGCGAATCCGGCGGAGACGACCCCGATGGTCCCGCCCATGGCCCAGCCAAGCCCGGCGTTGAGCGCCATGAAGCCGAAGAGGAGCACGGTCGACATCAGCGTGTGGCCGGCCAGCATGTTCGCGAAGAGACGGATGGCCAGCGCGCACGGCTTGATGATCATGCCCGCGATCTCGATCGGGATCATCAGGGGCGCGAGGTACCACGGCGCACCGCCGAGCAGGTGGTGCAGCCAGCCGCCGATGCCGAGGTCGCGAAGGCCGTGCACCTGGATCACGATGAACGCGATCGTGGCCAGCCCCGCGGTGACGGCGATGTTCCCCGTCGCGGTGCCGCCGATCACCGCCCAGTGCCAGTCGCCGCGCGTCAGGCCTCCGATGAGGTGTTGGACGTCCAGCAGCGGAACGAGGCCGATGAGGTTGTTCAGCAGGATGAAGAAGAAGAGCGTGAGCAGGAACGGCAGGTATCGCCGCGTGTGGTCCTTGCCGAGGATCGGGACGAGCATCTCGTCGCGCAGGTAGACGACTACCATCTCGACGAGCTGGGCGAGCCTGCCGCGCGGCATGTATCGACGGTGTCGATCCGGCGACTCGGGCGTCGTCATCCTTCGACCGACCCAGAAGAGCATGATCACCGTGAAGGCCGAGGCGATCAGCAGCGTTCCCATGTGCAGCGTGAACGTGGGAAGCACGTCGCGCTTCGAGTTGATGCCGAAGAGCCAGTGCATGCTCGACGGGACCTCTTCCCGGGTCCTCGCGTGCATCACGTTGTCCAGCACGTGGTCGAGCGGCTGCGGGGGCGCATGCGCTGCCCCGCCATGGCCTGCATCGTGCGCGCCTGGCGCATGCGTCGCGGCGCCGGAGGCATGCGACGCGTCGCCGGGGGCCGCGGCGTGATCGGCGGCAGGCGCGGCGGAGGCGTGAGGCGCTGATTCGAGGAGGAGCATCGCGAGGGCGGTGGGAGGAGTCGGCGGTCGGAGCTGGAAGTCGGGCCAGGCAGGGTTCCGGACGGCGTTCCGGATGGTCGGCGGTCCGAATTCCCCGTGCTCCGCCACCCACGACACTCGGTCGCGTGGCGTGCTCGCAGGTGGCGTGCCGCCCATCCGTTGCCCGCTCGCGTCACCGCGGCGACGCCGCGCGAGTCACGTGCCGAGCGATGACGGCGACCTCCAGCAACATCGCCAGAAGGAAGCCGGTGGCGACCGCGAACATGAACGGCGCCTTGGCCACGGCCAGGTCCTCCGACCAGCCCGATGGGGGGACGGAGTATAGCAGAATTCCGCAGGCTGCTGCGGCCACGAAGCGAAGAAGCGAAGCGGCCACCCACGCCAGCCCGGCGGTGCTCGCGGGCCTGGGAATCCAGGGCAGCGTGACGAGGTTCGCAAGTCCGCCCGTGACGATCGTGACGGCCCCGGCGAGGCCGGCCACCCATCCGTACAGGCCGCTTCGATGCACCGCCAGACCGACCGCGGCCCACGCCGCGACGACAAGGACCGCGGCCGCGACGGTTGCCGCCAGGAGCCGGAACGTGGGAAGCGTCAGCCGGGGTTCGTCGGTCATGGGGCCTCGCGTCGCCGGTCCCGGAGCCCGGCCTCCATGCGTCGTGTCGACCGGGCGCGTCGCGTCGATCGGGAAAGGCGTCTCCACGGCGCGCATCGTGTCACCCGCGTGCGTCCCGTCAACCACGAGGATCCCCGCGATCGCGCGCATCGCGCCCCTCGTCTCGACGGGGGCCCGACCGCGCCGCGCGCGCCGACACGTCCAGACGACGGTTCAACCGCACGGCGACCCGAATGAAGTCGAGGATTCCCAGCACGATGCCGGCCACGCCGCAGATTCCCGTCCAGCGCGGCGAAGTCCCAAGCCATCGATCGAGCAACCAGCCGCCGAAGAGCGCCGCACCCACGATCGCCACCAGTTGGAACCCCGACGCGGCGATCTTCCAGAGCAACTGGACTTCCTCGCCACCACTCGCCGCCGACCCCTTGGCGGCCGCGGGCGCGCGAAAGCTCGTCGGCTCCGGCGGATCGCGAAACTCGGGAAGCGGCGGCGCGGGCATGAGCGAGGTTGTACCGCGTGTCCCTACCGCTTGCCATCGCCCGTCGCCGCGTCGGGCATCCAGACGGGAAGGTCGGCCACGCTTGCCTTGGCGGCGTCGCTCACGGGGATCGTCCATGAGTCGAAGAAGGGGCCGAGGTTGCGTCCGGTGGCGCGCGAGAGGCGCGTCATCCATTGGTTGCGCTTCTCGTCGTCGTCGCGCGGGCGCTCGTCCTTCGGCAGGGCGCGGTACTCGGCGAAGACCTTGCGGAAGACGTCCCAGCCGAAGGCGTCGCGGATCTGCTGGTACATGATGAGCGCGAGGAATGGATCGGACTTCCACCTGGCGAACGACGCGCCGCTGCGCCCATCGCTGCCGGGCGAGGTGAACGCGGCGATCTTCTTGGCGCGCTCGTCGAGCGCGCCGTGGCCGCTGTTCGGTGGCAGGCCGCAGACGGTCTCCATGATGTACAGCGAGAAGAGGTTGCACGTGACCTCGCCCGTGCCGTCGAAGGTCCACATCCCGTCCTGATGGTTGTGGCCAAGTTCGTGGAAGAGCCCCCACGAGCCCTTCGCGAGCCGCTCCGCTCGCGTCATGTCGTCGACGGCGTCCAGGTGCGTCATGATCGGATACCCGGAGTGCATGTAGCCGGCGCTGATCTGGCAATCGGCGACGTAGCGCTGCGGATGCGGCCGCTCGCGCGGGATCGTCGCGAGATCCGCGGCGGCGTCGAGGACGCGGTCCCAGAGCTCGAGCACGGCGGTCGGATCGTCGAGCCCGCGCAGCGCCGCCGACGGCACGCTCAGCGCCACCTTGCTCGTCTCGAGCTCTCCCCACGGCGCCGGCGCCTCGCGGAGCCGCCCCCACTCCTCGGCGGTCGTCGTCCCCAGGACGAAGCGCGGCGCCTCGACCGCACCGCCGATGCGGACCGTCGTGCGACCGGATCGCCCGGGCGGAACGTCGATGTAGATGAGTCCGCCAAACGGCGACGCGACCTCCATTCGGAATCCGGCGTGGCCGCCGGCGCTTTCGGCTTCCGCCGTCGCGAGCGGCCACTCGCGCGAGATCGCGGGCGCGCGCTTCCACGCGTCGTGGTGCCAGAGCTCGTCCGTGTGACACCCGATGCGAACGGCGAGTCCGTCGAGACGCGCTCCCGAAGCCGCGTCGGCATGCGCGCCGGCATCCTGTCCGCGGCGTCCCTCGACGGCCGCGCCCGTCGGCGCCTCGATCGTGATCGTCGCGCCCGCGGGCGCGTAGAGCCCCGTGCCGTGCCAACGGGGGACCGCGAGATCGATCTCGACGTCGCGCGTGATCCGCGGCGCATCCGGCGTCGCGGCCCCCGGAAAGACCGCGGCCGCTGGATGGGCCGAGATCATGGCGATCGGCGCGTCCTGCAATGTCCGAAGCTGATACGAGAGCAGCACGCGCTCCAGGGCCTTCTCCTTGCCGAGCGGCTTCCGCTCCGTGGGCACGAGCGCCTCGGCCCGTCGGGCAAGCATCGCCTCGACCTTGGGCCGAAGGTCGCGGTCGTCCGCGGGAAGCCACCGCAGCGCCGCGATCGCGGCGTCGCCGGCGACGCGCAGGTCGGCGTCGCCGAGCGTGGCGCCTCCGTCGCCGTGGGCCTCGAGCGCCGCGAGCGCGACGCGCCCGTGATCGAGCGCGCTTGGGCGCGGCGCGGTGACGAAGCCCTGTGCGCCACTGCGCCCGACGATGCCATCCGTCCACGAAAGCCCGCACGCGTTGAGGACGCGGTTGAGCTGGTTCGTGCGGAGGTCGGCGCCACGATGCACCTGCGACCAGCCCCACGGACAGGTTCCGGCGACCACGCCCCCACCGTCCTGGATGAACCTCGTCAGCGCGGCGGCCTCGGCTTCGGTCAGGTCGGCGTTCATCGTGACCAGCACATCGAGATCAGCAAGCCGCGCCGCCCAGTCGCCTCCATCGAGCGGCTTCGTCGAGATCGCCCGCCCGCCGTCGTCCTCGCGCACCGCGAGCACGTCCACGAGCTCCTTCGCGGAACGGACGCCGACGCGGAGGGGCCTCGCCGTCGCGGCGCCGTCGTCGGCGCGACGTTCCGTGGCGCCTTCCGCCGACGGACGGCCGCCCGACGCCCACGCGACGGCGTTGCGGAGAAAGCGCGCCGTGTCGCGCATGGTCTCGGCGTTCGCCGAGCCCCCCTTTCGCCCGCGCCGTCGACCACCATCGCCCGGCGGGTCGCCAGCCGCGGACCCGCCCGCATAGCCGGCGCTGTAGCCATTGTGCGAGAGGACGACGACGCGCCCCTTGCCCAGCCGCGCCGCCGCGATCGTCGGCGCACGACCATCGCCCACCTTGCCCATGACGACCGGAAACGCGTCGCCGCCGAAGACCGCGATGGCGCCCGGCGAACCCGGTGCCGCGATCTCGTCCACGCCTCGAAGGAGCGCGTCGAGATCGGACGCGAGGCGTTGCTCGCGACCGACGCCGGCGCGCTCCGGCGCGGATCCTGATCGGGACTCCGAGGGCGGCCCGGACGTCGACACGGCGGCCGCCGGCAAACCCGGCAGCGCGGACAGCAGGGCCGCGAGGAGGACGACAACCGATTCGATTCGTCGTTCGCGCATGGACATGGAATGGATCGGACGGACGAGGGCGCGTCCGGTTCCAGCCGCGCGACGGGCGCCGAGCCACCCCACGACCTTCGCCACGCGCCGAGCGGCCGCACCCGGAGACAGGAACGGCTACGCTTCGTCACTTCCCATGGCCATCCGCGACAGCGAAATCGTCGACGTCACGCCGAAGAGACTCACGCGCGGCGAGAACCTCTTCCTTCCCGCGATCTTCAAGGGGCTCGGCACGACGTTCAAGCACTGCTTCAAGAACCTTGGGCGCAACGGCTCCAACAAGGACACGCTCTGGGTGGTGCAGTATCCGGAACAGAAGCGCGACGACCGCCCCGTCGAGGAGGGCGGCCAGTACCGCCCCTACTTCCGCGGCGTGCACCGGCTCAATCGCGACGAGGACGGGCGCGTGCGCTGCGTCGCGTGCTTCATGTGCGCCACGGCCTGTCCGGCCAACTGCATCCACATCGTCGCCGAGGAGTCGCCGTGGGAGGACCGCGAGAAGTACCCGAAGCAGTTCGACATCGACGAGTTGCGCTGCATCTACTGCGGCATGTGCGAGGAAGCGTGCCCGTGCGACGCGATCGAGCTCACGCCGCACTACGAGGTCGTCGGGCTCTCGCGCGCCGAGATGATCTTCGACAAGGCGAAGCTCCTCGAGGTGTACGACCAGACCGTCGGCGAGAAGCCGATGTAGGCGCGGTCGCGGGCCTTGGCGCTCGCCGCGCGCATGTCCATCGCGCCGCGGCGCTCGGCCGGAGTGCGCCGAGCCGCCTCGCGTCGCGAGGGAGTCCGTCCGCACCCTCGTCTCTAGACTTCGCGCCCTCATCCCCATGGCCTCGCGCGATTACTACGAAATCCTTGGCGTCTCGCGGACCGCTTCCGCGGACGAGATCCGCTCGGCGCATCGCCGCCTGGTGAAGAAGCTGCATCCGGACGTCAACAAGGCGCCCGACGCGCAGAAGCGCTTCTCGGAGGTGCAGCAGGCGTTCGACGTGCTGTCGGATCCGCAGAAGCGGAAGCAGTACGACACCTTCGGCGAGGTCGGCGCCGCCGCGGCCGGGGCGGCCGCCGGCCAGGCCCACGGCCACTCGCGCGGCGGGGCGCGCAGCGGCGGCTTCGAGCAGGTCAACGTCGGCGACTTCTCCGAGATCTTCGAGGACCTCTTCGGCGGGCGCGGCGCCGCGGGCGGACGGTCGCCCTTCGGCCGCGCCGGCACGACCGGGCGAACGGCTCGCGAATCCGCCGGGGCGGATGTCGCGCAGGCCATCGACATCGACTTCACCACCGCCGCGCTCGGTGGAACGCGCTCGCTGAGCCTGACGCTTCCAGACGGCTCGACGCACTCCTTCGACGTGCGCATTCCGCCGGGCATCGACACCGGCGGCCGGCTGCGCGTGCGCGGCAAGGGCGCTCCGGGTCGGCGCGACGGCGCGGCCGGCGACCTGGTGCTCGAGGTGCGCGTCGCGCCGCATCCCTGGTTTCGCCGCGAGGGCCGCGACCTGCTCCTGGACGTTCCCATCACGATCGCCGAGGCGGCGCTGGGCGCGACGATCGAGGTGCCCCTGCTGCGCGGCAGCGTCACGCTGAAGGTGCCGCCCGGCACCTCCAGCGGACAGAAGCTGCGCGTTCGCGGCAAGGGCGTCGCCGGCGGTCCGGGTGCGGGCGGCGCCTCGTCCGAACCGGGCGACTTCCACGCGGTGATCCAGATCGTCGCGCCGCGCGAGCTCTCTTCCGAGGACGCGACCGCGCTGCGCGCGATGAGCGCACGTCTCGGCGATCCGCGGGAAGGCATGCCCTGGGCGTCCGAATGAGCGATCTTGCCAAGCCATCCGCGTCGCGCGCCTCGGCGTCGACTCGATCGACGTCGCGGGCGACGGGCGAATCGCCATCCGGTGCGCCGCCGGCGGCGTCCGACACCAAGCCACCGCGGATGGTGCTGCTTCGCGAGCGGATCCGTTCCGTGCGCGACGAGAGCGGGCCGGGGCGCGCCGCGCTGCGGCTCGCGAGCGTCGTCGCCGCCGCGGCGGGCGCCGTGCTGGGCGTGTGGACGCTGGGATACCTCGGCTTCCGCCTCGGCGTGGCGCCGACGCTGGGCGCGACCGACCTGCTCGGCGAACCCGGCGAAGGACTCGCGACCGGCGCGCTGGTCGTGCTTCGTGCACCCACGGCGATCTTCCGCGCCGGCCTCGCCCAGCCGGCGATGCTCGTCGCGGGATTCGTCGCGATCGCGATTCCGGCGGCGATCCTCCCGCTCGCCCGACCCGGCGTGCGCGGCGGACCGCGCGCCTCGCGGACCGAGGCGGGTCTCTCGGCCGCCGGCGCAGCGCTTGCCATGCTCTTCGCCGCGATCCTCGTCGCCTGGAGCGCCGCGTCGATGCGGCGCGGCTGGCTCGGCCCGATTCCGCACGACACCGCGCAGACGGCGGATTGGGCGAACGGTCTCGACACCGCGGCGGGTGTCGACCTGCTCGCCGCCGCGACGGCGACGCTGTGGGCGGTGCTCGTGCTGCGGCTGGCGATCCCCGCGTGGCTCCGCTGGCTTGCCGGAGCGACCACGTTCTTCGCCCTGGCCGTCGTCCTCATCGGCGCGGGAACGAGCAACGCGATCGCCGCCCACGTCGCGTTGCCGCGCGCCGTGGTGCTCGTCGCAGGCGACGCCTCGGTGCCGGCGGCGATCGATCCGGGCTCCGACGACGGCGCCGCGGCGCCGCCCGCCTCGGGTGCCGAGCTCCGCGAGGCCCTCCTGCTCGGCTACACGCGCGGCCACACGCTCCTGCTCGAGGTGGACGATTCCACGCCGCGCACCGAGCTCGTCGTCGCCGAACGGCTGCCCATCGTCGGCCAGCGCAGCATCCGAGAGATGCTCGCGCCGCGCGAGGAGCGGTGAGCGGGAAGCGAACGCGGGGAGAGAACGCGGGCGCCGCGGGTCCATCGGCCCTTGCGCGGATCGACCGGGACGGGTCTCGGGCCCGGCAGCCCGGATGGGTTTCGTGCCGGTGCCGCTACCCCCGTCCACGACCGTACCGATCGATCGCCTCGCGCACGACCTCGTGCACCTCGGACGGCGCGCGGACGATCTCCCAGGCGAGTCCCGACGACGCGCCGGTCGCGAAGAGCAGCGTGCCGACGTCGAGCCGGCGCTCGCGCGGCGCGGCGAGCACCACGGAGTGCCGCACGTCGCGCAGCGCGACCTCTTCGATCGCCGTGCGCAGGGCGCCGCTGCGGCGGAGGACGCGACGATCGGTGAGCACGTAGAGCCGCTGGCTCCACTCCACCACCTGCCACGCCATTCGCGCGGTCGCGATCACTGCGCCAAGGGCGAAGACCTGGTTGTCGGTCCATGGCACGCGCGGGAACCGGGCCGACCAGGCCATCGCGAGCACGGCGCAGACGATCGCCGCCAGCGACCCGAGGCACGCCAGCGGCACGAACCAGAGGCTCGGCTGGATCGCCAGCAGCACCAGCTCGTCGTCGTCGAGCTGGATCGAGGCGGGCGCCCGCACGGCGGCGATCGTGGGAGACTCCGCGGCGGCGGCGAGCGGCGCGCTCTCGACGGAGCGCGCGGCGCCATCGACGGCGCGCCGCGACCGCGCCCGTTCGGCGCAGCCGGCGATCACATCGCCTCCGGGCGCAGCACGCCGACGTAGGGAAGGTTCCGGTAGTGGTCGTCGTAGTCGAGTCCGTAGCCGACCACGAAGACGTCGGGAATGTCGAACCCGACGTAGTCGCACGGCGTCGCCAGCGCCGACGGAACCTGCTTGCGCAGGAGGACGCAGGTCCGCAGCGTCGCCGGCCCCTGCGCGGCGATCGTCGCGCGGGCGCCGAGCGTCCGCCCGGAATCGAGGGCGTCGTCGACGACCAGGACGTGCCGGCCGGCGAGGCCCGGCGGAAGGTCTCCAACCATCGACACGCCCTGGCTCTCGGTGCTCTTGCCCGGATAGCTCGAGACCGTGGTGACGCCGATGCGCGCTTGAGGGAAGCTGCCGGACCAGATCCGCCACGAAGATGATGCTCCCGGTGAGCACGGGCACCAGGACGACGCCCTCCGAGGACCGAGCCGATCGAGGTCGCCCGCGATCTGCCGAGCCGTCGGTGATCCGCGCCGCGATCTGATCGGCGGTCAGCAGGATCCTCGCGATGTCGTCGTGCACCCGGGCAGTGTAACGCGACGCGCGAGCGAGCGCCGGCGTCGAGGCAGCTCGGGCGCGCTCGCGTGGAGCGCCCGCGGATCTCGTCGAGGCCCGCCGCGCCGCCCCGTCGCCATGCGCTCACGTCGTCGGTGGACGCAGCCTCGCGGCGAGCCGCTCCGCTGCCGCCTTCGCATCGGCCTTCCCCTCGCTGAGCTTCATCACGTGGCCGACGAGCCGGCCGATCGCGGCCGCCTTGCCGGCGCGGACGTCGTCCGCGGCCTGAGGCTGCGCGGCGATCGCCGCGTCGACCCAGCCGTCGAGCTTGCCCTCGTCGTGCTCCTGGAGCAATCCGTGCCGCTGCGCGATCGCCAGCGGATCGGCGTCGCCGTCGCAGAGGTGGTTGAAGAGCGCATCGGCGCCCTGCGCGCTGAGGCGCGCCTGCTCGCGCAGCCCGATGACCTGCGCCACTCGCTCGGGAGCCACGCCCAGGTCGGGGATCGCCCGACCACGCTCGTTGGCCCGCTTGGCCGCGGCGTTCAGGAGGAACTTCGCCACCGCGAGTCCGGCGCCCGCGCCCGAATGGCCCTCTGCGCGCCCCGAGGACGGCGCGCCAGCGCGCCCCTCGGCGGACTGCGCGTCGAGCGCACCGACGCATGCCTCGTAGTACGAGCAGAGCGCCCGGTCGTCGACGAGCGCCGCGGCCTCCTTCGGCTCGAGCCCATATTCCTCGACGTACCGCCTCCTTCGCGCGAGGGGAAGCTCGGGAATCTGCGCCTGGATGCGATCGCGCCACGCATCGTCGACGACCACCGGCACCAGGTCGGGATCCGGGAAGTAGCGGTAGTCGTGGGCGTCCTCCTTCTCCCGCTGGAGCACCGTCGCGCCGCGCTCGTCGTCCCAGCCGCGCGTGCTCTTGGCGTTGGGACCCATGACCTTGCCGTCGCGCCGCCACTGCTCGACCTGGCGCACGTGCTCGTGTTCGATGGCGCCGCGCACCGACCTGAAGGAGTTGAGGTTCTTGACCTCGACCACGGGCGTCGCGAACTCCCGGCCGTCGGCGGTGCGGATGATGACGTTGATGTTCGGCTCGAAGCGCATGTGGCCGCGCTGCATGATGCCCTCGGTCACGCCGAGGAACCGGCAGATGTTGCGCAGCTCCTGGGCGAACGTGACGACGTCGTCGGCGCTGTCGAAGTCCGGCGCGGTCACGATCTCCAGCAGCGGCGTGCCCGCGCGGTTGAGGTCCACGAGCGAGCCGTCGTAGTGCAGCCCGCCCGGCAGCTCGTGGCCGAGCTTGCCGGTGTCCTCCTCGAGATGCGCCCGGATGATGCCGATGCGGCGGGTCGAGCCGTCACCGCCCGCGCCGGGGATGTCGACGGCGCCGTCGCCGCAGAGCGGCAGGTCGTACTGGCTGATCTGGTAGCCCTTCGGCAGGTCCGGATAGAAGTAGTTCTTCCGGTCCCACTTGCTGAACCGCGCAATCGAGCAGTTGAGCGCCAGCCCGACCGACATCGCCATCTCGACCGCGCGCCGGTTCATCACGGGCAGCGAGCCGGGCAGCGCGGCGACGACCGGATCGACCAGCGTGTTGGGCGGCGCGTCGTAGTGGTCCGGATGCGCCACGTTCGGCACGCGCGTGAACATCTTCGTGCGCGTCGCCAGCTCGACATGCACCTCGAGGCCGACCTTGAGGTGGGTGGAGACGATCGTCGCGGTGGCGTGCATGGAGCGATGCTAGAGCAGGTTCGGTTCACACGCGGCGCTCGGCGCATCGTCCACGTCCTCGCGCCGGAGCGGGTGGGCGGCGACGCCGCTGCGGAGCGCTCGAGGCGGTTCGGGCGTTCGTCCCGGCCGCCACCGCCGTCCAGGACCGCGCGTGTCGGGGCGCCTCCGCGGCCGCCTCCTCCGGCGCGTTACGCTCTCGTCTCCACGCATCGAAGGGAGCCCGCCAACATGATCACGCCGACGACGCTCGCAGCACTCGGACTTCTCGCCACCGCCGCGCTCGCGCCGGTCGACCGCGAGCCAACGGCCTCCCAGCCGTCTCCACCGCGGGTCGCCTCGACGGACGCTCCGCCGACGTCGCGACCGGCGCCCGCCGCGGCGTCTCCATCGGACGGCGAAGCCGAACGCGCGCCGGCGCTCGTCGCCGCGCGCCTCTACTCCGGCCTGCGGCAGCCCATCGCGGTCTCGGTCGAGCCGCCGCCAGCGCTGGGGCAGGTCGAGCTTCAGTTGATGGACTACTTCGGCGCGCCGATCGGCCGCGCCGAGACGATCGAAGGCGCGACGGTCGACCTCGGCGCGATGATGCCCGGCATCTGGTCGCTCGAGAAGACGGCGTACCTGCAACTGCTCGTCGATGGCCGGCCCGTCGGGTCGGCGCTCGTCGTGCAGCCCTTGCGCAACCGGCCGCTGGTGCGCACCACCGAGGCCGTGCGTCCCGACGGCAAGACGGCCTACACGCGCATCGTCGGCTGGGGCGAGGAGCTCATCGAGCCCGAGACGCCCGACCTCATGCGGCTCAAGGAATCGTGGAAGCCGGGCGATCCGATCGTGCTCTCGGGCGTGCGCGTCTATCCGGAGCGCGACATCGTGCTCGAGACGAGCAAGGGCGCCATCCGCGTCGCGTTGCGCGCCGACGAAGCCCCCAACACGGCGTGGAACTTCCGGCACCTGGTCGAGGGAGGCTTCTTCGACGGCACCGTCTTCCACCGCGTCGTCCCGATGGATCGCCAGGGACGACCGTTCGTGATCCAAGGCGGCGATCCGACCGCGACGGGCGACGGTGGGCCGGGATGGGACCTGCCGATCGAGCGCAGTCGGCTCGCCCACGATTTCGGCGTCATCTCGATGGCCCGCAGCGATCCGCCCGACTCGGCCGGCAGCCAGTTCTTCTTCGCCCTCTCCCGTGAAGGCACGGCGCGGCTCGACACGCAGTACTGCGCCTTCGGCGAGGCGGTGGAGGGTGCGCAGGCGATCCTCGACATCGCCGACGTGCAGATCGCCGATCCGACGACCGGCCGCCCGGTCGATCCACCCCGGCTCGAGCGCGCCGTGCTCGTCGGCTCACCCCCGCGCGAGGTCGGCAAGGGTCGGCCGGACCGGCGCGTCGAACGTCCGCTGCCGAAGCCGAAGGAGGATCCCGCGCAGTCGCGCTGAAGCGCCGGTCGCCCGCGCGGCGGCCCGATCGCCATCGCTACACTGCGGCCCCATGGCTTCCACCTATCCCCGCGCACGCATCGAGACGGATCAAGGCCCGATCGTCGTCGAGCTCTGGAACGACGTCGCACCTCGGCACGTCGAGAACTTCCTCAAGCTCGCGCGCCAGGGCTTCTACGACGGGACGGGATTCCACCGCATCCTGCCCGGGTTCGTGATCCAGGGCGGCTGTCCGAAGGGCGACGGCACGGGCGGGCCCGGCTGGACGGTGAAGGCCGAGTTCAACGATCGGCTTCACGACAAGGGCGTGCTTTCGATGGCCCGGTCGGCGCATCCGGATTCGGCCGGAAGCCAGTTCTTCGTCTGCCTCGGTCGCGACCAGTGCAAGCACCTGGATCGCCAGTACACCGCCTTTGGCAAGGTGATCGAGGGGATCGACACGGTCGACAAGATCGCCGCGGTCAAGATCGACCGCGCAAGCGGGCGCCCGGTGGGCGCCGCGCCGCGCATGACGAAGGTGACCGCGGTCGAAACGGCGTAGTCGGGAAGCGTCCCGAGCGCGGCGGCGGCATGGCTGGCGCTCGCCCGGCGCGGACGACATCGATGGCGTACCCGACGCCCCTGTGCGCCTCGACCGGGCTCGCCTTCACGAGCCGCCCGTCGGCCCCCCGACAGGCGAAGGCCTGGCGCCGGGCGACAGCGTCGTTCCGGTGCGCGGCCGCACGAACTCGGTGACCCGCAGCCAATCCTCGCCGCGGAAGCGCGAGATCTGCCCGCTCACCAGCAGCGCCACCGGCTGATCGGTGGAGCGCACCAGTTGCTCGAGCTGCTCGAGCGAGCGCGACGGAACGAGGCGGACCGCCGGCTCGCGCGATCCGCCGTCCTCGGTGGCGGAGACGAAGCGCCAGCCGCCTCGGTCGTTGTCGCGCACGACCACGCCGCGCCGGCGCACGAGTTGGTCGGCGAGGCGCCGCGGCGTCGTCGTTCCCCTAGCCGGATCGATCACGGCGCCCTGGGTGTCGCTCGGCTCGGCTGCGGATCCGGCGCCGCCCGGCGCGGGCGTCGCCGGCGCGTCGTCGGCGATGCGGGCGCTGCTGCGCGGCACCGGACCGACCCGGTCGCGAAGCTGACGAAGGATCTCGGCCGCCTCGTCGGAGTCGCTGCGCGGTCCGACGGTCGCCGACGACGACGCGCCTGCGGCGCCGCTCGAAGCGGGCTGCGGTGCGGCATCGCCGGCCTTCGGCGACGAGCTCGGCGATGTTGGCGGGGCGCGGAGGTCGGCGATCGGGATCTCCTCCTGCGGCAGGACGATGTCGTCGTCGTCGCGCTTCGCGCTGGACGGCACACCGCCGATCAGGACGATCAGGTCCGGCATGAGCCAGTTGCCGTTGTGATACTGGAGCACCTCGCCCGTGAACTCGACGGGCACGCCGTCGGCCGGCACCTTTGCGCGGGCGATGTCGGTCAGCGCCTCGCCGGGAGCGATCGGGATCGCCCGCGCAAGATCGTCGCCGAAGTCGCGCGGCAGGAATCGCCATCCACCCGTCGCGGGATCGACGAGGATTCGGCCCGGCGAGCGGAGCAGGAAGGTTCCCTCCGGGAGAAGCACGCGCGACCCGGCGATCACGAGGCGCCGCGCCGGAACGACCACCGTCTGCGGCGCCCCGGCGGCGGGCGGCGCCGCATGCTGCTTCAGCCCCCGCAGCGGACCCCAGAGGCAGAGTCCGGTCACGAGCATGGTCGTCAGTGCGGGCATCGACGAGGGTCTCCGATGAACTCGAGGCGCGGATTCAGCCCGCAAGCCGGGTCGGCCCGGCCGCCGCGCCGGGCGCCGGCGCGTGGTGAGCGCCCGAGGGCGGCGAGAGCGATGTCGCGGCCCCGGACTGATGGACGAGCGCCGACGCCGCAGCGAGGCCCAGTTCGCCCGGCGCGGGCGACGCGGCGCCGTGGGCCGCCAGGTCGCCGCCAATCGCCTTGGCCACGGCGCGGCGGATCTGCTCGCGGCGGGCGGACTTCACGCCGACGACCGCGATGAATCCGAAGATGACCGTCGCGATCGCGTACACGACGCGCACGCGCAGGTCGGTCAGGACCACCAGCGCGGCGAGCGTCACGCCGAGCGCCGTGAAGAGCGCCGCGATCGCGTACAGGGCGAAGACCGCGCGCTTCACCGTTCCGAAGAGCCGCTTGAGCTGGTGATGGATGTGCTGGTCGTCGGCCGCCGAGAGCGAGACGCCGGCGAGCAGGCGGCGGATGATCGCCAGCAGCGTGTCCATGATCGGAAGCGCGAAGATGATGAGCCCCGCGAAGACCAGGTGCGTCTGCCCGTGCTCGCCGAACATCAGGATGATGACGATGCACATGTAGCCCAGCAGGAGGCTTCCGCAGTCGCCGAGGAAGATCGCCGCCGGGTTGAAGTTGTGCGGGAGGAAGCCGAGCACGGCGCCGAGCAGCGCGAAGCCGAGCACCATCCTCGCCCCGTCGAACGTCGACCCTCCGTCCTCCCACGGCACGAGCGCCATGAGCATCGCCACGGCGATGAGTCCGGTCGCCATGATCGCCACCGTGCCCGAGAGCAGGCCATCGAGGCCGTCGATCAGGTTCGTCGCGTTGCACGCGCCGAGCACGGCGATGGCGACCAGCGCGGTGCCCGCCCAGTAGATCAGGTCGATGTGGTTGCCGACCAGCGGCATCTGGAACGGCAGCGTCCAGACGAGGCCGTCGGTCCCGAGCACCGGATCGATCCATCGGGCCACCGGCGAGAGGACGCCCGCGGCGACGCGAACGCCGATGTCCTGCGCCGCCAGGGCCGCGGCGGCGACAAGCTGCCCCGCGATCTTCCAGCGCGGGTCGAGCTTCCAGATGTCGTCGGCCAGGCCGGTCGCGGCGATGGCGATCATGCCGACGATCACCGCCAGCGGCACGGGGTCGTAGCGCGCCGTCGTGGCGTCGAACCAGACGTAGCTGAGCAGCAGCGCCGCGATGATGCCGATGAAGACCGCGACGCCGCCGAGGTAGGCGACGGGGTATTCGTGGAGCTTGCGCGTCCGGTCGGGCTTGTCGATGATGTTGAGCGCCACCGCCAGCCGGCGCACCAGCGGCGTGACGAGCAACGTCGTGAGGAACGCCGCGAGAAAGAGAACCGTGTAGCTGTTCACCAGCTCGAGCAGGCGCGTCGAGCCGAAGGAGAGCTCGCGCCCCGCGACGTCGGGCAGCAGGTCTGGACCGACGCCGGCGGCCTTCATCGGCGACGCTCCTGCGCCGCGAGCGGCGCGACCGCGGTCGGGACGGCCGGCGCCCCCGCGATCGTCGGCCGGACGGAAGGATCGCGCGACAGCTCCGCGGCGATGTCGCGAATGGTCTGCTCGAGCGGGATGCGCGGCTCGAAGCCGATCGCGCCGCGGATGCGGCCGAGGTCGGGTTGCCGTCGGCGGAGGTCGTCGAAGCCGGGGCCGAAGGCCTGGTCGTAGGGAACGAGGACGATCGGCGACGCGCTGCCGAGGGTGCGCCGGGTGAGTTCGGCCAGGCCGCGGATGTCGATGGCGCGGTCGTTGCCGAGGTTGAAGACGCGCCCGTGGCATTCGCGGTTGCCGACCAGGGCGGTGAGCGCGGGCACCGCGTCGCGCACGTCGCAGAAGCATCGGCTCTGCTCGCCGTCGCCGTGCACCTCCAGGGGACGGTTCGCCAGCGCCGCCGCGACGAAGCGCGGCAGCACCATGCCGTACTCGCCCACCTGGCGCGGGCCGACGGTGTTGAAGAAGCGGACGATCACCGCCGGCACGCCGTGCTCGCGATGATGCGCCAGCGCGAGGTACTCGTCGATCGCCTTCGAGCACGCGTACGACCAGCGGCTGAGCGTCGTCGGCCCGTAGACCACGTCGTCCTCCTCGCGGAAGGGCGTGCGCACCCCCTTTCCGTACACCTCGCTCGTCGAGGCGACGAGCGTCGGCGTCGAACGGACGGCGGCGAATCGCAGGATCGCCGACGTCTCGAGGACGTTCGTCTCGATGGTGTGGATCGGTCGCTCGATCACGAGGCGCACGCCCACCGCGGCCGCCAGGTGGTAGATCTCGTCGAACGACGCCGGATCGAGCTTGGCCAGCGACTCCGAGACGGACCCCTCGACGATCGTGAGCTGCGCCGGCGGCACCGCCGCGAGGTTGGTCCGCCGGCCGGTCGACAGGTTGTCGACGATCGTGACCCGATCGCCGCGCGAGGTCAGGTGCTCGACCAGGTGAGAGCCGATGAACCCGGCTCCGCCGGTCACGAGCACTCGCCGGGCGGAGGTTGTTCGGGGGGCGGAGGACATGGGGGAGGAGCGTAGTCGATCGAAGCGGGCCATCGACATCCGTGGCGAGACTTCGATGCCGGCGGGCGGTGGTCCGCCGGCGGGCGACGAGCCCCCGTCGGCGCTACGCCGGCCTGGCGTATTCCGCGATCGTCGCGTAGTTCTTGCGGAGGTAGCCGCCGGCGGTGCCGCGCGGCCGGTTCAGGATGATGCCGGTGAAGTCCGAGCGAAGCTCGTTGAGCTGGCGGACGAGCCGGGCGACGAGGCCGCGCTGCTCCTGGTTCGCGCGCACGACGAGCACCACCGCGTCGCTCTTGTTGGCGAGGACCATCGCCTCGCCCGCGACGACCGCCGGCGGCGCATCGATCACGATCAGGTCGTATTGCGGGCGAAGCTCGGCGAGCAGGGCGTCGAGTCGGCTCGTGTTGAGCCGCTCGAAGATCCGCGTCGCGGGCGTTCCCGCGGTGAGCGCGTCCACGCCTTCGTTGGTCCGCTGGATGCACTCCTCCACCTTCGCCGATCCGGCGAGCACGTCGCCCAGTCCGGGCGCGTCGTCGCGCACGCCAAGCGCGCGCGGCACGCCGGGGCGACGGAAGTTGGCGTCGATGATGAGCACGCGCCGGCCCACGACCGCGTCGATGGCGGCGATGTTGCTCGCCACCGTCGTCGTCCCCGCGCCGGGCATCGCCGCGAGCACCGCCAACACCTTGCTTTCGCGCGCCGCGAGGCTCTTCATGAGCGGCACCGCGGCCTGGCGATACGACTCGGCCAGGACGCTCTGCGGGCGCTCGAGCACGACCATCTCGGTGCGCTCGCAGCGCGTCGGATCCTCGACCAGGTCGGGGATGGTGCCGAGCACGCGAGCGCCGGGAATGACCGCCAGGTCGCTGCTGCTCTTGACCCGCTGGTCGAGCAGCTCGCGCAGGAAGACGATCGCGAGCGTCAGGCCGAGGCCGAGGATGGCGCCGAGCGGCAGGAACATCTTGAGCGTCGGAAAGCTCTTCTCGCGCGGGGTCGTCGCCTCGAAGGCGATCTGGACGCGGCGGGCGTCGTCGCGGGCCCGCATCATCGCGGCGTCGTTGATGCTCTTCTCGAGCTGGTTGCGCCGCTCCTCGAGCTGCGTCAGCGTCTTGCTGCGGTTCTTGAAGTCGCTGATTAGCGCCGAGGTGTCCTTGAGCTGGCCGAGCTTGATCTTGTAGTCCTCCTCGAGGCCGGTGCGCAGGCGCTTGAACTTGTCGACCTCCTGCGTGGCCGTCTGCATCTTCGAGTCGAGGTTGCGGCGGATGCGCTCGCGGATCGCGGCCTCGCGCTCCGACTGGTACGCCTTGACCCGTTCCTCGAGGCTGACGACGTCGGGATGCGACTCGCTGAGCCGTGTGCGCAGCGCCTGGAGCTCGGCCCGCTGCTGGTTGAGGATCTGCGTCATCGAGCGGATGCTCTGGTCGTCCTCCGCCTCCTGGCGATCCTCCTTGCTGAACTCGACGGCGCCGCGCAGCTTGAGCTCGGTCTGGTTCTTGACCGAGTCGGCCAGCGTCTCGTTGGAGAGCGCCTGCGTGATCTGCCGGAGCAGGTCCTCGACCGCGACCATCAACTGGCTGTTGCGCGCGTCGTCGACGGCCGTGATGTTGTTCTTGCGGATGAACTCCTGCAGCATCTCCTGGCCCTCGGAGATCTGCTTGTTCAGTTCGGAGACGTTCTTCGTGAACTGGTCCAGCGCCTTGTCGAACTGGCTCTTCTCGCGGCCCGAGCGGATCTTGATGTACGACTCGGCGATGGCGTTGAGCACGACGGGCACGTCGGCGGCGCTGGACGACGACCATTCGAGGAAGAAGAGGTTGGTGTCGCGGCCGTAGACCGGATCGAGGTGCTTGGTCAGGTTGTCCAGCGCGTCGTCGAAGGCGAACTGCTGGTCCGCGCTGTTGAGGAACTGGCGACCCCACGTCGTGTTCTCGCGGACGTCGCGGCTCTTGCGGAGCGCCTCGCTGAGCACCTCGCGGCTGGTCAGGTACTCCGTCTCGGTCCGGACCGCGCGCAGCACCGCCTCGCCCGCCTCCTGGGCGCGGGCCGCGGATTCCAGTGGATTGGCGAGCTGCGGCACGATCTCGAACCCGACGCGGCCGGTGAAGCGCGACGCGTAGAGGTCCGCGACCTGGAACGCGCCGAAGCCGGCGGCGATGCCGACGATGGCCATGATGACCAGCAGGAGGGCGTGCCGGCGCACCACCTTCACGGGATCGACGGTGGCGCCGCCCGCGCGTGCGGCGGGCGTGGTGCGGGCGGCTGGAACCTTGGCTTCGGTGCTCATGTCAAGTTCTGGGGGTGACGATGGTCGGCGTTGATCCGGCGGCGATATCACTTCCCAAGCTGGGCCTCGAGCGACTTGAACTCGGCGCTCTGGCGGATCGCCGGATCCGCGTCGCCGGCCCGGCGCAGCTCCGCCCGCGCCTCGGCGGCGCGGTTGAGCTTCGAGAGCACGCGGGCGAGGTTCACGCGCGACTCGCTGATCTGCTCGATGGCCAGCGCCTTCCGGAGCTCGCGCTCGGCCGCCTCGATCTGGCCGAGCTGCTCGAGCACGATGCCGAGCGTGTCGTGGAAGCTGGCCACGCCGGGCGCGATGGCCACGGCCTTCTCGGCGTGCGGCAGCGCCTTGGAGGGATCCTTGGCGATCGTGAGGTACAGGTAGGCGAGGTTGTTGTGGATGCCTGGATTGTCGGACTTGAGGGCCAGTCCCTGCTCGAGCATCTGGATCGCGCCCGGCGCATCCCCGGCCGCGTACATCGCCGCGCCGAGATCGAAGAGCACCATCGCGCGCTGCGGCGCCGGGGCCGATCCGCTCGCGGCCGCCGCCTGCTTCAGCAGGTCGACCGCCTTCGCGGCGCCGGACGCACCGAGCTCGGCGTAGCGCAGGCCAAGCTCGCGCAGGTCGAACGCGCCGAGCTTGCCGTCGGTGAGCCTGCGCACGAACTGCTCGGCGTCGGCGGTCTTCTCCGAAGGAAAGACGAGCCAGAGCTGGTCGTACCAGCCGTTGATGACGTCCGGCTGCTCCTTCACCGCGGGCTGATACGCCGCATAGGCCTGGGTGAGCTGATCGAGGCCGTCGGCCCGCTTGCCCGTGTTGGCGAGCGCCGCGCCATACGCGGCGCGAAGGTACGCCGACCGATCGAGCAGCGGCCGCCGATCCTGCAGGAGCTTCACCACGGCCGCGTACTCGGGCGGATGGTTCGGCCCCGACTTGAGCATGAGCATGACGAGCCGTTCCGGCGTTCCTCCCGGCTCCAGCTCGAGCGCCCTGCGGTGCGCCGTGACGGCGCCCGGGATGTTGTTGGAGCGGTCCATGAGGTCGCCGAGGATGCGCTGCCACCTTGGATCGACCGGGCGCAGGTCCGCGCCTTCGCGGGCGAGCGCGACGGCCTTGTCGAAGGCGCGACTGGCTCCACGAACCGATCAGCGCGCCCCAGGCGTCGTCGTTGAGCGGCGAGACCTTCAGCAGCCGCTCCAGCTCGAGCCGCGCTTCGTGTGGAGTCGCCGCGGGCGTTGAGGATCTGCGCCGCAGCCTCGATGCGGGCCAGTAGTCGGCACGCAGCGTCGTGGCCCGGTCGAGCAGCGAGAGCGCCTCGTCGAGCTGCGCGTCGGTGGCGCGCGGTCGGCGCGGCAGCCCAGGGCGCCGACGGAAGCTGCGCTGTCCGACCAGCGGCGCCGGATCCGTGGGCCGGGCTCGCTGGGCCTGCTGGAGGGCGGCGTTGACCGTGCGGCTCCAGCGCCGACGCGTCGCCTCCGGCGCACGCCCGCGTCGAGCAGCGCTCGCCACCGTCGCCTGCATCATCGCGGCGTCGGCGTTGGGTCCGTTCGCGGCGATCGTCGCCTTCAGGATCCTGTCCGCCTCGTCCACCTGGCCGGAACGGGCGAGCGCTCGACGAGCGAGGACTCGTCGCGCAGATCGTGGGAGCCCTCGGCGACGGAACGAAGGTGCTTCGCCGCGAGCGCCGGATCGTTCCGCTGCATGGCGACCGTCGCCAGGTAGCGATCCGCCTCCCGCCGCGGGCCCTGGATCCTGAGCGCCTGGTCGAAGACGGGGCCGGCCTGGTCCGGCTTGCCGATGGCGAGCAGATAGCCGCCAAGGGCCAGGACCAGGTCGATGCTCGCCTTGTCGCCGGCCTTCTTGATCGCGTCGCGCAGCGCGGCCTCGCCCTTCTCGGGCGTGCCGCGGGCCCGGGCCAGGTCGGCGCGCAGGACCGCGATCTCGAGCGAGTCGGGCGAGCGGGCGCCGAGGTCGTTCAGCATCCGATCGGCTTCGTCGAACCACTCCCGCCGCAACAGGTCCAGCGCCGCCCGCTGCTGTTCGGGCGACATCGTGGCCCACGCCTCCGTCGGCACGCGCTCTCGCCCGTTGCCATCGAGCATCAGCTCGCGCGCCGGCGGCAGCGTCATGTAGAGGGCGGCGAGCGCCACGCCGTTGACGAGATCCTCGGGCGACGCCGCGTAGAGCGCCCGGCGCTCGCGCAGCGCGACTCGACGATCGCCGTAGATCGCCTCGGCGGCGAGCCAGAGCGACCGCACCGGTGTCGTGACCTCCTGCTGGCGCGCCGCGTCGCGGAGCACCTGGAGCATGCGCTGCTGCTCGCCCGCCGCCTGGAGCGCCGCGGCGTACGACTCGACGATGGCCATGTCGTTGGGTCGCTGCGCGTATGCGCTCGCGAGCGCATCGACGGACTGGGCGACGTTGCCCAGCAGCGACTGCACGCGACCGCGGAGGACCTGGAGCTCGGTGCTCTCGGGGTTGCGCTGGATCGAGGCATCGAGTTCGCGCACCGCCTCCTCGAGGATCGGGCGGCGCTTGGAGAGGTCGGCTGCGCCCTCCTTGTCGGCGCGCACCAGCGCGAACCGCGCCCGCATCGCGGCGACGTCGACCGCCGTGAGCGGAGAGGTTCCGGCGACCTGCGCCGCCCCCTGCGCATCGAGGATCGCCTTCGCGGCGTCGAGATCGGACTTGGCGAGCGCCAGGTCGAACTCGGTCTGGATGACCAGCGGATGAGGTGGCTGGAGCGCCCGCGCCATCTCGGCGTACCGCGCGGCGGCGGCCTCGAGCTTCGCGGCATCCGCGGTCGCCTGGGCGGCGCGGTCGCTCTCGCCCTTCGCGGCGAGCGTCTCGGCCGACTGGCCGCGCTCGAGCGCCGTGCGGGTGAGGGCGCGATACGTGCGGGCGACCCGGTCGGGGCCCTCGGGCGTGTCCGCCTCGATGCTGCGGATCACGCGTTCCACCTGGTCGGTCGTCTCGGCGAGCAGGAGCGCCTTCTTGAGGAACTCGTCGTCAGGCGCCGCGACGAGGCCTTGGCGGGCGAGCTCGGCGGCCCGCTCGTTCTTGCCCTGGAGCAGCGCCATGTACGCCCGGGCGCGGACGAGGCGCGGCTCGCTGGGAGATCGCTTGAGCGCCTCGTCGAGCAGCATGGCCGCGCCGGCCACGTCGCCGCTGTCGAAGCGTTGCTGCGACGCGAGCAACTGCCGGGCGATCGGATCGTCGCCTCGCGAATCCTCGTTGGCGGCCTTCAGGGGCGCGATGCGGGGATCGTTTGGCGCAACCTGCTCGGCCAGCGAGAGCGTGCGGCCGGCCCGTTCGTGGTCGCCGGCGCGCTGCTCGAGCGACGCCTTGAGGATGAGGCCGTTGATGTTGCGCGGGTTGGAGGCGATCGACTGCTCGATGCGCCGTCGCGCCAGGCCGAGCTCGTTCGCCTCGGCCGCGGCGATCGCCGTCTCGAAGAGGACGTCGGGCGGCGCCATCGCCTCGCCGATCAGGCGGATGTAGCGCTCGTACAGGCCCAGCGCCTCGTTCCATCGCAGCATCGCGGCCGCGAGCCGCGCCTGCGATCGAAGCACGCGCAGGTCCGTCTCCGGATCCTCGCGCTCGTCGCGCAGCCGCTTCAGCGCCGCCTCGACGACGGCGCGCTGCGCCGGCTGGTCGGCCGCGGGCAGCGCGACCAGCTTCTTGAACTCCAGGTCGAAGAGCTTCGTCGCGGCCGCCGCGCGCATGTCCGCCTGGAAGACCGCTTCGAGTCCGATGGGCTGCTGCGGCGCCGCGAGGATCGCCTCGCATTCCCGGGCCGAGTCGGCGTCGGCGCCGGCGGCGTCGAGCAGCTCGACGAGCACGTAGCGCCCGCGCAGGTTGTCGGGGAACTTCTCGACGAACTGCCTCGCGATGGTCGTCGCCCGCTGGCGCACCTCCGCGTCCTCGACGAGCATCGCCAGCGAGAGCGCCCGGTCGAGGATCCATCCCTCGGTGACTCCCTCGACGTTGTCGAGCACCAGGTCCGCCGCCGCCATGACCTGCGCCTGGCCGGCTTCGGGATCGCCCTGGAACTTGCGGATCAGCAGCTCCTGGAGCTCCGCGGCGGCGCTCAGGGGTCCCTTGGGGACCTTCGCGTTGGCGTCGGTCTTCGCGGCGCGGACCTGCTCCAGCAGCACGAGGATGCCGGGATCGTTTCGGTTGGCGTTGCGGCGACGATCCACCTCGGAACTGAGCGCCCGGATCAGCGTCGCGTGGGCCAGGTCGTTCGTCGGCTCCCGCTCGATGACCGTCCTCAGGTCGGCGATCGCCGCCTCGTACTGGGCGTTGTCCAGCACCTGCCGGCGACCGAGCGCGCCGATTGCGCGGTACAGCACGCCTCGCAACTTCAGGATGTCGTTCGAATCGACCTGGTCCGCCATGCGCTTCGCGGTCTCCTCGAGCGCCGCCCAGGCGCCCGTGTCGGAGGGCTGGAGGATCGCGATCTGATGGCGCAGGTCCACGAGCGGCCAGTGGGTTTCGCCGCGGGTCGGCGCGATGCCAATGCGGCGTTCGAGCATCTGCTGCTCCAGCGAGAACTTCTGGCGCAGGTCGTCGCGCGTGGTCGGCACGATCTTGGTGAGCGCGCCGAGGGCCATGTCGATGAACTTGAGGTTGCTTGGTTCCTTGTTGATGGCGCGGCCGTACGCCGTGAGCGCCTGCTGGTACTCGCCCTTGGCCATGAAGGCGTCGCCCTGGCGGACGTTGCGCGTCGCATCGGCCTTGTAGCGCAGGTACGCGAATCCACCGATGAGGGCGCCGCTTCCCAGCAGCGCGACGGCGAGGATGATGATGAGGCGGGTGTTGAGACGGGCGGCCATGGGGATGATCGGAAGGCGTGTGAGGAACGGGTCGTGGAGCGTGAAGAGCGGTGATTCGCGGGCGAGCGTTCGGCGACGGCGCAGTCGGCGCTAGGGCTCGCGCGGGTGGGCGCCGGCGGCGGGGGGCGAGGTCGCGGCGTCGCCGTGCTCGACCGCCGGCCAGTCGGGCAGCCGTCGCATGAGCTGGGGCAGCAACTGGCTCACGAACTCGCCGGAGTACCTGGCAAAGCGGCTCCATCGATCCGGATCGTTCGCGCGGCACGGCATCGCGAGCTGCACCTTGCAGTAGTAGGCGGCGCGCTGCGTCGGCTGGAACGCGAGCGTGCGGACGCCGAGGCCCGAGGGGGTGGCGCGGCCGTTGGCGAGGAAGAAGTACCCACCGATCATGCGCTCGTCGGGTCGCGTCTCGCTCTGGTACTCGGCGGCGGTGAGCGCGAAGTCCCCCAGGGGCAGGTGCACCAGCATCGGCCGGCGCGAGATCGGGTCGGGCACCTCGACCGACGGATAGGCCTCGCCGCCGCGGCTCGTCGCGCCGTCGTCGAAGCGCCACGCGCCTCGATCGATGTCGAGCGGCACGGTCTGCGGCGAGCCCATCGCGATGAGGCCGTTCGCGACCCAGCAGCGCTCCGGCACGTGCGGCACGGCGTCGATCATGCCCGTGTAGTAGGCGATGTGCAGCGCCAGCACGTCGTCGCGCACGCCGGCGCGCTCGTAGTTGCGGTCGACGTACTGCGCCGTCCCGAGCTCCTCGACGACAGCGCTCGAGAGGGTCCGGTCGTCGCCGAGCTGCTTCCAGGGACCGACCGTGGAGGGAAGCGTCGCGAGCGGCGCTCGCAGCGGAACCGGTTCCTTCCTGAGGTAGACGTTCAGGCGTCCGACCGCGGCCCGGAAACCGAGCGCCGAGAGGAGCAGGGCCGCTCCGGCGACGACGAGTGCGAACTTTGCGGAGGAGTCGAATCGCATGGTGCGGTCCTGGCCCGAAGCCATCCAAGACGGGACCGGGCATCGCGCCGCGACGATGCCGGGCGCCGCCCCGGCGCCGATCGGCGCTGGTCCGGCGGCGTTCACGATGCCGTCGCCGCGCCGCGGACCGGCTGCTCCACGACGATGCGCCGGAGAATCCAAAGGCATCCAAGGTAGATCAGGAAGGCCGGAACGAGCCAGACGAGCCCGACGAAGGTGTGGAAATCGCCTTGCACGGCGTTCACGTTCCAGACACCCAGCAGTCCGAGCGTGACGACGCGGAGCACGTTGACCGCGACGGCCACCGGCACGCCGAGGGCGACGAGCGCGACGCGCTGCCAGAGGTACGGCAGTCCCGCATACGCCATCGCGACGCCGAGCGCCAGGAAGGCCACGAGCATGCGCATTCCGGAGCACGCCTCCGCCACGTTGAGTGGATGGGCGATGCCATTGCTCCAGACGGTGAGGACGTTGCCGCTGCGGTCGACGTCGAGCCCGATGACTCCAAGCAGCAGGTGCGCCCCGACCGCGGCGATGTCCTGGAGCTTGAGCGTCACCACGTCCATCGCCTGCTTCGAGACGGTCTGGCCGAAGACGATGACGTAGGCGATCGGAAACCAGAGGATGCGCATCGCCTTCCAGCCGAAGACGAGGAGCACGATGCCGAAGAGCGCCAGGCCGACGCCGGCGCCCCGCAGGTTGTGATGCCAGAGGGCCTGTGGCCCGACGACGCAGAGCGCGTACCAGCCGACGCCGAGCAGCAGCGGGACGAGTCCGATCCAGGTGGTCTTCGTCGGCGTCGCCGCGAGGTCGTCGCGCCGGATCCAGACGAACCACCCGGCGATCAAGGGAATCGCGAGCGTGTGTCCCCAGTCGGACGGCTCGCGCAGCGCCCAGCGCAGTTGCTGGCCGAGGAACTCCGCGAATGTCCAGCCGAAGATGAGAACCACGACCCCGCCCAGGACGAGCATGGTGGTGATCGACGTCCCGCCCCCCACCGCCTGCCCGGTCCCGACGTCCGGCGCCGACGGAGCGCCGCCGGACGTCGGCCCGCCGGCGCCAACCGAGACCGGTGCCGCGGCCGCGGCGCGCGCGGCCCCCGCGTCGGTGATTCGCGTGGACGGAGCGGTCTCGTTCGGAACGGTGCTCATGCCATGGTTCGTCTGAGGAGAGCCGAGGCCTGGGGCCGAGGGAAGCGTTCCAACAATCGGGCCGACGGACGGGGCCAAGTTGCTCGTACGCGGCGGGCTGGCCGTGGTTCGCCGGTTGCCGGACACACGAACGGCTCGCCGCGACTCGCGATCCGCGTGCAAGGCAACGCGAGTGCGTCGACCCAGGTGACTCTGCGGGTACCCTTCGAATTCCGTGGGTGTCCCCGACTCCTCATTCCGAATTCCAAACTCCCATCGCGACGTGCCCGCACAATCAACCTGGTCGCTCCACTAGTTGTTGTTTCCAAAGTTCTCGGGCGGAGGCCCGAAGACATCGTTTCCGAAATTCCGGTCCAGGAGGAAGCCGAAGCCGTAGGTCATCCGGAACCCGTTCCTGAAGATCGCCAGCGGCGTGGCCCAGAAGTTCGTCCCGATGATGATGTGATCGCCGGGCTTGAGCAGGATGTCCGGCTCGGTTCGGCGGCGGATTCCGCCGAGGTTGAGCCGCACGGTTGCTTCGCGGTACTCGCCGATCGTGCGGGTGAGGTCGACCCGCTCCGGGATGGCGATCGGTCCGAGGCCGCCTGCGGCGGCGACCAGGCGACTGAGGGTCAGTCCGCCGGTCGGTGGCAGGTCGTAACTGCCCGGACGGAGGATTTCCCCTTCGATGTAGACGAATCCGACTTCCTTGGCCTGCACATAGATCAGGTCGTTCGGCCGAACGACGACGTTCAGCCGGCTGTCGCCCGAGATGAGCTTCTTGTAGTCGATCTCGATGATGCGCTCGGCGAAGAGCGGAGCGCCATCCGGGCCGGTGGCCGACGCGGCTTCCTCGGCCGAAACGACGTCGTCGAGGATGTCGTCGCCGCCCGGAACCGCGATCGAACCGCCGGGCGCCGCCGTTGCGGCCGTTCCGGTTGTCGTGTTCGCCCGCGGACCGGCGGCGCCCTCGACGGCCCCGTTGGGGCGCACACCGCCGGCGGGGACGCGCACCCATGCGTTGCGCGACTGATCGAAGACGAACGAGTCGCCGGCGGGCGCCGGACGTGCGTTCGACGCGCCTGGTTGGCTCGGTGGCGCCGCGCTCGGTTGACCGGTGCCCGCCTTGCCAGCGCTCGGTTGACCGGTCGCCCCCGCGCCGCGCGGCGGCACCGAGGTCGGCGGGGACTGCCCCGGCTTCGGCGCCCCGGGCGCGACGACGTCGTCGACATCGACAGGCGGCGCCGTGTTCTGCCGAAGCATGCCCATGGGTGGCTTCGGCTGCTCCGCCGGCGGCGCCCCGTTCGGCGGCGGCACCGGCGCGGCACCCGCCTTGTTGTCGAGTTGATTGATCAGCGATTCGATGTCGACGGGCTTCGGGGCCGACCCGGCGCCCGGCGTGGTCGGCTTGGCGCCGCCAGTCGCGGCCCCGCCTCCACCGGTGGTCGATCCGGCGCGGTTTCGATAGGGGGACGCGACCGACTCGTCGAGCGGCACGCGGCGCACGATGTAGATCTTGTCCGTGACGTCCGCCACGCCACCGGCAATGGCGAGCGCTTCGAGCAGCCGCACATCGGGGCGGGTCAACCGATACGGGCCGGGGTTCGCCGCCGCGCGACCGAGCACCGTGAACTGCAGGCTTCGCTCCTCGTCGAGGGCGACGCTCACCTGCGGCTTCGGAATGAGCGGGCGAAGCCGCCGAACGATCTCCTCCTGGACTTCCTGCGGCGTCATTCCGGCCGCGGGAATGTCGCCGATCGTCGGAAGCCGCACGTTGCCGTTCTGGTCGACTGGGCGCGTCGTGGTCGATGTCTCGCTGGCGCGCTGGAGCTCGTACACCTCGATGCGAAGCACGTCGCCCGGCGCGAGTCGGTAGAGCGCCTCGTTGGGCAACTGGTCCGCCTGCGTCGGCGGGGTGGCGTTCTTCCATCCGCCCGACTCGCCCTCGATCACATCGATGCGCGTGAGCACCGGCATCGTCGTCGGCGTCGTCGAGAACGATCCGGTCTTGGAGGGATCGAAGAAGCCGTTGACCTCGCATCCGACGAGCCCACCGAGCAGGCAGAGTCCGGCGAGCGCGCGCCGCGCGACCGGCGCGGCCATCGCACGCCAGGCGGCGCGGCACCGCACCGCGGCGGGAATCGCGCCGTCGCTTTCCATCGGGCTGCCTTCAACCGGGCCTCGGCTCACCATGCGCTCCACGCTTGTCCAATGAGGTTCGTCGCGCGATTCAGGGTACTTGATCGCGTCGAATCCGTCCAAAGTCCGGCGGCGGCGCCGCTCGCCGTCAATTGCCCTTCCATGGCCGCACGTCGATCGTCCACGCGGCCGGATCCGGCGTCTCGATCGAAAGCGACGCACGCTGCTCCTCCGCGAGTCCGGCGTTCTGCGCGAACTTGGAAAGCTTGATCGTCTTTCGATTGCCATCCTGCGACGTCGCCACGACGCCCACGGGCAGGAGCGTCTCGCGGTCGTAGAAGAGGTCGACCTGGGCAAAGTCCTCCGCCTCGCGCGTTCCCGCGATGGGCACCAGCCGCAGCGGACGCACCGCCTCGGCCTTCATCCCCTGGAGCAGGCGCGCGTCGGGCATCGGCGCCGCGCTGACCAGGAAGCGCTCCAGCACGTCGGCCTTTCGCTGGCCGATCGGCAGCGGAAACGGACCTTCGCCGAGCCGCAGCGGATCGAACGACTTCCCGGGCGGAACGAGCTGGCGCTTGATGAACTGCTTGCGCGTCGCGTCGACCTCGCACAGCCAGCCTTCGGCGAAGACGAATCGCTGATCGAGCTTGTCGCTGCGACCGTCGGTCGCAACGTACTCGTCGAAGAAGACCCCGAGTCGAACCGCCGAACCATCCTTCAGGTAGAGCAACCGGCCGTACTGGAGCTCGGCGCCGCCCGTGAGCGCGTCGAACTTCTCGTAGGCGACCGTCGCCCGGAAATCCCGGAGTTTCTCGGCGGCGTGCTCCAGCTCGTCGAGGAGCTTCTCGACCTCCGGTTCGATCACGTGCGGTCCCGGCGCAGCTTGTCCCGGCGCCAGCGTCTGCACGCCCGGCGCCGCGGTGCCGGTGGCGGTGGCGGTCGCGGCCGGAACGGAAGGTGGCGCGACGGGACCGACCACGGAGCCGGGAGGCGTGGCGGGTTGCGCCGCAGGCGTTGCGGAAGCCGGTGGCGTCGCCGAAGCCGGCGGCGCCGACCCTTGCGGAGCGGGGGTGGTGGACGAATCGGACGACGTGGCCGAATGCGGGGCGGCGGCATGGATGCCGACCGATGGCTCCGACGGCGCATGACCAGCGCAGGCAACGGCGACGACAACGAGAGACCAGAAGGCGGTCATGAGGAGGTTGCTCGCGAAGGTGGGCGTTCCAGGCATCCGACGGCGCCACGCGCCGCGGCGACCAAGCTGCCCGCCATTGTTGCCGGCTCGATGCCAAGACGGACGTCGATGCACCCAAGTTCATTCCTTTTCGGACGGACCGGCCTGGAGCGTGCACATCGGGGGTCATCCGCGGATCTCGCGGTATCCTGCGCACGTCGATGCAACTGCGAACCCTTCCCGACGGCCGCGTGCTCCTCGATTCCGGTTCACGCTGGGAACCGCTCATGGGCTACAGCCGGGCGGTGCGGGCCGGACGGACGATTCATGTCGCCGGGTGCGTCGGAATCGAGTCCGATGGCAGGTATGCAGACTCGCTGCGACGGCAGACGGAGCGATGCATCGAGCGAATCGACGAGGCGTTGGCGCCATTTGGCGTTGGCGTGGACGCGATCGTCCGACTGCGGATCTACACGACGTGCATCGAGCGCTGGGAGGAGATCGCCGCGGTGGTCGGCCCCCGCTTCGCGACAACCCGTCCCGCCAATGCGCTGATCGGGGTCGCCGCGCTGATCGACACGGCGGCGCTCGTCGAGATCGAGGCGGAGGCGTGGGCCGCGGAAGATGGTTCGGTCGCCCCCACGTCCCAAGGCGAGGTCGCTCGCCGGGGCCCGGGGGGTTGATTGGGGTCCCTTCGGACGTGATCGTGTGCATGGAAGCGCCCGAGGAGAGAACCCAAGTGACCACCCCGATCGATGGACCTCTGAACATGGACCCGCGGCGAGCGCACGCCACGCAACCGGCAAGCCACGTGGAAGCCATGGAGCGGAGTGCCGGGCAAGCGGTGCCGACGGCCACCGACACCGCGATCCACCGGCGCGTCGCGGCGTTGAGGCGCGCGGCCGAGCCGACCTGTGTCGCACGGCTTCGGTCGGGCTGGGCGGTGATGGGATCGCCACAGATCGTTCCCGGCTACTGCCTCCTGCTGCCCGACCCGGTCGTCCCGTCCCTGAACCACCTCGATCCGCCGGCGCGGAGCGTGTTCCTCGCGGAGATGACGCTGCTCGGCGACGCCGTGCTCGTCGCGACGGGCGCGTCACGCATCAACTACGAGATCCTGGGGAACCTCGAGCCAGCGCTCCACGCCCATGTCGTCCCGCGGCGCACCGACGAACCCGAGCACCTGCGAACTCGCCCGATCTGGTTCTCCGACTGGGATGCCGCCCCGCCCTACGACCCCGCTCGACACGGCGCGATCGCGGCGGCGATCGCGGCCTGGCTGCATGCCCACGGCGCGTAGCCGCCGGTGAAGCTCCGGCGGCGGGGTCTTCCCGAGGAGGGATGCTCGACGAATGTGCGCAACTTGACGGACACTACCAAGGACACCACCCATGCGTTCGACCCCACGCCTACGGCGACGTCTCACGGCGGAATCGGGTTGGGGGGCGCGAGAATCAACTGGGACGCGCACGATCGCCAGGAAGCACAACGACCCCGCGCGAGGCGCAGGGTCGTTGGTGATGTATAGAGAGAACAGTTGGGTAGCCATCGCCATGCGTCGCCGCACGGCTTTCCACCGATCGTCGGTGAGGACGGTTCGGCGAACGAGAGAGTGTTGACATGTTCATCGTCGCAGATCGCTCTGCGTCGATGTCTAAGTTATCCCTTAGAAAGGAGGTGATCCAGCCGCAGGTTCCCCTACGGCTACCTTGTTACGACTTAGTCCCAGTCACCAGCCTCGCCGTGGGCACCTCTGAATTGAGGCGACTTCGGGCACTGCCAGCTCCCATGACTTGACGGGCGGTGTGTACAAGGCTCAGGAACGTATTCACCGCGGCGTAGCTGATCCGCGATTACTAGCGATTCCGACTTCATGTGGGCGGGTTTCAGCCCACAATCCGAACTGGGGTGGCACGAGCGATTTGCTCCACCTTGCGGTATTGCTTCGTTCTGTACGCACCATTGTAGCACGCGTGTGCAGCCCTAGGCATAAAGGCCATGAGGACTTGACGTCATCCCTACCTTCCTCCGGTTTGACACCGGCAGTCTCGCTAGAGTCCTCGGCATTACCCGTTAGCAACTAACGACAGGGGTTTCGCTCGTTGAGGGACTTAACCCGACACTTCACAGCACGAGCTGACGACAGCCATGCAGCACCTGTGCACGTTTCACCCTTGCGGGCATTGGCTCCCCTTTCAGGGAGTTAATCCGTGCATGTCAAGCCTAGGATAAGGTTCTTCGCGTTGCTTCGAATTAAGCCACATGCTCCACCGCTTGTGTGAGCCCCCGTCAATTCCTTTGAGTTTTAGCCTTGCGACCGTACTCCCCAGGCGGCGCACTTAACACTTTTGCTTCGACCAAGGCGAAGTCAATCGCCTCGATCTAGTGCGCATCGTTTAGGGCGTGGACTACCGGGGTATCTAATCCCGTTTGCTCCCCACGCTTTCGTGCCTCAGCGTCAGGACTGGCCCAGCAGCTTGTCTTCACCTTCGGCGTTCCGCTAGATATCTACGCATTTCACCGCTCCACCTAGCGTTCCAACTGCCTCTACCAGCCTCAAGATGTGCGGTTCACGAAGCAATTCCATGGTTGAGCCATGGGATTTCACAACATGCCTGCACATCCGCCTACGCACGCTTTAAGCCCAGTGATTCCGATTAACGCTCGAGCCCTCTGTATTACCGCGGCTGCTGGCACAGAGTTAGCCGGCTCTTCCTTTGGGTCTGGTCATTGTGTTCCTAAACCCTGACAGCAGTTTACACCCCGAAAGGCTTCATCCTGCACGCGGCATTGCCCCGTCACGCTTTCGCGCATTGCGGAAGATTCGTTACTGCAGCCTCCCGTAGGAGTCCGGGCAGTGTCTCAGTCCCGATGCGGCGGGCCGTGCTCTCACACCCGCTACCCGTCTACGGCTTGGTGAGCCGTTACCTCACCAACTACCTGATAGGACATTCCCCGCTCTCAAGGCAGCAAGCCTTTGATGGCCGACTATTCATCAGCCATGTCATCGAGTATTAGTCAGAGTTTCCCCTGATTATCCTCGACCTCGAGGTACGTAGAAATGTATTCCTCGCCCTTTCGCCACTCTACTAGGGGTTGCCCCCGTTCGCGTTCGACTTGCATGTTTTAGCCATGCCGCCAGCGTTCAATCTGAGCCAGGATCAAACTCTTCAATTATTATTCGTTGCACGCGATCGAGTTGACTCGAACGCGAATGCTTCGACTGAAGGTTGCCTGGCGACCGTGCGATCGGTGGGGCGAACCCCGCCGTTCCCACGGTCGGTCGCGCCGAGTCCAGACGCTCGTCTTGCGACGGGCGCACCAAGCCGATCTCGCCTGAGCGAAACCGACCCGGATGCTCGACGCCGACAGGTGGCTAGACCTGTCGGTGATTCTCGGACACCGCTACCAGCCGAACACACCCGACGGCCAGCGTGAACTGGTCCGACGGACGGATCGACAGACGGCGGTCCTTCTGGAAAAGACCACTTGTTGGCATCACAAGGATGTCCGATGGACGTCGGCTGTGAAACCAACGCCCATGGGTTTCCCGAGTTCGCCAGTCGTGTGAACGACGGGCGGCCCGGGCCACATCCTCGCGGCGTACCCAACTGTTCACTTGTCAAAGATGGCCAGCAACGATAGCCCCGCCGGCTGGGCACGACCTCTCTCCAAGGGCCTTTGCAGGCCCTTCGGCATCCTTTCGGAAGCCCCTTCGGAGTGACGTCGACCCAAGGCCGCGACGGGAGACATCGCTGGCTGGGAGGGGACAGTATACCGATCACCCAAGGCCTGTCAAGACGCTTCGGTGATTCTTTCACCCGGCGCAGGCCGGCTGGCCGAGCCATTTCGTCGAACGGGTTCCGTTTGGATATCGGGGGTCCGCTCCGCGACGGCGAGCACCGCGACGACGACCCGGGCCGGATGCATCCGCTCCAGCCGCCGCACCGCGGCCGCGAGGGTCGAACCGGTCGTCCGCACATCGTCCACGAGGATGACCACGCGGCCGGCCACCCCCCAACCCGGCCAGCGGTTTCGAGGCTTGACGAGTCGCTTCCACCACTCTGGCGGCGCCGGGCGAACGGCGATGCCCGTCCCGCCGCGCCGCCGGCGGACCACCGCCGATTGACGGACCTGCACGGCAGCGGCCCGCCGCCGAAGCGGCTGGATGAGCTCTCCCGGCAACGCCGCGGCCACGCCTGCGGCGATCACCGCGGCGTGATCGATGCCGCGATGCCAGCGTCGCACCGCGGGCATCGGCATCGGGACGACCACCGGAACATCCCGCGTCGGACCGACCGCAGCGGCGACCGCTCGCCCGAGCTCTTCGCCGAGCAGCATGCCCATCTCGGCCCAGCGACCATACTTGAGGCGCAGCGTCCAGTCCCGGAGCGGGCCTTGATAGCGTCCGAGCCGAACAACCAGCGCTCCCAGTTGCGGCTCGCCGTCCCCGGCGCAGCGCACGCAACCCTCCGGCGTGCGCGGTCCGGCGAGGATCGTGCTCCCGCATCGCACGCAGTAGCGTTCCGGCGGGTCGGGCGCCCAACCGGACTCGACCAGCGCCACCGTCGCCGGCGGAACCCTCCAACGCAGCAGATCGCGATCGATGGTGCCCAGCCACGAGCCGCACCATGTCACGAACCGCGCTCGGTTGCTCGCGACGGCGACAGCGGAGGCCGGACCATCGGACGATCCCAAGCGGCATGATGGAACGTCGGGAGCGTCGCCTTCGTGCGCGGGAACATCGGGCGGCGAGCGGCTGGCCGGATCGGCGTCGAGACTCGATCGCATGACGGCGTTGTACACGCGAATCTGGCCATTCCCGGAATTGCCGGGTTTCCACGCCGCTCCGCCTGCGCGCCATGACGGCATGACGGATGACGGATGGTGGCATGACCGCCTGCTATGCTCGCGCCGAGCGCATGGCCATCGGTCTACCCATCCACAACGCCCTGCGCAACGTGCGGCGATACCAGCAAGTGCTGCGCGTGCTCGCCCGCCACGGCTTCGGCAGCTTCGTCCAGGAGACCGGACTCGATCGGCTCGTCGAGCGCGGCCGGCACCTCTTCGGCGGCGAGGTCTCGCCGACGGCGCACCTCACGGCACCCGAGCGCGTGCGCCGAGCCATGGAAGAGCTGGGACCGACCTTCATCAAGCTGGGCCAGATCCTGAGCACGCGCCGCGACCTCGTTCCCGACGAGTGGGCCGAGGAATTCTGTCACCTCCAGGACAGCGTTCCGCCCGTCGACTACAAGCTCATCCGGGCGTGTCTCGACGAGGACCTCGGCGAGGAGATCGAGACGCTCTTTCGATCCATCGACGAGACGCCCCTCGCCGCGGCGTCGATGGCCCAGGTGCACGCCGCCGAGCTGGCCGACGGCCGGCGCGTCGTGCTCAAGGTGCTGCGGCCCGGCCTGCACGACATCGTCGCGGCGGACATGGAGGCGCTCCGGTTCATCGCCCACCACGTCGAGGAGCGGTTCAAGAACCTCGGCTTCAGCCCGGTCGCCGCCGTCGACGAGTTTGCCCGCCAGCTTCGCAAGGAGCTGGACCTCACGCACGAGGGACGCGCGACCGACCGCCTGCGCGCCGCGTTCGCCGAGGACCCGCATGTCGGCTTTCCGGAGGTGCACTGGCCGGCCTCGACCAAGAGCGTCCTCACCCTCGAGCGCATCGAGGGAACGCCGCTCTCTCGCGTCGACATCGCCTCGATTCCCGAGGCCGACCGCAAGGCGGCGGTGAACCACGGGGCGCGGGCGGTCCTGCGGCAGTGTCTCGAACTGGGCTTCTTCCACGCCGATCCGCACCCGGGCAACCTCTTCGTGCAACCAGGCGGACGCATGGTCTTCATCGACCTGGGAATGACCGGGCAGGTCGAGCCATCGACGCGACACCTGATCGCCAAGCTCGTCCATGGCGCGGCGGTGGGCGACGTCGAGGAGGTGGCGAGCGCAGCGCTGGCCATCGGCGACGTCGATCCGATGCAGGTGAACGAGCGCCAGCTTCGCCAGGACATCCAGGAGATCGTCTCCCTCTTCCAGGACGTGCCGCTCGAGCGCTTCAACCTTGCGCAACTGCTCGAGCTCTTCTTCGGCGCGCTGCGGCGGCACCACGTGCGCGTTCCGGCGGACCTGGCGCTGCTCATCAAGGCGCTGGGCTCGATCGAAGGCGTCGGGAAGATGCTCGATCCCAGCTTCGACATGGTCGCGTACGTCCGCCCGTACATCGAGCGCATCCTGCTGGAGCGGTCGAGCCCGCTCGCCCTGGCGCGACGGATGCGCGACACCTCGATCGCCTACGCCGAGCTGGCGGAGTCGCTGCCCGGGGAAGTGAGCGACCTGCTCACCCGCCTGCGCCGCAACCGGCTCGCGATCAACCTCGAGCATCGCGGGCTCGGCCATGTCACGCTCGTGCTCGAGCACGCGAGCCGCAACATCGCCTTCGCGCTGGTGATCGCGGCACTCCTCGTCTGCGCCGCCCTGCTCATCCACGCGGCGCGCGAGGGCTACACCTTCTACATCCTCGGCATCTGCGGCTTCGTCATGGCCGGCTTGCTGGGGCTGCTCATGCTCAGGGCGAACCATCGCTTCAGCCGGCGAAACCTGACGCCGAAGTGACGGACGAGGCCACCGACGAGCCACACGGATCCGACCTGCTCGCCGCGCTCGACGACGTTCCAGCGGCCGTCTTCCTCCAAGGCGAGTGTGCGCCCGGAACGTGTACCAAGAACGTGCACCAAGAACTTGCACCCGAAGCGCGCCGCCGAGTGCTCACGCTGGCGTCAGCCCTTCCGTTCGCTCGCCTCGGCGATGCCCTCCGCGACGCCGGAGATCACGCCGCCCGTCGCAGCCATGAGCCGGCTGGCGGCGCCGGCCGCCGCCCGGACGCCGGCGTGCATCGAGTCGCGGGCGACATCGGCCGGATGGGCGGCCGCCTCGCGCGCCGCCCTCGTCACCGGGTCGGTCATGCTGCGGCCCATCGCGCGGGTCTCGTGCGCGATCCGCTCGACGTGCGCGGTGAGGGCGTCGACCGCCTCGCGCAGCCGGTCGGATCGGAACGCGGGAGGCATCGCGGCGTCCATCGCCTCGACCGTCCCGTTGACGACGTCGCGCATCACCTTGCCGAGGCGATCCGGCGTCGGCGTCTCGCCGCGCAGCGCCGAGGCGGTCATCGCGCGGACCTGCTCGCGGATGCGATCGCCATGGACGGAGACCTTCTGCGCGCGAAGTCCCGTGACCGGAACCGCGCCCGCGCGGCGCCGTCGATGCCGGCTTCGACGCGGCCGCCTTCGTCCCTCGCGCATCGCTCCGCGCCGCCTGCTTCCTCGATGCGCGCGGGACGCGCCGCGCGCGGTCGCGCTGGTGCGTGCGGCGGCCTTCTTCGTCGACTTGCTGGATGCCTTCTTTGCCATGTGGTTCTCTCGTCGCCCCGCTCCGGGCCCTGATACGGTGGAAGACAGCTCCGGATGGAAGACAGTTGCGGATCGGAAACAGCCGGGCGTGCCAATCAACCGCGCACGATATGGTCGCGCAGGTCCGTCAGGAACCGCACGATCTGACCTTGCTCCTTCGGGGTCGACGCCTGTTCAACGTCGGATTGCCAGAAGTCGAGGAATCGCCGCGCCCGGTCGCCGTCCATCTTGATCGGGTTCCGCGGTCGGCGCTCCGCCTCGCGCCGGCCATCCTCCTTGATGTCCGCGAGCTGTTGCCGATCGCTCTTCTTGCCTTCTTCGCCGGTCGCCATCCGCTCGCCGGTCCTCATCCACTCGACGAGCCAGTCGTCGAGGAACTTCTTCTTCTCGTTCTCGTCGGTGATAGCGAGATACCGGTTGGCGCCGTCGGCGAGGATGTCCTTGGCGAGCACGCGGACGTTCTGGCGCAGCGTCTCCCGCGCCGGTCCCGAGAGCCCGGCGAGGAAGCCCGCGAGCACCATCGACTCGTTCTGCTCCAGCCCGCGGAAGCGGTCGGCGAACTCCATCAGGAACCGCACCCGTTCCTTCATCGGAAGCTTGCTGAAGTCGTCGAGCGCGAGATACCCCATCGCGTCGTCCACCGGCGAATCGAAGATGCTCGGCGGCGGCTTCCAGCGGACGACGAACCACCAGTACGCGCCGCCTCCGACGAGGCCGGCGACCGCGAGCGCGGCGGCCACGGCCACCACGCGGCGGCGATGACGGTCGAGGAGGTCGGCGAGGTCGGCGATCGACATGGGACTCAATCGACGGCGGTGTTGGGCGACGGCTTGGCGACGATCCGTGCGCTGCCGTCGATGTACAGACCGTTCCGTGGCACGCGATCGCCGATGAAGTGTCGTTCCTGCGAGTCCATCAACAGCGGCAAGGGCGTGTTCGTATTGCTCTCGTAGAGCGTGGTGACGACGCGGGCCTCGAGCTCCTTCCGCTCCTTGGGCGGAAGCAGCAGGGCGTTCGGGGGAAGCTGGAGCTGGATCTCGGGCGTCAGCACGTAGAGGCCGGGCAGGTAGATGTAGCTCGTCCCGATCTCGTACGAGTCGGGGTCGTTGTCGGCGGGGCAGATCCAGACCGGGCTCTCCCGATCGATGAACGACTTGAGCAGCGACGGCAGTCCGCCGATCGGTCCGCCGGCGGTGAGCGCCGGGAGCGGCTCCGTGTTGGGAAGGAGCGAGTTGTTCTGCTGCCGGTTCGCCTCGATGCCGCCGAAGAGCTGGCGGAGGTTCGAGAGGCATCCGGTCGACCTGGACTCCGCCTGGATCTTGGAGATGGCCGGCATGAGCAGACCGACCAGGAGGACGATGACACCCATGACCACAAGCGTCTCGGTGAGCGTGAATGCTCGCTGGCGCCGCCGCATGGGCGGATTGTAGTACGTGGCGTGCGCGCCCCGGCGGCGTCGGTCGCCCACCGACGGCGCGCGATCCCGTCCGCTCACTCCGCGAACATCGCCTCGACGAACCTGTCGGGATCGAACGGCTCGACGTCCTCGGGACGCTCGCCGACGCCGACGAGCTTCACCGGAACGTCGAGGGCGTCGCGGATCGCCACCACGATGCCGCCCTTCGCGGTGCCGTCGAGCTTGGCGAGGAAGATGCCGGTCACGTCGATCGCCTGCTTGAAGAGTTCCGCCTGCCGCACCGCGTTCTGGCCGCTCGTCGCGTCGAGCACGAGGAGCACCTCGTGCGGCGCACCGGGGATCTTCTTCGCGACGACGTTGCGGATCTTGGTGAGCTGCCGCATCAGGTGATCCTGCGTGTGCAGCCGGCCGGCCGTGTCGATGAGAAGCACGTCGACGCCGCGGGCGATCGCCGCCTCGGCGGCGTCGAAGACCACCGCGGCGGGATCGGCGCCCTGCGAACCCTTCACGAGGTCGATGCCCAGGCGCTGCGCCCACACCTCGAGCTGGGCGACGGCGCCGGCGCGGAACGTGTCGGCGGCGGCGAGAAGCACGGTGCGCCCGTCGTCGCGCAGGGTCTTCGCGATCTTGGCGACGCTCGTCGTCTTGCCCGCGCCGTTGATGCCGGCGACGAGGATCACCGTCGGCGCGGTCGGCGCCATCCGCAGGGCGCTCGACACCGGGGCGCCGTCGCGCAGCCAGCGCTGCTTGAGCTGCTTCTTGAGGAAGTCGAGGGCATCCTCGCCGCGCTCCACGCGCCCCGCGCGGAAGTCGGCGCGCAGGGCGCCGACGATCTCGCGCGCCGCCTTGACACCCACGTCCGCCGCGATGAGCCGCGACTCGACCTCGTCGATGAGCTCGTCGCTCAGCCGCCGCCCGCGGAGCAGGCTGCGAAGCTGCGCGCCGAAGACGTCCGCGGTCTTCTGGAGGCCGCGCTTGATCGCCGAGAGGGTGGAACGGAAGACGGACACGGGGACGCGATGGGGAGAGGATCTGGAGAGCGCCGACGATCGTTGTCCGGCGCCGGACGAGCGGCGCGATCGGCGGACCGAGGGGGCGAACCGACGACGAACTACTCGCTGCTCGCGGGCCGCTGCCCGCCGGCCACCTCGGATTCCAGGTTCGCGCGGAAGACCCGGTCGAGCACGCCGTTGACGAACGCCGGACTTCGCTCGCCCCCGAACTCGCGCGCCAGCTCGATCGCCTCGTTGATCGCGACCCGCGCCGGAACGCCCTGATGAACGACCTCGTACCACGCCAGCCGGAGGACGTTCCGGTCGATCATCGGCTGGCGGTGAAGGGGCCACTCCGGCGTCAGCGGCGCGACACGGGCGTCGGCGTCGCCGTGAAACTCCCAGGCCAGCGTGGCGAGGTCGTAGCCGCGCCGCGCCGCCACCGCATCGGGGAACGCCTCGTCGGGATCCGACGCGACCTCGTGCACGCCCCTCATCGCGCGATGCTCGCGCTGCGGCGCGCCCGCTTCGTCGCCAACCGTCGGATCGCCTGGTTCCTCCGGGGGCACGATCGTCGCGCCGGCATCGAGCTGATAGAGCCATTGCAGCGCGGATCGCCGGATGTCTCGACGGGTCGCCATCTAGCGCTCCCCGCCGTCGTCGAGGATCGCGCGGATGGCCAGCGCCGCCTCGATCGCGGCGACCATCGCCTCGGCGCCCTTGTTTCCCTTCGCGCCGCCGGCGCGGGCGCGGGCCTGCTCGATCGTCCCGACGGTGAGAACGCCGAACGCCACGGGCCTGCCCGTGTCGATCGCGATGCGCATCAATCCATCCGCGACGGCGCCGGCGATGTACCGATCGTGGCGCGTCTCCCCGGCGATCACGCATCCCAGCGCCACGACCGCGTCGACGGGCGTGTCGTTCGCGAAGGCCGCGCAGATCGCCGGCAGCTCGAACGTCCCGGGAGAGGCGACCTCGAGGAGATCGGCCTCCGATCCACCCGCCCGCGCGAACGCGTCGCGCGCACCGCGCGCGAGCGCCGAGGTGATCTCCGCGTGGTAGCGGCTCACGACGAGCCCGACGCGCAGGCCGGAGGCGTTGACCTGGGGCGTTGGCACGTGCATTGGGGGGCGATGGTAGCTCTTCCGTTGGATCACGACGTCGGCGGCGGAGCGGCGCGCGCCGCCGCGAAGTCGCGCTCCAGGAGCTCGCGAAGCGCCATGCGCGCCCGGTGAAGCCGGGTCTTGACGGCGCCGGCGGTGATGCCCAGGACCGTCGCGGTCTCCTCGGTGTCGAGTTCCTCCACGTCGCGCAGCACGAGGACGGTCCGATGATCGTCGGGCAGCTCGTCGATCCTCGCCCGGATCCGCTGCCGCATCTCGCGCCGCTCGAGCTCGTCGTCGCTGGGCGGCGTGAACGCGCGACGAGGATTGTCGCGATGGCCGTCGGGAGCGAAGGTCGGAAGCAACGACTCGATCGACACCTCGTTGCGGCGCGTCGCCGAACGCAGCTTCATGAGCGCCGCGTTGACCGTGATCCGGTGCAGCCACGTCCCGATCCTCGACGTGCCCTCGAAGCGGTCGATGGCGCGCATGGCGGAAAGGAACGCATCCTGCACGGCATCGGCGGCGTCGTCCTCGGATCGGAGCAGGCGCCGCGCCACGGCGAGCATCCGGCCCGCGTTCGCGCGGACGACGAGCTCGAAGGCATCCGGATCGCCGGCGCGCAGCCGTCCCACGAGCTCGGTCTCGTCGGGTGCGGCGGTGACGCCGGGATCGGGCCCGCGGCGCAGCGCATCGCCCGGCGGGCCCGCGTTCGCGCTCTTCGACAACTCGGTCATCTTGGGCTGTCTCGTCGACCGGCGCCCGACACGGCTCGCTTGCCCGCCGCAAGGGCCCGGTCCTCGTTTCCGATGCGGCGCGTCACCTCGCCTCGCGTCGAGCCGCGAGCACGGCGCGGACCAGATCCTCCGGCGCCGCGACGGCCTCCGCGTCGATCGCGCCCGGTGCGTCCGCGGCGCCCGGCCCGCCTCGCATCGCCCGGCGGCTCAACGCGATGGTCTGTCGGTAGTCGCTCAGGTAGTGGACGCACGGTCCGCACTCGGCGAGGTGGGCGTCGAACGCGGCGCGCACCTCCGGCGCCAGCCGATCGGCCACGTAGTCGTCCAGGAACTCGATCAACTGACGGCAGGTGAGGTTCTCGTTCATCGCGACACGCGGGAGCCAGGGAGGGCCGGACCGGGTTCGGGCGCCACGGCGGCGGAGATGAGATGCCACGGCGCCGCGATGGTTTCATACGCGTCCGGGTTGACTCGCGCGCCCCAGCCAACCCGACTCCGCCGCGAGACGCCGCTGTGGGCAACAGGGGTCGAACGCATGGAGGTCTCCCGGAATCCGTGTCAGTACCGCTGCGACACGAACCGCCGGCCCTTGATCGAGGCCTGGTCGTCGTAGGCATGCTTGCTCGACCGCTTCACGAGCCGGATCCGGGGTCGCTTGATCTTCTTGTAGGGAACAAGGCTCAGGACGTGCGCGATGGCGTTGAGACGGGCGCGCTTCTTGTCGTCGGAAGGAACGATGTGCCAGGGGGCGGCATCGGTGTCCGTCGCCTCGAACATTCGATCCCTCGCCCGCGAGTAGTCGTACCAGCGCTCGCGCGAGGGCAGGTCCATCGCGCTGAGCTTCCACTGGCGGAGCGGATCCTCGATGCGGGCGCGGAAGCGGCGCTCCTGTTCGTCGTTGCTGACCTCCAGCCAGAGCTTGATGAGGATGATGCCGGGGCGAACGATGAAGTGATATTCGAAGGCCGCGCAGAGCTCGAGGAATGCCTCGTACTCCGCCTTGGTGCAGAATCCCATGACGTGCTCGACGCCTGCGCGGTTGTACCAGCTTCGATCGAAGATCACGACCTCGCCCGCGGCGGGGAAGTGGGCGATGTACCGTTGCGGGTAGATCTGCGTCTTCTCCCGATCCGACGGCGCAGGCAGCGCGATCGTCCGGAAGACGCGCGGGCTGACGCGCTCGGTCAGGGCCCGGATCGTCCCGCCCTTGCCGGCCCCATCGCGCCCCTCGAACACGATGATTGCGCGAAGGCCCTTGTGGCGGACCCACTCCTGGACGCGGCACAACTCGACCTGGAGTCGCCGGAGTTCCTTCTCGTACTGCCTTCTCTTGAGCTTCGGCGCGGGCTTGGTGTCGTTCCTGGTGGCCATGCGGAGTCGACTCCTGGTGTTCGTTGCGGCCGCTTCCGGGCGCGCGCGTGCGATCCCTCCGGCGGAGTGTACAGCGTCCCGGAGGGCGCGGAACGCTCCGGCATCACGACCCACGACCGTTCGGGGCGTGGAAGTCCACACGAAATTAAGGATTGCCCTTCGCCCGCGACTCGATAGCCTCTGGATCTGTCATCCACGCGCTGACCCGCGTGCGCCGCGTCCCAGCTCAAAGGGGTCTCCGATGCGCTCCCTCGTCTCCATCGTCCTCGTCGGTTCCGCCTGCTCGTCGTCCGCGGCCGCGGTCGTGGTCTACACCGATCGCGAAGAGTGGATCCGCAACTCGGGAATCACCCAACCGGTCGGCTCGACGGCCGGGGATCTCCTGCACGCGGCGCAGGTCGGAATGCCACCCGCGCCGGGCGCGAGCGTGGGGTGTCACCTCGACTTCGGCAACTGCCTTCCCGAGCCGGCGTGGTTCTCGATGACGGCGCTCCAGCCGTCCGCGTCGTTCGTCTTCGCGGATACCAACCCGCTCCAGCCCGCCTTCGCCGACGCGCTCTCGGTCGGTGCCGCAGGAACGTTCACCGACGACGACCTTCGATTCGACTTCCCCGGAACGACGATGGGCGGCGAGGCGATCTTCGCCTTCGGCTTCACGGTGCGCGACAACGAGGCGGTCGCGGGCGAGACGATCACGGTCGGTGGAATCGGCGACGTCGTGCTCGGCGTCCTGCCGCTGCCCGATTGTCCCGGCACATCGGCGTTCGTCGGCATCGTCTCGGACGATCCGATCGCCTGGATCGTGGTGAACGAGAGCGACGACGCCGACGACATCGCCGTCGGCGACTTCGAGATGGGATCGCAGCTTCCGCCAAACATCCACTACGGACTTCCGGAGAAGGACTGGGAGATCCACGTGGGTTCGTTCGAGACGCTCCACACGGACGCGGAGACCGTGGCCCTGGCCGAGGAACTTCAGCAGCTCCCGACGCCGGACGCCCCGATCGGCCCGACGCTCACCTTCGCGAAGAAGTCGCCGCTGAGCCGCACGATCCGTCTCACGGCGCTCGAGGAGAACGCCAACTGGGTCTTCGACGACGCCGACAGCGCCGGTGACGTGGGATTCGGATTCAGCGACGCCCTCTCGGTCGGCGAGCGCGACGTGCACATGCACGATGTCTGGCAGATCGAGATCCTCGACGGTCCGCCCGTCGACGGACTCGCGTTCAAGCTCGGCGACTCCGACGACGGCGGCGGCGAATGCATCGAGGTGTACACGGTGCGCGACGTGCTCATCGCGACGATCACGCCGATGCCCGCGGGGCGCGGCCAGAAGACCTTCATCGGGCTGCACGCGCACGACGAGGAGACGATCGGCCGCATCGTCTTCCACGAGAGCCCCGACAGCGACGACATCTCCGTCTCCGAGATCCGCCTCGCGCCGGCGGTCGAGTGCATGGGCGACCTCGACGAGGATGGCCAGGTCGATGGCGCGGACGTCGGCCTGTTCCTCTCGCTGTGGGGACCCTGCACGGAGAAGCACTGCCACCAGGATCTCAACGGCGACGGCACGGCCGACGCCGCCGATCTGGCGCTGCTCGTCGCGGCATGGGGCGCCTGCCGGTAGCGTGATCGTCCCTTCGGCCCCGATCGCTCCTGCCCCGATGCCTCCGGCCCGATCCGGCGGCGCCCCGGCTGGACGCACTTCGCCATTGTGCCACCGGCGCTTCGCGACGAGGAGCGCCGCCGCTTCCCGAGGCGATCGCCGCGGCGCGGCGGCGCGCGTCGCCCAAGGGCGTGGCCCGCGACATCGGCACGGGCACCGACGGATTCCGATGTCCTCGGAAGCCGGCGCGCTGGGCAGTCATGGACGCTACGCTCCGCGCCGGACGCCTCGCCACCGATGACCCCGACCCAGGCCGTCAAGCTCTTCCTCTTCCACCTCGCGGCGCTCTTTCCGCTGGTGAACCCGTTCGACACCGTGCCCCTCTTCCTCGCGGTGACGCGGCGATCCACGGCGAGCGAACGCGCCACGACGGCCTTCCGGGCGTGCTTCGTGGCGACGCTGATGATGCTCGCCACGCTCTTCGTCGGCCACGCCCTGATGACCTTCCTGGAGGTCTCGCTCTCGTCGGTGCGCATCGCCGGCGGCCTCATCTCGGTCGCGCTCGGCTTCATGATGCTCTTCCAGAACCAGGAGGTGACGAGCGAGAAGCCCGCCGTGGACCGCGGGCCGGACGCCGACTATGCGCTCATGCCCCTCGCGTTCCCGAGTCTCTGCGGCGCCGGGGTGATGGCCATCCTCATGTCGATCTCGGCGCGCATCAGCGAGGCGACCACCCTCACGACGCGCGCCTGGGACTACGGCGTGGCGATCGCCGCGATCCTCGTCGTCGGCGCCCTGAGCTGGGTCATCCTGCGAAGCTCGCTCGCCGTCTCGACGAAGCTCGGCTCGCGCGGCATCGACGCGCTCGCCAAGCTCATGGGGATGGTCCTCGTCTGCATCGGCGTCCAGCTCGTCGCCACCGGCGTCGCCGGATTCATCACCGACCCGCCGAAGCCGGCGCTGATCGCGGTGTAGCAGCCGTGGCCGGAAGGCGAGCGCGCACGCCCCGGACCCCTGTACCATCGACTCCATGACGGCGATCACGGCCAGGAGAGCGACAAGGGCGGATTCGGCCGCGCCGATGCATCGCGATGGGTCGTCGTCCGATCCCGAGCTGATCGATCGCTACGGCGGGCGCATCCGCCGGCTGGCGCTGCGACTGTGCAGCGACGCGAACGACGCCGACGATCTGGTGCAGGAGACGTTCCTCCAGGCGCACCGCAAGTGGAGCCAGTTCGAGGGCCGCTCCGATCCGGGCACGTGGCTCTACACGATCGCGATCCGGATCTGGCGACGGAAGTTCCTCCGCCGGCGAACCCGCGCGCGGCGACCGGCGATGCTCTCGTCGCTCATGCCGTGGGCCGAGGCGACCATCGCCGACCTTCGTCACGGCGCGAACGAGGGCCTCGATCGCCAGCTCGCCGACGAGGCGCAGGCGGCGCTTCGCCGGGCCATCGCGCAGATGCCGCCGTCGTTTCGTCTTCCACTGGTGCTCAAGGACATCCTCGAGCTCTCGCTCGAGGACGTCGGCGCGGTCCTCGACCTCAAGCCGCAGACGGTCAAGACCCGCGTCCATCGGGCGCGCCTCATGCTCCGCAAGGCCCTCGTGCGCGGCGCTCCGCAGCGCCCGGCACCGGCGCCGGTGTACGAGAGACAGCTCTGCCTCGACCTGCTCGCGGCCAAGCTCGATGCCATGGACCACGGGCGACGCTTCCCGGTCACCCGCGAGGTGGTCTGCGAGCGATGCCTTGCGGTCTTCGCCGAACTCGACCTGACCGCCCGAGTCTGCGCATCGATCGATCGGGGGAAGCTGCCGCCGGCGCTGCGCCGGGCGCTGGTGACGAACACGGTGTCGGCGAGGTCGGCGGGCGCCGCGGGGCGCGAGCCGCGGAGGACGCGGAGTGGGAGTTAGCCGCGGAGGGCCGCGGAGGACGCGGAGTCGGAATTGGCCGCGGAGGGCCGCGGAGGATGCGGAGTCGGAGTTAGCCGCGGAGGGCCGCGGAGGATGCGGAGTCGGAAGTAGCCGCGGAGGGCCGCGGAGGATGCGGAGTTGGAGTTAGCCGCGGAGGGCCGCGGGGGACGCGGAGTCGGAAATAGCCGCGGAGGGCCGCGGAGGACGCGGAGTGGGAATTCGCCGCGGAGGACGCGGAGTGGGCAGGGCGTGGCGTCGGGTGGCGGCAATGTGGAACCAAGGGTCGCGTCGGGGCCTCTCATGCATCGCGTCTCCGCATGCATGTTCCTCATCCTCTCGTGGCTGACACCCCGGAGCCAACACCGATGACAAGCTCGGATTTCCCCGCGCAGCACGCTGCCGGCATGCACAACGTCAAGGCGGCGGCGCCGGAGGTTGTCCGCGCGTTCGGCACGTTCTTCCAGTCGCTCATGCGCGAGGGGGCGTTGACCGTGCGCGAGAAGGAGCTTGTCGCCCTCGGCATCGGGCTCGCGGCGCGATGCGAGGGCTGCATCTTCTCGCATGTGGAGAAGTGCCTCAAGGCCGGCGCGACGTGCGAACAGATCCTCGAGGTGGCGGGCGTCGCGGTGATGATGGGAGGCGGTCCGACGTACACGTACCTTCCGAAGATCGTCGAGGCGCTCGATCACTTCGCCGAGCAGTCGTCGACGACGTCCGCGGTCTGATGCGCGTCGCGGTCGATCCTCGCGCCGAGCCGCGCGATGTCTGGTGAGATCCTTCAACCGGCGCGCCACGACCTCGTACGGATTCCAGTAGACCGCCATGCGTTCGACCCCGGGGCCCACAGCGGCGTCTCGCGGCGAAATTGGGTTGGGTGGGGCGCGAGAATCAACTGGGACGCGTACAAGGCCCCGGCCAAGAATCACCCCGTGCCCTCACTCAACGATCTTCCGCAGGATCCCCGTTTCATCCTCTTCGCCTGCACGGCCGGCGGCGTGCTTGCGCTCGCGATGCTGCTCACGCTCATGCCGCGATGGGGCCCTGCGGCCCGCGCGGTCTCGGGCGCGTGCACGCGGGCGCCGATGCTCGACGTGCTGCTCAGCCTCTTCACGTGGATTCCATGGGCCGTCGCGATCGCGGTCGCGGGATGGCGCGGGTTCGTCGCGGCGTTCGCCGGGCAGGTCGTGGCCATGCTGCTCTGGATCGCCTTCCACGAGCTCACCAACCTGCGCCACGTGCGCGGACCGCGCATCGTCCGCTTCCTCAACCGCACGGTCGGCCGCGTCCGCAACCACACCGCGCTGTGGGTGACCATCGTCGCACTTCCCGCCTTCCTGATCGTGCGCTTCTTCGAGCTGGCGCTCTATCCGCTCCTGGTCTGGATGCTGCGCTTCCCGCGCCATCGACAGGGAGAGTGGGTGAACGTCTCGCGCCAGAAGTTCGAGGGGCTCGTCGGCCACGACCTCATCTGGTGTCTCTACTGCGACTGGATGACGGGCGTCTATGCGCTGGGCGGCGAGATGCTGCGCAACGTCGAGTCGTTCTGGTGCCCGATCCGCTTCTACGACGGCAAGAAGTGCGAGAACTGCCGCATCGACGTCCCGGATGTCGACGGCGGCTGGGTGCCCGCCGACAAGTCGATGTCGGACGTCGTCGCGACGATGGAGCGCATGTACGGCGGCGCCGGCGATCGGAGCTGGTTCGGACATCCCGCGCGACTGACCGTCGAAGGCAGGCCGGTCGCCGCGCAGGACGGGTCGCGCGCCCCGCGCTCGACGACCTGACGACCGTCAGGGCGTGCCCCACGCGTTGAGCAGGATGCCGAGGTCGGCGCCGTCGACCACGCCGTCGTTGTTGAGGTCCGCCTTGCGATCCGACGAGACCCCCACGGGCCCCCAGCGTCCCAGGAGCAGGCCCAGGTCGGCACCGTCGGTCACGCCATCGGCGCTCAGGTCGGTCAGGGACGGCCCTTGGATCGAGAGGAACTGGTTCACCGCGACGTTCGTGAGCGTGGTGACGTACCCGCGCGGCCAGTCGATGCGCAGCGTTTCGACGATGGTCGCCGAACCAAGACCGAAGTGCGCGGCGATCTCCCCGGTGTTCAGGAACGAAGGGGCGCCGTCGATGTAGCGGACATACGAGTGCCCGCCCGCGGTGGCGGTGACCCGCGCACCGAACCCGTTCGGCGCCAGGAGCGGGTTGTTGGGCGTGTCCAGCTCGACGTGAAGCCACGCGCCGGTCGCGCCGTCGTTGCGGTAGAGCTTCGCCTTGTCCGAATTGAACGTGATGGCGAAGTCGACGTCGCCGTCGCGGTCGTAGTCGATGGATGCAATCGACTTCCCTTCGGCCTTGAAGGTCAGGCCGGCCGCCAGTCCCATCTCCGTGAACGTGCCGTTGCCGTTGTTGCGGTAGATGTACTCCTGCTCGCCGGTGAACTCGTCGTTGCCGGGTCGCCCGTTCACCTCGACGATGTCGAGCCATCCGTCCTGATCGAGGTCCACCGCGATCGTTCCCCAACCCCATCCGCCGTCGGCGACCCCCGAGGCGACGGCGGTCTCCAGGTACGTGTGGCCACCCTGGTTGATGTAGAGCTTGTTGCCTTCCCCGGAGGCCGGCTGCGGCGTGTCGAGATAGATCGACGTGACGTACCAGTCGAGCCGTCCATCGTTGTTGAAGTCGCCCACGCACTCGCCCATGCCGTTCTGGTCCTTGCCGGTGCCTGAAGCGACGGTGACGTCGGTGAACGTCCCGTTCCCGTTGTTGCGGTAGTAGCGACTGGTGCCGAAGTCGGCGGCCAGGAGCAGCTCGGGCCAGCCGTCGCCGTCCATGTCCGTCAGGGATGTCTGGAAGCCCCAGGTCGTGTTCGGGAAGACCACCGCGGTCCCGGTGACGTTGGTGAACGTTCCGTCGCCGTTGTTGCGGTAGAGACGATTGCCCTTGGCCGACGCGAACCACGCCGAGATGGCGAGGTCGAGGTCGCCATCGAGGTCGTAGTCGCCCCAGCAGCACCCGTAGCCGCTCGAGATGACCGTCGAGGTGAAGTTCACGCCGGCCGCCGTCGCGACGTTGGTGAAGCCGCCGTTGCCGTTGTTGTGGTAGAGCCTGTTCTTGCCGACCTGGCCCTGGTTGTCGTTTCCATTGCCGAAGCTCGTGACGTAGATGTCGATCCAGCCATCGTCGTCGTAGTCGCCGGCGCAGGCGCCGCAGGCCGCGTGGATGTCGGTCAATCCCCACGCCCCGGCCTGGTCGCTGAAGATGCCGTTGTGGTTGTTGATGTAGAGATGGTCCGGCACCGTGCCGCCGCTGGCCCAGAAGATGTCGGGCCAGCCGTCCTTGTCGTAGTCGGCGATCGCGATGCCGGCCGGCATCCAGTCCTGTGGACCGGGAATCGCAAGGACCGCCGGCTGGTGGGTGAACGCGACGTGGGCCTCGACGGTGACATCCTTCACCGTGATCTGTCCAAGCACGCCCTGCGTCCCCAGCGCCACCACGCCGACCGCCGCCAGACCGAATCGTGTTCCGTTCATCGTTGTTTCACTCCCACTGCAAGGACGTGCCTGCCAAATGGGCGCCGGCGACCCGTCGAGTCGCCGCACCTCGCGCGGCGTGAACATTGACGTCGCCTCGACACTCCGCGCCGCCGCACCGATCGAGCGGCGCCGCCACGCGGTCGAGTCGATGGATCGGCGTCGCGCCAGCCCGTGGTCGACACCACCCAAGCTGCCGGGCCAATCGACAGGTCCGCCGTTGCTGCCACCCATGCGCCTGCCGCGACATTGAACGCAGCGTCAAGCGCGACCTCGCACACCGCCGCGCGGCCCCAATGCCGCGCGACGCCCAACCTCCCAGCGCCGCGCCTCCCTGCGGCTCTCGGTGAAGCAGACCATCTGCTCCGACCTCGGAGTATCGACGAAAGGCGGTGGGCGTTCAAGATCCCGGAGCGGGCCAACCGATCCCGTGCAACAATGCCGCGGCGCCCGATCGACCCCATCGCACCCGCCGCTCTTCGACCTGGAACTCCCTCGATGCCCGCCCCGTTCCTCGACACGCTCTGCATCAACACCATCCGGACGCTCGCCATGGACGCCGTCCAGCAGGCGAATTCCGGGCATCCGGGCACGCCGATGGCGATGGCGCCGGTCGCGTACACGCTCTGGCAGCGCCACCTTCGGTTCGATCCGGCCGATCCCATCTGGCCGAACCGCGACCGTTTCGTGCTCTCGATGGGACACGCGTCGATGCTGCTCTACGCGCTGCTGCACCTGACCGGCGTGAAGGCGGTCAATCCGAAGTACGAGGTGCTCGGCGAGCCCTCGGTCACGCTCGACGACATCAAGCGGTTCCGGCAAGCTCGACAGCAAGTGTCCGGGGCATCCCGAATACCGCTGGACGAGCGGCGTCGAGACGACCACCGGCCCGCTGGGCCAGGGCGTCGCCACGAGCGTCGGCATGGCGATCGCGTCGCGCTGGCTCGCGAGGCACTTCAACCGTCCCGACGCCGTGCTCTTCGACTACGACGTCTACGCGCTCTGTGGCGACGGCTGCATGATGGAGGGCATCTCCAACGAAGCCGCGTCGCTGGCCGGACACCTTGGAATCTCCAACCTCTGCTGGATCTACGACAACAACCACATCACGATCGAAGGGCACACGAGCCTGACCTTCTCCGACGACGTCGCCACGCGCTTCATCGCCTACGGCTGGAACGTCACGCGCGTCGGCGACGCGAACGACCTGGAGATGCTCGACCGCGCGTTTCGCACGTTCAAGGCGACGAACGACCGGCCGACGCTCATCATCGTCGACAGCCACATCGGCTACGGCGCGCCGCACAAGCAGGACACGTCGGCCGCGCACGGCGAGCCGCTGGGCGTGGAGGAGATCCGCGAGACGAAGCGCGGCTACGGATGGCCCGAGGACGCCAAGTTCCTCGTTCCCGACGGCGTGCGCGAGCACTTCGACGAGCAGCTCGGCGCCCGTGGCCGGGCGGCGCGGACGGAATGGCAGGCTCGCTTCGACGCCTTCGCCGCGCAGCATCCCGCCGAGGCGGAGGCGATCCGCCGCATGCTGCGCCGCCAGCTTCCCGACGGCTGGGACGCGGAACTCCCCACCTTCCCCGCCGACGCCAAGGGACTCGCCGGCCGCGATGCCTCGGCCCAGGTGCTCAACGCCATCGCCAGGCGCGTGCCGTGGCTCATCGGCGGCGCCGCCGATCTCGCGCCGTCGACCAAGACGCGGCTGACCTTCGACGGCGCCGGCGACCTCTCGACCGAGGACCCCGGTGGACGCAACATGCACTTCGGAATCCGCGAGCACGCCATGGCCGCCGTGCTCAGCGGGCTCTCGCTCTCCAAGATCCGCGCCTTCGGCGCCGGCTTCTTCATCTTCAGCGACTACGCCCGCGGCGCGATCCGGCTCGGCGCGCTGATGGAGATTCCGGTCATCCACATCTTCACGCACGACTCGATCGGCGTCGGAGAGGACGGCCCGACGCACCAGCCGGTCGAACAGCTCGTCTCGCTCCGCGCGGTCCCGGGCCTCGTCGTCCTGCGACCGGGAGACGCCAACGAGATCGCCGAGGCGTGGCGGGTCATCATGGCGATGCGACACGAGCCGGTGGCGCTCGTCCTGAGCCGGCAGGCGATCCCGACCTTCGATCGAACCAGGTACGCGCCCGCCGCCGGCGTTGCGCGGGGCGCGTACGTCCTCGCCGCCGAGAGCGCCGGCCGCGATCCGGAGGTCATCCTCATCGGCACGGGCAGCGAGGTCTCGCTCTGCGTGAACGCCCACGAGCAGCTCGTCGCCAAGGGCATCCGCAGCCGCGTCGTGAGCATGCCCTCGTGGGAACTCTTCGAGCGGCAGGAGCAGGCGTATCGCGACTCCGTGCTGCCGCCACAGGTCACGGCGCGCATCTCGGTGGAGCAGGCGTCGACCATGGGCTGGGATCGATACGTCGGCTGGAAGGGTCGTTCGATCGGAATGCACACGTTCGGCGCCTCGGCGCCCCTGCGCGATCTCCAGAAGCGCTTCGGCTTCACGCCGGAGCACCTGGTCTCCGCGGCCGAGGAGCTGGCACGACCAACCGGCGCCGGCACCACCTCGGCGCCCAAGGTCCGAAGCTGAACCGCGACCGCAGTCATGGACACCGTGCCTGCCGAGCGCCGCAACGGCACCAAGTACGCAACGGCGCCAAGCGCGTCGTCGGATCCAACCGCGTCACGAGCACCAAGAGCACCACGAACATGAAGACCACCCCCATCACCGGCGACGACGCACGGCCCGTCACCCCTTATGCGCCTCCCGCACGACGCGGTCCCGCGACCTTGGTGATCGACGTGGGCGGCTCGAACATCAAGGTGCTCGCCACCGGACAGACCGAGGAGCGCAAGTCGCCCTCGGGTCCGGAGATGACCGCCGCCCAGATGGTCGAGGCGGTGAAGCGGATGGCCGACGGGTGGAGCTACGACCAGATCTCGATCGGTTTCCCCGGACCGGTCGTGCGCGATCGTCCCTTGGCCGAACCGCACAATCTCGGCACCGGCTGGGTCGAGTTCGACTTCTCCGCCGCGCTCGACCGCCCGGTGCGCATGATCAACGACGCCGCGATGCAGGCCCTCGGTGGATACCGAGGCGGCCGCATGCTCTTCCTCGGCCTCGGCACCGGGCTTGGCTCGGCGCTGATCTCCGAGGGTGTCGTGCAGCCCATGGAACTCGCCCATCTTCCGTATCGGCGCGGGCGGACCTTCGAGGACTACGTCGGCCTGCGCGGCCTGAAGCGGCTCGGCAAGAAGAAATGGCGCAAGCACGTCGAGCGCGTCGCGACCGCGCTCAAGGCCGCCCTCTGCGCCGACGACCTGATCATCGGCGGCGGCAACGCCAAGGAGCTCGACGAGATTCCCGCGGGCGGACGGCTCGGCGCGAACACCAACGCCTTCATCGGCGGATTCCGCCTGTGGGACGGCGCGCTGGCGTGATGCGCGTCCCGTTGACACTCGCGTCGCACCCAACCATCGCACAGGGGAGGTTCACATGAAGCGGGTCACTGGCATCGGCGGCATCTTCTTCAAGGCAAAGGACGCGCCTGCGCTTCGGGCCTGGTACAAGGCTCATCTCGGCATCGACGTCCAGCCGTGGGGCGGCGCCGCGTTCGACTGGGTCGACGCGGATGGCAAGCCCACGGGCGGAACGACCGCGTGGTTGGTTGCGCCGGAGGAGAGCAAGCAGTTCGCTCCAAGCCAATCCTCGTTCATGGTCAACTACCGCGTCGACGACCTTCGCGCCCTGGTCGCGGCGCTCAAGGCGGAGGGATGCAACGTCCTCGACAAGATCGACGACTCCGAATACGGCACGTTCGCCTGGGTCATCGATCCCGAGGGAAACAAGGTCGAACTGTGGCAGCCACCCGCGGGTGGATGAACCGCGCCCCCGCTCCACGATGCGGATCCCAGCGGCCTTCCGGGCGTCCGACCACGTGCCCACAACCCACGTGATACGGATTCCAGCAGACCTCCATGCGTTCAACCCCTTGCCCACGGCGGCGTCTCACGGCGGAATTGGGTGGGGTGGGGCGCGAGAGTCAACTGGGACGCGTATGAGACGCCGCTGTGGCCAAGGGTCGAACGCATGGAGGTCGACTGGAATCCCCATGAGACTCGTTCGAAGGAGCTGGTTTTCGTGGGACTTCGCGATCGAGGGTCCCCGCGGGATGCCGTGGGGCGAAGTCGGCCTTGCATTCTGGGGCGAGCGCGGCTCGATCACCGTCCCAGGCGAGCGGTGCCGCGTGTCGCGACAGGGTCTCGCCGGCCCGTTTCTGCTCGAAGGCCGCAGCGGCGAGCTGGCACGCGCGGTCAAGGTCAGCCTGTTCAGGCAGGAGTTCATCGTCACGGCCGAGGGACGCGACTACACCTTGAGGCGACTCTCGTGGTGGCGCCGTGAGTTCGGGCTCTTCAGCGGCGATGGCCAGGTGGGTTCGGTGGCGCCGGACTCCTGGTTCACCCAAGGTGGGCAGGCCGACCTTCCGGAAGAGATGCCGGGATGGCTGCGCGGGTTTGTCATCTGGTTGACCCTGTGGATGTGGAAGCGCGACGCGAATGCGGCTGGTTCGTAGGATCGGCGGCAGCGGACATGCTGACATGTCCGACGATCCGCCGAGGCCGCGACGGATCTGCGACAGCACAACCCCACGGAGAACCCGGCGATGCCCGATGCCACGAACACCATCCACCTGCACCGCGTCCTGCGCGCGCCGCCCGAGCGCGTGTACCGGGCGTTTCTCGATCCCGACGCGATGGTCAAGTGGCTTCCGCCGCATGGGTTCACCGGCAAGGTGGCGCACATGGACGCGCGGGTCGGCGGCGGCTACCGCATGGCCTTCACCAACTTCGGCACGGGAAAGAGCCACTTCTTCGGCGGCACGTACGTGGAACTCAAGCCACACGAGCGCATCGTCTACACCGACCGATTCGAGGATCCCGGTCCACCTGGCGAGATGCGGGTGACGATCGTGCTGCGCAAGGTCATCTGCGGAACGGACGTCGCCATCGAACAGGCGGGGATTCCTGCGGCGATTCCGGTCGAGTTCTGCTACGCCGGTTGGCAGGAGTCGCTGTCGCTGCTGGCGCATCTCGTCGAACCGGAGATTCCCGATGGTGTGTAGGAGCCGCCATCCGCCTGCGTCACGCCAAACCACCGCAACCGCAGGCGGTTCATACGGATGCCAGTCGACCTCCATGCGTTCGAACCCCTTTGCCCACAACGGCGTCTTGCGGCCGAACTGGGTTGGGCGGGGCGCGCGAATCAGTTGGGACGCGTCTCACGGCGGAATTGATGGGTGCAGCACGAGAATCAACTCGGCCGCGTATCACCAGGAATGTTCCAATGAATCCAAACAAGGCACTCTGGGAGAAGGGCGACTTCACGCGCATCGCCGAGAGCATGCGAACGAGCGGAGCGGCGTTCGTCGCGCGCGCCGGCGTGTCGAGAGGCCTCAAGGTGCTGGATCTGGGTTGCGGCGATGGCACGACGGCCATTCCGGCGGCGCAGCTCGGCGCGGAGGTGCTCGGCGTCGACATCGCCAGGAATCTCGTCGAGGCCGGCAACAAGCGCGCCACGGCGCTCGGCCTCGCCAACTGTCGATTCCAGGAAGGCGACGCCACCGACCTGCATCCGTTGCAGGATCGGACGTTTGATCTCGTCGTGAGCATCTTCGGAGCGAT